>JADGEQ010000056.1 GCA_016744295.1 Desulfobacteraceae bacterium | reverse complement strand
GGACGGTATATATTTCCCCAACCTCTATACTAAACTCCTTCTCAAAATTTGGTAACTCCTCAATCATTTGTAATAATTCTCTTGGATAATATCCTTTTTTCTTAGCATTTCCTGGATTAAAAATATGGTACTTATTTTTTATTAAATCCATCTGGAATAGATTCTTTTTCGTCAAATTAGTCACCGTTTAAAAATTAATATTACTATGGGTCTAACACTTCAAATAAGAAGTTCGTTCGCTTCATTTGTCTTGTTGAATAATATTTCAAAACTGATTTAACTCGGTCTCCATTTCTGATATTTATGATTTTATCATACTTACTATTTTTTCAGTAGCTTCATCAAGATCCATGTCATACAATTCGAAGCATTCGTCATCGTCAATTGATATATCAAAAGTTTTTTCAATATCAATAAATGGCGGTGTGTCTTCAATTATGTCAGGAGGATTAGCTATCGACCACATACATGCCATTTGCTTTGATTTTGGAGGGTTTTTGTATCGGTTTTTGTATTTCATGAATGTTTGAAATAATTTTTCATGGATTTCTTTTTTTGAATAGCTCATCATTTTTTTTTCTTTTAACAGTCCGAGTTCATGCAGTTGTTCAAGTAAGCCGCTAGGCGGCAGAGTTGCCTATTCAAGCAATATTGCTTAATCCAAATGGCTCATGGTATCTTCATACCGGCTTACAGGTCGGTGTCTTCTACCCGACAAGGTTAACAAAGAAAGGAAGATACCATGAGCCATTTAATTAAACGTTTTAAGGAAGATCTTCAGTTAGCCGGTTATGCTAAGCAGAGTATTCAATCCTATAGCAGCGCAGTTTTAAAACTACAGCGCTTTTACAATAAACCTTTAGAATATATCACTGAAGAACAGCTCCATAAATACTGGCTTTGCTGCCAGAATGAGTTCGGCTGGAGTGCCGCTACACTGCGGATCAGTTACTCCGGCATTCAGCATTTTTTTACCCGAACACTGGTCCGGTCATGGACCATTTTTAAAAACATCAAATGGAAGCGTGAATAAACCTTACCGACTATTCTGAGTCTGGAGGAAGTCAGAAAGATTATTTATGCCCTTCCTACTGTTCAAAGCCATGCTTTTTATCTGACATTATATTCCATGGAGATGCGGTTGAGGGAAGCCACAATACTTCAGGTTAAAGATATTCTTTCCGACAGGGGGCTTGTGCATATCCCTGCCTTGGGCCGCAACGGCGGTAAGAATGCTCCATATACCAAAAAGCATGTCAGTGGCAGTGGGGTTCAAGGTGTCCTGCGAACGACTTTGAAACGCCTGAAGTTTAAAAAACATGTCCACCCTCATGTATTCCGCCATGTCTATGTAAATTTGTTGCCAAAATGGCACCAATGACATATTATATATGGAACAACTGAAAAGCAAACCATAAAATACAAATGATTAGGGGAGGATTAAAAAATGAAAGCTGAAACTAAAACCGCTCGTGTCTCAGCGCGGATATCACCTAATGTCTATAACACATTAACCGAGGCATCGGAAATCACAGGATCTACATTAAATCAATTTATAGTACATGCAGCGCTTGAAAAAGCCCAGGCCATTATTGAACAAGAAAATAAAATTAGGTTAAATATACAATCTGCTCGGCATTTGTTTGAATTGATTGAAAACCCTCCAAAGGCGAATCCCAAACTGGCTCAAGCAATGAAACAGTATAAGCAGGATTTGAAATGATAAAGATCGAACTTTTGGATAAATCGCATGACAGAATGCGGTTTGACTGTGGAAACACCCAATTAAATATATTTCTGCAAAAGACTACCAGACAACACATTACTAAAGGTATGTCCCGCACCTTTGTGTTGATTAATGATGAAAACTTTAAAGAAATCCTTGGATTTTACACCCTGTCGATTTGTGAAGTTGAAACGGATTACTTACCACCTATTATCGCTAAAAAATATCCAGATCAAGTTCCTGCTTTAAAACTGGCGAGACTTGCTGTATCAAAAGAATACCAGCACAAAGGCTATGGAAATTATTTAATAGGGAGTGCTGTTGAAAAAGTCATTCTTATTTCAGAAAATGTTGGCATAATTGGACTCTTTGTCGACGCAAAAGATAACCATACCAAAGAATACTATGAACAGTTTGGATTTATCTCCCTCAATGGGAAACCTTTGATATTATTCCTTCCGATAAAGACACTGGTTCACTACAAATAACCCCTTATTTAACATTCATAAAATCAGCTTAACTCAACCTCAATTTCTTTGGGGAGGATCAGATTGTGATTGTTAGATTCTTTACAATATACCCTGCTTGTGTGAATGGATGGGCGTCAATTATCCAGTCCAATCAATCGGATATCATTTAGTTCCTGGGCAGTCATTACCCCGGAATTATACAATTTCAAATATTCTTCAGATACACTGGAACCGAAGATTAACATATCATCACTGTTTATGGTCACCTTGACGCCATTATCATACAAGGTTCTAATGGGGTGTTTTGCCATGGCAGGTACTCTTGATAACATTATATTGCTGGTTGGACATAAGTTCAGCTGAATTTGTTTGTCTGCCAATAGTTGCATTACCACCGAAGAATTTGCTGCAGCAATACCGTGTTGGATTGCTGTCACCTGCAACTTGTCAATGACTTCAAGCATATCTCCCGGTGTTCCGAATTCCCCGATATGTGCTTTTAATTTCAATCCTTTGCCATGGGCTTTTTTATAGATTGTATCAAACAATTCTATGGGCTGGGCTTTTTCCGGGCCATAGAGGTCAATGGTCTTGAAAAAATCAGTCGCCAGGTAGGTGTCGATCCTGCCATACAAAATCTCAATATTTTTTTCCCATTTTATACCCAGTTCAGGTCTCAAGTTAAGATCTGGTGCAACCCTGTTTTTGATCTCCTTGATATCTGAAACAAAGGCGTCCATCTCATTTCCAACAAAAAGATCGATCAAGCACGAATCAATACTCATTTCTAAAATTGTGATCCCATCTGCTTTGGCCTGCTTCATGGCCGCTTCCAGTAATGAAATAAATCCTTGTCTGCTGTATAGATCTGGTAAAATTTGATTCATGGTCCAACCTGCCATCTCGTCCAGAGTCTTTATTTTATGTTTCAGACAAAACAATTCTTTATTTACAAGTTTTCCAACATCTAAAATATTCCCCCCAAAGATACCATGGTTGTGAAGATCACTTTTAGGGATTGCCTTTAATGCTGGTAAATCATTGTTTTTTAAAGCAGTTATAAATGTGTCGTTCATAAGAGTTCTTTTCCAAGACTATTGTCATTTTTCCCATATATTCATTGGCACGCCATGTCACGGCTTCATTGCAACAAACACCTTTTGTGTTGCACTCAATTTTTTAACCCCATACCTTAAATACACAGGCAAGACTTATCATAATTATCGGCTCAGGGACAGAAACTTGCTATTCCAAAGAAAAAGTATTAAATACCCTTCCAAAAACAAAGAACAATCCGAGAGAAAGTCCATAATTAACTGTATTTTAGAATGGTTCTGGTTGCTGGGAGTTGTTTGGGATGAATTAACAAAAAAAACATAGGTGTTGAATGGAACCCGGCCACCGGCTGTTAAATTTTGGCTTCATAACCCTGAATGTCCTTGTATTGTTTGCATTTTGCAATCTTGCCGTTTTCTACAGCTTCTACAATTATTTGGCTACCCTTCCCATTCCCGAACACTACCGGGGCATGCTGATCGGCCTGTTGCCTGCCAGTGCCCTTATCTTTCGTCCCATAATAAGTCCTTTTCTCGGCCCCCAAAACGCAATTAAGGGGATCGGTCTGGGACTGTTCATGATTGTCATCAGTCTGTGCCTCTATGCCAGTGCAACTTCTTTGGTTTTTATGGTTCTGCTTCGGATTTTCCACGGTGCGGCCTATGTGACCCTCATGTCTTCATCCGTAACATTGCTGATGGTGTTCATGCCGCCCAGGAACAGCGGCCAGGGATTTGGCATCATATCCATTATGACATTATTACCCTATGCCATTGTCCCCCTGTTTCTGGAAAGCGGATTTGCCCCGGTGATCCAGCACAGGGTCTATTCTTACACTGCGCTGCTCATGTTGCCCTGCGCACTGCTGCTGATACCCCTTTCCAAAAAGTTGTCCAGGCAGGACGCCGGCAAAGAGAGTTTTGTTCCTGAAAAACTGCCAGAAGGAAGCCTTTGGGCCAATATTAGACAACCGAAAATATGCTTGCTGCTACTGTCCAATGGCCTTGTTTTCTCTGTATATGCCCTGATTTTTTTTTTCCTGAAAACATTTGTCCTTGAACTTGAATTTGGTGATGTCGGACTATTCTTTACCCTGTCCACCATTGTGATGATTCTCGTCAGATTTTTTTTCGGGGCCTTGTTTGATATCTATGATAAGGGAGTCATGGGCATTCTCAGCCTTGGGGTGTTTGCCACGGGATTGGGGCTGCTGGGATTTGTGGATTCAGCCGTGCCCTTCTATGGCATTGCCATCTTATATGGAATGGGCATGGGTGCCGCTTCCCCTCTTTTGAACGGCCTCATGTTTATGGTTTCAGAACCCCGATACCGGGGATTAAACACCAACCTTATGCTGGAGATGGTGGATGCCGGCTTTTTTTTGGGCCCCCTTGTGGGCGGCCTGGCCGTCACCAACGGGTTCGGGCCGTCAACCATTCTGGTCTGGTGTGCCGGTATAACTCTTCTGACGTCACTGCTGCTATTGCCCTTCATCGGCAAAACATCAAATCCAAAATAACTTAAAAAAGGTAATTAAAAACCATGCAAACCAGTAACCAGAAGTCAGGTACACATTTTTTGGGAAAACTCGTGGTTCCGATCCATCTTTGCATGATGAGGGGGGTGATAGAATATACAGGCCAGGTTGGGCATCTTCTGGCACTGAATGACAAAGAGGTGTATGCCCTTAAAGTTGCTGTGGAAGAAGCATTCAGCAATGCTGTAACACATTTTTCAGGCCCGGTGCAGATAGATGACCATATCACTGTAGAGTTTCTTGTCATTGATGTATCTTTGATCATCTCCATAAGGGAAAAAGGTATCCCCTTTGACCGGCGAAGGGGGGATACCTATACCCCTGGAACCATGGATAAAATGGACAAGCCCGGACTGGGCATGATGCTCATGCACCACGGCATGGACAAGGTGGAGCATCTTGTCCACGGACGAAAAGGCAAAGAGACCCGTCTGACCAAACACCTTAAACCCGGCACCCTGCCCAAAGGACTTTTAGCGCTAAATACTGTCAAGGAGAGCCCCCGGTATACCCTTGCTAAAGAGGCCGTCATCCGCCTTACAAACCCCGATGAACTCAACGAGGTCATACGATTGGCCTGGAAATGTTATGGATACACCCAGGAAGAGATTCTCTACGATATTGACACCTTCACCCAAAAAATCGAAGATGGAGAACTGATATCCATTGTGGCCCTGGATCCGGACAGGAATGCGATAATGGGTCATATTGGCCTTAAACACCATGATCCCCTGGTCAAAGTACCTGAGTTGGGCCTGGCATTTGTGGATCCGGCCTATCGCAATAGCGGCCTGGCACTCTCCCTGGGGAAGAAGGCTCTGGATATTGCAAAAGAGACCAATTGTTCCGGTATGTTTGATTGTTCGGTAACCACCCATCCTTTTTCACAGCAAGGCATGCACACTCTGGGATCAAGACCCTGCGGATTATTCATGGGCATTGCCGCCGCAGGTCTTCAGGCAAGGCAATTGGCGACGTCTACCCAGGAAAAGGGTTCGGTGGTGAATCATTATTATGCCTTTGACCGTTCCCCAAGAACCGTTTTTGTGCCGGCCCACCACCAGGACATGGTTAATGATATATACGGATGGCTTGAACTGCCGAGGCTTTTTGAACCAGGAGACCCGACACCGGCCAAGGGCCCATCCAGTATAAGCGTTTTCCCGATGCCGGCGGAACATAATGCAGCCTTTATTATCGTCCATACCATCGGCAAGGACACTGCCTCGGAAGTCGCAACAGCATTGGCAGACTGCAAACGAAAACGGATGGATGCGGTTTATTCCTTTTTGCCGCTGGAGAGCAGCCATTTGCCCTTATTGGTTGACCAGCTTGAGAAAACAGGCCTGTCCTTTGCCGGCATCATGCCCCATATCCATAACGGAGAAGACAGGTTGTTGATGCAATATATAAATATTCCCATCAATCATGAGGCCATAAAGCTCTATGGGGATATGACCCCAAAATTATTTACCTATATTCTGGGTGAACAGGACCGCATTGGCACCTGACGTATTCTCTCTGTTAGCATATGGACAATGAGTTTCATAACCTGGCAGGGATTCTCGAATATTTTCAGGGAGGAAGCGGATTCCACGGGTTTCCTGCATACATGACCATCACCCGGTCAGCAATATTGGCAATTACCCCCAGATCATGGGTGATCATGAGAATAGCCGTATTAAAATTTATTTTCAGCCGTTTCATCAGATCCAGGATCTGGGCCTGGACCGTGACATCCAGGGCTGTGGTGGGTTCGTCTGCAATGAGGATTTCAGGATCACAGGACAATGCCATGGCGATCATGGCCCTCTGGCGCATGCCACCTGATAATTGGTGGATAAAGGCGGGAACCAAATCTTTTTGGGTTACCCTTCATGTAATTACAGGACCCAGGCTGTTGTCTGGGCAGCCCGCCATGGGATTATTTAATTGTTTTGTAAAATCCCCCATTTGGGTGATGTATTTTGCCTGAGGATTGTGCGAGGAATGGCAAGTTTCATCAGTACTCCAAAACCCAATGACACCGGAGGAATAAAATATGTCACAATTTGCCAATGCCATGGAAGTTTTTAAACTTCTTGAAAAATCCAATTGTAAAAAATGTAATGAATCAACCTGCCTTGCCTTTGCCGCAAAGGTTTTTCTGGGACAACGCTCCCTGGATCAGTGTCCTGTCCTTGATCCTGAGTTGGTTGAAAAATACAAGGGAGAGGGGAAGGGGAGATCCTTGCCCCGGGAGGCTGATCAGGAGGGTGCATTGCTTGCCTTGAAACAGCAATTAAAAACCCTGGACCTTTCCCATGCCGCCCAGAGGACAGGGGGGACATTTATCAAGGGGCGACTGGAACTGAGAATCTTTGGGAAACCTCTCTCCCTGGATAATGACGGTCAAATTAAGTCTGATATCCATATTAATCCCGGGATCGCAACGCCGGTCCTAAATTATGCACTTAATTGCCAGGGAGTGCCTTTGACGGGCAAATGGGTGCCCTTCAGAGAGCTTGAAAATGGCTGGGAGATGAATGGCCTTTTTGTCCAGCGGTCGGAAAAACCCTTGAAGAAAATTGCAGATACCTACCCCAACCTGTTTGAAGATCTGATCCTGATTTTCAGCGGGAAAAAAGTGGACACCCATTATGAATCCGATATCTCCCTTGTATTGTACCCTTTGCCCAGGCTGCCCCTGCTCATTTGCTATTGGAAGCCCGAAGAGGGGATGGAATCTGATCTGCATCTGTTCTTTGATTCAAGTGCGTCAAAGAATGCCGGAATTGGTATGATTTACGGGCTTGTCACCGGTATTGTCCGAATGTTTGAAAAGTTTGCCCTCACCCACGGAGTGAAGGAGGATTAAGGGGTGGCAGGCGGCCAGGGAGGAAAAGGAATTTCTTTTGATATAGTTCATTTTTTTGTATATACTCGAGGCTGATAGCATAAAACATAAGAAAGGTTTTTATGGCGCTTTCAGCTAAAATAGTTGCGATTACAGAGCGGTTCATCTCCCGGGTTTTTATGGAAACAGGATTCCCGGTTTTGATCTATGATGATCAGGGTATTATTATCCAGGCCACTGATGAGTCCCGGGTGGGGGATTTCCATGATGGCGCCCGGAAAATCATGACAGGTCTTGTGGCGGAATATGCAGTAACCGCCAAGGAGGCATCCGCCAATTCTCTGGTAAGGGAAGGATACTGCTGTCCTATTCTGGTGGATGGCCAAAAGGTGGGGGGGTTTGGTATCACAGGTCCCCTTGATCTTGCTAAGCCGCTGGCCAGGGTAGCCGCCCAGATGATTGATGCATGGATATCCGATATCAGCCGTCAAGAACAACTGGCGTTATCGGAAAAAAAATACCGGGGGATTTTTGACAATTCAGCCCAGGGTATTTTTCAGGCCACCTTTGAAGGGGAATTTATAACGGTTAACAAATCCCTTGCAAAAATGCTGGGGTATGATACCCCTGCTCGATTGATGGCCCAGATTCAAAATATCGGTCTTCAATTGTATGTTCATCCCCAGGATCAAGAGATCCTGCTTGCCCAATTGATCCGCCAGGATACAGTGACGGGTTTTTTGACCCGGTACCGGCATCAAAAAGGTCATCCCCTAACCGTGAGTATCTCTGCAAATGTGATTTCTGACCCCGAAGCCGATGACTGGTTCTATGAAGGTATTGTGGAGGATATAACAGAAAAACAAAAGGCGGAACAACTTAAAATAGAGCGGGACACAGCCGAGGCTGCCAACCAGGCCAAAAGTCAGTTTCTGGCCAATATGAGCCATGAGATTCGGACCCCAATGAACGGAGTGATCGGCATGACTGAGCTGCTTTTGGGGACTGAATTGACCTCGGAGCAAGAGGAGTTTGCCCAGATTATCCAGACAAGCGGAAATGCTCTTTTGGTGCTGATAAATGATATCCTTGATTATTCTAAGATTGAGGCTGGTAAGCTGGATATTGAAACCATCGATTTTGATTTGAGGGTAACCTTGGATGGGGTGGGGGATCTGGCGGCTGTCAAAGCCCAGGAAAAGGGATTGGAATATGTAACCGTGATCCATCCCGATGTGCCTTCCCTTTTGCGGGGAGATCCGGGGCGGGTGCGGCAGATTTTGATAAACCTCATCTCCAATGGCGTTAAGTTTACAAAAAGAGGGGAGGTCGTTGTCTCGGTTGACGTGGAGGAAGAGTCCAGGGAAAGGGTTCGAATCCGTTTTGTGGTGACAGATACAGGGATTGGAATTCCAGAGGGCAAGATGGATCGGCTTTTCAAATCTTTCTCCCAGGTGGACAATTCCGCCACTCGAAAATATGGGGGAACAGGGCTTGGGTTGACCATCTCAAAAAGACTGGCTGAACTGATGGGGGGAACCACCGGTGTGAAAAGTCGGGAAGGGTTTGGTTCTGAATTCTGGTTTGCGGCTGAGTTTGAAAAACAGGCTATTCAGGCAAGGCCCCTTCCCCTTTCCGAGGATATCCGGGGAAAGTATATCCTCATCGTGGATGACAATAGGACCAACCGGTTAGTCCTGAGGGAACAATTGAAGCTGTGGAAATGCAAATATGACCAAGCCTCGGCCGGGCCCGAGGCATTGGAAATGCTTTTGTCTGCAGCCCGGGCAAACAAGCCCTTTGATATCGCTATTATTGATATGCAGATGCCGGAGATGAGCGGGAAACACCTGGGGGAAAGGATAAAGGCAAATCTTCTGATTGACAAAACCATCCTGGTGATGATGACCTCCATGGGAGAACGGGGAGATGTCAGGGTGATTGAAAAAATAGGGTTTGCCGCCTATCTTACCAAGCCGGTGAAGATGGCGCCCTTGCATGCCTGCCTGGTAAGGATCTGCGGCAGATTAAACCTGACTCGGGGAGAAAGGGTTGATGAAATTATCACCCGCCACTCTTTGTCCGAGGATGACCGGCGCCGGGTGCGTATTCTTCTGGCCGAGGACAATTTGATCAACCAGAAGGTTGCCTTGAAAATTTTGAGCAAGATGGGATATCGGGCAGATTTGGTCAAAAACGGGTTGGATGCGGTAAAGGCCTTGCAAAAAACATATTATGACCTTGTATTGATGGACTGTCAGATGCCGGAATTGGACGGGTATGATGCCACCCTCAGGATACGGGATCCAAAAACCTGGGTAAAAAATCAACATGTGCCGATCATCGCCCTCACGGCCCACGCCATGAAAGGAGCCCGGGATAAATGCCTGAAAGTCGGGATGAATGATTATTTGACCAAGCCTGTGAAACCCAAGGATTTATCTAAAATATTGGTCAAATGGCTTTCCAAAAAAGGGAATAGGCCGGATAAAAAGCCGGATAAAAAATAGATTTTTCAAACAATCCGGGACAACTCTTTTTGAACGACTATCCCGATTTTTTCAATGGTATAGGGTTTTTTGATATATTGGCCTGCCCCCAGATCCAGCGTTTTTTTGACCTGTTGGCTCTGGGAAAAACCACTGGCAATGATTGCCTTCTGGTCTGGTTTGAATTGGCGGATTTGGCGAAAGGTTTCAAGGCCGTCAATGCCGGGATCCATGATCATATCCAGGAGCAAAAGGTCTGCATCATTTGATTTAAGGTATTCAACAGCCGCTTCTCCGCTGGCAACTGAGACGGCCTCGTATCCGAGCCTTTCAAGAAGAATTTTTGCAATTTGCCGTTGCTCGGGCACATCGTCGACAATGAGTATTTTTTCTTTGCTGCCTACTAAATTATCCAGATGGATCAGGTTGGAAGTGTGTTCAATCCTGTCATCTGTTACCGGGAAATAAAGGTCAAACCGGGCTCCTGAATCTGGATGGGAAATAACGTCTATATATGCACCATGATCCTGGACAGTTCCCCAGACAACCGACATACCAAGTCCAGTGCCGCTTCGGCCCATCACCTTTTTGGTGAAAAAGGGCTCAAAAATACGTTTCATGTCGTCGGGATCAATTCCCATTCCCTGGTCTTCAACAGACAAAATAATATAGTTTCCGGGCCTGACCTGGTCATATCCTTTTACCGGTTTGTCCAGGCAACGATTCACAGTTGAAATTTGAATCGTTCCGCTATCAATCATTGCTTCGGCTGCATTGGCGATAAGATTCATGATGGTTTTCTGAAGGTGGATGGCAGATCCTTTTATGAAGGGAACCGTTGCAGAAATGTTTTTTTTCACCATCAAATGGGGGTGAAAGGCCAGAATTTTTTCATATTCAGGTGTCCGTAAAAATTCTTCGGTAATTTTATTGAGATCAACTACTTCCCGGGTGATCACCCCCCGCCTTGCAAGGGTCAAAAGATCCTGGACAATTTCCGTGGCCCGGAGTCCAGAGTCATGGATGATACCCAGGGACTTTGCCATGGGGCTGTTTGGCTCCAGGTCCATTAAAAGGAGTTCCGGGTAGGTGACAATGCCGGACAGCACATTATTGAGATCATGGGCCACCCCACCGGCCAGCAGTCCTAAGGCTTCCATCTTTTTGGACCTGTTCAGGCGTTCCTCAAGCTCTTTCTTTTTGATTCCCATGGCCTTTTGTTCGGTAATATCCCTGAAAATACCAATAATTCTTTCAGGATTATTGTTTTTATCCCTGAGGAGTCTGGCGTTTACTGAACAGGTCAGAATTTGTCTGGTCTTATCAAAAAGACATATCTCATAATCCTGGAGGTGGCCCGTGCTAATGAGTTGTTCCAGCATTTTTTTTCTTTTTTCAGGGTTTTGGTAGATCGTGTTAAGGGATTGGCCCTTTAATTCTTTTTGGGAATAGGAAAAAAATTTCGCCACAGAAGGGCTGATTTCCAGAATGATACCGTCCAGGGAGGTTTCAAAATAGACATCCAAAATGTTCTCAAATATCTGACGGTGTTTTCTATCCGAGATGGCAAGCTCTTGCAATGATTTGTGAAGACCATTTAAAATGCTGGTAACAGACAGGGTTGCCAGTATGTTTAGCAGCATGAAATTAAAACAGACGACCACCCATTTTTCCAGTGGGTTTTCTGTTGCCAGGTACCAGACTTTGAAATTGAACCGGGTCAGGATATCCGTCAGATTGAACTGAATTAAAACACCAATTCCAACAAGGGTGATTGCATTGATAACCAGTGCCCTGGAGGCGGGTTTGGAACCCAGCAGCACCCCGGTCAGGATGGGGAAGAAAAATAGCCAGACCGGGCCTGCCCCAAAGGGTCCCAGGGTGATGATCAGAATCATTCCCAGAAAATAGGAAATTATGGATACGCTCATCGCCCTGACGGTATAGGAAAGGCCGGGTTTGAGAAAAAGGGCCAGAATGATGCAGAAAATTAGAACATCAGCAACGGCGACGAGCCATATTCCTTCTCTGATGGACAGGGCCACACTGGGGACACAGGTAATAAATCCCAATACCACACAGGTCAGCAGCAGGTTTAACAGCACTTTTTCCTGCCAGAACTGGATTCCGTTTTTTGGGGTGGTCTTTCCCGGGGTTGTCAGGGTGGAAATAAGGATTTTCATCTTATTCATTATTCGGCTTATTTTTTTTGTGATCGCAAAAACAACAATCTCCCAGTATCCGTGCGTCGGGTATGTAGTGAAATACTAGCGTCTGGAATTTATTTCGCAATTATAGCACTATGTTTTTAAAAATACTATCATATTCAGATGTTCTCCATATTCAGATATTTTTCCAGGTGCGGTTTACTCTGGTGCTCAAATATCGGGTAGATATCTAAGACTTGACTTTGAAAAGTTTCACTGGTATGACCTCTTACCAGTGAAACTTAAAAGTTTTGAAAAAGGATATTTTATGCCCCTTCCCCCACAAAAACCCATGAAACCGGCCCAGTTTGCCGAAAATCAATTGTTGGAAGCCCTTATAGACAATACCTATGGGCCCGGTGATGTGCTGCCTGGGGAAAGAGTTCTTGCCCAGTCCCTGGGGGTGACGCGGCCTACCCTGAGGGAGGTGCTCCAGCGGCTGTCAAAGGAGGGGTGGGTCACCATTGCCCATGGCAAGCCCACCCGGGTGAATGATTACCTTTCCACCGGAGGACTGGGGGTTTTGAATACCCTGTCTCGCTTTAACAATCGCCTTTCCCCGGATATCATTGCCCACCTTCTGGAGGCCCGGACCCTGATTTTTCCCGGGGTGGCCCAGAGGGCAACGATTACAGATCCCAAAGCGATTTTGGCCTACCTGGATGCACCCATTAGCCTTCATACCGATGCAAAACAATTTGCCCTCCATGACTGGGGGCTTCAGATGCTCATGGTGGCAATTACCCAAAATTCGGTTCTGAAAATGATGTTCAATGATTTTGCCCCTGTGTATAATCGGCTGGGGCAATTGTATTTTACCAATAAAATTGCCAGAAAAATGTCTCTGGAATATTATGGGGCCCTTTGCCTGGCCATTGGTAACAAAGAGGCGTCAGTCCACGAGCTTGTCCAGAAAACAATGGCCCGAGCCCAGACATTTTGGCAGGAGATCTGATGAAAGAAGAAAAGTCCATTGGGAAAGCGTATGATTTGGTCATAGTGGGTGGCGGTGTCACCGGTGCCGGTGTGTTTCATGAGGCGGTTCGGCGGGGGCTGTCCCCCTTGCTGGTGGAGGCAAATGACTTTGCCTGGGGTACCTCGAGCCGGTCTTCAAAGATGGTTCACGGCGGTCTGCGCTATCTTAAGGAGGGGAAAATTTTGCTGACCCGGTCGGCTGTGAGGGAACGCCAGCGGCTGTTGACTGTCTATCCCGGGCTGGTGGATCCTTTAAATTTTATCATGCCCCTTTATGAGGGTCATGGCCCCTCCATGGGAGCCATGAAATTTGGGTTGTCCCTCTACAGCCTCATGGCCGGTGAAAAACAACATCAAATTTTTTCAAGGGGCCAAACCCTTGACAGGGTGCCCAAGGTTTGCCGGGAACATCTTTTATCCGCAGTGGGCTTCAAGGATGCCCAGGTGGATGATGCGAGATTGGTGCTCCGGCTGATTTTTGACGGTTGCGACGGCGGGGGGCAGGCCTTTAATTATACAAAAGCCCTGTCCATTGAGCGGAATGCCCGTGGGACTGTGGCTGGGGTTCATTTGAAGGATATGCGTACAGGAGAGGGGATACTTGTAAAAACCCCTGTGGTGATCAATGCCACGGGTGCCTTTGCAGAAGCCCTCCATCCGTCGCCGGTACGGGGATTTCATATCCGGCCCCTCAGGGGAAGTCATCTGGTTTTTCCCGGAAAATTATATCCCATTGACCGGGTGATCAGTTTTATCCATCCCCTGGACAAACGCCCGGTTTTTCTCTTTCCCTGGGAGAACTGCCTTTTCCTGGGAACAACGGATGTGGACCATACAACGGATGTGTCAAAGGAGCCTTGTATCACCGAGGATGAAGCCAATTATTTGATGGACGGACTGGCCCATATCCTGCCGGATCTTAAGGTATCCCTGGATGATTGCATCGCCTCCATTGCAGGGGTTAGACCCATATTAAGCAAAAAAAAGGTGTCTGCCTCCAAGGAATCAAGGGAGCATGTGGTCTGGAAGGAGGGCGGGCTTGTCACCGTCACCGGTGGGAAGCTGACCACCTTTCAGCTGTTGGCAATGGATGCCCTCAAGGCGGCACAAAAATATCTGCCCGGACATTCCAAAAACAGATATGCCAAAACCAAAATTGAACCCAGGGCAGCATCGGGAGGAAAATTAGAGATTGCAAAAGAAGCATTGGCCCTTTGCTCTGAAGGATTATCACCCCAAGCTGTTCAGCGCCTTTTCGGGCGTTATGGGGACAGGGTTCATCAAATGGTGGCCATTTGCAGTGAAGCGGATTTTACCTGTATTGCCACCACCCAGACGTTGTGGGCCGAACTATGCCATGCTGCCCAGAACGAACAGGTTTGCAACCTTTCCGATCTTTTGCTCCGCCGGGTGAGAATTGGCTTGTTTCTACCCAATGGGGGAATGGATCTGATGGATGAAATCCAGGCAAGGGTTCAGCCTTTTCTCGCCTGGGATGATGCAAGATGGATCCAAGAAAGAAAGGCCTATGAAAAAGTGTGGCAGGATGCCTATGCCCCGCCTGCTCAAAAAATAAATCCCCTAAATGAGCCTCCAAATAAATTTTGAGAATAAACCGGTTAAACGTTTGAATATAACCCCATACAACTAGCATGATGCTTAGGAAGGACGGCCATGGAAACAAAAACAATTCTTGCAATTGACTGCGGTACCCAAAGCCTTAGAGCCCTTCTTTTTGCTGAAGACGGGTCGCTTTTGGCCCGGGAGCAGCAGTCTTATACCCCATATCAAAGTCCCCAGTTTGGCTGGGCAGAGCAGGACCCTACCATCTATTGGGATAGCCTGGCTGCAGCCTGCCGTATTCTGAAAAACAAACATCCCCAAGCCTTTGGATCCATTGCTGGGGTGGGGGTGACCTCCCAGAGGGCCAGCATGATCAATGTGGACAGGGCCGGTAACGTGCTTCGGCCTGCGATCGTTTGGTTGGACCAGAGAATTGCCAGGCCGGTATTCGGTACAAAAGGCCCTGTGAATTTTGGGCTTAAGCTTGCCGGGCTTGAGAAAAAAGTGATGGGTTTCCAGGCCCAGGGAAAATGTAATTGGATTATTCAGAATCAGCCGGAGATCTGGGAAAAAACCCATAAATATCTCCAGGTTTCCGGTTTTTTGAACCACAGGCTCACCGGAGAGTTTTTAGATTCTGCCGCCAGTCAAATAGGTCATCTGCCCTTTGACTATAAACGACAGAAATGGGCTGGCAAATGGGCTCTCACCCGTTTGTTTTTTCCCATTGAACCAGAAAAATTGCCCACAATGATTTTGCCCGGGGATCCCATTGGGAAGGTGACTGCCCCAGCCGCAAAGCTGACCGGATTGCCTGTGGGAACCCCGGTGATTGCCTGCGGTTCGGACAAGGGGTGCGAAACCCTTGGGGCAGGGGTTACCAACCAGGAAATGGTCTCCTTAAGCTTTGGTACCACTGCCACGGTCCAGACCACGGCCAAAAAATATTTTGAAACCATTCCCTTCATGCCGCCCTATCCGGCTCCGGTGCCGGGTTGTTACAATCCGGAGGTGGAGATCTTCAGGGGGTTCTGGATGATCTCATGGTTTAAACAGGAGTTTGCCCACAAGGAGGTGGAAGAGGCCCAAAAATTGGGAATAGCCGCCGAAGAAGTTTTGAACAAATGCCTTGAACGGACAAGCCCCGGCGCCATGGGACTTGTGGTCCAGCCCTATTGGGGACCCGGGTTGGATCACCCCGATGCCAAGGGCGCCATGATCGGATTCGGGGATGTTCACACCAAGGATCATGTGTACAGGGCTGTGATTGAAGGTTTGGGATTTGCCCTCTTCGAAGGCATGGAAAAGATTCAGAAAAAAGGAAAAACAATGGTTGAAAAGGCCGTTGTTTCCGGCGGGGCATCCCAAAGTGACGAAATCTGTAAAATCACGGCTGATATTTTCAACCTGCCCATGGTAAAAGGAGAAACCCATGAAACCTCTGGCCTGGGCGCAGCCATTCTTACGGCAAAGGGGGTGGGGCTTTATTCCGGAATTGATGATGCAGTCGCCGGTATGGTCCGGGTGAAAACCGTGTTTGAACCAGACTCTGGAAATGTTGCCATCTACAGACAATTGTATACCCAGGTCTATTTGAAGATGTACAAGGCCCTTGCACCCCTATATTCACAAATTCAGAAAATTACAGGATACCCCCAACGATGAAAAAAACCATGAAAAACAACCAACAAAATTCAGATCTTGCACCCAAATGGCTTGAAACCGCACCCATTGCAAATTCTTTTCGCTCCATCCTGAAATGGGGGGACAAAGATGCCTTTAAAAATCCCAGCACAGGTTTTTTGGAGGTGATCAAACAAGAATTGAATCTGATTGATGCCGATTTTACCAAAATGGAAACCACGGGAAATCAGATCCTAAAAGATGCCCAGCCCGTGAATTTGTCCTCCGAGGATCTGGCGGGTCTGGAAAAGATTGTGGGCAGGGAAAATTGTTCCGTTGCAACCTATGACCGTCTCAAATATACCAAGGGTAAAGCCATGGAAGATATATTGAGCCTGCGCAAAGAAGAGGTCAGGGATATCTGTGATCTGGTGGTCCATCCCCGCCATAAAGAGGATGTAAAGGCAATTGTCAGCCGTTGCCATGATCAAAAGATTCCTGTTCATGTTTATGGGGGGGGCAGTTCCGTGACCTTTGGCCTTGACTGTCCTAAGGGCGGGGTGACCCTGGTCCTTTCCACCCACATGAACAAGTTGGTGTCTTTTAATGAAGCCAATCAGACCATAACGGTTGAGCCAGGCATGATGGGGCCTGTTTACGAGGATCTGCTCAACAATGCTGTTGAAAAATTATCCGCCAAAAAATCTTACACCGGCGGGCATTTTCCCCAGAGTTTTGAGTTTTCATCGGTTGGCGGGTGGGTGGTAACCCTGGGGTCGGGTCAGGCCTCATCCCTCTACGGAGATGCCGCAGACCTGGTGATAAGCCAGGAATATGTTACCCCAAGGGGCAGTTTTAAAACAATTGAATACCCGGCCACGGCCACAGGACCCAAGCTCAATGATATCATGAAGGGTTCCGAGGGCTGTTTTGGCATCCTGGTCTCGGTGACCATGAAAATTTTTGAATATATGCCGGAGAATAATCAGCAGTTTACCTTTATCTTTCCAGATTTTGAATCGGCGGTTGCGGCAGGGCGAAAGATCAGCCAGGGCCGGTTCGGCATGCCCGCAATTTTGCGGATATCCGATCCCGAAGAGACCGATGTGGCCATGCAGATGTATGGACTTGAAGGGGGTGTCATTGACAAATTCATGGGTTTTAAGGGTATGAAAAAAGGCAGCCGCTGCCTGATGATGGGCCAGGCTGAAGGGGAAAAATCCTTTGCCGCCAATGTGTTGCGCCAGGTGAAAAAGGTGTGCCGGAAAAACAAGGGATTCTCTCTCACCGGGTATCCCATGCGAAAATGGTATAAGGGACGGTTTTCCGATCCCTATATGCGGGATGCTTTAAACGATTATGGCATCCTGATTGACACATTGGAATCTTCAGTCACCTGGGAGAATCTCCCGGAATTGCATAAAAGGGTGCGAAAAGTGGTCAAGGCCAATCCCCATACCATCTGCATGACCCATGCCTCCCATTTTTATGCCCAGGGAACCAATCTTTATTTTATTTTTATCACCAAAATGCCGGAACTGGCAGATTTTCGAACCTATCAGCAGTCCATCATCGACAGTATTGAGGCGGCGGGCGGATCATTGAGCCACCACCACGGGGTGGGAAGAATGATGGCCCCCTGGATGGAGCGCCATTTGGGGGTCGAGCAGATGGGCGTTCTCAGGGCCATCAAAGCCCACCTGGATCCCAATGGTATCATGAACCCCGGCGGCATGGGCCTCTAACCCTGGAGAATATCCAACCAGGATGCAGTGGAGTCCCGGGTGTCTGTAATCCCGGGATTTTCCTGGCCCGGTGCCGGCTGACATCCGCTGAACTTCACTGTCCTGTTAACATATTCCCTGATTTTCGGGAAGCCTTTCCAGGGAGGTATTTAATGAAAATAGTTTATTGTTTGAAGATCAAATGAAATTTCTGCCATTCACATTTTGTTGCAGTCATTTGATTTTGTATGATAGATTAGGTGGATATTTGTTCTGCAGACAGATCCCACAGGTGATGACAGTTTAAAAAATAGTCAGATTACAGGAGATCAAGAGTGAAAGTACTGGTTGATGAAATCGGAAGTTTTTCAAATCTTGAGAAAAAAATTGGTGATTTAGTTGCCGATGGTTACCGAAATATAATGGTTTTCCATGCAGAGGGTGGGGTAGATTCGGATCACAAATATAAACAAAAGTGTGACAAGACTTTGATTTCGGCAAGTAAAAATGATGTCAGAATTTTTGGCGGTATTTTCCCCGGTGTTTTCGACAACGGGAAGCTGATGTCAAAGGGAAGTATCCTTGCTGGAATAAAATCGGATGTCCACGTGATTACACTTGAAAATTTGAACAATCCGGATCTTTATAAAAATATCGAGCAGATGCTGGCACCGATTTCCGATTCACTTGGTAAAAAAGAATTCAAGACTCTTTTTGTTTTTGGTGACGGTTTCGGGGAAAATAACCTAAACTTGATTAATGGGCTGAATCAACTGGTAAAAAAGTATCCATTGAACGTTATTGGCGGGCTCACAGGAAGGGATCAGATTAAGGCCTCACATTACAGCATATTCACACCGGTTAAAATCATACAAAATGGTGCTGTTCTGGTATTTACACAGCTTGAAAGTGGCATCGGTGTCCAACATGGATGGGAACCGCTAATGGATTCTGAGTTGGAGATTACAAAAATTAATGACTGTTTTGTTGAAGAGATCAATGGTGTTCCTGCTCTGGATTTTTATATGCACATCATCACATCTGAAGACGAAAAAATAGATCGTATGCAGGAACAGCTTTTAAAAGATCCAAATGCCTTTTTCAGCCAGATCGCTGTAAAATATCCTCTGGGATTGGTCCGCAAAGAAGGAGGGATAAAAAAATATATCGACAGGACACCCATCAGTGTCGGTGCTGACAAATCGTTACAGTTTTCCGCTCAAATACCTGCAGGAACGAAAGTCTCTATACTGCACTTAAAAGGCAATACTACCCAGGAGCAATGCAGTAATCTCACAAGAGCTGTAAAAAAGGCATACAAAGAGTGTCAGGACAATTTCCCTGAAAACATAAAGAAAAGAAGAGTAATTATAATGGACTGCTTTGGCCGGAAAAATACAGTTGAATTCATGGGTAGAAATTATAACGATATCGAGTTCAAAGATATTGCCGAAGATCAGAAGGACAAAAACCACTCTCCCATCGGCCCGCTGACCTTTGGTGAAATTTCCAGCATGCCAGGGAATTATGTTGAACTCCACAATAAAACAGCCGTGGTCGGGCTAATAGAGGATGTTTGATCCACAATAATGCCTGGATATCATTGGCTGAGTCATAGAGTTTGCCATGATTTTATCCCGATTCAATCATCTCTCTTTTGGCTGTATTTATTTCGTAAATAACCTGGGTGGTTTTGGCATCAAACAGATGCATCTCATTGAAATTCATATTTAAGGTTTCATTTGGTTTGAAAATTTATTTTCCTTCACTTTTGACAGCAAAAATGTTTTTATGGTTTCCCATGGCGACACAGGGCAGATTCTTTCGGCATATTTTAAGGGTTAGCCGGCTTATCACCACACAGAGGTGGGACGCTTTGGCGTGGCAGAGATCAGAAAAATCGGTTGAATATGAACCTGCCGACGGCCCACGGTTGTCTCCTCTTTCCTATTGACCTTTCCCCCATGGGGATATAGAATTTCAGAGAAAATACCTGTAACGTTAATCCTAGGTCGAATCGTTTTTTGATTCATGGGAGAAAAAAATGGAAAAAAAAGATATCAATGAAGAGTACCAGGAGAGAACAGAAAGGTTATTTGTGGCAGAAGGGGAAATGAAGGCTGTTTTTTCCCGATTGGGTGATCAGATAGCAGCGGATCAGGGATATGAAGACCTCCATGGAATGGATGCTGTTCATCGTTACTTGATTGACAAGTATAAATGGCTTCCCCATCAGGTGAGGGCGCTTTCCATAGAAGATTTGTCTTTGCTTTTTGATGATTACGACACAAAGAAAAAAGCAGACTGATACGGTTCGTTCAAAAAACACCTTTATAATTGTGGAGTGTCGGATTTTCTACCCCTAGGAAAGATGTTGCCATGGAAATACCCCAAATTATCAGCCCGGACGGTCATATCAATGCCATCCATCCCCGAAAAAAAGGAGAGAAAATTTTAAGGGCAGAGTTTTTATTCCCCTTTGTCTCCGATTACATCTGCGGCGCCCTCAGGGAGGGCAAACCCTTTATTTTCTCGGGAAGAAGCGGGAATGCCCAGATTGGTATCAAGACAGACCAATTGGCAGCAAACAAATTACCAAGAATAGAAGCATCTGATATTTTTATGGAGGGGCAGATCCAGAATTTGAATCCTTTGCTGGACAATGCTCTGGACTTGTTTAAAAAAGGAGATGAAATCGGCCGGCTGGCGGTGATGGATCCTGAACTGAGAATCCAGGATGTCCGTCATTATCTCCACAAACGGCTTTTTGTGGGGCGCAGGGTTGGCAAAGGCTATTATGAGGGGTTTGAAATTTGTCAGGAGCAAGATCCTTTGACGGGTAAAAGTTGTGATTATATCAGCATGGAGTTAGAACCCTATCAATATTGTTTCGAGCCTTCTGCCATAAATCCTTCCAGTATCAATGCTGTGATTAAAAAGGGAAGAAGCGCCTTGAGCCGCATCCGGTCCAGAATGCCCTTGGAGCTTAAAATCAACAGGTTAAATCCCGGGGAGTTGTTTGTGGGGGCCATCAAGATTTCTCTGGGGGATATCTACGGGATAATCGATGCAGTGGCAGCGCCTGAAAATGGAGAAATAGAACATCTGCCTGCCCGGGTGCTGGATCCATTTCGGACCTTCAGGGACCGCCAGGTAGAACTTTATCATTTTGGTAACAAGTCTATTGGCCTGGATCAAATCCGGATACGGATTCGGTTTTTCAGAACCAGGAACCCCCTGACCGTTCCCCTGGAAAAAAACAAGGTCAAGGAAGGCTACCGCCTTTGTGATTTGTTGACCAATGCTGAGGTTTCAACCCTGTTCAACGTCATTGAAAGCAACTCCTTGGGCGTGATTCTTAACAAGGGAAATTTTGTCCGGATTCCCCGGGCATTAAATCCCCATGGAGAGGCCCAGTTGGAGATCATCAAAAATGCCTTGCTTGAAAGTACCTATCGAAAAACCAGGCCATTTCCTTTGGCGGGTGAAGAGGATAGATTTCAGGAGACCCTGGAAAAGCTGTCTGTTCTGGGGGGGGTCAATTCCCGGGTTTTTATCGGGAGACAATTTCCAGCCCTTGAAGTTATTGATGCCTTGAAGCGTAGCGGTTTGAGAACTTTTTTAATTGATATGAACAATCCCTCCTTTGAGGATGATTACATTAAAAAAATGATCAAACTGACCCATGCCGGTCATTCTAGATGTGAGTTTCTACGCTATGATTCCGACACAGACAAATTATACAGTTTTTACCATGGCTGTTTCATGGAGCCCGATGACCGGGAACGGTTTGACCGGGTCAGATACTGGCTGGCCTTTTACGGCTCCCATACAAAGGAAGCAGACAATCGTCTGACCATTGATTTGATCAACCGGTTGGCCATCCGGCTGGGGTATGAAATGGGGATTGTCCACGGCGGCGGCCCCGGGCTTATGAAAGAGGCCAATGATTTGGCCCGTCAGCATAATATCATGAGTGTGGGTATTGCCATTGACCTGGAAGGGGAACACCAGGCATCTTTGACCACCTGTGACGGACTGATTAAATACAAGGAGGGGTTGCGTCTGGCCCGTCAGGACCATCTTCAGAAACTGAGTAATCTGCCTATTATCAATACCGGCGGGTATGGAAGTGCGGAAGAGCTGGCCATTACCATTACCTCCATGAAGATCCATGAAAATCCTCTGGCGCCCATTATTCTGCTGGATCCGGATAATTTGTGGAAACATGCCCAGAAGCAGACCGATGAGATTGCCCGATTAAAATATGGGCCTGCCTTTGCCCCCTGTTTGATCAAATCATGTGGCAACGCCCGGGAGGCAGAGTTGGAATTAATTCGGTTTTTAGAGAATCCAGATGAGTGGTATAAAAAAAATAAGATTCCCCGAGAAAATGTGGAAAAGGCTAGGGTAAAAGCTGCCCGCATCCGCAAGCAAACCCTTTGCCAGAAGGCTGTTGAGGTGTTTGAAGAACTCAATTACAGGCTTAAACAATAAAATCAATCACTGGAATAACCGGCTTAAATTTAAAAAAACTTTGAAGAGGATTCATGGGGCTTTAGCGAGTGAGCATCTCTCAACTTATTTTATCTGCGGTCCTAAGTCTTTATCTGCCGGCGCGAACGGCAATCGTACTGAAACAAAAGCCCCCACCCTAAAAAAGTGTTTCCTGATTGTAAGCTGAAGTAAATTAGGTGGCCAAGCCCATTTCATCCGGCCGATAACCTTTATTTTTATGGGTGTTTGAGGATAATTCCCATTTGTAAAATAAATTTCATTTATTGCTTGACTTTTGTCGGCAATTCTATATTCTTATTGCGTTTGCGCTGTTGTATGTGAAGCGTTTATGTTTCATCCCAAGGGTGTATATCCCAAAAATAAAATGGCATTGCCCCCAGAGTTTGAAATTTGTATTTTTTTTTATTACAATAGGAGATTGCCAATATGGCTAACGGTACTGTAAAATGGTTTAACGACTCAAAGGGTTTTGGTTTTATCGAACAAGAAAACGGCGGAAAAGATGTTTTTGTACATCATTCCGGCATTAATACAACAGGTTTCAAATCCCTGAATGAAGGGGATCGTGTTTCATTTGATATTGAAGAAGGCCAGAAAGGCCCTGCTGCAACAAATGTAACCGTTCTTTAGTTAGCCCTTTTACTTAGCTAAAAAAGTCATCTTGGTGACTTGAAAAAATAGAAATCCCTGGACGAGATACTGTCCAGGGATTTTTTTTTGTGCCCGCCCTGATTGTTGATCTGGGTTTCAGTGTTGTCCTCAATCAGATTTTAGAACAAATGAGCCCGTGTGATTTTGATGGGTCACTGAAATATCCCTTTTGAAGAGGATCATTAAAGATGAGATGGATGTTGATAATTTTTGTATTTCTGCTGTTTAGTGCTGGTGTTTCTGCTGCACCGGTTTGCACCCATGTTGATCTGGACTGGCTTTCGCAACAGGTATCTCTGCCCATGGGAGCAAAAATTGTCCATAAAAAGGAGCAGGGTGAATTGTGCGAAGTTGTTCTGGCCCTTGACGGAGAACTTGTACCCCTTTATGCTGGAAAAGATTTTCTTCTGGCTGGAAAGCTTTTTAAGGATAAGAAATTTATTACCCGGGAAACACTGGAAACATTGGAGAATGTTGCCCGGAAGGAGCGGACAAGAGCCAATGAGAAAAAGGCCCTTGAAAAAGAAAGCCGAAGGGTGTTTTTTCAACAAAATTTAAAGGTTTTGGAGGCGTTGACCCTGTTTTCATTTAAACCCGGAAAGGCTGAAAGCGTTTTGTATGTGGTCACAGACCCCAACTGCTCCCATTGCAAAAAGCTGCTGCCGGATCTCGAACTGGTTGCCATGGAAAATCATCTTGAAATCAAGGTGATTCTTTTTCCGCTGCTGGGTCCAAAAAGTCGCGAAATGGCTATCCAGACAATTTGCGGGAAGCTTTCCTATGAAGATTATGCACAGATTAAATTCCAACCTGATACGCCCGGCTGCGAACCGGCAGATCGATTATTGGAAAAAACCATGGGGTTTTTTTCAAGAACGAATCTTTCCTTTGTACCCGTGGTGATTTCAGGGGATGCTTCCTGGGTGGTGGAGGGAAGTAATATCAACCAGGTGAAACAGAATCTTGGCCTTGTTTGTGAGGACGGTTCCAATGTTTCGTCCAATGGGTGTGAGTCGGTTCCTTAAAATTAATAGAATTTTTGAATTTATGTTTTAATCAACCCCAGCATACCTGCCTGGTCCCAGACCTTTCTGGCAAGTCGTGCCGTGGCAAGGTCAATCATTCGTCCGTTAACGGCAATTGCCCCTTTGGACGATAGCCCGGTTGCTGCCATTGCATCCAGAACCTGTTTTGCTCGCCCAATTTCCTCTGGCGTCGGGCTAAAGGCCCTGTTTACGATTTCAATCTGATCCGGGTGGATTACCCACTTGCCGTCACATCCTAAGGCTGCTGCCCTGGTCGCGGCATTTCCCAACCCCTTTGGATCCTTAAAATTGCCATAGGGGGCATCCACGGCCAGCAGCCCATTGGCCTTTGCTGCCATCACCATACGGCTAATGGGATAATGCCATCGGTGACCTGGATAGATATCTGCTTCATTTTCCCCGTGGCCTGACAGGGAAACCAGTTTGGCACCAATGGATGCAGAATAATCGGCAATGCCAAAGGAAAGGGATCTTAACCGTTTGTCTGCCCGGGCAATGGATCCCACCTGTTCAAGGCCGGCTGCTGTCTCAATGGCGGCTTCAATGGCGATTTTGGGAGGAACCTTTATCCCCATCTCTATTCCGTCCAGCAGCCGGGCAAGAAAATGAATATCCCCGGCATGATTGACCTTGGGAATGACGATAAAATCAATGGATTGGCCTGCCGCCTCGGTCACCTGGATGACATCCTTGTAAGCAAAGGGCGTATCCAGGGAATTGATGCGGACGGCCAGGGTTTTTCCCTTCCAGTCCAGGGCGGGAAGGGAGTGGGAGACGATGCTTCTGGCTTCATCCTTTTTATCAATTGGGACACTGTCTTCAAGGTCCAGCATGATGACATCGGCTGTGCTGGCGGCGGCTTTTTGATGCATTCTTTCCAGGTGCCCTGGCACTGAAAGTATGGACCTGCTGGGTTTTAGGGCATTCATTTTTGTGTTCAATCGCGTGTTAACTCTCCTTGGGTTGAAAGGTAGGAATGATACCGCCCACAATCGGTTCATAATAACGGTAAAGGGTTTTTTCCCCCAGCAGTTCATCCACCTGGTGCTGGAGGGTCATTCTTTCCTGGCTGTGCATCCATTTGTTCCAGTCCTCCAGGGTATGCCAGGTGCTCATGATCAGATACTCCCCTTCGCAATCCAGGCAGCTGAAGGTCTGGTCTGTGAGAAATCCAGGCTGAACAGCTGCCCGGGATCGGAGTTGTACGATTAAAGGGGCCAGTCGGGCTGCCATGGTTTCATCTTTAAGCAATCGTTTGATAATAATTGAAACGGCCATAATACACTCCTTTTTTTAAAAGACAATTAATTGTACAAAAAAATGACAGGACTGCGGCAGGAAGAGTCGAAAAATACCCGAAAATACCATTGTTAGGGCGAAAAAATATCACTATTACAACAAATTGACCATTCAGCTTCAAACCAGCGATATTCAATGTACCAGTCTATCAATTTGTCTGATTTGTTGTCAAATTATAATATAAATATTCTGGTAATAAATGTATTCCTGGAAGGAATCAGAGTACAACCCAAAAAACACCGGTAAATCAATTTACAACACAAGAGCTCTCTGGTATATTTTAAAGCGCTTGTTTTCATGGTGCTGTATTCTTTGGGGCATGGATTCTATCCATTGCTTTTCTCTTTCTTTTCATTTTGGTTAGAATTTTCTATTGACCTAGTCCGAGCTTGTTCTTTTCCATTGGATCTCACTTGTCTTGCCTCAGTAATTTTAAACTTTTATGAAAGGAGGTCAGGATGCCGGTCAAGATACTGATACCCTATAATTTTACCGTAAATGACAACATTGCCATTGATTTTGTTGGCCGTCGGTATGGGGAAAGAAAAAAAGTAGAAATTACACTGTTTCATGGGTTTACCCCTGTTCCTGAATTTGATCCCAGGAACAACCCCATCATGGGTAAGGTGATTCATAATACCGCCTACCTTCGGGTGCGGCAGGAGGAGGAGAAACAAGCCCTGGAAACAGCCAGGCAAGCGCTTATGACACACGGGTTTGCCGGTCATCACATCCATTGCTTATACCGGCCGATAGGAAATGATATTGCAGACGATATCATCCGGCTCTGGAAGACGGGTAAATTTGACGTGGTGGTGCTGAGTCGAAATCCAGGTAATATTATCAATTATTTTAGCCGAAGTATTTCAAAAAGAGTTACCCGGCATGTGGAGGGGGGAATCGGGGTTCATATTGTTAATTAGAGAAAAATACCATCAACACCTACAGGAGGCACATATGTCAAGTGACGGCAAAATAGACCTTGAACGCTATAAATTAATAGTGGAAACTGTTTTTGATGCAAAGAATCCCTCCATCATGGGCTCCCAGGTCACCCATTTGCTGGTTGCCGCCATGCAAGTGAAGGGGGCCAGTATCCTTGTGGTAAACCCGGGAACAGAAGCCCTGGAGGTCCTTGCCACACAAGGATTGAGTATCGCATATGTTAATAAAGGTCCCATCCTGGTGGACAAGAGCATCAAGCTATCGTCAAATCTAATCCCTGTGATCATAACCGATACCAAGGGCAGCGATCGCCTGCAATACCCGGAAAAAGCTGAAAAAGAAGGGATTCGCTCAATTGTTTCATTACCGATTAATCTAGGGGGAAAAATTATAGGCGCTCTCAGGATTTATCATTCAGAACCCTGGGAAATATCAGCCACAGAGTTGTCCTATCTTCGCTTGCTAACCCTTGATCTTGGCATGGCACTGCGCTATTTCAGGCTGTCAGCCGTTGTTCAGTGTACAAAGGATCTTTTGGATGAAATTCATCCCATCTGGCTTTAGGGGGAACTGCTCCAATGTGAAATCAGGCCGAACCTGTTCTCAAAAAAACAGATTGCCCAAAAAAACTGGTTAGACAAGTCCCAGATCAATGGCCTTGATAACCTGTTTGGCTTCCTCAAACCCATGGTCCTTGTCCAGGGCTGTCTGGAAATAGACCTTGGCCTTTGTGGTGTTTTTCATGTCCAGGTAGAGCCGTCCGATATTGTAATATATATAGGGCTCGTCCGGATGAACTTTCAGGGCTTTTTTGTACTGCCGAAGTGCCTGCTCCACATCTCCTTTTTTCCGGTGGACTACCCCCAGGGTGTTGAATACATTAAGGGAGGTTGAGCCGGCTTCAAGAATCTCATTGAGGATCTCTTCGGCCGACCCGAGTTTGTCCGTGTCCATGTAAATTTCCGCCGCAACCTGGAGGCATTCTTCTGATTTTTTGGCTTTACCAAGGGCTTTGTAAGCCTTTCCCATGGCCTCATAGGCTTTGACAAAAAGCCTGTCCAGCTGGGTGGCCTTGGAAAATGCTTCAATGGCCTCGCTGTGCTGCCCCTGGGAGGTTTTTATATAGCCGATATTAAAATAGTATTCAGGATTTTCCTTTTGGCTGACAAGGGATTGAAATACCTCCAGGGCTTTGGTGAATTCTTGTTTTTCTATGAGGTTAATCCCTTTTTCAAGGTTTTCTTCCACCTGGGAGATTACCGGGTCCTTGATCTTGTCGATGGCCTTGAAAAGTTTGTCTTTCATTCCCTCTTCGTTATAGGGAATCACAAAAAGGCCGGTCACACCGGTCTGACCTGCCTTGATTACCTTGATTTTGGTAAAGGCTTGGTGGGTGAGGAAAAAGGGTAAATCTGCCACGGATTCTTCCCTGCGGAGGATCTTTAGGAGGGCCAGGCCGGACATATCTTCCATCTCATAGGAGGAGATGATGCAGTCGATTTCCTTTGATTTTAAAAATGCCCATGCATTTCCTCCGCCCTGGGCGATTAAAATTTTGTCATATCCGATTTTTTTCAACATTTGGGTCAGCTGGGTTCTCTCTTTTTCATTTTCGCTGACTACCAGGATGGATTTATCTTGCATCTGCTTTCCTATAATCTGTCCAGCAAGGGACGGTTTTTGGAACGGCCATGGGCGTTCTCAGAATTGGTTGCCAGGTGCTGTTTTATTTCAAATACGGCATCTGGATCATGGGCCTGTGCCAGTTGGAAAAAAAATAACCGCAGGCTGTTTTCCTTGTATCCAATAATTTTAACGGCAATTTCCCTATACCTATCCCCTATGTTTTTATTTGTGTCAAGGGTCAATGTGTCCAAAAATAATTCCCCCCAGGTGTTTAAAGCCAGGAATTCGGCTCTTGCCAAACTCTTTTCCTTTTTAGAATATACCAGAAGGATCATAAGTTTTGACCAGGATGGTGAATTTTCAAAAATATCGTCGGACAAGGGCTTGAGCGGCTGAAGCGCCAGGTAAAGTTTATCCGGATCCACGGGGAGCGTATGGCTTTCAAACAGGCGCAGGGGTAGATCAATTTTCATGGAGCTTTGGGATCTGTCATAGAGTTGGTTCTCAAATATCCATCCCAATAAGCCCAGAAGTGAGGGGGCCTGATGGAGTTTTTGGGGATGGGGCTGACGATTCAGACAGCAGGACAGCTGCCAACTGCTGATTCGCTTTTGCTGGAGAAGAAATAATTGAAATTTTTGTCTTTTTAAATAGGTGGAGCATTCCGAAATTTTCCCTTCGGCCCTGTTCAATCGTTCCCTGGTTTTATGAACAAGAATTTTAAAATTTCTTTTTTCCTGGGCAGGAAGATCAATATTTGTTTGGGTCGCAGAATATTTTTTTTGAATTTGTTGGTACATAACCGTCAGCCGGGTGATGATGCTTTTTTCCAGCAGCAGTTTTTCTTGTTCTGCCCATTTTGTATAGGAGAGCAACTTGCTTACCTGGGTCGGACTAAGATTCCAGTTTCGGATATACCAGTCCAGCAATTGCCGTTTTGGAGAGCCTATTTCCGGGATGAGAACCTTTGGATATCCGCAGAGCCTGAAAAAAATAGCATTTTTGATCAGATTCAGCCCGGTGGTATCCTCCTGTTGATGAAATTTAATAATCCGGTCAAACAGTACTTTATAGGGATCTGCGTGGTAATCATCAATGCCAGCCTTGGCATATCTTGCCTTGACTTCATCACATAAAAGCCCTGATTGATCTTGTCGGCCAAAACCGGCTGAAAAAATCATGGATGCTTTTATCAGGGCTTTGACCGGGTCAAACCGGGCTTTGCAGATATGCCATAAAATACCTTTTATAATATCCTGGGGACCGGGTTTCTCAATGGTGCCCAGATCAATAAATTCATTGGAAATGAAATTCAATTGGCCAATGGATGAAATGCTTTTAACGAGAGAGGTGTAGATTTTAAGATTACTCTGACTGGGAACTATGGTCCAGAAGGGAATTTTTCCGGCAATCATCAAAAATGTGCGATAAAATTCTTCCTTTAAAAAAATTTTGGGGACTGTCAGAGTTTCCTGGTCGTTGAATCGGGCATAGCAATTGTGTCGTATGTCATTTTGATCCATGATAAAGAAGGTTACTTCCTGGTCATAGGTTTCCCTGCTGAATTTAAGAATTTGGTCCAGTTTTTTTTCAAGGTTGTAGTATCGCATTTCAGAAAATTTTTTTTTGTCAATGATGACCCAATAATCAAAATCAGATCCCGCCGACTGGGTAAAGGTGCCAAGACTGCCGATATGATAAAAACCTTGGACACAAGGTGCTGTCGCCTTTTGTGCAAGGGCACTTTTCGGCAGTAAATTTTGTTTTAGTACCTCTTTATAAAATCCGGATTGTTCAAAATTGTGAATTCCATGGGCTGGGGTGTCTGACGCAATGAATCCGGGAAACTCCTTGAGGTTGACATGGATGAGGAAGGGTATTTTTATGAAAAGTTCCAGTTTAGGGCCGGTAAGGTAGCGCAGGGCCTCCCTCATTCTGACAATATTATAGTTGGAAAAATTGGATTTTAGATATAAAATTCGTTTTTCCAGTTTTTCTATTGTATCATTTTCCTGTTGCATGGGTTACCTGTTTTAAAATTAAATTGAAAATTCCACGTATAAAGTCTATAATGATGGATGTATTATATGGGTTAATCATCACTATTTTCAAGTTTGTTTTTGAATGGAGTTCCAATGGATGAACCAGTGCCCCCCCATGCGGGGATAGAATTGGATGCGATTTGTCTGCCCGCCCTAGGCAGGGAGTCCGATGATGGGGACAGGTTGGCCACCGAGGCAGATGCTTCTGATCACAGTCTTTTCGTAAATTCTATTTTCAAAAAAATGATGGCCCAGGATTCATTTTTATCCTTTTCCCGTCAGGTCAGCGATGTGAATAAAATTTTGACCATGAAATATTCGTCAGCCAATGACATTGCGGATGTGATCCTAAAGGATATGGCGTTGACATCAAAGGTGCTGAAATTGGTAAACTCCTCTTTTTATCGGCATTTTTCAACCAAGGGAATCTCCACCATTTCTGAAGCCATGATCATCCTGGGCACAGATGAGATCCGGCTGGCAGCCGCCAGTTTGAAAATCTATGAAATGATGAGTGGCCTTGCCAATGCAGATATCCTTCGGGATAAAGCCTTGAAAGGGCTTCAGCGGAGCATCATGGCAAGGCAAATTGCCCTTGGGGGGGGGTATAAAGATGCCGATTCCCTCCAAATTTCAGCCATGATCTATGATCTGGGTGAGTATCTGGTGGCATTGTTTGCCCCGGATAAATATATTCAGATTGAGGTGATTATGGATGAGGGGCAGGCGTCACTACAGGTTGCGTCAAAGTCAGTACTTGGGCTTTCCTATAGCGATTTGGGAAGGCTTGTGGCCTTAAAACTTCATTTGCCGGAAAATGTTATCAATACCATGCGGCCGGTGACAAATTTTGCTGTGAAAGGGGAGGAAATCGGTCAAGCAAATCTCCATCGGTATGCCTGCTCCTTTACCAGAGAAATGTGTGATATCTCAATGGATATGGGCCGTGATCATGAGCTTGAACAGACCAGGAGCATTGCTGTCAAATACAAACCAATTTTGGATATTGATATGCCAATGGCCTTGGAACTGGTCAAAATATCCCGGGAGAAAATGGCAAAACATTCGGCCTTGATGAACATTGATCAGGCCCGGGGAGGGCAGGGTAAAAAATCTTCCGGGGTTAAAAATATCGCCAACCTGAATGCCGGCTTAAAATTGCTAAAGGAAAATTTGGACAGCCAGCTGAGTATTCATGAAATATTTACCAATATCGTGGATATTATTTTCAAAAGTTTTTATTTCAGTCAAGTGTGCATATCCATCAAAAAAAAGGAAACCCAGACCATGGATGCCCGGTTTGCCAAGGGGGAGATGTCACAGGAATTTCTTCAGTCTTTTGTATTTAAACTGGAGAACAGCAGGGATCTATTCAATAGTGCTGTTTTAAAGAAAAATGATAGCATTATCAGAAGTATCCCAGGTGAAAAGAATAAAAGAAAAATCCCGCAATGGTATATGGACCGTTTTGGAAAAGAAGAAGAACTTTCATCTTTTGCTGTTTTCCCTGTGTTTGTGGATAAAAAGATCATTTCCATGATTTATGTGGGCTGGGACAGCAAGGCCCATTCCATGAACCAAAAAACCATAGATTATCTTCGGGTATTCAGGGAACTTGTGGTAAAAACATTTACCCTCCATGCGCGAAAACCAGTCAATTAAGCAATAAACATACGAGAATATAAGCATTATAAAAGGAGGATATATGGAAATTGAATGGGCCTATATTCGGAAAGGATGAGTATCCTGTAAAAAAGCCCAAATGTATTTTGAGCTAAATCAGATCACACCAACAGATATTGTGGACGCAAAAAAAGAGAAAATTGATCGGGAAATGGCATGGCAATTGATAAAAACCCGGCAGATTGTTTATATTGGAAAGGGGAAAACCGTTGTTTCCCTTGAGTCTGATGAAGCACACAGGGAAGAAATTTTAAAGGCTGCCATGGGGCGGACCGGAAATCTTCGGGCACCTGCTGTAAAGACAAAGGATGCAATTTATATCGGATACAACGATATGATATATGAAGGGTTGTAAAAGGGGTAGAAATAAAAATGCCCCTGTAAAAGATAGATATCTTTTGCAGGGGCTGTCGAGCTTTTTAACATACCCGCTAAGGAACTCTGTTCTGCGGGTACTTACAAAAGGTCTGGTGTTTTTAAACAAAAAACCAGACCTTTTCAGTGTTGATTAAAGAAAATCTTCAACCGGAGTGTAGTCAAGGCCAAAGGCATCGGAAACCGCCTTAAAGGTTACCTTGCCTTTAATGACATTGGCGCCCAATTTGATTTCCTTATTGTCCTGCATGGCTTTTTTCCATCCCTTGTTGGCGATTTCAATGGCATAGGGAAGGGTGGCGTTTGTCAGGGCTGTGGTAGAAGTTCTGGCAACAGCACCAGGCATGTTGGCAACGCAATAGTGAATAACGCCTTCCACTTCAAAGACGGGATCTGCATGGGTGGTGGCCTTGGAAGTTTCAAAACAACCGCCCTGGTCAATGGCAACATCCACAATAACAGAACCTTTTTTCATTTTTTTGAGTATGTCACGGGTCAGCAGCTTCGGTGCTTTTGCTCCGGCAACCAGGACCGCACCAATAACAGCATCAGCTCTGATGCACAATTCTTCGAGAATGGCTGCATTGGACATGATGGGGAAGCAGTTGGCAGGCATGACATCATCCAGGTAGGCAAGTCTTTCCAGGTTTGTATCCAGAATATATACCTTTGCACCCAGACCACAGGCCATTTTAGCTGCATTGATACCCACAACACCGCCACCGATAACAACAACTGTGGCAGGTTCAACACCGGTTACGCCGCCCAGAAGAACACCCATTCCGCCCTGGGGCATCTCAAGATATTTAGCCGCTTCCTGGGTTGCCATCCGGCCAGCCACTTCACTCATGGGGAGGAGAAGGGGGAGGGACCCATTGTCTTTTTCAATTGTTTCATAGGCAATGTCAATGGATTTGCTTTTGATCAAACCCATGGTCTGCTGCTCATCGGCTGCAAGATGCAGATAGGTGAAAACGATTTGGTCTTCACGGATCATGTCGTACTCTGAGGGCTGGGGTTCTTTTACATGCATGACCATTTCACATTTTTCATACACCTGGGCGGGGGTGTCACCAATGGTGGCCCCGGCAGCAACATAGTCTGCATCGGAAAAGCCGGCACCGATACCCGCAGTTGTTTCAACCATAACATCGTGACCGTTTTTTTTCATGGCAACAACACCGGCAGGTGTCATGCAAACTCTATTCTCTAAAACTTTGATCTCTTTTAAGATTCCAACTAACATGGGGCCTCTCCTTAAATATAAAAATGGTTTAAAAATTAAAGTACGGTTTAGATTTTTTATCCAAATGTTTTTTCTATGGCTGTTGCCACAGCAGCAACAATCGTGTCTACCTGTTCCTTGGTGATGATCAGGCAGGGAGCAAAGTTCATGATATTGTTCAGTCCGTGGAAACTGGAGTTGGTCCGGCCTACAATCACGTTTTGGGCCATGACATTGCCCATGAGCTGTGCCATCTGGCCTTCGGAAATGGGCTCTTTTGTGGCTTTGTCCGTTACAAATTCAATGCCGGCAAAAAGTCCCACGCCCCTGACATCACCCACAATATCATATTTTTTCAGTGTTTCAAGCTTTTCATTGAGATAGGCACCCACTTTAACACTGTTGTCCAACAGGTTTTCATCTTCAATGATCCGTGTGCTTTCCAAGGCTGCTGTCAGGGCAGCGGTGCATCCCCCATAGGTGGAGATGTCCCTAAAGTAGTTGAGTCGGGTTTCAGGATCACTTGGATCGTTCAAAAATGCATCATAAACTTTTTGTTTGACCACTGTGGCAGACAGGGCGCCATAGGAACTTGCCAACCCCTTGGCCATGGTGATGATTTCCGGATCCACATCATAGTGTTCGTGGCCCCAGAATTTACCTGTCCTGCCAAACCCGCAGACAACTTCATCCATGATCATCCAGATATCATATTTTCTGCAAATTTTTTGGAGAATGGGATAGTATTCTTTAACGGGAAGCAGTACTCCACCGCCGGCTGTGATGGGCTCTACAATCATACCGCCGATGGTATCGGCTCCCTCTTTGAGGATGATATCTTCTACCTTTCTGGCACATTCGATGTCGCAATCCCCATAGGTTTTATCATAGGGACAGCGGTAGCAGGTGCAATGGGGGAATTCAACAAACCCTTCTACAAAAGGACCGAAACCCTCTTTTCTCTGGGCCTGGCCTGTGGCGCTCATGGCACCGATGGTGGTTCCATGGTAGTCCCGGTCCCTGTACATGATCTTGTATTTGCCTTTTCTGGCAGGATCAATATGAGATGCCTGGCGGATAATTTTAAAGGCTTTTTCATTTGCTTCTGAACCGGAATTTGAAAAATATACCTTGTCGTGGTTGGGCAATTTTTCCAAAAGTTTTTTTGCAAATTTAATGGATGGAATGTTGCCGAATACCCCTGCAAAATAGGGCATTTTTTTGAGCTGGTCACAGACTGCTTCCGCAATGGAATCCCGGCCGAAACCGACCATTACACTCCAAACACCGCCGGAAGTAGCATCCAGGTATTCACGCCCCCGGATATCCTTGACCATGAGACCGTTTCCTTCTACAACGATCATCTGCTCCTGGGTCTCAAAACATTTGTGGGGCTTTAAATGATGCCAGAGAGCATCTTTATCACCGGCCACCATCTCTTCAACATCATAGTCAAGCCAATCGGTTTTGTTTTCCATGGGGAACCCCCTTTAACACCTAATTCTTTGTGGATCAGTTTTATGTGTACAGTTGCCATGGTAGATCTCTACCATGGCAACCGGTTTCAGATACGCTTGTTACAAATACGCTTTCCCTAGATATCTTTCTGGGGACACATATCTGCTTTGTCAACTCCGGCAACGGCAACAGGCGCTGTCATGGCATCACGACGGAAGGGCTCGCCCAGTTCCATATTGGTCATCACCTCGATGAAAGTGGTCTTGCCTTCTTCCATCTGAGCCTTAACGGCTGCATTCAGTTTTGCAGTCAGATCATCCATGGTGGTTGCCTGGACACCTTCAATACCGCAGGCTTTGGCAATCTCGGCATAGTTAACTTCGCGGTTCAGTTCGGTTCCTACAAAGTTGTCGGAATACCAGAGAGTGGTGTTACGTTTTTCAGCACCCCAATGGTAGTTGCGGAAGATGATCATGGTAATAGCAGGCCAGTCACCGCGACCGCAGGAAACCATTTCATTCATTGAAATACCAAAGGCACCGTCGCCTGCAAAACCAACAACCGGAACATCAGGCTGGGCGATTTTTGCACCGCAGATGGCAGGAAATCCGTATCCGCAAGGTCCGAACATGCCGGGAGCCAAGTATTTACGACCCTCTTCAAAGGTTGGATAGGCAGCGCCCAGGGCACAGGAGTTTCCGATGTCAGAAGAGATGATTGCATTTTCAGGAAGCGCAGCCTTAATAGCACGCCATGCCATGCGGGAGGTGATTTTTTCAGGATCCTGCTTGCGAGCGCGTTCGTTCCATGTAGTACCGGCATCATCATCTTCGTGATCCATGCCGGCAAGATCTTTTGCCCAGTCTGTTTTGGCTTTTTCAATGGTTGCCTTGCGCTGGTCACGGTCGGCATCACCGGCAGTGGCGGACAGCTGAGCCAAAATTCCGTTGGCAACTTTTTTGGCGTCACCAACAATACCCACTGTGACAGGTTTTGTAAGACCGATGCGATCGGAATTGATGTCAACCTGGATGATGGATGCATTTGTCGGCCAATAGTTAATGCCGTAGCCGGGCAGGGTGGAGAAGGGGTTCAAACGAGTTCCCAGGGCCAGAACAACATCGGCCTTGGCAATCAGTTCCATACTGGCTCTTGAACCATTATAACCCAGGGTTCCTGTGTACAAGGGATGGCTTCCGGGGAAGGCATCGTTGTGCTGGTAACCGCAGCAAACCGGTGCACTAAGTTTTTCAGCCAAAGCCATTGAATCTTTGATGGCACCACCGATCACAACACCGCCACCATTAAGGATGACAGGAAATTTTGCATTGGACAGAAGCTCGGCTGCTCGGGCAACTGCTTCCTGGCCACCAGCGGGAAGTTCCAGGTCTACAATGGCGGGAAGTTCAATATCAATCACCTGGGTCCAGAAGTCACGGGGTACATTGATTTGTGCAGGGGCAGACGCACGCTTTGCCTGGGTGATTACGCGGTTGAGAACCTCGGCAATACGGGCAGGATGACGAACTTCTTCCTGGTAGGCTACCATGTCTTCGAAGGCCGCCATCTGGGGAACTTCCTGGAAGCCGCCCTGACCCATGGCCATGTTTGCTGCCTGGGGTGTAACCAGGAGGAGCGGGGTGTGGTTCCAATAAGCGGTTTTTACGGGGGTCACAAAGTTGGTGATGCCGGGGCCGTTCTGGGCTACCATCATGGACATTTTGCCGGAAGCACGGGTGTAACCGTCTGACATCATGCCGGCATTTCCTTCATGGGCACAATCCCAGAACTTGATGCCTGCCTTGGGGAACAGGTCGGAAATAGGCATCATTGCCGAACCGATAATACCGAATGCGTGTTCAATTCCATGCATTTGGAGAACTTTTACAAAGGCCTCTTCAGTGGTCATCTTCATTGTATTACTACCTCCATATTTAATTGTTTTTTTTCCCTTTAGGTGCAGGAAATATTATCCGCAGTATTTTGCAGATAATAAGTTGTATTCTTTTTGATATCTGATGTGTGATATATCAGATATCAGAAAGATGTCAAGCGAAAAAATAGTGTAATTCTTTTTTAATTATTTCCAAGCGAATTAGGATTTGTTCCGGGAATTGTTTCCGGTACCTTGCAGCAAGGATTCTGGTTCGTAACCAGTTCCGGGGCATCAGGTCAGTGTCAGTCAGGGAAGGAGCATGTAGTGAATAATATGTATAATTAAATTTTATAGTGGATTCGTCAATGTTTTTTTTGGGATTTTTTTTTGGATTTTGTTGGAGAAGGTAAGGAGGAGTGGAAAGAAAAATGTTGAAAACAATGGGGAAGTGTGGCAGGTGTATGAAAAAAAAGGAGATAGGTATATGGAACTTCACGTAAATGATATTTTAACCCGGATTACCCGGTACAATTTGATCAGAAAAGGCAGGATGATTTACATTGATGTTCACCAGAAAATCCAGGGAAATCTGGCCGGGGATTATATTGCAGTTCCCAATCTGGTCAATATCGTTGCTAAACCGGAACATCAGGGGGCTGGGAATTCTGAGCAGGAAGCTCTGGAAAGCTGTCTCAAAAAAATTAAGGGGAAAAATATAGAGGATCTGTTTCCAGCAGCAGGAGCTGAGCCGGTTCCAAAAAATTTGAAGAAAAACTAAAATAATGTCTGGTGTTGGTACAATCCAACACCAGACATTATTTTATTATTATAGGTGTGCTTATCGCTGGGCTTCACCCATTTGGATACCAATATCCAAAGCTCGTTTGTTCATATCCATAAAGTCTTTGGGAATGGTGGTTTCCAAAACCTTGAGGATGGATGCAGGTTC
>JADGEQ010000087.1 GCA_016744295.1 Desulfobacteraceae bacterium | reverse complement strand
CGGGTGAATCGTTGATTGCAATTTTGTACAGGTTCTTAATGCAGTGAAGCGGTTAAAAGATGGAATTGTTTGAGCGCAGCGAGTTTTCCATCTTCAGCGAAGCGGAATTTAGCACCTGTCAAAATTGTTCAATCAGTGAACTGCATCCCACCCCGGCCGGTACTGGAGAGGGCTTCCGCCAAATCAGGTAATATAAATTGTTTCCAAATAGTGAATGGTTGGGATGTGAAGATCAGGCCGGTTAGGAGGTTCACCCATAATGCTCAGATTCAACTTTTTAATAAGTATCGGTTACCGAGAATTGCTGTTTTTTCTGCGCATCAACACAAGAACAGCCCATAGATTAAAGATCAGGCTGATTCCCATACCAGCTGATACTGCCCGGGACTGCCCAGGGAAACCCTGTTCTTTAATTTTTGGCGGGGCGTTTCCAGGCTCAACCTGGACCTCGGCCTGAATTTTATGCCCCATTCCATCACTGACAGTCACTTGCCATGTTCCGGGGGTGTCAGGAAAGAATGCGACCCTTCCGTTTTTATCTGTTCTCCCGTTTTGATGTTCTAGCTCCAGATTGTCAGGAGAAAAAACCATTGTATCCGCATAGGCCATGGCCGTCCCATCTGAGTAGTAACACTCAATTGTGACAGCTTTTCCTGGCTTCTGGACCCGATATCCTGTGCCGTGGGCCAGTACAATTGATGGCGTTACCAGTGCAAGCACAACCAAAACACATACAAATTCAATATTTAGAAAGAGTCGCAGTCTCATTTATTTCACCTCAAATACCAGAATGGCGCGCATGACATGGATATCACAATCCTGGCCTGTCTGTTCGGACTCGGTTTGAACACGGACCATCCAGGTGCCCGGGTGGCTTATTTTTACCTTTGCAACCCCCTGGTCATTGCATTTTGTAAGATAGGCATAGGTGTTGGGATTTGTGCTGAAACCGTCATAGGTGGCAAGGACCTCTGTGGATAGGGGGGTGCCATTATAAATAATTTTAAATTCCATTTCCGAATTAATCTGAACATCAGCCGGGTCTGTCAAGGGCACTATTTCCAATTTATCATTGATGATTTTGCCGTATCCATCATCTGCCCTGCCCACTTTGATAAGGGCTTTGCAAAATTTCTCATATTTTTTACTGGTTGAGACCGCATTTTTTATCTTTTTTTTACTGCCCTTCTTATACCCCTGGGTGGTCTTGGTGTAGATCATCCCCTTTCTATGACCGGAAATAATTGAATAGCCTGGCTTTTGGCACAGGGCCGCTCCATCCAGGGTCATCAGTGTTGGATTGGACGAAAGTTTTATGGGGGTCACCATATCATCCTTGATCATGGAGGCCTCAACTTTATCTGCCGGTTCCATTTCTTGACTCACCATGAACACATGGGCAGAGACAATGCTGAAAGGGACCGAGGTTCCTGGTTCAACACTCATGGAAACAGGCTTTATGATAAATTCATGGGCCGAAACAGATGACAGACAGACAAGGCAGCTCATTAATGCGAACAAAAAAAATTTACAACGTTTAAACATGGTCTTCTCCTTTAATAGAACGATTAAAAACAATAACGATTTAAAAAAGTGGATCTTGATTTTCATTGGACCTTGATTTTCATTGGACCTCTACAGCAACTGAAGATGTGCCAGTGCTTTCTGGGCTTCTTTTTTGTATTTTTGGTATTTAGATGCTGCGGTAAAGGCCTTGAAAGCCTTTGTGGTTTTGTCCTCATTCCAGGCAGAATATCCCATCATTAAAAACCCAACCCCTTTTTGCTTTTCAAATTGGGTCAATTGTTCATAGGTATGAAAAGCTAAGGTATACTTTTTTTTCTGGAACAAAAGATCTGCCTTGGTGCGCAAAAGATCCGGATCTGTTTTCATGGCAAGTCCCTTTTCAATCCATTCAAGTGCAGACCCTGGTTCAGACCCGGCCCGATAGGCATTGGCTATTTTACAAATCTTATCCACAACAGCATCTGTGATCTGGTCAGGGGCCTGATCAGCAGTTTGGTCAGCAGTTTGGCCAGTGGTTTGGCCAAAAGCCTGGTCAATCCATTTTTCATACTGGCGGGCAGCTGTTAACGGAATATTGCAACCCATATACAAGTCTGCCATAAGATTTGTTTCCTGCCGGGACAAGGGCGTAATGAAACTGTAAATCATCAGGGAAACAAGCCCTTGTTCCAGTTTGTCCTTCCCCAGATAAATATGGGTTAACGCCTTCCACCACTTGGGTTCGAAGGGGTCTATCCTGGTCAAAAGCTTTGCATAGTCCAGGGCCTTTTGATCCATTTTAAGGGTCAGATACTGGTAAAGAAGGATCTCCTGCCATTTTTTCTTTTGTTCGCCCGTGCATTTTTCAGCCAGTTCCTGAATCCACGGCAGGGCCTGTTTATATTTTGCCAGGGAAAAATAAATATTGACCAGGGTTTGTTTCCACTCAAGCAGCACCTCCCCTGGATGGGCCGCCATAAGGTTCTCAAATACCAGGAGTGCCGGTTCAAAATTATCAGCAAGGGTGTGGCAGACAGATGCATAATACAGGTTGGCAGGCTTCTTCTCATCACCTGTTTCATACCCTCGGATAAACGCTTTGGCCGCCTTTTCCATCTGCATAAGTTCATACCGGCATTTGGCAAGATTGAGCCAGCCGGCAGAAAGGGTTGGTTTTTTCCCAACAGCCCTTTCATAGGCCTGGGCTGCTTTTTTCACGAAAGCTTTTTCATCCGCTTTTTGATCCAGCATGAGAAAACAATTTCCCAGGAGAAAATCAATATAAAAATGATCATACCCTTTTCGGGCAGCCACCTCCTTGTCAACCCCAGACCCTTTTTGGGCAAATTCTTCCAGGACTATTATTGCCTGGTCTATTTTTTCGTTTTGGATCAGCGCAGTGGCTTTATTCACGCAAATGGATGCGGCAAAGGGAAAATCCTGTGCTGCCCGGATGTTCATGGGCAGCAGCAAAACAATTAAAGATATGAACAATAACTTTTTCATGGCTAATCCAATTGAAAATTAATAACAGTCTCTGCCAGTGTGGAAACGGCAACCCCCTGGACGGTACCCGGCTTAAACTTCCACCGGGCCAGACAATTGACAACGCTTTTGTCAAATACCCCATCCGGTTGTGCATCCATCACCTTAAGATTTTCCACCTGTCCGGATTCGTTGACAACAAATTGAATTTTCACCCATCCTTCAATACCCCTCCGGGATGCCCGTATAGGATAGATGGGCGGTACTTTGGCAAGGGGCGTCAGGGGGGAATCAAGTTCGTGGGCAAAATATTGCCCCTTGAATGCGGGTGGATTAAGGGAGAAATGTGCCAGGCCTGGCATCACAAGACTGTCCACGGCCATGGGAAGTTTTGAATTCAGTTCAAAGGGCAGGGCGGGTTTCACGGCCATGGGCCTGGGCGTGAAAACCGTTGCTGTTTTTTTTGACGGGGCCTGCTTTTTCACCTGTTTTTCGGGTTTGGGCCGCTCTTTCTTCCTGGGGGGCGTCTCAGGCTTTTTTATCCTCACCAATTGTATGGGTCGGATATTTTCCAGATCAATTTTGGTGTCCGAATTATGGTGAATCATCCCCGGCATGATACTGAACAAAGACGCATTTACCACAGCGGAAAAAGCGATGGCAAGAGACCAGCCAAAAAAATTGATTATTTTTTTAGGCCGGGCATATTTAAATCCCGGAGGTGCAGATGATACGGATTCTTGAGGCATATCTTCCCCCTATCCTTTTCGACCAATGCTGGCTGCAATGGAGACGTTTTCGGCGCCTGCCAGTTTGCAGGCATCCATGACGGTAATAACAAGGCCTGTAAGGCTCTCTTTGTCCGCAACAATCACCACACTGCCCTGGGGATTTTCAGCAAGACAGCGTTCCACATTTGCCCTGACCGCCCGGATATCTACCTCCCTGTGGTCCAGGTGAATGGTATTATCCTTTGTCACCCCGATGAGGATGGTGGCTTTTGCCTTGGCCACTGCAGTGGATGCGGCGGGTCGTGAGATTTCCACCCCTGTCTCCTTGACAAAGCTTGTGGTGACGAGAAAAAAGATGAGCAGGATAAATACCATGTCGATCAACGGGGCAATATTCAATTCCAGAGGTTGTTTGCCTGTTCGTCTTGCCGCAGATATATTCAGCATATGTTTCTCCTTTTTATAAATACCGTTTCAGATACATGCCCGTGGTTGCAATCCGATTTTTCAAATTCTGGGACCTGCGCCGCAGCCATCCGCTCATATAAAGCCCGGGGATTGAAACCATGAGACCTGTCTGGGTGGTGATAAGGGCCACTGAAATTCCGCCGGCCATGGCCCGGGCATTGCCCGTTCCAAACCGGGTAATCACATCAAAGGTTTCCATCATGCCCACCACTGTGCCCAGAAGCCCGAGAAGAGGGGCCACAGCAGAAAGCACTGCAATGGCAGCCAGATATTTGTCCATGGATGAGATAAGCCTTAGAACCGTTTCATCCAGGATAAAATTATCCAAGTTTTTGGCAAGGCTTCTGTGGGCAAGAAATTCCCTTACCAGCAGGGAATTGGCCCCCTGGTATTTCTCATCGGGCCAACAATTTTGTTGGACAAATTCACCGGCCTTTTGCCTGGAAATATTTTTTACATAAAGTTTCCGCAGGAACAGAACCCGGTTGAATATCAGCACCCACATAAAAAAGGAAACCAGCAGGATGGGCACCATTACCACCCCCCCCGAACAAAAATGATCAGCCGTTATATGAAAAAGCGCTAGCATGGCACTATCCTTTGCTTCCGTTTCTGGCCTTAAACACCATATTGACAAATGCCACGGATTTTTCTTCCATCAACCCGATCTGGGTCTCCACCCTTCGGCTTAAAAGGGTATGAAAAAGCATGATGGGAATAGCCACACTCAATCCCAGCATGGTGGTAACCAGGGCTTCAGATATCCCGCCGGACATCATCCTGGGATCCCCCGCGCCATAACAGGTAATCGCATGGAAGGTATTGATCATACCGGTTACCGTGCCCAGAAGTCCCATGAGCGGGGCAATGGCTGCCAGCATACCCAGGGTGGACAAAAACCGTTCGATTCCGGGTATCTCTCCGAGTATGGATTCCTGAAGAATATTTTCCACCTCCTGGCGGCTCTGATTTCTTACGGCAAGGGCGGTTAAAAGAACCTTGGGAATGAAACGCTTTTGTTTGGACAATAAAAGCTCTTCGCATCCTTCCCAGTCCTCCCCTGCCACAAGCTGCCGGATTTTGGCCATAAAGGATTCCGCCTTGATTTGTTTTCTGGTAAAAAAGAAAATTCTTTCCAGAAGGATGACCAGGGCAAGGCCGAAAATGGCCAGGATAGGCCAGACAATAGGTCCGCCCTTGGGAACCTGCTCCACAAGATTTAATTTGTGGGTGAGCTGGCGTAATGCCCCTCCCTTTGAGATATCTATGGGTACATCACGGCTTTCCCCTTGAATATAGGCCTTCATTTTAGCGATCATGCTTGAAGAAGGCAGCCGTGACAGGGCAAAAAATTTCTGGCTTGTATCTGAATACAGCAAAAAACCTGTTTCTTCCCCAGATCCGGTCTCGAGCACATAAATTCCGGTAAAATTCCCCAGGGTCAGAACCCTTGCTTGTTGTTCCCGTCCCTGGCGGTCAATAATGTCAGTTGTTGTGAATTTTACCTGGCCTGCGGCATTGATCTCTTCAAACAGCAGATCAGCCATTTTTGTGATATCATCCATGGACCAAAATTTTTCAGGGTTAATCATGGGAGTTAAACAGGTATGGCGGTCTTTTATCAGGGCACTTTGGAGACTCTGAACCAGCAGTTGTTCAACCTCCTTGGCGTTCCCCCGGATAAAACCTGACAATTCTGTATTCACGGCACGGGATTCTGCCAGATCTGCCGTAAGTTTTGCCTGTACTTCCATAAGAAGGGAGATTTTTTTTTCGATTTGCGTATTGTCTTTTTTAAGATTTCCATTCCGGATAGCAAGGGATGCAATTGTTTTTTTAAGCGTCTTTTCGTCATTTAAGATCTTATCTTTTTTGGCCCTTGCCTCACCCCTTGCCTGCTTTAACAGGTTTCTTGCCTTTTCTTCCATCACCTGTTGTTTCTTTTCCATGGCAAGGTGGTCCTGGCGGATATCCTGGGCCATGACAGCAAAGGGGACCCAACAAAAAACAAACGCCATAAACATGCATATTTTCTTCACACTCAACTCCTTATTGTTTGGCTATTTATTTGGCTATTTAGTTGGCTAATTATTGTTTAGCAAGACTACCCAAAGGCAAATCAATCAATTCCACAGGCCGCCTTTTAGCCGCCATTTCCACTCCTTGCGCAAGCGCCGGGATATATTTTTCATCAAGCCTTTCCCATTGATTTTGCCCGACATTGAATACAGCAGCAAAATTATTATCCAGGGAGAGAAAAAAATTGGATATTCTCCCCAACCTGAAGATATTGCCCTGGAGTTCAGTGGGACCGATCCGAATCTTATCCTGGTAAACCTCGACGGTATTGCCGTATTCAGCCTCAATAACGAGGGCTTCCATGACTTTTCTAAATTTTTCCCCAATGCTTAGATCAATATCATCCATCACCTGGGCGAGACTAACCAGCCTTGTGGTCCGTTCTTTTTCCAAAAAGAAGGTGTCTTTTTTTACCAAAATTTCAAGCCGTGCCTGAACAGCCCGGAGAAAGGGCAGCATTTCCGCTTGAATCCGGATACTTTCAAGCTTTTCCTGCTCAAGGGTTTGATTCAACTTCTGATGTTTTAATTTTTCCTTGGACAATTGCTGAAAGGTGAGGGTCAGGGCCTCATTTTCGAATAAAAGCTGATCATATCGTGCTGTCAGCTCAAGCTTTCGGGCGTCCCAGGCTTCCTGCTGTTTCTGGGTCGCCTGTCTTGTGTCAATTGATAGTTTAACGGATTGTTTAACGGATTTTTCAAGTGATTGTTCAACTACCTGGGCAGTGTCGGCATAGCCGGGAATGGTCATTGCCAGGACCAGGGCCGCTCCTATAAATTTTCTGCCCCAAAATAAGGGGGATGTTCTTATCTTTTCAAATTTCATAAATCTCATATTCCTTTTCCTTCCCAGGGTCTTCTGATCCGGGAAAAGATCAGAAGACCGGTTCTAATGGGGCTTGATACCTGCATGGAGAAAAACTGAGGACAAGCCTTAGTAAGTCATGGAAAAGCTTAGAAAGCACCCCAGGGGGTTGGCAGTTCTATAGGAAGAGGCGGACTCATAAGACGGATACCGCTCGTCAAACACATTGGTAACATCCAATGTCAGGGCGTAAATTTTATACTGGTAACCCAATTGAAGGTTGGTAACCAGATAATCAATGGTTTTTTCTCTGGTTCCACTATACCCGGCTGCATATTTGTCTTTTTCACCTTCTCCTACAAAACGGGTGTCAAAACCGGCAAAAAATCCCTGGGGAGGTCTCCATTCGGCACCAAAACCATAGAGCCAGTTGGGGACAAGTTCGATATCCGTACCGGAATAGTCCACCCCGTTGCTGATATAATTTTTATATTCTCCCTTGATATAAGAAAGGGTGCCGTACAATTGCAGATGATCCA
>JADGEQ010000055.1 GCA_016744295.1 Desulfobacteraceae bacterium | reverse complement strand
GAAAAAGTTAAGTCTGGCCGAAATGGGCCCCCGCCAAGAAAAAAACTCCCCGATTTTTCTTTGGACGGGTCTGCACAAAATTAGGCGGTGGATTTGGGGACCGGGCGCGGGATGGACAATCGTCCGATTATATGTTACCGCTTAAGCTTTTGGGGCGCAGTATAACTTCGTTAATACAGACAGCGCCCCAAAAGCTTAAGCGGCAGGAATGATGATAGCCCTTATCCCACTTTCCTCGGGCCTGTTAACAAGCCGTTGCACGTAGGCAAGCTAGTGAATTCAATATTAGTCACGATCAAAACCTACTATTTTTTATGAGAGTGAGGGGAAGATGAAAAAGATAGAAAGAGAACCGACCACGGAAAAGGAACTCCGACAGGATCTGGAAGCTCTGGGAGTCATGCATGACATGAATTTGATAGTTCACTCTTCTCTGAGCTCAATCGGATCGGTCATAGGAGGGGCTCCGACGGTCCTACGAGCGCTAATGCACACCATTGGAAAAAAAGGAACCCTCGTCATGCCAGCTGCGACACCACATTGCGCAGATCCTGTGACTTGGAGAAAACCGCGCGTGCCGGAGGCCTACCTTGGGAAGGTGCAAGCACACCTTCCGGTCTTTGATCTTCGAACAACCCCTACTGAGATGGGAACCATTCCGGAAACCTTCCGTACCTGGCCTGGCACCGTACGTAGCAATCATCCCCTGGAATCAATCTGTGCCCAGGGTGTTGAGGCGCGTAAGATTACCTCAAGGCATCCCTGGGCTTTCTCGGAAGGGAGGGGAGGGCCATTTGAGAAGCTGTATGATCTGGATAGTTGGGTGCTCCTTCTCGGCGTTGGCTTCAATCGATGCACCGCACTGCATTTTGCTGAATCCTTAGTCGAGAAGCGAAGAATTAAAATAGTGCGTTTTCCGGTCCTGGAAAACGGTCACCGGAAGTGGATAGAGGTCCCAAACGTTTCCGACGACAACGATACGCTCTTTCCGCTTATTGGCAGTACCTTCATTACCCAAAATATGACACGACAAGGACTTGTTGGTAATGCAGACTCAAGGTTGTTCTCGATGCGTTTTCTCATTGATTATGCCATCAATCGTTTCAAGGAACTATTGTAGCAGATCCAGTGGGCAACCCACCGAAATAACGGAAAATCACTCATAAAAGGACCCTGGAATCAGGGCTGTTTTGCATTTTTCGGGGCCAAAAAGAAGGCTTCAATTATTTAAAAAATATTTACAAGGAGAAAAGATGAAAGTACTTGTGCTCTACTATTCAAAAGGCGGAAATACTAAAAAGCTTGCCCAGGCAGTAATGAACGGGATTGAAACTGTGGAGGGTATCCAGGGTGTTCTAAGGGATACGGATACCGTGACCAAAGAGGATTTTCTCGAGGCAGGGGGGATTATTGCCGGTTCTCCTGTTTATTTTGGATCCATGGCAGCCCAGCTCAAACAGGTGTTTGATGAATTTGTAAGCACCCGGCGGAAGATGGAAGGAAAAATCGGGGCTGCGTTTACCACTTCCGGCGATGCCACCGGGGGCAAGGAAACGACCATGATGGGCATTCTCCAGACATTTCTTATTTATGGGATGGTCGTTGCAGGAGATCCTTTGGCTGCCACTGGTCATTACGGAGTGGGATGTGTGGGTGCCCCGGATGAAAAAAGTATTGAAAACGCAGAAAAAATGGGGAAACGGGTGGGAGAACTTGCCCTGAAACTATCATTATAGAAACGATTTGAAACAGGGGAGCAGCAATGGGATATCTATCACCTTTTTTATTTGCAGGCCTGGTTCTGTTAAATTTTTGCGGATGTGGTACCTCTGGAATGAATGACGGTTCTCTTGATCCTATTGTATTCGGGGTTGTCAATCAATTTCCGGACCACCCCAATTATCTAAAGGAAAAAACATTTACGGCCATGCACCAGAATACCATTATTGAAACTCTTTTGGTTAAAGATCAGCTTTTCCAGGTTGTTAAACAATTTCTGACGGCCAAGGGATACCGGGTAATTGCGGCAGACAATAACGAGGTCTTAAGGGACGGCCGGGCTGATATGGTGATTGAAATCGTCCCCCGGAATGTATTTAAAAGGGACGGTGCTTTTGGGTATGGGTTTGCGGACAGAAATTTTCTTTTGGGATTGATTAAAAATAAGCCCCACTCCTATGTTGCCATGGAGCTGAAAATGAGCCGAAAAAATAGCATGCGTATCATCACCACAAAAAAGGAAGAACGGTTTTCAGCAATTGGGATTGATGCCATGCCCGACCAGTGGACCCAGCTGACCAAGGATGAGAAAGAACGGTTTAAAAAAAATTTACAGGAAAATATAGCCAAAACGGCCGACCTGCTCTTGTTACGCTTTAAAATATAAAAACTGTTTGTCAAAACTCTTTAGAGAGCACCCAACGGAAGGAGGCAAAAAAACCATAATGACCCCCAATAAAAAAGAATGCAAAAAAGCAGGTAATAAAAACACCTCCGGTATTCAGCGCCCCAAGCTCATCGTTATGCCGTTTCAACCGGCCATTGGTCAGTCATTTGACGGTGTTGGTCTTGGGATCCATTTTTTTCTGGGCAATTTGTTCGGCGTCCACGGCGGGCTTGCAGAGTGCTGGTTTGGCTGGCGGGTGAAAAAGATATTTCCTGAAATAGGGTTGCTCAAGGACTATTGCAGGGCCCATAAACCCTTTTCCGATATCCAGGCACTTGGCATACGGGAAAATGTCCGATTCTGGCTTGAAGGACAATATAAGCCTGAGGGGGAGACGATCTCTCTTTTTTTGGTGCTCCATGATACACAAGAGGGGATGCCGGAATCAAAAATCAAACTCTCCATGGGGTTAAGTGACGGGTTGATGGGGGTGAGAATTGAAATTTTTGACTGGCTTGAAAGATGCGGGCTTGCCTTTGTCGGCATTGAAAAGGCAAGTTGGCCGGAGCATATCACCTTCAGGGGGCTGGATTTTTTAGGGCGTGCCCTTGAAACCACTTATTTGAACTATATCCAGGGCGGCTCCCCAGCTGATTTTATTGATCTTACTTGGTTTGACAGAGCGGTTGATGCGTCGAAAAACTCCTATCTTGCCCAGGATCTCAAGGGATGGGGTTTGTATAAAAACCGAGAATATGAGATGGCAAAAAATGCCTTTGCATCTGCCCTGGCCCTGAACCCGACAGGATCTGGTGCCCTGTCGGGAATGATGTGGTGTGCCCTTAGTGTCAAAAACAGGGAAAGGGCCCTTGAATATGCTCTGGCAAAGGCGGGTTGCCGGGGCGAATCCCTGGAAAAGGCCAGGGCGTTTGTGGATAAAAAACTGGAAAATTAGTTACCTGTGCGGTTCGCTTTTATCCATTAGCGGCTAACCGCACAGATCGAAAATTAGCGGGACTGTTTCTGGCCCTGTTCTATACAGGTTCCATGGTTTTCGGATCAAAGTTCAGGGTGGTAAAATAGTCATCCATTGTTTCGGCACGCCGGATCAGTTCAATTCCCATATCTTTCTTTAGCAAAAGTTCTTTGGGGCGTAATTGTCCATTATAATTAAATCCCATGGCATGGCCATGGGCACCGGTGTCATGGATGACCAGAATATCTCCTTCAGCTGTTACCGGCAGGTCCCGCTGAATGGCAAATTTATCATTGTTTTCGCACAATGCACCGACCACATCCACTTTCTTTAAGGGCGATGCATCTTCTTTGCCGTGGATGTGGATATGGTGATAGGCTTCATACATGCCCGGGCGCATCAGGGCAGACATGGAGGTATCCACTCCGATATAATTTCTGTAGGTCTGTTTGTGGTTGATAACCGAGGTTACCAGCGCCCCGTGGGGGCCTGTGATAAAACGGCCGCTTTCCATATAAAGTTTGGGAGCCCAGTTGTTTTGTCGTTTAAATGCCTCAAAGGAGCGGGTGATACCCATTGCCATGGCAGACAAATCAAACCCGGGGGTGTCAGGGGTGTAGGGAATGCCGAGACCTCCTCCGATATTGATGAAATCAAACTGGATGCCAAGCTTTTCATGGATCTCCTTTATGATGGCAAGGAGCATGTCGCAGGTTTCCACCATATAGGTATAGTTTAGTTCATTGGAGGCCAGCATGGTATGGATGCCAAACCGTTTGACGCCTAGTTCCATGGCTTGTTTATATGCATCCACAATCTGATCGTGGGTGACCCCGTATTTTGATTCCAGGGGATTACCGATGATTTTATTACCGGTTCTTCTTGCGCCGGGATTGTATCTGAAGCAAATGAGTTCGGGTACCTTTGGCAGCTTTGAAATTAAGGAGATATCATCCAGGTTGAGAATGCATCCCTCCTTATCCATAGCCGTCTGAAATTGTTCAAGACTGGTATTGTTGGAGGTGAACATGATATCTTCACCCTGGCTGCCCAGGTTTCGGGACAGGGTAATTTCCGGTATGGAACTGCAGTCAAAGCCAAACCCTTTTTCCCTTAACAGGGCCATGATGGAGGGGTTGGGCAGTGCCTTTACAGCAAAGTATTCCTTAAAACCCTCTATCTTTTCAAAGGCAATATTGAGTTCATCACAGGTTTGGCTTATGCCTGCTTCATCATAAATATGGAAAGGGGTTCCAAAGGTTTGAACGATCTGGGGCAGAATGGGGGTTAATCTGTTTTTAAATTGAGATGACATTGGCATGGTTGTTTCCTTATTTTCTCTTTTTGGGGAGGCGGGTCAGATTTCTTCTGTTTTATCCGGTAGTTTTATCTGGCAGTTTGATTTTTGCGCTCTCTTTGTAGGTGGAAAGAGCGATAAATGTTTTGGTATTTTTTATGGAAGTGATTGGGGCAATCCTGGTTCTTAAAATGCTTTCAAGTTCTTTGTTGCCTGAAACTTTAAGCTTTGCCATGAGGCAGTCCTCTCCTGCAAGAAAATGAACCTCCTGCACCTGCTCAATGGCTGCAATGGCATTTCCGGTTTCAATAATCAGGGAGGGATCGCTGACACCCATGTGGATAAAAGCGGTCATTGCGCAATTGAACATTTCCGGATTGAGTCGGACCTCATACCCTTCTATCACCCCTCTGGCTTCCAGTTTTTTAATCCGTTCGAGCACGGCAGAGGGTGCCATCCCGATGGCTCTGGCAACTTCAACATTGGGAATTCTCGCTTTCTGTTGAAGAATTTGGAGGATCTGAAAATCTGTTTTGTCCATATCTTTATATGACCTCTGTGTTTATTATTGAGCAAGTAATTATGTATAATATTCATATTTTTAGATCTTGTCAAGAATATAGGGGGAGTGTTTTGTGAAATATAAGAATTATATTCTGTAGGGATGGGGTGGGTCTTCACTTTTGATTTTTGTTGATAAAATAGATGGTTTCATATACATTTGCACAGGAGCGTTCTTAAATTAAAGTAAAAATGGATTGGCATTGATACAGATGAAAGATGATACGATAAAGATCCTGGTGGTGGATGATGAAGAGGGTATTCTGGATGTGACCGAAGGGTATTTCCAGAGGAAAGGCTATGAAGTATACACTGCCGGCAATGGTGTCGAAGCGCTTGAGATCATAAATCGGATAAAAATCGGGTGCATTTTTACCGATATTAATATGCCGATAATGGATGGGCTCGAACTGGCCGAAAGGGTCAGGCACATAGAAAACACCCTTCCCGTGGTGGTGATGACAGGATATCCCTCTCTGGAAAATTCCATCCAAACCCTGAAAAACGGGGTAGTGGATTACCTGATTAAGCCGGTTAATCTAGAACAGATGGAGCTGACCCTAAAGCGTATCCTGAGGGAACGTGAATTATTCGTGGAAAACCTTATTCTAAAAGAGGAGATTGAAAGACAGGAAAAGCTCCGGGAACTGAACAAGGAATTGATGAGCCGGATTGATGAGGTGAATACCCTGAACCGGGTAATGGAGGATTTTGCCAGCACAGATTCCAGTTATGGTATTTTTAACAAGGTGGTTGATCTTGGGGTGGAAGAACTCAAGGCTGACAAAGTTTTTTTCCATATTTATTCCGAGGAAGATGCTTCCCTGGTATTGGTTGCAAAGTCCAGTTCCGACTACCAAAACGAGGATGTCCTAAGGCAGTTTGGAAAAGATATTTCAGACAGGGCCAGGGCATATATTATAGATTCTCTTAAATCAGACCAAAATCCTTTCCTTATGTCAAAATCCGGAAAAAACAATCATCTGGATGAACCGGTCCACTCTTTTATGGTGGCACCCCTTAAAATACGGGAAAAAATTTTTGGGGTTGCCAGTGCGTTTATCTTTCAAGAGGGCAAATTTTTCAGTGAAAAAGACATCTATTATATGAATTTTATCACCCAGAAAGCAGCGTCTGCCATTGAAAACATTGCCTTGTATGAAAATATTTATGAAAATTTGTTTTCCACCCTGTTTGCCTTTGTTACAGCCCTTGAAGTCAGGGATTTGTATACCCGTAAACACTCCACCCGGGTTGCCAGATATGCCTATATGATTGCCGAAGAAATGGGGTGTACAGAAGAGGAACTGGATGTGATTAATTTTGCCGGGAGTCTTCATGATATCGGAAAAATTGGTATCCGGGATGATATACTGCTGAAGCCGGGTCGGCTTACCGATGATGAGTATGAGAAGATTAAGGAACATCCGGTGATAGGTGCTGAGATTATCAGTAAAATGGGATTATGGGACCGGGAAATGGAAATCATCCGCCACCACCACGAACGATATGATGGAAAAGGGTATCCGGATGAGCTAAAAGAAAACCAGATTCCAAAACTTTCCAGAATTTTATCTGTTGCGGATTGCTATGATGCCATGGCGTCGGACAGGTCCTATCGGAAAAAAATGGAAAAAGGTATTGTTTTGGATATCATAAAGAATAATTCCGGTACCCAGTTTGATCCTGAAGTTGTCGATGCCTTTTTAAGAATAGCAGATCAGGATTTGCCCGATGATTTTTAATGGCTGGACCATGAAATTAAAATGTGTTAATTTGACCAGAGGGTACCTATAACGATACTAAACACGGAGTAAAACTGCTATGGATGTTTCAAATAATGACGACAGGCGTAAATATTCCAGAGTTGGCTTTGCTACTGAAATCAAAATTGTACTCAAAACCAAAGATCAACTAGTATTAGAGGGCAATTCAAAGGATTTGAGCCGGAAGGGCCTTTTTGTCACTACAGACCAACGGTTCGAACCGGGAACCCTTTGTTCTGTGAAGATATATTTGACGGGCGGGGTAGAGAAAATTGAATTGTCCATAGACGGGACAATTGTCAGGCAAACCGATACAGGCATCGGTATTGTTTTTGACTCTATGGATGTGGATACCTATTCGCATTTAAAAAATATAGTGCATTATAATCGTGTGGATGAGTCTGATTGATACTCGCTGCATTGGAGGTTAGGTGTAATGGATGTAAGGTTAATCAATCCTTTTATAAATGCAACATTATGTGTGCTGGAAACCATGGCTTTTATTCAGGTGACTGCTGGGAAGCCATATGTGAAAAAGGATAATCGTGCCGTTGGGGATGTCACCGGAGTTCTTGGGCTGACCGGGGTTGCCAATGGCACCATAGCGGTTACCTTCGAAGAAAAATGTATATTGACCATTGTTTCCAATATGTTTGGTGAAACCATGGATGTTCTGAACGATGAAATCTCCGACGCCGTGGGAGAATTGACCAATATGATTTCCGGGCAGGCAAGAAGGGAACTGGAACAACTTGGCAAGGTGTTTAGGGCTGCGATTCCTTCTGTTGTGACCGGCCGGAATCACAGTATCAGGCATTATTCCGACGGACCCAAAATAGCAATCCCTTTTAATACCGATGGTGGAGATTTTACGATTGAGGTATGTTTTGAAAGATAGAAAAACAGTTTTAATCCATATAAGGAGGAAAATGTGGCAATGGACACATCCATCAAGATTCTGATTGTTGACGATTTTGCTACCATGCGCCGTATTCTTAAGAATATTTTAAAACAACTTGGTTTTAAAAATCTTGTGGAAGCTGATGATGGGACGACTGCCTGGGATATCTTGGAAAATCAGGCAATTGATTTAATAATATCTGATTGGAATATGCCTAAAATGACGGGTCTTGAGCTTTTGAAAAAGGTGCGTGCCGATTCGAAATATGCAAGAAAACCGTTTTTGATGGTAACGGCAGAGGCCCAGAAGCAGAATGTTATTGAAGCAGTTCAGGCAGGAGTGTCCAACTATGTGGTCAAGCCGTTTACGGCAGAGGCTATTTCCGATAAACTTGAAAAGATTTTACGATGAGCGTTGCCCCCATGGCGGCCACAGCACCCAACCCTTCTGATGGAAAGGGTGAGAGTGCTTGTAATAAAGAGTTTGACAGAAGTGGTATTGCAGGTTCCAGCAAAGGGTTGTTTAAGGTTCTGGATACGGCTCGCAAGGTTGCAAAATCGGATTCTTCCGTTCTGATTACCGGAGAAAGCGGTACCGGTAAAGAGCTGATTGCGAGAGCCATTCATAGGAATAGCGCCCGGCGGAACGACCCCATGGTGATTATTAATTGTGGTGCTATCCCAAGCGAACTGCTTGAAAGTGAATTGTTTGGCCATGAAAAAGGGGCATTTACAGGTGCCCATCGTTCCAGAATAGGCCGGTTTGAAATCGCAGACCACGGCACTATTTTTCTGGATGAAATCGGGGATATGAGTCCGGATTTGCAGGTTAAATTATTGCGGGCCATACAGGAGCGAAAATTTGAACGGGTTGGCGGAACCCAGACCATTTGTGTGGATATCCGGGTGATTTCAGCCACCAACAAGGACCTTGCTGCAGCCATTAAAGAGGGCAGTTTCAGAGAAGATTTATATTATAGGCTCAATGTCATTCCCATTCATATTCCGCCCCTAAGAGAACGAAGGGAGGATATTTTTCCCCTTGTGGATTATTTTCAAAACAATTTATTACGCCGAACAACCGATTATCAGGTCAAACAATTTTCAGACCCGGCTGGGCAGGTGCTGCTTCAGTATGAATGGCCGGGCAATATTCGGGAACTTGAAAATATGGTTGAGCGGGTATCGGTTTTGGTGGAGGAAATTGATATCCAGGTTCATGATCTGCCTGAATGTATGAAAAATGCAAATTCTACCCACTCACCCTCTGTCTTTTCGGTCTTTAACAGTGGTATGGGCTTTAACGAGGCAGTGGAGCTTTATCAAAGGCGCCTTATTTCCCATGCCCTTGATGAGAGCGGATGGGTGAAGGCCAAGGCTGCACAAATGCTTAAAATGAACCGAACTACCCTGGTTGAGAAATTAAAAAAAATGGATATTAAGCCGGAAATGGGAACGCCAATTTTTTGACGGGCAATTGCTCGCCCGGTGTCAGCTTCTCATTGTTGTTTCAATGAATATCCTTTGTAATAGCCGGTTTCTGAGCTGAATCAATAATGGGAAACCTATTGTGGCATATTCTTTGCTTTGTCAATTCTCTGAATCATATAAATCCATAGGGCTAAGAAAAGATTATGAGAGAATTAAGCACTAAACATTCAAAGTTTTTGAAGAGGCCGATCCCCTCGATTCAATTGTTGACGATTTTGGGACTGTTGATTTTTATACTGGTTTCCATGCCCGGAACTGCCGCAGCCCAAAAAATTAGAATAGAAAAAATTGCCATCCTGGATAATCCCCTTAGAATTCAATTTTTTGTCACCGGGCGAGCGCCCGTCAAAGTTATCAAAATTGAGACAAGAGAATTGTTGGTGGCATTGAAAAATGCAGTCCTTTCTCCGGCCTTTGAAATTTTGGGCAAACAGAATCCCGCCATTGCTGACATCAGTATTGAGCGTCTTGATGGTGACGTGGTGGCCGCGGTGGTGAGGGCCCGATTACCCTTTGAATTTGTCAGTTCCGGTTTTGACAAGTCTGGTGTTCGTTTTTCGGTTAATCTTGAAGACCCAAGGGCGGTCAAAACACCGGCACCAGAGTTAGCGGCAACAATTGAGACCCAAGCGCCCAAACCAATCCAGCCTGTCAAAAAGACAGATCAACGGGTAATGCGGGAAGAAAAAAAGGCCGGCCCATCGCCAAAGATCGAAGAAATTGCCAAACCCCGGCAAGTTACCAAACCAATACCAAAATCTGAGCATCTCATAACACCCAAGGGGGAAAAGAGTGTCATGGCCGAAGCACCGGTCTATGTCCCGCCTAGGAGAGAGAAAAATGAGTTTAAGGGTGATCTTAGCGATCTTTATCTGAGGGTTGAACGCTTTGGGTGTGAATCAGCCCAGATTAAAAATGCCATTCTCATGATCAGAAAACAATTGTACGGTAAAGCCTTTGGGCTGTTGGATCAATATGTGTCCCAGGAAAATTTTTCCTGTCTTGAACAGGTTTATTATCTCAGGGCCTATGCCTATTATAAAAGTATCTCTAAACAAGAGTATACAAGTTTGCTCACCTCAGAAAAAATGTTTCAGGATGCCCTTGTCTCCTTTCCTAAATCTACCTATGTTCCCTTTGCTTATACCGCCATCGGCATGATTAATCTGGCCTTGAAAAATCCTTCTGCTGCAGAAGGGTATTTGAATATTGTGAAACAGGGTTATCCGCAATATTCGGGATTGCCAGAGGTCCATTATCATCTGGCTGGAATCTATGATGAAAAGGGATATGTGGACAAAGCCCTTGGCTATTATAAACAGGTGTTTGAGTCTTTGGTTGAAAATAATTATATCTCGGATGCCGGGGTGGGATATGGAAAAGCATTGTTTAAGAAAAGACAATACTTTGATTCCCTGTCCGTGTTTAACTATGTGGTCAAATCAAATGTTAAAAAGGTGTATGAATCACCGGAATTGCTGCTGAACATGGCATCTGCCAATTTTGAGTTGGGGTTGAGCACCCCTGCAAGGCAAAATTTTATGCGCGTGTTAAACCTGTTTCCCGAAATTCCGGACAGGGACGTTCTGCTGAGCCGTGTGGGGGATACCTATGGGATGGAAAATGATTCGGAAAAAGCGATCAAGATTTATGGGCTTGTCAGGGAGCTGTTCCCGGACTCACAAGGCTATGTAAGTGCGTCCATTGGGATTGCCCGGTATCTGAAAACCGATCCTGAGAAAATTGATATCTATGAAATGATCAAAGAAAAATTTCCTGAAAATACCTATGCACGTATTGCCATGATGCGGCTGGCTGAAATTTATCAGAAAAATGGAGAATATAATAAATGCATTAAGGAGATCGAAGACCTCTTGTCAACCCATCCCCGGGGGTTGCGTTACGAAGCGGTTAAATTAATGCAACAGGCATATGAGGCCCTGTTCAAACAAGAGTTAAAGGCAGATGAGTATACATCGATTTTGAATCGATATGAGGCAGAGCATACCAAAATTGATAAGATGGGAAGCCGGGAGATTTCATTTCATGTGGGTATGGCCTATTTAAGGGCAAATTTGCATGAACAGGCATTTAATCATTTGATTACTTCTTACAAACGGTATAAAAGGTCTGAAAGATCTTCTGAACTGCTTTTTGGGCTGGGGGTAACAATGGATGAGTCGGGCAGGGATGATGATGCATTGAAATTATTTTCGGCTTTTTCAAAACGGTTTCCTAGGAACAAACATGGTGTTACGGCCTTGACCCGCATGGGAAAAATCTATTCGGGGAAAAAATTATTCAAGCAATCGGTTGAAAAATTTAAGAAGGCCTATGCCTTGTCATCGGATCATCTGGAGAAAGGGAAAATTTTAATTCGACATTCCAATATTTATGAGAAGCTGAATGATTTGAAAGCAGCTTCAAAGCTGCGTGCCCAAGCTGTAAAGGACTTTGCTGCGGCCCCGGGTAAAAATTATGATATTCTGGCAGATGCATACAAGTTGCTCGGAAATACGTACTTGAGCCTGGAATCTTATGTACAGGCGGCGGATGCATTTTCAAAGGCCTTGAATTTTTCCGAGGGGGATAGGGCAAAGGCCAACCTGGGTTTCTTGCTCGGGGATGCATATCAAAAGGGTAATATTATCCAAAAAGCAAAAGAGGTTTTTGAACAGGTGGCAACCAATAGTGATTCTGTGTGGGCGCGACTTGCCCGTCAGCGTCTGAGTACCTTGGAACTGGCAGAAACAATGATCAATTCATAAATGATAACTTCTTAAGGGGTGGCAACAAACCTTTTCATATGCCCGGACACCGAATTTTTATTATATTGGAAAATCCCAAGGAACGGATGGCCTATGTCAGGTTATTTGAAGATTTGGGGTTTTTGGTGGATGCAGTTCCCGATGGAACCACCGCCCTCGAATACCTGATCCAAAGCAAACCGGATATTGTTATTGCAGATGATACCACTCCTGGTTTTTCTGCCATTGAATTGTTAAAAAAAATAGCAGCAGAACAGCTGAATTGTCAAACCATCATCATCACGCCTGAACCCGTGGTGGATTATGCCGTCAGTTTAATGAAAAATGGGGCAATGGATTATCTTATCAAGCCTGTTGACCTTCGCCAGATAGAGCTGAGCATCAAGAGAGCCCTTTTGTCAAGAAAAACGGAAGAGCCGAAAGAAACCGTCTCCCCAAAAAAACAGGTTGAGATTATTACCCAAAATTCCGGAATGGCAACTCTTTTGAAGTTGGCATCCCGGGTTGCTGATTCCAGCGCATCTGTTTTGATCCAGGGAGAAAGCGGTACCGGCAAGGAGTTGTTTGCCAAATATCTCCATGAAAAAAGCCGTCGTCATTCCAAGCCTTTCATTGCAATCAATTGTGCAGCCCTTCCGGAAAATCTGCTGGAAAGCGAATTGTTCGGCCATGAAAAAGGTGCATTCACAGGCGCTATATCCCGGAAACTGGGAAAGTTTGAACTGGCCAACCACGGAACCCTTTTTCTGGATGAAATTACGGAGATGCAGTTTCACCTCCAGGCAAAACTATTACGGGTGATTCAGGAAAAAATGGTTGACCGGGTGGGGGGAACAGAGCCTGTGGAAGTGGATGTCCGGGTCATTGCAACCACCAATCGCAACGCCAAAGAAGCCGTTGAAAACAAAAGTTTTCGTGAAGACCTCTATTATCGGCTAAATACCATTCCCCTGGTTATTCCACCCCTAAGGGAGCGGATTGGAGATCTTCCCCTCCTGTGTGGCTATTTTATTAAAAAATACTGCCAAATTGACGGAAAGAATGTCAAAGGAATGACAAGCCAGACGAGTTCTCTTCTCTCCGGCCACACTTTTTCCGGAAATGTAAGGGAACTTGAAAATATAATTCACCGGGCCGTTCTTCTGGCGGATTCAGAAAATATCAAACCCGAAGATCTGTTGTTGGAAGGGGTGGACCTGGGGGCAAGTCTGCCGGAAACAGGGCTGGAAGACCCTTCTGCACTGGCCTCAGGTTCCCTGAGAGAGATGGAACAGCAAATGATATTCAAGACCCTTGATCATACCGAGGGCAACAGGACCCATGCTGCAAAAATTCTTGGTATCAGTGTCAGAACCCTAAGAAATAAACTCAACGAATATAAAGAAAACCTCTGATCTTTAGTCTAGGCATATAATTTGCAAACCTCTCTGGTATAAGGTGCTGCTAAAGAGGTTTATATGTTTATATTTAACGGGAGTGAAGAGGAGTATGACAGATTCAAGAATTTTTAACCGACCCCACCAAGTCATTGCCAAGTCCCTGGATATATCTGCTAAACGTCACAATTTGATTTCCAGCAACATCGCCAATATGGATACCATCGGGTATGAACCCAGTGATCTGGATTTTGAGAAAACATTGAAGCGGGCCATGGGGGATCGTGAGCCCGATTATATGGATAAAACCCATGTAAAACACCTGTCCCCATACGGTCCAGACGCCTTCTCAATGAATGGTGATAACAGCGAAGAGGTGGATATCTATCATCTTGATTCTGTAAATATTGATACGGAAATGTTGAATCTGATGGAAAATAATATCAAATACAAGACCACAACTGAGTTGCTTTTGCGGAAAATGACAATGTTGAATTATTCCATTGATGAAGGAGGAAAATAAAGCATGGACCTTATGAATGCAGCAAAAATTAGTGGCACTGCCCTGGCTGCCCACCGTACCAAGCTGAATGTCATAGCGGAAAATCTTGCCAATGTAGATACCACCCGAACTGCAGAAGGCGGCCCCTATAGACGAAAAATGGTGGTGTTTAAGGGAGATGACATTGATTCTTTTAAAAGCATTATTCAAAAAAAACAGGCAAAAAAAGAACTTCCAGGGATTGAGTTCAGTCCCATTGAATTTGATTCGGATAAACGGGTGGAAAATGGGAATGGGGTGCGGGTGGATGAAATTGTCCGGTCCCAGGAGGATTTTGCCCTGGTTTATAACCCTGCCCACCCGGATGCAGATCCAGATACCGGATATGTAAAAATGCCCAATGTGGATCATTTAACGGAGATGGCCGACATGCTGGTGGCCAAAAGAAGTTATGAAGCCAGTGTAACCGTCCTGTCCTCCACCAAGGACATGGTGGCCAAGGCCCTTGAGATTGGAAAATAATCCGCTTGAGATAGGAAAAAAAGGAGATACAAATGACAGACATCAATGGTATCGGCAGCGGCCTAGGTAAGGGGCCAATTTCTTTGAATACAGAGCCTTTGGCCAGCAGGGTTCAGCGGCGGAGTCCCGGATTTTCAGACAGGCTCAAGTCGGCTGTGCTGGATGTTAATTCAAAGCAGCATATTGGGGATGCCTCCATTGAGGCGGTTATCCAGGGGGAAATGGGGATTCACGAGGGGATGATGGCCCTTGGCAAGGCAAATACCTCCTTGAAATTGCTGGCACAGGTGAGAAACAAGGCCATGGCGGCTTATAATGAAATCATGCGCATGCAAGTGTAGATGGGGAATAATTTGCGGTATAACGGTGAAATGGAGTGGGTGAGATGAATCCTGTCATTGAAAGAATAATTACAACAATTAAGGAGTTGTCGCTTTCCAAAAAAATTGGATTGGGACTTTTTGTCATGGTTCTGGTGGCCGGTTTTACCACCATGTTTATCTGGACAAATAAAACTCAGTTCAAGCCTGCCTACAGCGGATTGACCAAGGAGGATGCCGCAGATGTAGTGGCGGTTCTCAAGGAGTCAAATACCCCCTATCGGTTGACCGGAAACGGGACCACGATTATGGTGCCCGAGGCCATTGTATATGATGTCAGGCTTTCCATGGCAAAGGCAGGAATCCCCAAGGGCGGTGGTGTCGGATATGAAATTTTTGATAAATCAGAATTCGGGACCACTGAATTTGTACAGAAGATTAATAAAAAAAGGGCTCTCCAGGGAGAATTGGCCCGCACCATTTCAGCCTTTGACGAGGTGAAAAGTGCCAGGGTTATGATTGTACTGCCCAAGGATTCTGTTTTTGTAGAGGAAACCAAAAAACCATCGGCATCCATCCTTCTGGAGCTTAATTCCGATATTGCCAAGGAAAATGTAACCGCCATTGCCCATCTGGTGTCAAGCTCGGTCCAGGATTTAACCCCAACGCTTGTGACCATCGTTGATACCTCGGGCAGGATTCTGTTTGAGGGAAAATCTGAAGCTGAACAGGCCCGCATCGATGCTGAAAACCTTGCCGATTCACAATATCAGTATAAGGTTCGGTTTGAAGAAAATCTGACCAAAAGAATCCAAACCATGCTGGAACGGATCGTGGGTCAGGATAAGGCCATCGTCCGGGTGACATCGGAAATGGATTTTTCAAAAAATGATATGAACGAAGAAATTTATGACCCTTTTGAAAGGGGGGGAGAGTTCATCCGGAGCCGTAAAAACAGGGCAGAAAAGGTGACCCAGTTGACAGAGGACATGGGGATACCCTCCAGTGTGAATCCCATTGTGGATGAAAATAACCCGGGGGATAAAACCAATGAACGGGTCAACAAAAGTGATGATACCTTAAATTATGAGATCAGCAAGCGGGTAAGGGAAACCCGTAAACCCATGGCTGTTTTAAATCGGCTTTCCGTGGCCGCAGTGATTGATGGGAAATATGAATTTCAGGTGGATGAAGCCGGAAATCGGAAACGGGTATATCTGCCCAGGCCCGCCGGGGAAATGAAGCAATTTGAAAATATCGTTATCAAGGCAATGGGCTACAATGAAGAGCGGAGTGACCAAGTTTCCATGGAATGCTTTCCCTTTGCATCCATTGGTGACATGGACATGGCAGAACCGGTCCTGACCGGATGGAAGATGGTCCAGAATGAATATGGTCGGCTCATTGCCAACCTTCTGCTGGTATTGGTTTTATTCCTCTTTGTGATCCGTCCCATTATAAAAACGGTTAAGGATATCAAGGTGACCGTGGAACAGGAAGCACTTCCTGGTCCTGAGGAGGTGGCACTTTTGGAGGAGGAAAAAGAGCCCCAGTTCTTGGAAATGGATGGTGAACAGCAGAAGGAATTTCTAGAGCTGATGACCGAAGAGCAAAAAGAAGTCTTTATGAAGAAGATGACAGCAAGTGAGCGAATGGCCTATCTGAACAATATGTCCGTCACCGAGAAGGCCAGGTATTATGCACAAAAAGATCTTGCCAAGACTGTCAATATTATTAAAGGCTGGATTAGCGAAACAGAGGAGTAAAAAATATGGTAAGTGTACTGGATCCGGAAAATATGACAGGATGTCAAAAAGCAGCTGTTTTTCTGATGGCAATGGGTGAGGATTATGCCGCCAGCGTGTTCGAAAAAATGACTGAACAGGAGATTGCTGATATCGCCTTTGAAATGTCAAAGGTGGACCATATTACTCCGCAAATGCTCAAGGTGGTCTCCGAGGATTTTGTTGAAAAATTTGAGGGCGAATCAAAGATAATCGTTGAAAAGGATTCTTTTATCAAGAATATTGTTTCCAAAACTCTGACAGGGGAAAATGCCAGGGCCATTCTGGATGATCTTGAGAAGAAAAAACAGGACAAGCCTTTTATCTGGAGCCGGAATGTCAACGTCGGAACCCTGGCAGGATATGTCGAGGGTGAACACCCCCAGACCATTGCCATGATTTTAGCCCATATGCCTTCGGAAATATCTTCTGAAATTTTGATGAGCCTTCCCAATGAGCAAAAAGGGGATATTGCCCTGAGAATTGCAAGACTGGGCCAGATTTCCGAAGATGTGGTAAGGGATGTGGACAAGGCCTTGAAAATGGAACTGAGTGGTGCGGTTGGCCCTGGTGGAAAGGCTGGCGGGTTGGAAGTACTTGTGGATATTATTAACGGGGTTGATAAATCAACTGAAGATGCGGTCATGGAATTTGTTGAGGAAGATGATGCGGAAATGGCCAATGATATTCGGAACCTGATGTTTGTTTTTGAAGATCTTACCGGTATTGACGATTCGGCCATGCGGGAAATTCTCAAGAAAGTGGAAGGTCAGCAATTGACCTATGCACTGAAGACGGCCACCGAAGAGATGAAGGAAAAAATATTCTCCAACCTGTCCCAGAGAGCGGGTGAAATGCTCAAGGACGACCTGGAAGCCATGGGTCCGGTCCGTCTGGCAGAGGTTGAAGAGGCCCAGCAGGCAGTGGTCAGGGCAGCCAAAGAACTGGAGGCCGACGGCACCATAACCCTTGGTAAAGGAAAGGATGATGTCCTTGTCTGATAGTGAAAAAAATGAGTTTAAACCCATTGATATAGCCAATCTCGATTCCTTTGACGACGAGCTTTCCCATAAAACGGAAGATGCGAAACCGGATCTGGATCGGTTCAAAATGCTGTTTGATCCCGCTGATCTTGAGGAGGAGGGGCCCGTCTCCTTTGAGGCATTATACTCCTTTGACAAGGAGGTCAAACAAGAGCCTTTTGTTCCCTTGATTGAGGGAACCGGTGAGGACCGGCAGTCAGGGGAGGGCACTGAAACCCTGGATCCAGAAGCGGCCATACAAGAGGCAGAAGATGAAATTTCCATAGAAGCGCAGGCTTTTGAGCTGGGGCATGCAAAGGGATTTGAACAGGGGGTGACTGCCGGCGAAGAAAAAGGACTTGCCCAGGGGTTTGAAAAGGGAGTTGTAAAAGGTGAGGCTGCAGGGGTTAAAACAGGGGAAGCAAAAGGGTTTGCAAAGGGAGAAACCCAAGGATTTGATAAGGGGTTTCAGGCGGGCCGGGAAAAAGCCGAAGCCGAGATTCAAAAGGAAACGGCAGAAATCCTTGGTCCTCTTAAGGATGCCCTGAACGCCTCGGGACAACTCTTGGAAAACTTGCTTGAAAAATATGAAGCCCAGTTTTTGTCCTTGATTTTAAAAATTTCACAAAAGGCGGTCATGGCAAGTGTGGAAATGGACGATGAGATTGTAAAAAATACCATCCTGGATGCGCTGAAAAGTCTTGTTGCACCCGAGGAAATAATATTAAATGTTTCGTCGGAGGATTACGCATACATTGAAATGATCAAGGATGATTTTTTTGAGGCGGTTGGGTCATTGAAGCATGTGGCGGTTAAGTCTGATCCTCTTATAAACCGGGGGGGATGTAAGATAGAAACGGCAACAGCTTCCATCTCAACGGATCCTGAATCAAAGCTTAATGCCATATTTGATGCCATAAAAAATGCAGGCCTGTCATGAATATCGATCCCCCAGATACAAATCAGGTCAACGAGCAGGATGATACTAGGACTGAAATTGATTTTCAGAAATATATCAGGGCAGTGGATGCGGTTAAAACAGTTCGGCCCGAAGGCAGGATTACCCAGGTGATAGGGCTTATTGCCGAGGGGGACAGCCTGGGGTTGGGAATCGGCGGTATTTGCAGTATCATCAATAACCGGGGTCAGGAGATCAAGGCCGAGGTGGTTGGGTTTAAACAGGAAAAAGCCTTGTTTATGCCCTATGGCGATATCCGGGGGGTAAGCCTGGGCAGCAGGATTATTCCGGTATCATCCTCCCCCATGGTAGGGGTGTCAGATCAATTGCTGGGCAGGGTTATTAACGGAATGGGGGAGCCCATTGATGGGAAAGGCCCCATTGAGGCCACGGCAGAATATTATTTGTATGGAAAGCCGGTTAGCCCCATGGACCGCAAGTCTATTAAAGAACCCCTGGATGTGGGGGTAGGGGCCATCAACAGTATGATTACCCTGGGCAAGGGACAGCGGGTGGCCATCATGGCTGGTTCCGGTGTGGGCAAGAGTGTGCTCATGGGGATGATGACCAAACATACCAGTGCAGATGTGGTGGTCATAGGGCTTGTGGGAGAGCGGGGGCGTGAGGTAAAGGATTTTGTGGATGATACCTTGCAAGAAGAAGGATTAAAGCGGGCCGTTGTTGTGGCTGCCACCTCTGATATGCCGCCCCTGACCCGTATAAGGGGGGCGTATCTGGCCACCACCATTGCAGAATATTTCAGGGATCAGGGAAAAAACGTTTTGCTGATGGTGGACTCGATTACCCGGTTTGCCATGTCATCACGGGATGTGGGTCTGGCCGCAGGTGAACCACCAACCACCCGGGGGTATACCCCCTCCTTTTTTGTTCAGATTCCGGTTTTACTTGAACGGGCCGGCAGTCTTGAGAGCGGGGGATCCATTACAGGGATATACACGGTTCTTGTGGAGGGAGATGACATGAACGATCCCGTGGGGGATACGGTCCGTTCCATAGTGGATGGCCACATTGTTCTGTCCCGGGACCTGGCCAATCGGGGGCATTATCCGGCCATCGATGTCATGGCAAGTGTATCAAGGGTTATGCGGGATGTCAGTAATTCCGAGCACATTGCCCTGAGGGAGAAAGCGGTGAATATAATGGCATCCTATAAAAATGTGGAAGATATGATCACCATTGGTGCCTATGTGGATGGATCTGATCCCCAGGTTGACCTGGCCAAAAAACTTATGCCGAGGATTAATCAGTTTTTGCGTCAGGATATGGACACAAGAATGGATCATTCGGCCAGTGTCGTCGGATTGAAAAAGGCCTTGGAAATAAAAAACCAGCCAAAAAAATAAGAATTTGCCATGAAACGTTTTGAATTTAAATTACAGGCCCTGCTGAATTTTAGAAAACATCTTGAGCGGATGGCCCAGCAGGATATGGCCAAGACTCTCATGGAGGTGGCTGATTGTGAACAACAGATTGATTCACTTCAACTCACCCATGGGCAATCTGCCCAAAGGGTGGAACTGCTCGTGGAAATGGGGATAGGCGCCAAGGAGTTCAAACAGCACCACGACTATATGGGATCTTTGACCCGGATGATTGCAGGGGAAAAACAGCGAAAAAGTCAATTGAAGAAGATCCTAGAAAAAAAACGTCTTGCGCTTAAAAAAACAAGCATTGACAAGAAGGCCATGGAACGGTTACGAGAAAAGCAGGCAAACGCATATAACCAGGAATTGCTTGTATTTGAGCAAAAAGAGTTAGATGAAATTTCATCTTTAAAAAAAGCAAGGGAGATTTCCAATGATCCGCAATAACAAATTTATTTTCTTGCTTGCTGTCTGCTTTTTGTTCTCAGGTTTGTTTGGTGGGAACCAAAATGACCCTGTTTTTAAAGGGGGGCCAGGCACAGCCCTTGCCGCAGACGAGGAAAACAAAGAAATCCCTGAAGAGGGTGATCCAGCAGGTGAAACTCCCTGTCCTGAATGCCCCGAGTGTCCGGATTCTGCCAAGGTTGTTTTAAGGGGGCTTGAAGACAAGAAGGTGTTGATTGCAAAAAGCCAAAAGGAACTGGACCAGGAGAGAAAAGAGCTGGCAAGATATGAAGAACAGATTGATGAAAAACTGGCAGCGCTGGAGCTCTTAAAAAAACAAATAAACGATGACATGGGGCTGCTTGAACAAAAGAAAACCCGGAAAGATCTGGAAAAACAGGCAGCCTATGAAGCCAAAATTCAAAGATTGGTAAAAATGTATGCCGGCATGAAGCCTAAAAACGCCGCCCTGATTGTTGATAAAATGACCCTGGACGTGGCCCAGGAGATTTTTCTGCGGATGCGTGAGGCGTCAGCTTCACAGATTCTGGCCTTTGTTGATGTTGAAAAAGCCGCCAAAATCAGCGAACGTCTTGCCTATAAAAAGAATCGCTAAAATTTGATCCCCCCCATATTTGATTTTTTGGCAAATCAGATGGCAAACAGATCGGTGCTGATATATCGTTCTCCTGTATCGCAAACAATAAAGACAATGTTCTTGCCAGGGTTATCCTTTGCCACTTCCCTGGTTGCGTGAAAGGCTGCCCCGGATGAAATTCCGCAGAGAATACCATTCTCCTTGGCCAGTTGTTTTGAACCGGCAAAGGCATGGGGTGCTTCAACCTGGACAATCCGGTCAATGATTTGTGTATTTAAATTGGCCGGAATAAATCCCGCCCCGATTCCCTGAATCTTGTGGGGGCCGGGGGCACCGCCGGAGATAACCGGTGAATCAGAAGGTTCCACAGCAACAGACAAAAGTGCTGGATTTTTTTGTTTTAAAAATTCAGAGACACCTGTGAGGGTTCCGCCGGTGCCCACACCTGCCACAAAGATATCAATTTTGCCCTGGGTGGCCTCCCAGATTTCCGGACCTGTGGTCAACCGATGGATTTTTGGGTTTGCCGGATTGGAAAACTGGTCTGGCATATAGGTATTGGCAGTGGTTTTCAAAATTTTTTGAGCTTCGGCAATGGCTCCTTTCATTCCCTTTGGCCCGGGGGTCAAAACCAGTTCCGCCCCCAGATGCCTGAGCAATTGCTGGCGCTCGGAGCTCATGGTTTCGGGCATGGTCAGAATCAGTTTCAGGTTTTTTACCCTGGCCACAAAGGCCAGGGCGATACCGGTGTTCCCCGAAGTCGGCTCCACAATGGTGGTGTTGTCGTTTATTTTGCCGGTATCAATGCCATCCTGGATCATGGCAAGTCCTATGCGGTCCTTTACACTGGACATGGGGTTGAAAAATTCCAGTTTGCCGTAGATGTTTGCCTTGCATTCCCTGGAGGCTTTTTCAAGAAAGACCAGGGGGGTGTTGCCGCAGGCTTTTGTGATATCAGGCAGACTTTTCATGTGAAGATTCCTTTTTAGATTCTTGGTTTTTAAATATGAGGTGGGGTGATTCCATGAATACTTTGGTATCCGCCGGCACCGAGTTGGTCAACCACACATTTCCCCCCACAACAGAACGGGCGCCGATGACCGTATCACCCCCCAGGATGGTAGCCCCGGAATAAATGATTACATCATCTTCAATGGTGGGGTGGCGTTTGGAATCCCTGAGTTTTTCGCCGGCATCCGGCGGTAGGGAAAGGGCGCCAATGGTTACATTCTGGTAGATCCTGACATTGTTGCCAATGACAGCGGTTTCTCCCACCACAACTCCGGTGCCGTGGTCAATTACAAATCTATTGCCGATGGTGGCCCCGGGGTGGATGTCAATTCCTGTGAGGCTGTGGGCATATTCAGACATGATTCTGGGTAGTTGGGGGATCTTTAGCTTGAAAAGTAGATTGGAAATCCTGTAAACGGTAATGGCATAGAGGCCGGGGTAGGAAAAAATAACCTCATCGTGGCTTTTTGCAGCAGGATCACCGTCATATGCTCCCTTTACATCCTGGGCAAGCAAACGGCGCAGGTTTGGAATGGCCCGGATTACTTCCAGGGCCACATCATTGCCCCGGGGTTCGCATTCAGCGCATTGAAGTTCATAGCGCAGACAGTCGTGCCGAAGCACGTGGATGATCTGTTCCGACAAAATGTCATAGAGCTGGGATACTGCCTGGCCTGTATTATAGAGGATATTGGCCGCATCCACTTTTTCACTGGCAAAGTAGCCCGGGAAAAGGATCTCTCTGAATTTGTCGATCATTTCCTTGACCGAAGTGGTGAAATGAATGGGCTCATCTCCAATATGGGCAAAACAGGTGTCATCGTTCATGGATGCCATGATTTGATCAATTACCCTTGGAAGTTCTTTGCGGTGTTCGGAAATGGTTTCCCGCTCTGTAAGGCAGGAAATATTATCGATCTTAAACTTATCCATTGGTTACGATCCCTTTTTCATCTTTAAAAAAATTGATAAAAACAGTGCAGGTTCTGCATTCTTCCATTTTGTTTTCCCATGAATTATGGGCCTCACCACTGCATTTGGTTCCGTTGATAAACCAGCACAGGTCCCCTGCCTTAAATTCCCAGGCCGGGCACTTTGTTAACTTGTTTTCAGGACATTTTTGGATATCCCAGCATTTTTTATTGGGTTTGTCGCCGTTTATAACCCGGGAAACAAGAAACAGGAGTTGACGTTCAACGTGGTGGGGGATCTTGCGCCATCCTTGTTCATAACTATGGATTGCCTTTATGGAAATTCCAAGGAGCTGGGCCAGTTCCTTTTGGGTTTTGTTCAATCGTGATCTGACCTCTTTGAAGTTGGTAGTGTCCATGGGTGCTCTTTTCAATTATTGGGGTTAATACTAAATACTCATTTTGAATGATATACCACAAAGTGGGAGGTGTCAATGCGCAAATCCTTGGGGTCCGTTGATATACACACTCATTTTTTCGGGAGGGGAAAGGACTATTTTTCCTTTGTTTTTGACGGGAAAATACAGTGTATTTTTTTGGGGTAATAATCAATAAAAAATGCTGAATCTTGCCGGGCCAACCCGCGCCAATGCTGATTAAACAAGGGCCGCTTAAAAATGGGTGGCATAGTCCTTAACCGCCTCATTCTGGGCCAGAAATCGGTAAAGGGTTGCCCGCCCGACTCCCAGTACCCGGGCAGCCTTTGATTTGTTACCCCCGGTTTTGGTCAGGGCGATTTTGACCGATTCAACGGTTAGCCTACCCTGGGTCAGGGGGAGGCCAAGGTCCGGGGGGGCCAAATGAATCGGTGGAATCAGAGGAATATGGGTATCCCCGGTAAGATCCACGGGCAGGTCTGTGGGCAGAATCTTTTCACCCCGGGACCGGACCACGGAAAATTGGATCACATTTTTTAATTCTCTGACATTGCCCGGCCATTTATAGTCCATCATGAAATTAAGGCTTTCCGGGGCAAGAGACGGAACTTTGTTTCCGCTTTCCTGTTCAGCTTCCGCAAGAAAATGGGCAGCCAGAAGGGGAATATCACTTTTGCGTTTTCGCAGGGGAGGCAGGTGAATGGGGATGACATTTAGTCGGTAGTACAGGTCTTCCCTGAATCGGCCGTGTTGCACCTCCTCTTTGAGATTTTTGTTGGTGGCGCTGATAATTCTAACATCCACGGATACTTTTTTCTCACCCCCCACTTTTTCAAAGGAGCCTTCCTGGAGAAATCTCAGGAGCTTGACCTGGGTTTTTAAGGGCAGTTCCGCCACTTCATCCAAAAACAGGGTGCCCTTGTGGGCCAGTTCAAACCGGCCCTTTCTTTCCTTTACAGCGCCGGAAAACGCGCCTTTGACATGGCCGAATAATTCGCTTTCCACTATCCCTTCGGGGATGGCCCCACAGTTTACCGGAACAAAGGCGCCGGTTCCATAGGAGGAAATATCATGGATGGCATAGGCCACCCGTTCTTTACCCGTCCCGGTATCTCCGGACACATGGACGGGATAATTGTACAAAGCCACATCCCGAATTTGACGGAAGATATCCTGCATGGTTTTGTCCTTGCCGATGATCCCGGCAAAGTTGGACAGGGTTTCCGCCCTGAGGGAGGTGCTGATGGAATCGGTCATATCCTTGAAAGAGGCAATGACCCCTTTAAATATACCGGCATTATCGATAATAGCAGAGACGGTCATCTGAAGATGCCTGGTTTCGCCGGTTTTGGTAATGGTGGTGACCGGGTATTCCTTGGTTTCAGATGTTAAATCAGGCGTTTCTTCACAAAAAGAGCATTTGGAACCGCAAAAGGGTGCCTGGAAAACAACATGGCAGTCCTTGCCAATCACCTCTTCTTTTTTATAACCGGTGATTTTTTCGGCTTCCTTATTAAAAACCGTGATGATACGTTCCGGGGTATGGGCAATAACACCCAGTTTGAGGTTGTCCAGGACAAGATTGAGGTTATCCCGGTCCAGAAGGGAATGGGTAAAATTTTTCATTGCAAAGAGTTCCAATATCAACAGGTTCAGAAAATTATCTATTATGGAACTCTTCTTGACACATTTGTGTATCAGGTGCAAGGTTTTTTAATAAAACAAATCTTTATTCCCAGGTAATACAGTCCTTGGGGCAGTTTTTGACGGCCTCATGGATATCTTCGTCTGAATAATCATCCAGGGGCAAAACCTCGACAAAATCTGCGTCGTTGATCCGGAACGCCTGGGGTGCCAGTTCGACGCAGATTTCACAAAGTATGCACTCAGCCAGATCGATAACAGGTGTTTTCATGGGTGCATATGTCCTTATTTTTATATGAAACTCCGGTCAAGGTATTGCAATGATGGGAGTTTCATTTTTCGTTGTGGCCAGGAGCAAATACCCTGCTCCGGCCATGCCGGTTATTCAGATGCTAGTTGAAAAAACGGTTGAGCAGTCCCTTAAAGGCCTGGCCATGACGTGCTTCATCCTTGCACATCTCGTGGACCGTGTCATGGATGGCGTCATAGCCAAGTTCCTTGGCCTTAACAGCTATTTCCTTTTTCCCTTTGCAGGCACCATACTCTGCCATAACCCTGGCCGTAAGATTTGCCCGGGTATCGGCTTCAACCACTTCACCCAAAAGTTCTGCAAATTTTGCTGCATGCTCTGCTTCTTCAAAGGCAATCCGTTTGTAAGCTTCTGCCACTTCAGGATACCCCTCCCGATCTGCCTGGCGGCTCATGGCAAGATACATACCCACTTCTGTGCATTCGCCCATGAAATTGTCTTTAAGCCCCTGGAGTATTTCGCTGTCAATTCCCTGGGCCACACCAATGGCATGCGAATCGGCCCAGACAAGATCTCCCTCCTGAACAGAAAATTTAGATTTTGCAGCGCCGCACTGGGGGCATTTTTCAGGTGCATCGTCACCTTCACTGGAATAACCACAAACTGAACATACATAATTCTTCATTCATTTATCTCCTTATTATTAGTGTTGTCCCACCAACCTTTTTGCATATGTGCATGCTTTTCTTTTTGCGCCAGATCAAGAAGCCTGTAGCCGGAATCCAGAAGAATGCCGTATAGCACTCCGCATCCGGGGTCTTCCTGCTGCTCGTAACCGATTTGAGCAAGCTGGATCATTTCCCGGGCCAGTTCAATGGTTCTTGCAATATTTTTGTCACATTTTTTTTTAAGCATTGTTTTTCTCTTTCATCATTCTTTGGCATGATTTTGCACATACAAGGCCAAATTAAGTTCTCTTCAGGGTTATATTCAATTAACGTGCCAGTCTCCTTTTTTATGGAGAGCACAGGCAATTATTTTTTTTTATCAAGGCACGGGCAATATCAGCGATGGGGGTTGCCTGAAAATGCCAGCCTGTAAACATATCGATTTCTTCAGAATCAGTCAGCAGATATTCGGGTACAATACTGGAATTAAAACTGCCTGCATTGACCAGTGCCCGGATTGCATAGCCCCGTTTGATGGGGTCAAACGAGTGAATGTGTGAGAAAATCAGCCCCTTAAGGGTCTCATTTAAATCCTGGGGCGCAGCGTTCAGATAGGTTCCAATGCCCCATAATACGCCTCTTTGGAGTGCTTGGTGTTCTATAAAATTTCCCTTGGGATCCAGGTATGAGAATAAAATGGATTTAAACTCCAGGGCAAGCTCCTGGCTTTTGGATAAAATTTCTCCCATGGCTTCGGGGGATCCCCAGCCAATCCCTCCGGATTCATCATTGAGGTTCCACATGATTCTCCGCATCAATATCCTGGCTTTTTCCATTCGTTTTGCAGCCAGTCGCAGCCCCAGTTCCCCCATGGCTGTTATGCTCCTGAATTTAATCAGTTCGTCCCCATAAAAATGGGAGAAAAGATGTCCAATTAATTGTTCATCCGGGATAAGCTCAAGCCGGGATAGTGCCTCCCTTCTCGGGAATTCCTGGAGAAGTTGCTTCACTTTCTTTTTGGTTTGTCTTCCATATGGTTTTGTCATGGTGTACCTGCTCTTGGGTGGATGTCTAGTTGGGCGAATAGGGCTTTGTATGAAATGTATGTCATTAAAAAAGCATAAATCATGCCAATTACCAAATGGCGAGACCCTTAGCGGATATCCCTGCCGGGGAAGTGGGGACGGGGCATTGTTTGTCTCAAATTCTGGAACACTTGTGTGTCTAGATACAAAAATGATGCATTGATTTAATCCAATACATATGGGTATAAATAGTTCGCCTTCTTGCCCAATTACACTAGGCTATAATAAGAAGAGGCTACACAAGATTAAAAAATCTAACTTCAACAATGCAACAGGAGCAGCATGACACCTTTCATGGAATCCAATCTTTCGGCCACATATTATATTGATAAAAATCATCCGGAAATCTCAGCCTTTGCAGCACTTGCCTGTAAAGGGCAGGCAAGTGATACAGACAAGGCACTGGGGCTTTATTATGCAGTCCGGGATAAAATTCGTTACAACCCCTACAGCATTGAACCAGAAAAGAGGGCCATGAGGGCCAGCCAAATATTAAATAAAGGGGAGGGGTATTGTGTGGCCAAGGCCGTGCTCCTGACGGCCTGTGTCAGGAACCAGGGTATTCCAGCCCGCTTGGGATTTGCCGATGTGAAAAATCATTTGAACACAAAAAAACTGCGGGAGATGATGGGAACAGACCTTTTTGTCTGGCATGGGTACTCGGAAATTTATCTTAATGACAAATGGGTGAAGGCCACCCCGGCCTTTAACCTGAGTCTTTGCCAAAATTTTAATGTGCGCCCCCTGGAGTTTGACGGGATAAACGATTCCATCTTTCATCCCTTAGATACCCAGGGTAACAAGCATATGGAATACATTACGGACCACGGCAGTTTTAGTGATTTGCCCTGGGAGCAGATCGTGGACGCTTGCCTGAAAGCCTATCCCCGGTATTTTGAATTCCTGGACAGAAAAACCAAGAACTTTTCATCAGAAGCCCTGGAGGAGAACCAATAAAAAAAATCCCTCTTCATGGGAGGGATTTTTTCATTGTTATTGCGTTTTAGTTTGCCTGGATGGCGGCGGAAACTTCTTTGGTCAACTGCAATACTCTTTTGGCAGATTCAAAATCCAGGGACCCGGTTCCACAGCTTGGGGTAATAAAGGCCTGTTCAATAATGGTTTTCCTGTCAAACCCCAGGGCGGTCAATTGGGCCACCTGGGCTTCAAACTTTTCCACCAAACCCCGGGTGGTCTGTTGGGCAATGATTTGGGCATCTCCAGTGGGGACAATCCCAAAGGCCAGTATGCTGCCTTTATTTAAATAGGTTTTTATCATTTCCGGATACAGAATGAATTTATCAAAAAAGGAAAAGGCATCAAAACTGATGATGTCAATGTTGGAGCCAAGAAGCATGTCCCATTCTGTATTGGCACAGACATGGACCCCGGCCAAACCGCCTTCCCCATGGATTTCCTGGACAATCTCTTCAATACATCCAATGACATCTTCCTTGGAAATGGTAATGTAGGCTGAGGTGCCAAATCCGGCCAGGGCGGGTTCATCCAGGAAAATAATGGGAACAGCCCCGCGTTTTGCCATGGCCCCGGCCTGCCACCTGGCATTGAGGGCTATCTTTTTAACCGCTGCATCCCTTAGCTGGTCATTGTAAAAAATGTCTCTGTCCGCTTCGTCCTTGACGCCTGTGCCAAAGGTGATGGGGCCGGTGACCTGCCCCTTGAGGGCCACAAAAGAGCTCTTTTTGCTATCCACCTGGTTTAGAAATTCAACAAATCCTTTGCCGGTTTCCTCTGAAAAGGCAAATCGGGAACCCTCTATATCAGATCCCTGTTCGGAATAGGTCAGATACTCTTCAAAAAAAGCAAGAAAATCATCGTCAAAATCAGATCTTTGGGTATCAAGAAAATGTTTTCCTTTCTGGATCGTGTGTCCGGGAAGGCCGGGAATAAACTGGTTGATCATGCCTTCTTCCTGGAATTTGGGTAGTTGAACCCATAACGGAATTTGGGGGGTATATGCCATCACCAGTTGTGCTGCTGCCCGGTGATCATCCATGGGAAGACTACCGACTAGAAGGGGTAGTCCGTTAGCTTTAAATGATTTCATGAAATCTGCCTTCTGTTCTTAAAAATAAATTGATTTTTTTTAAAATAGCTTGGCAGATATATCATTTTTACCACCGAAAGAGAATGGTTGACCCTGATTTTTATGGGGCCGGTCTGTTTTTTATGTTCAGGCTGGTTTGCGAACAGCAAGAACCGGACAGGTCGACCGGCTGATGACCCGGTCAGTGGTGGAACCCACCAAAAATTGTTCCAGAAGGCTGTGTCCATGTACTCCCAATACCATCATATCCATTCGTTTGGTTTCGGCATATTCAAGCAATTCAGTGTAGGGCTGGCCTTCCAGGAGGGTGGTTACCGGGGTGCACCAATTTTTGCTTTCTTCGGGGACCATATGGGAAAGCTTAAGTTCAATGCGGCTTAGAAGGCGCTTTCTTCTTTCCCATTCGTCATCCGTGGCTTTTTGCTGAAGGTCTAAAAAATCAGACCGGTTCCATCCCAGGTAATCCCCTTCCTGGATTTTCATGTAGTCGGTGGTGGCCAGCTCAATGTGCTTTTGGGGCTTGATCACATGGACTATATGCAGTTCCGCCTGGAACTCCTGGGCCAGGCTCAGTCCATATTCAAAGGCAAAATCAGACTCCTGAGAAAAATCGCACCCCACCAGTATTCGCCCAAGGGGAACCCTGAAAAGATCTGGAAATGCGGGATGATCCTTTTGGGCATGGAGCACCAGGAGCGGGCAGGTAAGGGTTTTGACCAGACGATCTGTGACAGAACCGATTAAAAAGCGTTTGATCCCGGAACCACCGTGGGTGGCTGCAATGACAAGATCGATATTTTCTTCCTGGACGAGTTGGGTGATTTCATCTGCCGGATGACCCTGGGCGGTAATGATTCGGGCATCTATTCCATGTTTTTTAACCAGCCCTTCAAGAAGGGACCGGGTATTGTCCAGCCTTTCCTTGGCAACCTTTTCCGATACCGCATAGGCATGACCATGGCTGGACATCATGACCATGTCAGAGAGTATATGACAAACAGACAGCCCGGCGCCAAATTCCGAGGCCAGGGCCCGGCCATAGGACAGGATAAGATGGGAAAAATCAGAAAAATCAATGGCGCACATGATATTTTTGGGTTGGATTCTCATACTTCTCCTCCTTTAAAAAATGATTTAAACCATTACCGCGCATTTCTAATAAAAATGAAGAAGCAACCAGAGGAAAATGACCCTTTAGAATTGGCCTGTGAAAAATGTTGGAGAACAGAGTCTGGAGATAGAATATAGGTCCGCCCATGGACAATGGTGGCTGCTTTGAGAAAATGAATCCTAATTTAATTTCAGCTGACTAAATTGTAATATTTGTACCCTTGGCCAGTCAAGTAAAATAAAATTAATTGTTTTGCTCACAATTGCCAAGGGGAATATGCCAAAACACATCTTCCCCTTGGTAACGTTACGGCGCTATAAAATCCCTCTGCTTTGGGCCATTGCCATCATTTGTTCCCCCATGCTTGCTGGCGGTATTCGCAGGTCTTTGCGCGGTTTGTCAATGAGTTCGAGGGCTTCAACCGGGCAGGTTGTGACGCAGAGGCCGCACCCAATACACCGGTTCTCTAAAATCTCAATCACCCCGTGGTCATTCATGACCAGGGCATCCATCTGGCATCTCTCAAGGCAAAGTTCACATCCGGTACACTCATGGTTGGCAATATTTACAATATGATTTGAAAATACGATGGCTCCAGGTGTTGGATGCTTTTTTATGGCACCCAGTACGCCGCAGCAATCCCCACAGCAATTGCACATTCCAGAAGGGTTCTGTGCTGTTGCCGGTTGGGTGACCAGGCCCGCTTCCCTGCATTCTTTGAGTATCTCAATGGCATCATCAAGTGAAACCTGCCGGCCCATTTTTTTATCCAGGTAGTATTGACCCATGGAACCAAACATAAAGCAGGCTTCCAGTGTTTTTCCACACCCCTGGCCGATGACTTCGGTTCTCTTCCTGCAAATACAATCCGCCACCACAATACGCTCTTTGCGCTTTAAAATTTTTATTGCATCTTCATAATTGGCCACGTGGTGGGTGAGATCAATGGATTTGTTGACGGGAATCACCCGTAAAAAATGTTCAGCATTTTTTTGCATTGCCTGGTCAAAGGCCTCTTCAAAATAGTTTCCCACCATCCGGGCAAAATCCGGTTCCAGGCTTTTTACCTGAAACTCAAAAAGTCCATGGACAAAGGGGATTGCTCCATATCTGTTGGTTTTTTCTTTTTTCAGGCGGAACAATAATCCCTTTTCAGCCATTTGCTCAAGGTGAGTCGCAGTTTCCGCCAACGGCCGACAAAGTCGCTCTGCTATTGCTTCAGGAATTTCAAGGGCAGGGGACAGGGCCAAAAACAGTTTGGCATCTTCTTCAGTGAATAAATACCTTAATATCTTTATTTCAATACCGGATTCAGCTGCAGGAAATCCCATGGAATAAAGGTCGAGGCGTTCTTGCAATAGCCGGTAAATAGGGTTGGTCATGGGGAGGCTCCTTTATGGGGTTATTTTATCTTTGGCTTTTATTTTTCGGATGAATGGATTCCCAGGTTCTATTCTTTCGCAAGATTTCCGTCATATTTTCCGCCCAGGGCCACCATGACGGCAGATACCAGGATCAGGATGGTCCCTGCGGTCTGTGAGGGGCCAATGGGCTGGCCAAATGCCAGATAAAAAATAAACACCGTTGTCACGGGTTCAAAGGTTGAGAGCATAGATGCATTGACAGGGCCTGCATAATTAACCCCCATGAAAAATGTATAAATGGCCAGAACGGTTGACACAAGGGCGATGGACAAAATGCTTAAGCTCCCCTCAACCCCGGAGGGCAAGAAAAAGCCGGTTTTTAGGCTGCAAAAAAAATAAAAAGCCGCCGCAGCTCCGATGATGACGATGGAGGAAAAAAACACGTCATTTCGCTTCATCACCCTGGCACCGGTAATGATATAGACAGAGTAGAAAAGGGGGGCACAGATGCCAAGGCTGATTCCCTTGAGATTGGTTCCGGCCTCAACCCCCACCACCAGCACAATGCCGCCCAGGGCAAGAAAAAGTGCAAGGATTTTGATTCGGGTCAGAGGGGTCTTTAATATCCATACGGACAAGGTTGCAACAATGATAGGATAGAGATAGAGAAGGGTGGAAACCGTTGCAGCGGGTATCAATGTCAGAGCATTGAAAAAACAATAGGAGACCCCTGCGTATCCCACAAGCCCCATGGTAATGAGAATGAGAAGGTCCTGTCCCCTTGGAAATTCAAGTTTTTTAACCAGGGCAATGGGTAACATCATCAAAAAGGCGATGAAAAAACGAAAAAAGAGCAGAGAGTTTACCGAAACCCCCTCCTGGTATGCGAAATGTGCAAATACGGGCATGGCACCAAAAGAAGCTGCAGAAATCAAAATCAAGACAATTCCCCAAAACCGTTCCATTGTAAGCCTGCTCCCGTACCTAAAAATTATATTTATCCCAAAGTATCGCGACAGGGTGCGCCTTTTAGAAAAAATAATCAAGCTCCTTTTCAGGAAACCTGTTTTTTATTCTTTTTTGTAAAGAATTGGGATGGGATTATTCTCAATAAAGAGTTTCCTGTGTTGATAGTGATTTTTGAATGTGGTATTGTCAGATATAGAAATTCACCTATACAGGAGGTCCTATGCAAATATCTCTTACCTTCAAGCATGTTAACGCGTCAGATTCCCTAAAAGCAAAAGTCCAGGAAAAATTTGATAAATTCGACAAAATGCTTGATCGTCCGGCAGAAGCGCATGTTGTTTTATCGGTGGAAAAAATACGAAATATCGTCGAGGTCAACCTAAACGGGGATAAATTTCAGATCCACGCCAAAGAAGAATCTGAAAATATGTATTCGGCCATTGATGCGGTGGCGGACAAAGTAAAATTACAGATTAAAAAGAACAAGGAAAAACTTAAGCGTCATCTTGCGGGTGATAAAGAGAGTATCAAAAATAATGTTACCGAATTGGTTTCCCCGGAAGTTGTGGCGCATAATACCAATGGCGGGTAATTTTTTGACCTTGGGTTATTCTAAAAGAGGACGGGTTTCACCAAATTTTTTCTTCTAAGCTTTGGTCAGAAGATAAATATTAATGGTATCCCTGAGGATTATGGGAGGATGATCAGCTGCACCGGGCTGAAATTGACCTAGCTTTTCGATGATACGATCTGCATCACCGGGCCCAATCGCTTTACGGGCAAAAGAATAGCGGCACAGATCTTCTATATCTTCAAACCTGACAATCGCATGAAAGGTGTCTTCATGCGCCAGCATAAAATTACTTTTTATTAAATTTTGGTAAGCGGTCTGAATTTCATGGGTTTCATCATCAAAAAGATGAAAAAATTGTTGAAATTCTCCTGCTATGGACGGTTCTATCACGACAAGGGTTCCCTCGCTTTTTAGAACTCTGGCAGCTTCTTCTAAAGCCAGGGAACTGTTTTGATGATGAAGTGAAAGTGTAAATAAAACAAGGTCAAACCGGGAATCTGCGAAGGTCAGGGATTCGCCACGGCCAACCCTGAAATCCACATTTTTATAGGTCTGGCCGGCATCATTGATGGCGTTAATATCAGGATCAATGCCAATGTATAGTTTTGTATCATCTGCCAGAAGTGATGAAATCTCACCGCTTCCACAACCGATTTCCAGGACGATTTTATTTTTGAATTCAACGTATTGTTGAATCCTCTTGGTGGTCAGCTGTTCGATATCATATTCCATAGATTATTTCACCGTTGAAAGCAATTTTAATAGAATTCACTTGATGTATCTCCAATAATTGAGATTTCAGGATAGCAAGTGCTTGTGTGATTATCAATTTTTTTATGGTTTGACAATGGAAATGGCCTCAAGCATAAAAACACCAATTGCTATCCTTATAATTTTCATATTATCTATATTTCAGAATTTTGAGGTCAGGTCCTAATTGACTTTGGTGACTCAGAGGGCCTGACCCGCTGCAACACACTTGTCAGTCTGGCCTGGCCTGTCCGGAAAAATATAGAGGTTTTTATATTTCATCACAAAATACAGGGTCACCACCAGGGTGGCAAGTTCCGCAGCCGGAAGGGAAAACCATATTCCGTTCAACCCCATAAAAAACGGCAGAATGGCGACAAAACCAAAGGTAAAGGCAAAGGTTCTCAATACCGCGATCAGGGCTGAAATTTTCCCGTTGTTCACTGCGGTGAAAAAGGCAGAGCCCAGGATATTGAGGCCGTTGATGAGAAAGGTGCAGGCAACTATTTGAATACCCCCTTCTGCGATAGCGACAACGGAATCCTGCCCCTTGGCAAACAGCTGTATCACGGTATCTCCATAAAATATTCCCACAAAAAAGGCAAATACTGCACAAAGAAGGGTGAATTGGGTCGCCATGGAGAGAAGTTCCCTGATCTTTTTGAAATTTTTGCTACCAAAGTTAAAGCTGATCACCGGCGATATCCCCATGCTCAGACCGATGTACAGAGATGACAGGAGGAAGAACATGCACATGAGAATGGACATGGCTGCCACTCCGGCCTCTCCGGCATATTTGATGATGATATAGTTGAACACCAGGGTTTTTACTCCGGAAGAGATTTCAGTCACCATCTCCGAAGATCCGTTGATCATGGAGTTCAGAAGAAATCGAAAATCTGTGATGGGCCGGACCATCTTCAGGGTGGTGGGCCTGAAAATAAAATAGGATGCTCCGCACAGGCAGGAAATGATTATTCCGGCGCTGGAGGCAATGGCTGCTCCCCGTATTCCCATACCAAATTCAACGATGAAGATGTAATCCAGGATGATATTGGTCCCCCCTCCCACAAGTGAGGTATAAAATGCCCAATAGGGTTTCCCGTCCAGGCGGATGGTGAATTCAAAAAACATTTGGAGAACAAGGGCTGCGATTCCGATCAGATAAATGTCCAGGTATTCCACGCAATAGGGCAAAAGTTTGTCTGTTGCCCCCAGCCAAAGAGAGATTCTTTCCGTTCCAAGGGTGTAGCCTGTGAGGAGGATAAGGAAAAAAACACCCAATAGAAACCAGAAGACCAGGGAAAAATGGCCATTGGCCTGGTCATGCTTTCCCTCTCCAAGTTCGATGCCCATGATGGCGCTGGCGCCTGCAGACATCATGATGCCAATGCCGATAATCAGGCTGAACAGGGGCATGATGATGTTCACCGAAGCCATGGCAAGGGTTCCGGCAAAGCGTGAGATAAAAATCGCGTCCACTGCCATGTAGAGGGATATGGAGAGCAGGCTCAGAGCCGAAGGGGTTACATATTTTATAAAGTCAATTCTGGACCAGGGTTTACCGAATAATTCTTTCATCAGAGAATTCCATAGTATTGGTAAAAAAAAACGTTTATAAAGTATATAGTAAGTATAAGGTCAAGGTTATTTTGGAGGCAGAGTGAAAATAAGATTCATGGCAGGCGAGATGGCAAAGCTCCACGGCATATCCAGGCAGACCCTGTTGTATTACGATCGCATCGGCCTTCTAAAACCCAGGGAAATTAGTGAGGTCAACCAATATCGATACTATACCCTGGACCAGTTCGAGGAGTTGGATGTGATCCTCAGCCTGAAAAATCTGGGCATGAAGCTAAAGGAAATTAAGCACTACCTGAATAAATCTTCTGTTGTGGATCGCATGGGTCAGCTTGCAGCCCAGGAAGCTGTAATCCAAAAGAAAATCAGTCAACTCGAGAGAACCGGCCATCGTCTCAAGTCCATTCTGGCCTCCCTGAATACCAGCATTGGTATCACGCCTTTTGAAATGGGATTTAAGCATCTTGATAAACGGCATGTTCTGATAGAACCGGTTATGCCGCCCTTTGAGTGGTATGATCTTGAAATTGCCATTAAAAAAATGATCAACAACTCCCTTGGGGAATGGAATATGACAGTGAACGGTTTCATGGTGTTCATTGAAACCGTCGGAGGAGGGGTTGACATATTTAAGCGGGTTGCTTTGGAAGTGGACAGGAAATCCAAGGATTCCATTGCCAGTGGGAAATACGCCTATTTATACCATAAAGGCCCCTATGAAGCGTTAAAGGCCTCCCGTGCCCAGCTCCAGGATTTTGTCATCAAATCCGGGTTCCAGCTGGCAGGAGAGACCATTGAAAATGTTCTGTTAGATTCCTTTGCCGTATCCAGTGAGGATGATTATCTGGTGGAGGTCCAGATGCTGGTTGAATAGCAGGTACACCCGAACAGACTTAAGAATAGGAGCTTTCGATCAGCTCTTTAATGGATTCAAGGTCGGCCAGGGCTTTTTCCTGGGAAATATCCTGCCACCCGTCTTCTCTGATCCGTGTCAGTTCCTTTAAAAATTTTCCAAGGGCCTGGGTGTACTTTGCCGCATTGCCAAGCCCGGTGGTAACGGGTCCTTTGATTTCACCGCTTTCCCTGCGGATTTCCTGGACTTCCTGGAACGCCTTGTTGATGGACTTTTCCCCGGAACTGATACTTTCCCGGATTTGTTCATCCCCGTGTTCCATGACCTTGCGTGCCTTGTCAACCTTGTGGGGACTGATGCCCAACTCCTTTGCCCGCATTTGGTTGGTTTCTTTCCGGCTGTGTGTTGGTTCACCCTCCTTGGTATCAGTTCCATGGATGTTATCGAGCAGGGCAAGGCAGTTAAGGATATCCTCGTCGGATATGTTTCTTCTATTCCGCTGGATATGGAAGCTGTATAAGACTGCGTCATCTTCATTCTCAAAGGGTTTAAATTGGACCGGAACCTGTTCCAATCCGATGGCTTTGGCTGCGGCAAACCGGGTATGGCCGTCCACCACAATGTTTTTTCCCTCCCAGGCAATGATGGGGAAAATTTCATCAAATCCGTTGGTTCCCATGTCCTGGGAAATGGACTCAAGGGTCTCGTTTCCAATGGGAAAAATTGAGGAAAAAGGCTCCTGGACGCTCAGCTCAGAAATGTTTATAAAATTGGTTTCCATTTGTATCACCTGTAATTTTTTGTGGGTTTGTGCTGATTTAGCAAGGCAGGTTTATATCTCATTTTAGGCACAAAGTGCAATCCTTATTTTCAAGTATTGCCGGGTCGGGCTTTGGGTCTGGTATTGGGGAATTCAGTATAGGATATAAGACTCTGGGCCCGGGGAAGCAAGGTGGCTGTAGCTGGCGCTAGCTTTTGGGTGGCTCCAGGGGGTGATCTGATGAAATACCCGGCAGACCAAAATCATTTGATTGTTAAACGGATATTATGGGCCTTTATGGTTGTCTCCACGGCTTTGTTCAGTTCGTTGAGGCTGACATTGGAGGTGAATTTATTTCCAATGGTTGATATCTCTATGCCGGGTACATTTTTTTTTGTCAGCTTTAATAAAACTCCCAGGCCAAATGTTTTTTTAATCTCAAATGTTTTATTGTTTTTGTTCATAATATTATTTCCTTCAAGTAAGGTTTTTTTGGGGGGTTACCGGCTTTGTATTAAACTGGCTCCATCGGGTCCATATTATAAGTATCGGTTATAGAAAGGGAAAAGATAAATAGTCATAACGGGGTGATCTGGATTGCACCGATCTATTCCGTTCTTTTCGATCAGATTTTTTTTTGGCCAAGGATGTGCTGGTAGCGGCCCATGTCCCTGTAGGGAAGGCACCGGGATAATTTAAGCTCCAGTTCCATAACGGTTTTCGGTTCCCGGTCCCTATTTTTGATGTCAAGGATATAATCATGAAAAACCCGAATACCGCTGTGGCAGATAATGTCAAAGGGGTGAGAGGAGAGCCATTCAAGGACTTCTTCGGATTTGCGGGGCCAGGTGGGGGTCAACCCGCCTGGTAAGCCGGAATACTCTTTATTTAGAATTTTTTTGTAGTTGGTCCGGAGCAGGTTTTTAAATATCATGCCGGTCAGGCTATAAAAGGTTAAAGAAAGCATGCCCTTAACCGATAACAACCGCATTAAATGCCGGATCAAATTTTCGGGATCATACACCCATTCCAGCACAGCATGGCAGAGCACCAAGTCGTATCCAGAAATCTTCTTGGGCCTGTGCTCCTGGATGGAGCCGTGGAATAGTTCTAAACGGTGAGACAGGTTAAGATCTGAAAATTGATGTTCAGCCTGTTCAAGCATTTTTTCTGACAGGTCGCACAGGGTGATTCTGTGGCCTAATCCAGCCAATCCGATTGAAAAGGGACCAGATCCGCCCCCGGCATCCAGAATATTGAGCCCCTGGTCCTGGGCTGGTAAAAGTGCCCGGGGATAAAATTCTTTCAGATCCTTTTCCAGTATTGCCAGACGGATGCTCCCTTTCAGCCCGCCATATACCCTGCGTTGTAAACGGGGGGCCAGGTCATCAAAATTTTGGTCTTTTTCCATATCCTGTTTCATTGGTCTTCTCAGGTTTTTTGTCTTTTTTAAATGAACATATTGACGGTTTTATAGCAGAATCCGGGTGATCCGTCTCTTGAAATATCGGTTTGCGTCATGGGTATAATATTTTTCCATGGGAATTAAAAATACCATAAAAATTATCAATTTGTTAAACCGGCTGATTTCTATCATCATATAAATCGGTGGAGGATGGATGTGAATAACAGCAGGGAAATATCAGATGGGCAAACAGGTATGTGTTCATTCGCAGGTTGAACGAAAATTGGTAGCGTTCAAAAAAAAAGCAAAAAATT
>JADGEQ010000086.1 GCA_016744295.1 Desulfobacteraceae bacterium | reverse complement strand
TCATTACAATATCGGATAAGCGCTTCCCCCGATTTTGTCAGCCCTCCCTTATTGCCAAACACTGTCCCGCAAAACGCATTGTCATCCCAGGCAATGGTCAGAAGCCTTACCCCGCGTTGATAAAAGTGTTCCAGCATTGCCGGATCACCCTTTAATGGGGTTGCACCTTCAATGGCAATGATAACAGCTGTTTTTTGTCCGGATTCCACGGGATGGGCAAGATGTTCAAAAGACGTGGCCGGAACAAGCCTGTCTTTATGTTTTTCCATCAAAACTTCAATGGCATCAATATACGCATTGCAGACCTCAAACTCCTGGCCGGGATGATGGGCTGACATAACAAAACAGGCAAATACCTGAACAACGGTGTTGGATGAAATAATACCCGGCAGGGTAACATGGAGCGTGTCCGGTTTTGTAAAATCCAGATCCTGGTCAATAATTTTTGCTATTGTATCACAGTGGAGGTCAATAAATTTCATATCTTGCCTTTTTTAAAGAAAGCTTTTAGCCATAGGACTTTATTTTTATCCGTATTTTTCCAAACATATTTACTTACTTAAAATAAGTAAATAAGCCATAAACCGAAAAGGCATAAAAGTATACTAAAATAGTAAAAAAAATAAGTATTTTTTATCCATCAACAACCTGACCGGGATGAATGCCCTTCAAAACAGTGTCCAGTCTGAGCAGCCGTACAAAAAAAAGGGTGCAGATTTCTCCGCACCCTTCAAAATTGTATGGGCTAAACTATTATATTTCTTGGCCGTTTGAATCCACAATTTTAATGTCGATCATTTTACCGCCGTCCAGGCGGTGAGTTGCACAGGAAATTCAGGGGTCGTAGGCCCGCACGGCCATCTCCACCTTGTTGAGGATTGTTTCATCCACTTTCCCGTCCTGGATCAAAAGCCTTGCTGCCTGCTCCACACTCATGCTGATGGGGGCCAGGTTATGGGTGGTGCCCACAATCATGTTGGTGGAGACTATGAGACCGTTATCATCGGTGGTATAATCATGGATGAGGGTCCCCCGGGGGGCTTCCACATGTCCCACACCCCGGCCGGCTTTTGGTGTCACGTCAAACCGGGTTTCCTTTCCGCAGATGGCAGGATCGGACAGCAGCTCCAGGGTTTTTTCACAGGCATAGACAAGCTCGATGAGCCTTGCCCAGTGATAGAGCAGGGTGTGCTGGGCGGGTCGGCCAAAGCTTTTTCTAAAAGCTTCCAGCTCTGCCTGGGCCAGGGGGGTTGAAATCTGGTCACAAACATTGATCCTTGCCAGGCAATTGGTACGGTAGATACCCTTTGGCTGTTCAAGGTTCATGGAAAAGCCCTCGTCCCAGGACTTGGCATAGGGAAATTTTCCATAGGAGGTATCAACCACATGTTCGCTGATATAATCAAGGTAGTCTGAATCATGGAAATCCGAATAACTGCCGTCGGCTTTCATAAGCCTGATTTTGCCGTCGTAAAAGTTCAAAGAGCCCTGTTCATCCACTGTGCCCATAAAACCCGTTTCAATGTTGCCAAGAGTGGTCACTTCTTCCATGTAATTAGGAAAGATGTTTTCCTTGGCATGGGTCATGGTAAATTTGGCAAACTCCAGCAGAGTTTTTGTATCTTCAATCAGGCTTAGGCGCTGGCTGTCGGACATGGGTTTGGCAAATCCGCCGGGGACCGCTGCTATTGGGTGGATCACCTTGCCGGCAAATTTTTCCATCATCATCTGGCCCAGCTGGCGCATTTGAATGACCTGTCGGGCAAGTTCAGGTGCCGCCTGGGCAATACCGATGACATTTCTGACCCGGTAATCGGCGTCGGGGCCCATGACAAAATCCGGAGCCGCCAAAAAATAAAAGTGAAGAATCTTATCATTGATATGGGCCATGTTCTGCATGCATTCTCTGAGCATGTGACCGGCCGGGGCAACATCAGCCCCAAAACAGGCGTCCACGGCCTTGGTGGAAGACAGATGGTGGTGCCAGGGACAGATGCCGCAGATTCTTGTGACAATCCTTGTGACTTCTTCGGCGGGTTTGCCCTGGACATATTTTTCAAATCCGCGAATGGAGTTGAAATGGGTGACAGCTTTTTCCACATTGCCCATGTCATCCAATTGTATTTTAATGCTCGCATGTCCCTCTATACGGGACAGGGGCGAGATATTAATTGTTTTACCCATATTAGTAACCTCCTTTTTTGTTGGGTGTCAGACGGTTATGTGCGCCTGAAAACCTGAGCAAACTGTCCCTGTCCGGCAGGCTTTTGATATCAATACCATTGGAGACCAGTGCATTGAGCATGTCCAGCAGCTGGTTTCCTTCCTGTCGCACCGGCCCGTAGCAGCCCCGGCAGGGAACCCTGGCACTGATGCACCGGGGAGCTTCGCCATTGTTTCCGGCGCAGCCAGCTCTTGTAACAGGTCCTGCGCACAGATACCCTTGTTCCAGAAGGCATTGCATTTCTTCTATGGGTTGATCCGGATCAAATTCCGGTGTGGTGACAAACCGCTTAATCTCCTTTACCTTGCCTTTTCCCTGACGTTTGGTGGGACAGGTGTCACAGACGCTTTTAAAGGGAAGCTCCGGGGTTTTTCCGGCCAGCAGGGCCAGAATGGCCGCTGCTATCTGGTCGGGGTGGGGCGGGCATCCGGGCAGATAAATATCCACCTTAATCTGTTCGTCCAGGGCATAACACCGGTCCAATAGTTTGGAAACGCCATTGGCGGGTACCTGGGCATCGGGATCTGTGCTTTCGGTATGATAATACTGGTCAAAGAGTTGTTCATTGGTATAGGAATTGATCATGGCGGGGATGCCGCCATGGGTGGCGCAGGTGCCCAGGGCAATAAGGATATCGCATTTTTTGCGCATCTCATGGGCAACTTCCAGATGTTCCTCGTTGCGAATACCGCCGGACACAAGTCCCACTGTGGCTTTTGGGATATCAATCTCTTGCTTGTCCCCGAGCTGGCCATAGTGTTTATGATCCATGAGAACCGGAATGTGAACAAAGTCAAGCTGGGGCAAAAGATCCAATAGCGTCTCCCCCAGGTTTAGAATGGCAATTTCACACCCGGAACAGGAGTTGAGCCATTCACCGGCAATTTTTACTGGCATGGTGCAGCCTCCTTTTGGGGGGATCTGTTCTTTCGGAATTCATTGGGCCCCAGAGTTTTAATAATATTCGTAAATTGGGTAACTTTCTGGGCAAATCTCGGGCCTTCTGCACCGGATACCCATTCTATGGTTGCCCGGGCCGGGTTGATACCGGCATCCTCCAGCATGAGCTTGATGACGTCAAATCTGGCCAAGGCTTTTTTATTACCATCCTGGTAATGACATTCACCCAGATGTCAGCCCATGACCATGATGCCGTCCGCCCCTTTTTTCAGGGCATCCAACACCAGATCCGGATGGACCATACCCGAGCACATGACCCGGATGGCCTTCATGTTTGAGGGGTATTCAAGCCTGGACACACCCGCAAGGTCCCCTCCGGCATAGGAGCACCAATTACAGAGAAACCCGATAATCGTGGGTTCAAAAGATGATTCATTCGTATTCAACATTATAGTATATTCCTTAAATTCATTATGCATTTTCCAGGATGGCGTCCACCTGGGCCTTGAGCTGGTTCAGGGTAAATCCGTTAACCACGACCCCTTCCTTGGGACAGGTGGCCATGCAGATACCGCATCCCTTACACAGGGCCTCCCGGGTTTTGATCCGCCGGCGTGTTTTCTGATTTTCGTCTTTGAATTCAATGAGCTCAATTGCATTATAGGGACAGATATCAACGCACAGGGCGCACCCATCGCAATTGTGGGTCACACAGGATTTTATGGCATCAAGCTTAAGGGTTTTCTTGGAAAGAATAACACTTGCCCTGGAAGCTGCTGCACGACCCTGGGAGATCGCCTCGTCAATGGGTTTGGGGTAGTGACAGATACCGGCCAGAAACACCCCGTCCACGGTGGAATCAACCGGTTTAAGCTTGGGATGGGATTCCATGAGAAAACCGTCTACATTAACCGAGCATTTGAACAGGTCCACAAAGGGCGTGGTGTCATTGGGCTCAATGGCTGCGGCCAGAATGACACAGTCTGCCTGGATGGAAAGATCTGTTTGCATAATCGGGTCAAAAACATCCACCCTAAGGAGTTCATTTTCTTTTTTGACCACAGGTTTGGCATCCCGGGTGTATTTGATAAAAATTATCCCCAGATCCCTGGCTTGCCTGTAAATTAATTCCATGTCCGCATAGGTCCGGATATCCCTGTAAAGGATAAAGATATCCATGTTGGGATTTTTTCTTTTGAGATGGATCGCTTTTTGGATGGACTGGGTGCAACATACCCTGGAACAATAGGGATGTTCCTGGTTTCTGGACCCCACGCACTGGATAAAGACCGCAGACGTCATCTTTTGGACCAGATCGGGATCTGTCCGTATCCCTGCACTAAACTCAAGGGAGGTCATCACCCGGTCATCTTGTTGGTAGAGGTATTCTTTGGGTTTAGATTCATTGCCGCCTGTGGCAATGATACAGGCGCCAAATTCAATATCTTCGCTTGCGCCGTTGATATTTAATTCCCCTGTAAAACTGCCCACAAACCCCGCCACCTTTGTCAGGGTGGTTGAGGTCAGCACCCTGATTTTTGGATGGGTACTGACATTTTTTTTCAAAGATGCCAGATGAGGTTGTATATCTTCACCCTTCCAGGTTTTTAACAAATGATTGGCTACCCCGCCAAGAATTTCCTGCTTTTCAATCAACAGGGTTTCATATCCCTGATTTGCAAGATTTTGGGCCGCACTCATGCCGGAAAGCCCCCCCCCCACCACCAGGGCTTTGGGCGTAATATTCACCTGGATATCTTCCAGGGGAAAATTTCGGGCAACCTTGGCAATGGCCATTTTGACCTGTTCCTTTGCCTTGGCTGTTGCTTTTTCAGGTTCATTGGGATGGACCCAGGCGTTCATGTTCCGAATATTGGCCATTTCAACCATATACTTGTTGAGACCGATGTTCTGGAGGGTTTCCTGGAATAACGGCTCGTGGGTTCTGGGCGTACAGGCCGCAATGACAATTGCATTGAGATCCTGTTCCCGGATGGTCTGGGCAATAAGATCCTGGGTGTCGGCTGAACAGGTAAACATTTGATTATCAACATAGACAACCCCGGGCCGGCCCTTGGCAAATTCAGCCACAGCCTTTACATCCACCACAGAAGAGATGTTGCTCCCACAGGAGCAAACAAAAACACCAATGCGTTTTTCCTGGTTGGAAATATCAAATTCTTCAACAAAGGTTTTTTCAATGGCCAGACTGTCTCTGGCTTCTGCCAAAACTGCCTTTACCCTTGCAGCTGCAGTGGATGCGACCGCAACAGATTGGGGAATGGCCTTTGGACTTTGAAAGCTGCCCGTGACAAAAATACCCTCCTGGTTGGTTGCCACCGAGTCAAAACTGTTGGTTTTGGCAAAGTTGAATTGATCCAGTTCAATATGGCATTTTTCCGCCAGCAACACGGCATCTTCCGGCGCTTCAATACCAATGGAGAGTACCACCATATCAAAGAAATCTTCATGGGTGTTGCCCTTTTCATCCACCCAGCCCATGGTAACCCCGGAGCCCTCCGGTCCCTTGAGCAGGGTGTGGGGACGGGCCTTAATATATCGTACACCGCTTTGTCGGGAAGTTTCGTAATATCGCTCGTATTCCTTACCCGGGGTCCTGATATCCATATAAAAAATACTTTGTTCACTTTCTCCCTGGGGCAGGTGGCTCTGGGTCATCACCGCCTGCTTGATGGCATACATGCAGCAAACACTGGAACAATACCCATTGCTTGTACAATTTGTATTTCGGGAGCCCACACACTGGATCCAGGCAACCTTATTGGGCTCCTTGCCGTCGGATTCTTTTTTCAAATGGCCCATGGAGGGACCCGAAGCTGACAGCATTCTTTCATACTCAAGACTTGTCACCACATCCGGAATTTCGTCATACCCGTAGTAATCAATGCCCGAGGGTGAAAAGGGTTTAAATCCCGGTGCCAGAATAATGGCACCCACATTAATGTCAACATACTCTGTCTTCATGTCATGATTGATAGCATTGGTGGGACAAACATCGACACATATTCCGCATTTGCCGCGGGTCTGATAAATACAGTTTTTTGCGTCAATGGCATATTTAAGAGGCACCGTCTGACCATACTTAATATAGGCGGCCTTTCGTTTATTTAAGCCCATGTTGTATTCATCGTCTACTTTTTTCGGGCATTTCTGGGCACACAACCCGCAGGCAATACATTTTTCCTCATCTATGAACCGAGGACTTTTTTTGATCTTAACTGTAAAATTTCCCAGTGTACCTTGAACTTCTTCAATCTGGGAAAGGGTCATTAATTCAATATTTAAGTGCCGACCGCACTCAACCAGCTTGGGTGAGATAATTCACATGGCACAGTCATTGGTGGGAAAGGTTTTGTCCAGCTGTGACATGGCCCCCCCGATACCAGAACTTTTTTCCACAAGATAGACATAAAATCCGGATTCTGCCATGTCCAGAGCAGCCTGTATGCCGGAAATCCCGCCTCCGGCCATTAAAACGGAACCAATTGGTTTACCTGTCATAAATACCTCTTTTACGTGTTAAATAGTTTTAAATATTCCTATCTTTATATTTAAAAGCGCGTACGGCTTTTGAGTTCCTCTATAATTTTATCCGATGCAATTTTTACTGCTTCTTTTGCCATGGGGCAAAGCCCAGGGTTAATTTCGTTGGGAATGGATTGGGTGTGCATACCAATGATTTTTACCTCAATACCCCTGTCCTTTATCTGGGACAGCAGGTTGGAAGAGGGGGACTGGTGGAGGGAAAAATCAGACAGCTTTTCTTTGGGCACGGCATCCAGATCGATTTCAAATACCTCTCCCTGGGTTCTTCCCTCCATGGTAACGGCATCAATGACCATTACCAATTTTGGTTTTTTATCAACCAAAAGCAGGTCAAACACAAAATCCCTGATACCTGTACCGGCATCAACAACCAGGACAGAATCGGGCAATACGTGATTCGCGGTTAAATAATCAACAACTTCCGGGCCAAATCCGTCATTGCCAAACAATGTATTACCGCACCCGAATACCAAATATGGTTTTTCATAAATCAAAGTTGTCACAGTTCACATACCACCTAAAAAAATTGCTGGAATACTCATAAAATAAATCATATTTTTTAAATAAACAAATAATAATAAATAAGTTTACTTTAAAAATCATACCTCATTTATGAGAGAAAAAAAGTTTAATCCTTAGCAGGTCGATTGGGGCCTGTCAATAAAGTTTTTGTAAATAATTAATTACAATTTGGATATAAAAAACCGAATAAAAGGATAAAACCGGGTTTGAAACCAATTGAAATGTTTAATTATTTTGAATAAGGAATTAGGGACAGGTAAGATGATTCTAAATAAGTCCTGTTTTAATTAAACAATTGTGACACTCATTAAGAATATTTTCTGAATCTATGACAGGTAGGCGTATGATTTTTTTACCGTCTAAGCATTTCTTGCTTGACACCCAAGAATAGAAGTGATAGATACCGCCTTGTTTTGTACGGGGCGTAGCGCAGTCTGGTAGCGCACTTGTCTGGGGGACAAGTGGTCGCAAGTTCAAATCTTGCC
>JADGEQ010000054.1 GCA_016744295.1 Desulfobacteraceae bacterium | reverse complement strand
GGCCCATACCTTTTTAAGCCGCAGGGTTGAAACCCAGATATCCAAAATGGAGGAAAAATCCGTGGCCTTTGTCAACCTGGTGTTCATGAACCGGAATGACTGCAAGGGGTAAGCCCATGATCAAAGAACTCCTATTGTCCATGGAAGGTTATATCCAATCAGGCGGGATCGTCATGGTCCCCCTTCTGATTATATCCCTTTGTCTGTGGGTTTTGATCATCAACCGGGCCCTGTTCATGCATAGGCTTTATGTACGAAACATACCCCGGGAAAAAGCAGGGGAACTTGTGAAAACCAACCAGATGCCCCATGACCGATACCAGGGCGTCACTTCTTTGCTGGTAAGGCAATTGCTTTTGGCCAGAAGCCATGATCCCCATCTGGATGAATTTATCCTGGATGAAATTGTGGTAAGACTGGTGGCATCGGTGGACACCTATCTTGGTGTTATCGGTATCCTGGCCGGGGTTGCTCCCCTTTTGGGTCTTTTGGGCACGGTTTTGGGAATGATGGAGACCTTTGCTGTCATTACCCATTTTGGCACCGGCAATGCCAACGCCATGGCAGGGGGTATTTCCGTGGCCCTGATCTCTACACAGACAGGTCTCATGGTTTCCATCCCCGGCCTTTACATGGCGGGTTTTTTAACCAAAAGAGCCAATAATTTAAAGTATCGGATTGCTGCCACGGGCATCTATCTAAAGCGTTTTTTATAGACATTATGATAAATAAAGGAACGAACCCCCATGCTTAACATCAGTGCTGCCAGGCGGGCAAATTCAAAAAACCTTGAATTGAATATTGCCCCGCTCATTGATATGGTGTTTATTTTATTGATTTTTTTTCTGGTTACCACCTCCTTTGTAAAAGAGACCGGTGTGGACATCGCAAGACCCACGGCGTCAACCGCCGTCAGTAAAACAAAAACCACCATCCTCATTGGCGTTACAAAGGATAACACCATCCACATTGACAGGCGAAAGGTGGATGTCCGGGCGGTCCGGGTCAATGTGGAACGGGCCCTGGCGGAAAATCCGGAAGGTAATGTGGTGATTGTGGCGGACAAGGAGAGCCTGACCGGCCTTGTGATCACGGTCATGGATGCCTGCAAACTTGCCGGCGCTCCAAATGTTGCCATTGCCGCAAACCTGGATCCGGGAGCCTGATCACCATGCCTTCCCTGCGATCCTTTTCTGGATGGGCCTTTGCCCTGGTCGGTTCCGTTCTGCTCAATGTCAGCCTCTTTGGCCTCATGCCGGGACTCCAGAGGGTTCCGGATTTGCCCGGCGCTTTGGAAGAGATCAGTCAGGTTCAGGTCATCCGGGTCAAAAGAACCCTAACCCCGCCCCACAAAAAAAAACCGGAAAAACCAAAGCAAGTAAAACCTGCAAAAACAAAGGTCATAAAATCTTTCAAACAAAGGTCAGAGATACGATCCAGTCTGAAACCTATCTTAAAACCACAGCCTGCCTTTCAATTAAATCCAAAACTGCCCAAGGCTTCCATGGAACTTGTGATGCCGGGCCTTGAACATTTTGCCATGGATAGTCCCCTACTCAAAGATCACTATACCATGGGCGAGCTGGATTCCCCCCTTACCCCCCTGGTAAAGATTCCGCCCATCTATCCCATGCTGGCAACCCGCCGGGGAATTGAAGGCCTTGTAACTGTGGAATTTCTGGTAAACAAAAAGGGCTTGGTCCAACAAGTCCGGATACTTGATTCAAAGCCCGAACACATATTTGATAAAAGTGTGATCGCCTGCGTGTCCCAGTGGAAATTCAAGCCCGGAACCATGGAGGGTATCCCGGTTGCCACACTGGCCCGGACCACCATACGGTTCAGATTGGAGACGGAATGAAACAACGAGTTAACCCCATATTCCTAATGGCTATCCCCTGGCTGGTCACACTTCTCTGGTATTTTGTCTTTCTTACCCCGACTTTTGCCAATGCCCAAACTATAAATCAGCCTGCAAATTCCAATACCAATCAGGACCCGCTTTCCCTGGCCGCCGGTATTTGCGTAACCCGCGCCCAGGTACTGTTCCAGAACGGAGAGATCAACCGCGCCATTTCATTGCTGGAAGAATTCAAAAAAAAGAAAGCCGCCACCCACTATTATATCAATTTTCTTTTGGGCAACTACTACCTCACCCTCGATCAACACCAAAGCGCTATCTTGTGTTTTGAGGCGTCAGTTCAACAGAGTCCCGCTTTTTGTGCCGGATGGCTTAACCTGGCCAAAAGCCTGTATGAATCATCCTTTTTTGCCAGGGCAGGTTTTGCCTTTGAAAACGGATACAAGACCTCACAGCCCCCCAAGCCCATTCATCTGTATTATGCCGGGATCTGCCATTTCCAGGCAGATGATTCGCAAAAGGCCCTGGCCGTGTTTGAGCATCTGATACAGTCCCATCCGGGCAAGATTCGTCTTGGATGGAAAGAAAGTTTTGTTAATATCCTGTTTTCCCTGGAACGCTATTCCCAGGCCCTCCCGATCCTTGAGGAACTGGCCACAAAAACCAAGGGTGGACAAAAGAAAAAATGGCAGGAGGTCCTTTTGTATCAATACCTTTCCTTGAAAATGGAGAAAAAGGCATTGAGATTTGCCCGTTTTTTGACCCGGACCGACCCCCTGGAACCCAAATGGTGGATGGCCCTGTGCCAGATCCACCTGAATGGCAATCAATTGAAACAGGCGGTTTCCGCCCTGGTTATTTACGGATATCTTACCCCCATGACCCAAAGGGAGCTCATGTTGGCCGGTGATCTGTATTTGGGTCTTGATGTTCCTGTCAAAGCCGGCCGGTTTTATCAGGCAGCCATAAAAGACACCCAGACCCCGGAACATCTTCTTAAAATCGGTCAGGCCTGGTGTCTGGCCCATGAACCGGACAAGGCCCTTGTCTGGATTGAAAAAGGATTGTCCGTCGCCCAGGATATAAGGCTCCTTGGCCTGAAGGCCCGGATATTGTACAGACAAAAAAAATATGCAAGGGCTGCCGATGCCTATGGGTGCCTGGTGAAAGCACTTTTGAAACAGGAAAAACCGGATCCGAAAATCCTGGGCCCAGCCTGGCTCATGCTGGGATATGCCGCCCTGAACCAGAATTCCCAGGACCAAGATTGCCTTGACCGGGCGCAAAACGCCTTTTCAAAGGCTGTTGCCTTTAAATCCCAGAAAAAATCCGCCCGGGCCGCCCTTGGGCATATCAAAACACTTCAAACCCATATCCGCCAACAGGAAAACACAGATGCAAAAACCTTCGCTAAAAAATAGTATTCCCATCATCCTCACGGCTTTTGGCACCACTGCCCGGGCTTTTTCCACCTATGATCGAATGGACCGGGTCTTCAGGCAAAGATTCCCGGATCATCAGATCCATTGGGCCTATTCCTCCAGAATGGTCAGGCACGCCATGAAGAAAAAAAAGAAATTAAATTTAAAAGACCCCGTTGAGATGGCCCTATCCCTTGCAGAAAAGGGTCATGAATGGGTGGTGATCCAGTCCTTGCATCTGATCTGCGGCCATGAATTTGACCGATTGGTCACACAACGGGACCAGGTCAATATCCGGTCGGCCATGGGGTTGCCCCTGCTCACCTCCCACAAAGATTATGCTGCTGTTGCAAAGTCCCTGTCCCTCATCCTCCCCCAGGACACGGACCAGGCAATCATCCTTGTGGGCCACGGCACAGACCACCCAGCCTGGACCGCATATCCGGCACTGGAATCTATCCTGCGCCAAAATTACGGTAACCGCATATTTCTGGGCGTGGTGGAAGAATACCCCGGCATGGACCATACCCTTGAACGTATAAAATCTGCCGGGTTTAAAAAGGTCTGTCTGGTTCCCTTCATGCTGGTGGCAGGGGTCCATTTTGCAGAGGATCTCACCTGTGAACCCGATTCCTGGCAAAAAACATTTGAGCGGCATAAAATTGAGGTTACTGTGGTGGATTATGGCATTGGGGAGATCGATGGTATCACAAACATCTTTTGTGACCACATATTCGATGCTTTGGATGTGATTCCCTTTTAATTGTCAGTGCACGTGTCCAGCTGTTCTTATTGAACCTTTTTTCATTTAATGGGAAAAGGTTTTCCAGCTGCCAAAAGGCTTGTACGCTTGAAAGCCTCGGGTATCAGCAGGATAATTTTCAGGTTTTCCTTTCCCGAAAGAACCGGAAATTGATAATTTGTTGAAGAAATAAGGCTCAAGGTATGCAGATTCAGTCCGTTTTCCTTGAGCCTTAATTAATTAGTCTGTTAGCTTAGAGAAAATCTCGCTTGTTTGGATCATGGATGCAAGCGTTTTTATATCCAAGTGTAACTCTCTGTCTGCATAGACAGGGGCGACTTTTTCACGAATAGCATTATACGCTTTTGTTGTACCATCTCCTAAACGATTTGGACCATCTGATCGTAAATCTATCGCCTGGGATGCAGTGAGCATTTCAATAGCAATGATGTTGACCACATTATCGATAATTTCCAGGGTGTGTCGGGCGCTGTTGGCTCCCATACTCACGTGATCTTCCTGGTTGCCACTGGATGGGATTGAGTCTACGCTATCTGGATGGGCCAAGGTTTTATTGTCTGATACCAGAGCAGCTGCTGAGTATTGGGGCATCATCAATCCGGTATTAAGACCAGGATTTTTTACCAGCATGGCCGGTAAGCCGTTGCTTAACTCTGGCGTGACGAGCCGGAAAGTGCGTCTTTCTGAAATATTACCAATTTCTGCGACAGCTATTCCGAGAAAATCGAGCCACATGGCCATTCCTTCTCCATGGAAATTACCTCCAGAGATTGCAACAAATGATTTTTCATCAGGGTTGTCTTTGAAGATCAAAGGATTGTCTGTTGCTCCATTGAGCAGTGGTTCAATGTTGGAACGGATGAAATCAATATTATGCTTTATGGGTCCAAGCACCTGTGGAATACATCTTAGTGCATAAGCATCCTGAACTCGTTCAGGGTCAGAATCAACCAGTTGGCTGTTCTTAACATAATCTCTGATTTTAGCAGCGGTTTCTACCTGGCCAGGGAGTCTATTTGCAGCCTGAAGTTCGGGATGGAATGCCGCAGATAAACCTGTTAAGGCTTCAAGGCTCAGGGCGGCGGCAAGTTGCGCATTTTCGAAGAGAGAGAGTGCACGATGAATTGCGATGGATCCGGCGGAAACCATAAAAGTTGTTCCGTTACAAAGAGCTAAACCTTCTTTGGCGGCGGGCTTTACCCGTTCGATACCAGCCCGTTTCATCGCTTCTGCGCCGTTTAATTTTTCACCATTGAACCAGGCCATTCCACTGAATCCACCGTCTCCATCTTCAATATCTCTGGTGAGGACAACTGCCATATGGGAAAGGGGCGCCAGATCTCCGCTTGCTCCGAGAGATCCTTTGGATGGAATACAAGGGGTGACGCCACCATTTAGCATGTCTATGAGAGTCTGAACCAGGAGTGGTCTGACTCCGGAGTGTCCTGTGCAGAGAGTATTTGCGCGTACAAGCATCATTGCTCGCACTATTTCAATTGGAAGGTCTGGTCCCACACCAACAAGGCAGGCGAGGAGAACATTTCTAGAAAGTTTAGCAGCATCCTCAGGGGCTATTCTCTTATTTGCAAGCGGACCAAAACCGGTATTGATGCCGTAGATAGTTTCTTTATCACTGTCGATTGTCTTCTGGATCCAACTTTGTGAGATCCGCAATATTGCCTTTGTGTCTTCTGAGAGGGGTGCTACTTTTGTATTATTGCAAGCGACTTCTATTAATTGTTCAAGGGTCAGGGAGCGACCATCTATTTCAATTTCACTCATTGATTTCTCCTGTTACTGTTAATATGTAGGTCAAAATTAGACCTTCTAGTTAGCTAAAAAATAATCTTGCCACCCTTAATTACTGAGACCACGGGGTCAAAATCCATACGGTAAATCAGCTGTTCAAATTTCTGGATGTCCCAGATTTGTAGGTCAGCCTTTTTTCCCGGTTCCAGGCTTCCGATTTCATTTTCACAACCTATAGCCATGGCACCGCCCAGGGTTGATGCAATAAACGCCTCTTCCAGAGACATGGCATGGTTTCGACATGCAAGAAGCATGACAAAGCGCATCGATTCGGTCCAGTTTCCTGGATTGAGGTTGGTGCCAAGGGCCAGAGTCATCCCCGCCTCTATCATATCCCTGGCTGCAAAAGGTTTCGGGTGGCCTGCGGCAAAATCCAAGGCGGGCAATACTACACCGATGACTCCACGTTCAGCAAGTTTTTCCATCTCTTCGTGTGTAGTGAAATTGAGGTGATCGGCTGAAATTGCAGGCAGTTCAGCTGCTAGGGTTGAGCCGCCAATCCCTGAATAAGCGTCGGTGTGGATTTTTGCACGTAAACCATGGGCAATCCCGGCCTCAAGTATTCTACGAGATTCATTGGCGGTATAGTAGCCATGGTCACAATAGATATCGCAGAATGCAGCAAGTCTTTTAGATGCTACTTCAGGGATGATTTCAGTTGTCAGTTTTGCAATGTAGATCTCTCTCTGTTTGGAATTGTTCCTGTCGATCTCCGGGGGGAAATCGTGGGCACCTAGAAAAGTACTGACAAGGTCCACAGGGGATTCTTTATTTAAGCGCTGGTTTACCCGCAGCATCTTCATTTCATCTTCGCGGTTGATGCCGTAGCCACTCTTGCTTTCCACAGTTGTGGTACCATAGCGCGCCATTCGGTTCAAGCGGTCCATGGCGCTTGTAAACAACTCCTCCTCCGAAGCCCCACGGGTCATTGCTATGGAGGCGGGAATGCCGGTGGCAAGTCCGGTGGCCTCAATAGCAGCCGTAGACTGGGTCATTTTCAGGGCAAACTCTTTGGCTCTGGATTTACCAAATACGAGATGGGTATGACAATCGACAAAACCTGGCGCTAGAATTTTTCCATCCAGATTAATTGTCTCAGCCCCAGTAACATCCACTTTTGCTTCCACTTCGGCAACTGGGCCCAGTGCGAGTATCTTACCCTCTTTTACAGCCAGTGATGCTTTGCTGTACCGAGCCAGTTTTCCGGCACTATTTGAGACGGCGGTGATGATCTCGGAGCTACCTTTGAAATAGAGATCTGCCATTGGCTTTTGGGTCATGGTATTCTCCTATTCGCCCGACCAACCGATAAGCGCATTTTCAAGAACTTGGTCCAAAGAAAAGTCGTGTGCCTGAAGATAGTAACTCATGGTCTGGGCCATCGCACCCAAAGGCACGGGGCCCACCAGTTCGCTTTTTACCACGTTGATGCCATAACGAGCTGCTTCCCTTTTTACCGTTTCCATTACCATTGGGATCGGAGTTTTCTCATAGTGGACAAGATTCATAGATACCTGTACCTGGCCTTCATCTTTCAGGGCCAAGCCCATACCGCGAACATAACGAAAACCACCATTGATGTGGCGGACACTTTTGGCAATACGAGTTGCAATATCAAGGTCTGTTGATGCAAGGTTGATGTTGAGTGCAATAAGTGGAAAGCGTGAACACACCTGAATAGAGCCTGTTTTGGGCACAAAGGTGCAGGGTCCTTCGTCTGGAAGATAGAAGGGGTCTTTTAATTTTTCCTCCAGAGCTTCATATTGTCCTTTGCGTACTTTTGGTAATCCTACCCGGTTTTTATTTATGGCAGCATCTTCGTAAAAATAGACAGGGATTTTAAGTTCATCACCAATCCATTTACCAAAGTTTCGGGCTATTTGTATTGATTCCTCTTCAAGAATACCACTGATTGGAATAAAGGGTACGACATCTACGGCACCCTGACGAGGGTGTGATCCCGTCTGTTGGCTCATATCAATCAGTTCAACCGCGCTGGATACCAGTTTTTTGGTCGCAGAAACCATTGCATCTGGTGCACCGATGTAGGAGATCACCGAACGGTTGTGGTCCGAATCGGAAGAGTAGTCGAGGAGTATTACCCCTGGCTCATTTTTTATATTATCGACCACCTTCTCCACAACATCAAGATTTCGGCCTTCACTTATATTGGGTACACACATTAATGCCTGCATTTTTTTATCCTCCATTTGCTTAATTTTTATTGCAATTGTTCATTCTGCCTTTGGTCCACGATCGGAATGACCTGCTATCTTTTAATGTGCAGAGTCGCCCGATGGTGGGAAAATTTGGTACTGATGGATAGCTACCTTTTCTTTTCTATCCCTTCGAGCCTGAGTTCAAGATCACGAACCTGGTCTTCATCTTTGAGGTAAGGTAGATTAACCCGAACGTTTGCGGCACATCCTTTGAGACCTGCTTGTGCCAAATGTTGTGCACATTCAAGGTCAGAGGATGCGTTGGTATTGTATTTTTTTTCCAGTTTCTTGCAGAGCTCAATCACCTCAAGGCACATTGCCGCATTTTTAAGTGGAACTTCAGCACACAGCCTCATTCCATTTTTTATAGCCTGGCTTCGGGCTGTTTTCTCTTGGTCTGTCCCCTTCGGCAATCCAAAGGCGTTGCTGACCACTGCAAAAGCACCCGAATCTTTGTTGCTGCCATCGAGAAGCTCTGTTGCAAGTTTTTCAGTCTGTTTGGCTATTGCCGCGTAGTAGTCGGTGGTCTCCAGATCCTTCTTCCCCATGGAAAGACGGGCTACCATGCCTGCTAACCCCGCAGCCATAGCTCCGGCAACACTTGATGCACTGCCACCACCTGTACTGTTATCCTGACTGTCCAACACTTTTAAAAAGGCATTTAAATTTTTATCCACAGGTTCATCCCTTGGTTAAATTTGATCTGTTTATAATTTTGTCTCAATTATATAATATTCTCTCCGGCCTTAAAAAGACCGGAAAGAAAAACTTACCCGGATATCTCAAGAGCAGACCAAATGTTCATGAGATATTCGAGTTGAGATAATTAATTGTCTTTTGTATGGGAGCTTCTGCGCAATTGCTGCCCACCCTCGGGACCAAATGTAACTTGATCAGCAGGTGCCCACCATAGTGGTATTTTGATCTTTTCATCTGTGAGAGGGCCTTCACCGTTTGCGACCGCACGGGCAGTTTCATAGCCAGCCTGGGCATGTCGGACAACACCGATTCCTGAGTCTGTTGTCATGCAGGCTTCCAAACGGAATGCTGCTATCTCAGAACCATCTGCGATCATGGTAACACCTGTATGAGCGGCTTCACCCATTGAGTAATTGGCCTGGATGGCAATGAGGTCACACATGGCAGCACAATTGAGAAGACCATTGAGCATTGGCCAATCAGAAATCAAATCGCCACCATCCTTCATTTTTTCAGATTCAAATGTAGGGTTCACAATGGAACCAGAATCAAGATTATCCCTGGAAAATGCAACAGGTCCTTTCACATCACCTTTTTGAATCAACTCATTAACTCTGAGGGCGAAGGCCTTTCGAGCACCAAAACCAAGGTAGCACACTCGTGCTGGCAGGCCCTCGATGGGCAGATTTTTCCTTGCAAGATTGATCCACTTACAGGTAAGTTTATCATCCGGGAACATCTCAAGAACCAGGTCATCGAGTATCATCAGATCATTTTTATCACCTGAAATACAGGTCCAGCGGAAGGGCCCGCGGCCTTCACAAAATAAAGGACGAATGTATTCAGCGACAAAACCCGGTATTTTCATTGCTTCTTTTTCTGGCATACCTGCATCACGGCATTCTTTTCGAATTGAAGTGCCGTATTCAAATACATGGCAACCTTCTTTATCAGCAAAGGCATTCATTGTTTTGAGCTGAGACACCATGGATTTTCTGGCAATTTCCATGTATTCATTTCTGTCTTTAGACCTCAATTCCTCAGCTTCCCTGGCATCTAATTTTTGGGGAATGTAGGAAAGTGGGTCGTGGCAGGGACACATTTCACTCAAAATATCAGGAACAAATCCGCTATCGTAGGCTTCCTGAAACAGGTCTACTGCGTTACCGACAACACAGATTCCCAATGTCTCTTTTTTTGCCGCGGCCTCTTTAGCCATTTTGATGGCAGCTTGCATTGAGGGCGCTTTAACATCGGCAAATCCGATTTTAATTCGCTTATCGATGATATCTTCCTGAACATCCACAACAATAGCGACGCCACCATGCATCGTCATCGCTCGAGGCTGGTTGGCGCCCATACCTCCCATACCTGCGGATAAATAGATTTTTCCTTTCATGTCTCCGCCATAGTAGCGGTCTGCAATTGCACCCAGAGTTTCAAAGGTTCCCTGGATAACACCCTGGGTTCCGATATACTCCCACGGGGAAGCGGTATATTGGGCATAGATGGTTAGGTTTTTTTCCTGAAGATCATAGAATGTAGGCCAGTCTGCCTTCATGATATTGGTTGTGGCCATGACTACGGCCGGGGCATATTTATGGGTTTTAAATATGGCAACAGGCATACCCGATTGTACAACGAGTGTCTCGTCGTTTTCGAGTTCTTTAAGAGACTTAACAATGGCGTGGTATGACTCCCAATTTCGTGCTGCCTTACCGATTCCACCGTATACTACTAGATATTCGGGAGCCTCTGCATTTTCCATGTTGTTTTCCAACATTCGCAAAATAGTTTCCTGTTTCCAGCCTTTACATCTGAGGGTATCCCCTCTTTGGGCCTTTACTGAATAGAGTATTTCAGTTTTCATAATTCAACTCCTTTTGTTTTTATTTAGAATAATAGTTATATATAAAGCCGCAATTTTTTAGAGTACCATCGCAGCGATCCAACCGAAAATGATCAATGGAATATTAAAATGTATAAAAGTTGGGACCACTGTGTCCCAAATATGGTCATGTTGCCCATCGGCACTCAAACCCGCGGTTGGCCCAAGAGTCGAATCCGATGCGGGAGAACCGGCATCACCGAGGGCTCCTGCTGTACCGATCAGGGCAATGGTTGCAAGTGGAGAAAAACCGAACTTGATGCATAGAGGAACAAAGATAGCGGCAATTATAGGAACCGTTGAGAAAGATGAGCCAATTCCCAGGGTAATAAAAAGACCTACGAATAACATCATAAGAGCTGCGAGGGGAGGATTGTTTCCGATTAGATTAACGGAACTTTCAACCAGTGAAGTAATTCCTCCAGTAGCTTTCATCACACCCGCAAAACCATTTGCGGCGATCATGATAAATCCGATCATTGTCATCAAACGCATACCTTGTGTAAAAACACTGTCTAATTCGTTCCATCGAACTAAACCGGTAAAGGACATTATGGCAAACCCTGCTATCCCGCCAAATGCCATTGAGCCTGTCCATAATTGAACAACAAGAGCGACGATTAAAGCAGATGCAATGACTGCTTTTTGCAAGGTGGTGAGTTTTGAAGAATTTTGAACAATATGTCCACTGTTGTCGACGGGCAAATCTTTATAATCTCGCTTCTTGCGATAGGTGAAGAGAAGTGCAATTAACAGCCCGCAAAGCATACCCATAGCAGGTATGAACATGGCTTTGGGTGCCATGGCCCGTGTGATTTCCAGTCCAAATGGTTGTCCGGAATTGTTGATGCTTGCCATCAGGATATCGTTGAGGTAAATGGCACCAAAACCGATAGGTGTACTCATATACATAACGGTTATACTGAATGTGATAACGCAGGCGATTGCCCTTCTATCCAGCTTAAGGTGGTTCATGACCAGCAAGAGAGGGGGGATTACAATAGGGATAAAAGCGATGTGTATTGGGACAATAGTACCAGAAGCAAACCCAATAACAATCAGGCCCGCATACAGACTCCAAGTGATTATCTTTTTATTTTTCCCATCAGTACCATTTTTTTTTAAACTTCCAATGACTTTCTCTGACAAGTGTTGGGTGATCCCGGTTCTTGAAAGCATTACTGCAAATGCACCGAGTGTAGCGTATGCCAATGCAACATTCGCACCGTTACCAAGACCAGCGTTAAAAGAGGATACAACCTGTTCTGGAGATAACCCCGCGTATAACCCACTAATAATACTAGCGGTTATTAATGCGAGGACAACCGGGATTCTCATGAGACTCATTGCAACCATTATCAATATAGCCAGGATTACTGCATTCATACATATCTCCTAATTTATGATTTGAAGGTTTGTTTCTGTTTCCAAAATTTCATATTGCACATTGACCAGTCATGTTGTAACTTGTTTACACAAGTACAAACATGTTTGTCAATGTTTTTTTTACAGCATGCATTGGTGTTAATTTCTTGACAAATATAGTGAGCTCAGAGTAGTAAGCTTCTCAGTAGGCAAAGAAGAATCGGCAATGACCTGGGATGGAAATTGAAAGAATTAACCCAATAAAAGTGGAAAAGGGCCTTTACATTATTCATTTTTTAGAAAATGAGAGATGCATTTTTAAGGCGTTCAAAGGAGGTTTGTGAAGAAAAGTTTTAAAGATACTGAATTCATAGGAACCAAAATGTCGCCTCTGTTTCAGCAGGTAAAAGAATATATCATTTTGCAGATCAAAACAGGAAACTGGGCTTCAGAGGGTCGTATCCCTTCTGAACATCAAATTGTAGGACAGTTTGGCGTCTCAAGGAGTACCGCGAACAGAGCTTTACGAGAGTTAACCACAGAAGGCTATCTTGTAAGGGTACAAGGGGTTGGAACCTTCGTAGCGCCACGTACTATCCAATACACGCTTTTAAAGATTCGAAGTATCGCTGATGAAATAAAACACCAAGGAGGAAAACATAGTTGTGATGTTCATCTCTTGGAAGAAGAGAAGGCCTCGCCTGAGCTTGCATTTGAGATGGAAATAAATGTTGGTGCCCCAGTTTATAGGTCTATTCTGGTTCACAAAAATAATGGTAAGCCAGTCCAACTTGCAGATCGCTATGTGAACCCGGCGATAGCCTCAGATTATCTTAAGCAGGACTTTACCCGTATCACTCCCAGTGAGTATCTGTTTCAAATAGGCCCATTGACAAAAGCTGAACATACCATTGAAGCGATGATTCCAGACGAAAGAACGAAGCATCACCTTCGCATGTCTGCTGGTGAACCATGCCTGGTGATACACAGAAGAACCTGGACAAATGGCGTTGTGGTAACCAAGGCCCGCCTTTTTCATCCAGGATCAGAATTCCGCCCTAGTGGCCATTTTAAGCCCACACCCGGACCATATTCAGGCTATTGATACCTGAATATGTGGAGAACGTTGTCAAATAGCAATTTGGGGTATAAGAGAACTCGTGTGACAAAAAACTGATTATAACGGATTTGAGGAACCGAGTCGGGGAAGGCTAATCAATTGAGCTGATCCATTTCGTCGGCTTTGAAATCATTGATATCCTCCAGGATTAATTTCCTGCTCATTTCTCCAAATATTAATTTTTGACGGTTAATTTAAGGCTAACAAAAAAAACGACCCAAGTCCTGCCAAAATAAGGCCTGCCATTGCTTCAATGGCAGGCTCAATGATGGTAAACAGTTTTTTTGTGGTTTGATGTGATCGAAAGTACAACTGATTTTCCCGATATTTCAAGGATGACAATACCGCTGATGATGGCTGCCATGCCAATTGAAATAAAAATGCCCAGAAGATTCCCAAGCCAGGTAAGATTTAAGGATATGGCGAACAGCATCACCACTCCGGTTACCCGGACCCAGTCATTGTTTTTTATTTGCTGAATATTTCCTTTTTAATGACCACACCAACGGGCAGAGCATCGGCGGCAATTTGTTTTAACCCGTAAAAAGGCAAAAACAGGTCTGCCTGTTGCCCTTTATGCTGGCAGCGATGGTGTTAAGCGTTTGCGACAGCCCTCGCTGCGCTGGCCAGGGCGCCTTCAAGGTATCCGCCGTGCTGGTCTGCGGTTTCCGAGCCGGCCATCTGGACCATGCCGTCCCAGATGGCGGTTTGACCTGCCGGGGGTTGATACAAAGGATGTTCGTTGGACGGCTGGTCGAATTGGGTTGCGGTGTATTTTTCCTTTGCCCAGTCCTGATAGTAAAACTGCGTGGGCTGTGCTGCTGACGGACCGTAAATGGCTGCAAGTTGAGTAAGAATTGCCCTGGTGATCGCCTTCTCATCATTGCGCTGGGCTGCTGGAATGTTGAGAAATCCGGTCAGTCCGAACGGCACCTGATCCCTGTTGGATCCGTCATGGATTTCTCCCAGGGGACCCCGCTGGCTGAAAGCCTGACCGGAAAGCCCTGTCTGCCGCCAGCAGGCTTCCGGATAAAGGGCATAAAATTTTGCCTGACCCGCCATCCATGTGCCCATTCTGAGCATGGCCTGGGTCAGATTATGGGACAGGTCAGGGGTAAAAAGAATGGTGGCAGCTGCAAGCCGGGGCGGCAGTGCAAGAATTACCCTGGGGGCCCTGAACTGGGCTTTGGGCATTTCTTCCGGCTCTCCGACATTGACCAAAACATGGTTCTTTTTTTTTTCAATTTCACAGACCGGGGAATCAAGCCTGATCGACCCATGTGGGATCTTTTCCATAAGGGTTGTGATGAGCCCTGTCATACCCCGGGTAAGCCGCCAGGAAACGGGCTCGGTTGAATACCCTCTCACCGTCTGGACAAGTCCATTGGATGTTTCGAATCGTCCCTTGCCCTGTTCAAATTGTCGATATCCCTTAAGCCCCAGGGTCTGGATGAGCTGCATCATTTTCGGATTTATTTCAGGCCAGTACCATGACGGGCCCAGGTCAGGAAAAAATCCATGGTGCTCGGCAGTTAAAATTCTGCCTCCCATTCGGCCCCTGGCTTCAAGAATCACAAAGGGCATGTTTTTTTGGGTGAGCAGCCAGGCTGCATACAAACCACTGAGGCCGCCTCCAATGATGATGGTATCGATTGTTTGTCTGACCATGTCAATTTTTCCAAATTTTTTGACCCTAGGATTAAATCTGTCAGGTCCATATTTCCATCCCCGGGGATCGAATCACCCGGGGGGAACAGATCCGGGCAACTCGAATTGGGGCCTTATTTTATATTCCGCCCCTGGAACCGCGGCCACGTCCCATGCCACCGCCGGATCCACCCCTGCCACCGCCACCCATGCCACAGCCTCCGCCCCCAACCCTCCGGCCGGATCCACCCATGCATCTGGACTGTCCTATCAACCGGTCATCTTTTGTCCCTTTTTCTGACAATTTTGCAGATGCCTGTTTTCCAGGAGCAGGAGCCCCTGGGGAAGGGGTATTGGTTTTATACCGCTCTATAGCTGCTTCCACTGTGCCTGTCTGGTCGGTGATCACCTGAATTCCTTGTTCATTAAAGACATCCATGGCATTGGGTCCACACCGGCCGGTTATCACCAGATCAACCCCTTTGTTGATTAAAAATGTCGCAGATTGAATACCGGCCCCACCCGTTTGATCGGCATTTTCATTTTCAAATACCGCCAATTGCATATCCCTTGTGTCAACCACGGCAAAAAACCGGCAGCGTCCGAAACGGGGATCGATTTGTGCGTTGATCTCTTGTCCAAGTGAACTGATCGCAATTTTCATTTTACCTCCTTTGAACACGGAGAATGTTATTTCATCTGCACGTGTTCAGCTGTTTTTATTGAACATTTTCCCATTTCATGGGAAAAAGCTTTCCATTCACCAAAAAACATGCCCCATTAAAGGCCTCGGGTATCAACAGGAGAACTTCAAGGGTTTCTTTTCCCGAAAGAACCGGAAATTCTGCCCGCATATGGGCGAAATCACCGTTTTCCAGCAGATAGGTTAATCCTTCAATTTGTTCCTCTATAAAAATTTTTTCCCGGCCCTTGGGGGGCGTTTTGAGATAGGCAGTTACCAATCGCTCATGGTGTCTTTTGATTGCTGTCTGAATACACCCGTGATCCAGGTTTACTGAAATTTCCATGTGCAGGTATCCTCCCTTTATTGATAATAACAGCAAGGAGTATGCCATGAATACTATCAGTAGAAAAATAATATATCTGCATTATTTCAATAGGTTAAAAAATATTCAATCCTGCTCAAACCCCCGATAAACGCCAAACAGCGACCCTGGCAAACAGCAGAAATGCAACCCCTATGCCTCAAAGTTTCTGCCCATGAATTGCATTGGGCTAACAATTGAATCAGGAATTTTATCGTTGGCGTCAGGCGTTGGCTGTTGGCTCTGTTATAGATATTGACATGACCTTGAAATTGGGATATGTCTTCCATGTGGTGTTAAATACTTAAAAGGGAATCTCGTTTGATTCGAGAGTGGTCCCGCCGCTGTGATCGGGGACGAAAGCCGAAAAAACCACTTTGATAAACAATCATCAGGGGAAGGTTTGGTAATTAGGATGATCCGTAAGCCAGAAGACCTGCCACATTGAGTTCGCTCAGACATGCGGTGTATACATGGATGCGGGCTAAATGAATTTTAAGGCCTAAGAAACAGGGTGCAGCCTTTCAGATGGAATTTATCTGAAAGGTTTTTTTGTTTTCAGGGGTGCCCTAATAAAGGGGCAGAAGATTAAAAATTCATTGATCTATGTATCCAAAGAAATCGATTTATCCTAGGGACCGGTGCGACCTGTTCAAGATTTGGGAGATCTTTCAGGTCACGGCCAGATGCACCACCGGCCCCTGGACAAAGCCTGTGTGGTGGTTGTTGGGCCTTAATGCCGCCCTTATCTCCAACCGCCCACAGGTTTCAATTTATTGAAACAAAATTCTATCAAAAAATCAAGCCCGGACTATATTATCGATATTGCTGAACTCCGGTCTGATCTCAACCCATGAAACAGCTTTGATTCTATAAATTTTTGATGCACATTGTTGTCAATTAGCAAACAAGCTGGCTTGTAACGATGTTGGTATAAAAAAAATCTCCAGAGCCGACAGATGACTCTGGAGAATAGATTTAACCCTGTTTTTTTAAAACACAAATTGATTGTTAAAAGGCGTACCTGAGAGATGCGAAGAAGTTGCGACCGGCCATGGGATAGCCGTTGACGTATTCATAGCTTTTGTCAAAGAGGTTGTTGACCTCTCCGTGGACCCACAGCGCACTCCCGTTTTCAAGTTGGTAAATTTTATAATTGCCTGTGAGGTTGGTAACCGTGAAATCTTCTTTTGTAATCCGTTCATTTGCCATTGCAACAGCATTGTATTTTTCAATGTCCTGCTCTCCAGTGTAGACTACTACCAGATTGATATTAAAAAGATCTGGATCGGCAATCTTGAGCCCTGCTGAAACGGTCATATCGGAAGTATAAAGAAGATCCTTACCGGTTTCCCCGTCTTCATATTCGTTCAGATAAACGAAATTGGCAAAAGGTCTGACTTCCAGGCCCCATCCAAGAAGGCTACCCATGTCAAAGGAGAGAGTGCCTTCTATACCGGAGATGGTCGCCTCATCAACATTGGAATAGGCATAATAAGTGCTCATGCCCACGTTATGGGAATATTCCGATACGATTTTATCCTTGTAGTCCGTGTAGAAGGCGGTAAGCCCGGCACTGGTCAAGAGGGAGTCGTATTCAACACCGGCTTCATAGGTTTTACTGCGCTCGGGGTTAAGATTTGGGTTGGCTTCATAGACATAAAAGCCACCATAATATGACATATCTATCAATAATTGTTGTGCAGTGGGCATCACAAAGGCCTGGCCAAAGTTCAGTCTGATTTTCAAATTATCTGTAAGCAGGTAGGCTGTACCGAGGTTGAAGGTGACATCGTCATCACTTTTTTCAGTGCCGTTGCCCTCGATTTCATAGTCGTCCAGCCTTACACCGGCGGAAAGGATCAGGCGTTCCTCAAGCAATCTGGTTTTTCCCAGGGCAAATACGGCCTTGTTGTCATATTCGCTTGTCACACCACTGGCATTAATATCATAATTTACCCAGTCCGTACCAAGGGTGAGCTGGGAAATACCAAAATTCCCTGTAACCTGAGCCTGAATACCGTTCTGGTCGGTTTCGGTTTCAGAAGCATCGTCACCTGAATCCGGGTAATAATAGTTGTTGTTGTCCTCTCCGTTGAAATATCTCAAACGCCAGATATATGATTTGGTTTCAGTGGCACCGTCGTAAATCAGATCCAGGGAGGTGTTGTCTTTTTCTGCATAATCGCCATTGGGTGAATTATATGCCAGGGAGCTATAATTTCCGGTTTCAACATCATAGAAATTGTAAATCAGGCCGATGCGGTTGTCCGGGGCAAACTCGTATCCAATATTAATACTGGCATTGATCTGGTCGTCGATATTGGTGTTGGCGTAGTCCCCGTCATCAACCGTTTTATAATCATCTTTGTCCAAACGGGTGACTGCGGCAGAATAGTCAAAGTTGCCGGATTTGCCAGAAAGGCCCACACTCTGTTCGTTGTGACTATAGCTGCCGAAACCGGCTTCCACAAAACCTTCAAAATCTTCGGTTCCCTGTTTGGTGATGATGTTGATCACCCCGCCCATGCCTGCGGAACCATATTGAACGGCTCCCGGACCCCGGATGATTTCGATTCGCTCAATATTTTTGGTCATGAATTTGGTCAGGTTTCCGGTTCCTGCCCGTCTGCCGTTGAGGAGAATAAGGATATTACCGTTAAGGTCATTGCCATGGGGGTCTGTTCTGAAACCGCGGATACCGACGGAGGTGTTCCCCGAGGGATATTTGTGGATATGCCCGATGCCTTTTTCCGCTAAAAGGTCTGCCAGGTCATTGGCTCCAGATGCTTCAATTTCTATCTTGTCAATGGTTTGTATGGTCTGGGTGACCTCTTTTTTCTTTTCCTTCACCCGGCTGGTCGTTACCACCATTTCGTCCAGAGCTTCTTCTTTGGTTTCCTGTGCCTCATCAGCCATGACAGCAGCTGGCAGTATCCAAATTGTTAACAGAATGAGAAACCATAAACATTTTTTCATTTTTTTTGCCCTCCTAAATAAATAAATATAAAGTTAGAGCCTGGGCATAAAAAAACCCAGACCGTAAATATACGATCCGGGATTTCCCATAACTATCCGAAAGGATCCAAAATGCCTCCCCAGTCCACGGGAAATAAGGCATATAAATTCAGGTAGGTCTTCTGACTTTTGGATCATTCTACCGACTGCGCCTTCCCAACCATAAGGTCAGTGACATACTACAGCCTTCGTCCCCAATTACAGCGGCGGGCCCGTCCACGAATTCAACGCGGTTCCCTATCAAGCTCTTACAATGAGCACCTGAACGAAATATTAGTACTGATTAAAAAATACAAAGTCAAGTGAAAACAAGAGGCTATTTATGATGTATTTTGCTTTATATCTAATCAACATAAAGTGATCCCAAGGCCACTGTGAACTGGGGCGCTTCAACCACCTTTATATCACAGAGAAGGTACTCTTCAAGACTTTCCCGCAGTCCCTTGTTTTTGGCAGGGCCGCCGTCCAGGTATATCTCTTCTTCAAGCAACCCGTTGCCGGCAAGGGTTGCGATTCTTTTGGCCACGGCATTGTTGATACCCTTAATAATACTGTACTTATTGACGCCTTTGGCCAATAGGGAGACAATTTCACTTTCTGCAAAAACTGCGCAGGTGGAATTGATGTTGATTGCCTGGGTATCTTTTGTGTGAAATTTTTCCAAAGGCGTGTCTAAAATGGTGGCGGCAATTTCAAAGAACCGGCCGGTGCCTGCAGCGCATTTGTCGTTCATTTTAAAATCTGTCACCTGACCTGCTGGGTCGAGTTTAATGATTTTAACGTCCTGACCGCCCACATTGATGAGGGTGCGGGCCCGGCCCCGGGTGAGGCGCTTTATACCTGCGGCATTGGCCGAAATTTCGTCTACCACATGGCTGGTGGAATTGATCAGGTTCCTTCCGTAACCGGTGACACAGGTTTTTTCAATGTCGGTTGGTACGGCAGAGACAGCGGTCAGTCCCTGTTGGATGAGGTCATCGACCATGGCGGATTGGCCGGGTTTTGTGGGCACGACAATTTTCCAGATGATCTGGTCTGAATTGTCTGATTCACCTGATTTTACAAACACAATTTTTATTCCGGTACTGCCGACATCAATGCCTATTTTCATTTATGACTCCTTAGGTTTTGGGGTACAGGTTCGCCTGAAGGCTTCCAGACGGGTGACAATATTCTGTTCATCCTCTTTGACATAGTCGGTTTCAATCTTTAAAAACCGATATCCTTTTTCCTTGAGCTGGGTTTCCAGCATGCCCGATTCCATTTCATAGGGATGGCAGCCTTTGAGCACATGAAAAATGATTCCTTTTATCTGTTCTTTTTCAAGAATATTGAAAACGGCATTGACCCGTCTTTGATTATCGGCAAAGGTCGGACAGATGCACCCTTTGTGGTGCCGCTCTGCAAGGGCGCGCAACAGTCCGTATTCGGATTTGTCTTCAAAGGTGACAGCTCCCGGGAAGGTTCTTTCAAGGGAGCAAATATCATCGGCCACAACTGCCATGCCGGCATTTTCAATGAGGTGTAAAAGCTTATAGTTGGGAAAAATGATGGGGCTGCCCATCAACAAAATGGGGGCTTTTGTATCGTACAATGGGTTCAGGCCGCGAATATAGGCGGTGGTATTCTTGATCCACTGATTTATCTTCTGATAGGGGAATGCATTGGCAATAATGGCAAAATGGAGACCCGGCATCTGCTGGGCCCTTTTGAGCTCAATGAGCCGGCTAAAGAGTTCAAAGGCTTTTGCATGGCATTTGATGGCGGCATAAAGGGCCTTGGGGGTGATTTTTCGTTGGGCTGTTCGTTCAAGCCATAATTTGAGTGCCTGGATCTCTTCCAGCCAGCGGCGGGATGATCGCTCGTTTTCCTTTAAATGGGGCAGCTCCATAAAATGAATGTCTGCTGTCTTGTAAAGTCCTGTCAATTCACTGAATTTGACCACCCAGTCACAGGTGGTGGGGATGACAACTTTTTGTTGGGTAAGGTCCGGTTCTGAATGGACATCAAGGAGGCCTGCCAATGATTTGATCATGGGGCAGGTCAGACTAGGCAATTGGAGCGGTCCCATGTTCTGGGCGGCATGGGACCCGCAGGCAAGCTTGAATACGGGCAGGCCTGCGGCCAAGAAAAGTTCCAGGGGAGCCTGGATGCACAGGACCATGACAGGGGGAATTGTCTCGTCCATAAATTTGTTTGGGAAGAGGCTGAGTGTCAGGCTTTCCAGAAAGGGGTCAAGTGCCGGGATATAATCATCCCGGTTCCGGATTACGGAAACCTGGTCCCGGCACTCTGTCATCATTTGTTCCCGGGTTTTTTGCTGCTGGCGTAAACGGCGTTGATCGGTTTTGGACGGTCTCATTTTTGGCTCCATTTTCGGGCAAGGTAATGTCGTGAAGAGGAAAAGAGGGGGAGGCCAAACCATTTAAAGGTCAGGGTATGGTCTCCTGGACAGGATTCCGCACAACTCATGCACCCCATACAGTCCTGGGTTAAGACATCTTTTTTGTTTTTTTCAAGATGAACATCCGGGATGTCCATGGGGCACATCCGTTCACAATTACCGCATCCAATACAGGTATGGACCTCTTTTTCAAAGCGGAGGGGACTTATTTTCTTAAACAGATGCATGAGGGCCAGCATGGGGCAGAACATGCAAAAAAACCGTTCCTTAAAAAACATGCCAATCAGCATGCCGCCGGCAATGACCATGGAAACAAGGGTAAACCCCATGGTAACCCCATTGGTAAAGTTAATGTGAAAATGGCTCAGGTTTCCTTCAAACAGGGGAAGAATCGGCTTTGCCGGGCAGATCTGGCAGAAGGGCAGCGCCCAGTCCGGATGGAGGTTAAAATTGGCAATGGCAACAGGAATGACACCCATCAATGCCAGAAGCAGATATTTGATGGGTTTGAGGTTTTTCCGGGTTTTCCGGGTTAGGATCATTTCCCGTATCTTGAGTTTTTTCCGGATCCAGGAGATCCAGTCCTGTACCAGGCAGAAGGGGCAGATCCAGGCGCACCAGAACTTGGATAGCGGGACAAAAAAGAAAAGAAAAATCACAAAGGGCCAGAGTATGTTGAGGATGGCACTGGAAAAAAAAATGTCAAAGGCGGTCTGGAAGCCCACCGAGCTTCTCTGCAACACCATAAGATAACAATGTCCGGCACAGCCGCTGACATAGGGGCAGGCAAAGCAGGGAAGACTGTTGCCCAGGCGGAGCCCTAGGCGACCGCCGTACATGAGCAGGAAAAAAGAAAAATGCTGGCTGAACAGCCTTATCTTTTCCACCATGGGGTTCTCCTTTTTTTCAGGATCAGACCTGTGAAAAAAATTAGACTTGCCCCCCAGGCAAGTGCCCCGGCAATGGGGTTGTTAAACCCATGTCTGGACCTGTGCAGCACCAGTGTATAGGTCAGGGCGTATTCCATGGTTTTGTCCTTCATGCGTGTATACAAGGTGTCCTGGCGAATGGCAGTCGCACCTGCCTTTCTAAGACGCTGGTCATGGGGCGGTGTATGGGAAAATTCCAAGGCCGGGTCCAGTTTCAGAGAGCGTATCACATCCTTTTCAAGGACCGCCATTTGGGGAACAGACCTGACAGCGGGTAATTGGGATGACGGATCAGCGGATACCAGGGCAGGGGGGGATTGAATTCGAAACCGTAAGGGCTGCCCTGTCTGGTGCCAATAATAGCGTTCAGGCGACATCAACTGAATGGTCGGCAGCAGGGTGAACAGATTGGCATGGAGATCATCTGCCATAACTCTGGGGGCAGGAGTTGAAGATTTTCCAAACAATACCAGGTTGGTATGGGCCACCAGGGTTTTGGGGAGGGCGGTTTGGTTTAAGGCAACGGCAAACAGCCGGATCCGGCTTGGCCTATGGGCAAAGAGGGTGACAATCCCATTGGTCACAGGTGCCCAAAAGACAGTCGGGTTCTGATCTTCCTGGTACAAGAGGTTTACAGGGCCAGCCTTCGGGTCTGTGCAGATCAGTTCAATGGCCTGGGACACCTGGCCGTTCTTCTCTTTTTTCATGTCCAAAAATTTAAAATACAGGAATCCTGCATCCAGGGGGGTGGAAAAAAGAGGGGCCGGAAAAAGGCAGAGGGCTAAAAAACAATATACAAATAAAATTTTTTTCATGGTCTAATTTTTCCGGGCACCGAAGGCGGCAAGGCCCATAATTGCAAATACGGCAAGGATGGCCATCCATTCAATGCCCGAGGAGGTCATCTGGGTGGTATCTTCATTTTTTTTTATGTTTTCCATTTTATACCCTTCCACCACATCAAGGTTGTCCGGTTGGTCGGATTTTTCGGCTAGGGCTTTGTTGGACTGAGAAGCATCTGACGGGGTTGGTTTTTTCTTTTCCGATGCCGGGGCGGCCAATTGTTCGAGCAAAACCTTGCGTTCTGACACTTGCTCGTCCAATGGTTGTTTGGCCATCTGTTCAACGGCCAGTTTAAACTGGGCAACAAGGTCCGGGCTCAGGACCCCGGGGATGGAAATGATCGAGACCACCATCTGGTTGAGCAGGGGGTTGTTGCAGGTATGGTCGCAGCAGGCAATCCCTTTTTGAATAATACTTTTGGCATATCGGGCTGCCAGGTTTTCCAGAACCTTGGGGTCGGGTTTCCAATAGCCTTTTCTGCTTGTTTCCAGCATTCGGCCGGTGATGGACTGAAATGCCCAGGGAGAAGACCTTTTAAAAAATTTTTCCATTTGAAGACCATACTTATCTTTGACATAGACCTCATAGGTTTGCTGCCACTTGGTTCCATCCACCTTTTCCGGGGTGGTCATGTTCCAGCCCCATAGATATTCCACGTAGTCGGACATGGCCTTGGCCCCGGCATAGTCTTCACCCTTCATTCCCTGTATCCATTTGGGGTTCAGATAGCGGGAGCGCATTTCACGACCCAGGGTTTTGCCCATGTCTTCCACCTGGACCCGGCCTTTTTTCTGCTGCTGGGTGATCAGGGTTTCAGGGGGTTTGCCCGATTCTTTGCGAACCGCCATGGACAGCCCGCCCAGATATTGGAACATGTCATCATTGTCCAACAGGCCGTAGACATTGGAAGAGCGGGAATGGACGGTGACATCCACCTGGGACAATTGTTCCTTTAAAACAGCCCTTGCCCGAATCCCCCATTTATTCTGGCCGAAGGCAAATCCCATGCGGTTCTCAAACACATCCACCACCTGGTCCGGCTTGTCCCACTTGGACGAGCCCGAGGCCATTTCCGAGACCCCGTTTCCATAGGATCCCGGGGTTTCGGAAAAGATGCGGAACCTAGACATCTGGTCTGCCTTTTCTGAGTTCATTCCCTGTTTGATGAGTCGGGTCTTGATTTGTGCCGTGTGGCGGGCGATGAGGTTTTCAACATCAATCTGCTTAGCAGCAAGGGCAATGGCCTTGTCAAGATAGGTCAGTTTTTCCGGGAACAGATCCCTGTAAAGGCCAGAGGCATTGATCATCACATCAATTCTGGGCCGGCCAAGCTTTTTCCCCGGAATAAGGTCAACTCCCAGAACCCGTCCAGTTTTTGACCACCGGGGACGGGTGCCCACAAGATACATGATGGTGGCTTCGTTTACGCCTTCATTTCGCAGGCTTTCAACGGCCCAGAGGATGACGGCCACTTTTTGGGGGTAGGCATTGTTTTTATCCAAATGGTTGTTAATAATTTGTTGGGCTGCTCGTTTGCCTAAGTCCCAGGCAGCAGGGCTGGGCAGCTTGTTTGGGTTGAACCCGTAAAAGTTTTTTCCCGTGGGCAGGGCGTCGGGATTTCGCACCGGGTCGTTTCCCTGGCCCGGGGGGATATACCGGCCAGACAGCCCCTGGATCAGGCTGGCCATTTCATTGGGTCCGGACCGGGCCAGGCGGTTGGACAAGTCTGTTTGTGCAATTTTGGGGTTGTTTTTCTGGATAGCCCCTGACATCTCAACGGTTTCATCAGAGCCCGGGGAGGTGCCAAAGGTGTGCATACCATAGGGAATAAGGTTTTCTCTGATCTCTTCCAGATAGTGGCCCAGGGTGTGGACCATTTGATCCGGATCAGCTGGGCTGTTTCCTATATTGTTTTTTGGGATGCTGTCTTTCAGGTCCGCCAGAATTCCTGTCTCCTGGGCAAGGACAATAAGTTCCTTATATTTTTCAGTAGCTGTGGGGCTTCCCATTGACCTGGCAAGGGAGTACTCGTTTGCCAGGTCTGCCATCCGGCAGTACGCTTGGGTAAGGTCGGCCTGTTTCAGGGTGGGGGTGAGGTGGGAAATGATCACCCCCCTTCCCCGGCGTTTGGCCTGGATACCTTCGCCCACATCGTCCACAATATAGGGATAGAGGTTGGGAATATCGGTTATCAGCACTTCCGGCGAACAGGCAGGCGCGAGACCCGCCTGCTTGCCAGGGGTCCATTCATAGGTGGAGTGGGTGCCCAGATGAATCATGGCATCGGCCTTGAATTTATTTGACAGCCAGAGATAAACCGCCAGATATTGGTGGTGGGGAAACAGGGTGGTGTCATGGTAGAGTTTCATGGGGTCATCTCCCCAGCCCCGGGCGGGCTCTGGCAGTAGCAAAATGTTGTTAACCTGGACAGCCGGGATAATGAAATCATTGCCCTGTTTCATTATCCCGGACTGCTCAGGTTCCCCCCACTGCTCGATAACCTTTTCCTTAAACGCTTCAGGAAGAGATTCGAACCAGTGATTGTAGGTGTCAACGGGCAGGTGGATAAGCGCGCCCGTTGACACCATTTTATCCAGTTCACCCGGTGCCCAGGAACCGATGTTCCTGGCAGAGGACAGGATCAGTTCTTTTATCCGTGCTTGGGACAAGGTTTTTCCCGTTGTATATCCCGCCTTTTTTAAGGCTGCCATGATCTGTTCAAGGCTTTTGAACACATTCAGATAGGAGGCGCCAATATTCTGTTTGCCCTGGTGGTGGTTGTAGAACAGGATGGCAACCCGTTTGTCTTTATTGGGTTTTTGTTGAAGGGTTATCCATTTTTTGAGCCGGGGAATGAGCCGGTCCATGTTTTCAATGACAGGACGGCTTAAAAAATAGGGTCTGCCGGTTTTGGGGTCCACCCTTTTTTCCTTGGCAGACAGTACCGTGGGTTCAAATAATCCTGATATTTCCGGGACTGCCAGGGACCAGGCCACCTCAAGCGTATCAATGCCCACAGGGTTTTTGCGCCATTGGTCAATCCTGTCCTTGTACAGGCTGACCCCGGAGATAACCGGAACGTCAAGCTTGGACAACAGCGTTCCCAATTCCGGGGTCAAGGCATTATGAAATTTAAAGGAAAAGGCCAGGATCATATTAACCCGGGAGATACCTTTTTGGTCGAGTAAAAAAGAGGAGAGAATCTCTTGCTCTTTGCCAAAACAGGGCAACACATTGAATCCTTCCGATTCAAGGTGGTGGATTAAATAATCAATGGGTTCCTTTTGACCCGGGGTCAGAGAAGATGAAAAAAAACAGAATCCAATGGTCGGTCGCAGGACATCAAACCCGGGCTGTCGTTTTTGCCAGGCAAGATAGGCGTCTACCTTTGTAAACAATTGTTTTGCATCGGGGTGGTAAAGACCTGAGGCCGGCTTCTTTACCACCGGTTCATAGGCGATCCCCTTGTTCATGTGGCGGTGGGCCACAAGGCGCAGCATGTTTTGAATGTTTTTCAGGGACAGATGTTGGTAATAAGCAGATATTTTCTCATCAAAGAGAAATTCCTTTTTTTTCAAGAGATCATCATCCAGGGAGCCGCGCAGGGCATAGATGATTTTTGATCCGGGATCAATCTGGGTAATAAAGGATGCAAGTTCCCGGCCCATGACATCCACCAGAATAATTTTGGCCCCATCAATATCTGCCCTTGCCTGTTCAGGATGCTCTGTGATTTCATCGGCCGTGATCAGCTGAATGTTGACGGGCAGATCGATTTGTTCAATTGCCAGACCTGCCACACGGGAATTGGCATCCAGAACCAAAAAGGCGATGTCCGCTGATATGGCCGGCAATGGTGCTAATATTAAAAGAGATGACACCAGGCATGAAACAAAGCATAAAAAGCGCAGGCACAGGTGTTTTAAATGGGTCATGGATACAATTTCCTTTTGCAGATGAGACAGGTATGCCCGGGGTTAATCCGGGATATAAATCATGGATCCGTTTTCAAGTTTATAGGCGGTGCCAAGGCGCTCTCCTCTGCCCTTGGCAGTTTCCTTGGTCATTTTTACAGCAGTGATCTTTTTCCCCTTTTTTTCGATAAGCTCTATCTGCCCGTCGGCTGATTTTTTGATAAGGGTCAGTTCCGATGTCTGGGACAGGAGGTCTTCCAGGTGATAGGCCCCGAACAATGCCATCAACAGCCCCACAATAAAGACAAGGCCCAGGTCAAACAGATTGGCCACACCGGACATGGGGTCATTGTCGGACAATCCTGTGTTTAGGCTCTGTGCAGGCTTAAGATATCTCATGGCCTGTTTCTCCCATGAGCAGCTGGGCCGCTAATTGTACATTTTTGATATCCTGCTCCACCCACCGGCATTGAATGGTAAAGTAAAAATAGGCCAGAAGCCCTAAGGCCATGCCCACAACCGTTGTGGTAAAGGCCACCACCAGGTCCTGGCTCAATTGCGTTAAATCCCCCTGACCCAGGGAGGCAAGCCCCGTACCCATGGGAATGAGGGTGCCGATGAGACCCAGGCCCGGCCCGATGCGGATCATTATTTTCAACCCATCCAGGGAGGTGAACATCCGGTGCTCGGTATCCCTGATCAGGTTCAGTACCTGAACGGAAGCGGTATTGCCCTTCATCGATTCAAGCCGGTTTAAAATATTCACCACCCTGATGGGAAGGCTGTCCTTGTACTGACCGGAAAGAATTTTTTCCGGCAGGTTTTCCCCTTTTTTTTTGAGCCGGCTTCTTTGAAGCCATGATTTGAAAAAAGTGCCGGAATAAACCAGCATCCAGACAAAAAGGGCGGACAGAATCAGCAATACCGGCAGGAAAAGTGAGGTGGCAATAATATAGATAAATGTTTTTAAAACAGCTAGGATCTGCATAATTATTCTCTTTTAAAAGGGTTGATAAAACCGATGATAACAGCGCCAATGCACAGGATGGTCAGAACGATTGTCTGCCGGGACATTTCAACCTCATTCCTGGATATCCTGTAAATTTTATCCAGATCTGCAAACTGGGGGATCACGATGACGGACAAGCCAAAGTAACAGGCAAGAAAAAGCATCAAAATACCTAAAAACGGCCTGACAGCGGCCGGTTCCCAGAGCCCGGCAACGCAGAAGGCCACCCCAAGGCTGATAAGGATGAATCCTGCATAGAGTGCAAAAAAAATCATGGGCTGATCCGGATACAGGGCTCCCACAAAACTGCAAGACAGGAGAATGACGGAAAAACAGACCGGGCAAGGCACCACCAGGGGAATCCACCCCCTGGTGGCTTGTTTTGAATTCCCGGAATCTTTGAGCAGATGAATTCCCCACCCTGCCAAAAGGAGTGCCAGAATAAAATGGAGGGTCATGCCGCTTCTGAAAAATGTTTGGACAAGATCCACATGATCCATGAAATCCACCCTGGAAAGGATCAGGGCGGCGGCAGCAAAGACAATGGCATACCCTGCCATGAACACTATTATTGAAAGGAGTCTCCGGGTTTTGCCCGGTGCCTGGAGGAACACAACACCTAAGCCCCCGCCGCTTTTAAGGGCAAAAGCGGCGGAGGACAAAAACAGGCCCAGTATCAGTGATTTGATTTCCATTTAGTTAATACTCATCCGACATAGAGTTTTCTGCCGGGGAGTCGCAAAAAAAAAACCCCGGACCATTAATATTAATGATCTGGGATTCCCTGATTTGTCCACAGATTGGATTTGTCCCTCCCTTGTCCACGGGGAAAACAATACTTAACTCACATCCAGGCAGGTCTTCTGACTTTCGGGTTATCCTAATGACTGCGTCTTCCCGGCTTGTACAGCCAGTGACATTCGTGCAGTGTTCGTCTCCGATTACAGCGGCGGGCCCGTCCCTGATTTTAACAGGAGTTCCCTATTATGCCTTTTGCGGCACCTGAATGTACTTGTTTATCTAAAACAAATAAGCAAATGTCAAGATCTTTATTAGGGCGTTATATTTCCCCTTGACTTCTATTCCAACTGTGCTAAATAATCGCTTTTGTTTGTACTGTTAGATTAGCGTTTAGTTTCTATCCCCTGATTGCAGAATGGTTTGCGCCGCCCTTCGACCGACCCACTACATCACTCGATATCCAACTAATTAGTTGTATTAATTTTTGAGGAGCTTGTTATGGGTTTTAGCTTTATCCCAAAGTCTTTTTGCATGTTTCGGAAGCTCTATTCCCGACAGAATTTTCTAAATGACATCATGGCCGGAATTATTGTGGGTATCGTTGCCCTTCCTCTGGCAATAGCATTTGCCATTGCCTCGGGTGTAAAGCCGGAACAGGGTATTTACACAGCCGTTGTGGCAGGGTTTTTAATTTCACTGTTCAGCGGAAGCCGTGTCCAGATTGGAGGTCCCACCGGGGCATTTATCATTGTTGTGTTCGGGATCGTACAAGAGTTCGGATACCAGGGGCTGATGGTGGCAACCATCATGGCTGGAGTGTTGCTTGTTTTAATGGGATTGACCAAGCTGGGTGCAGCGATTCGGTTTATTCCCTATCCCATGACCGTCGGGTTTACAAGCGGTATCGCATTGATCATCTTCACCACCCAGATCAAGGATTTCTTCGGTCTCAATATCCCCGATGGCTCGGCTGATTTTATCGACGGATCCATTGCCTATGTCCATAATTTCTCAACCATGGATTTTAACACCATGGCCATGGGAGGCGCCACCCTCGTGATAATGACCCTCTGGCCACGGGTGACCCGAAAAATTCCAGGATCGGTCATTGCCATCATTGCCACCACCCTGGTTGTGGCCCTTTTCGACCTTCCCGTGGATACCATCGGCAGCAGGTTTGGCAACATTCCAACCATGCTGCCCAAACCATCATTTCCCCATGTCACCATTGAGATGATCCGGGAGCTAAGCGCCCCAGCCTTTACCATCGCCATACTGGCGGCCATTGAGTCCCTTCTTTCCGCTGTTGTTGCCGATGGTATCACCGGAGAGCGTCACAACTCCAACATGGAGCTTGTGGCCCAGGGCATCGCCAATATTATCGTTCCGATATTCGGGGGAATTCCCGCCACCGGTGCCATTGCCCGTACAGCCACCAACATCAAGAGCGGCGGTACCACGCCAGTGGCAGGTATTGTCCATGCGATCACCCTATTATTGATCATGATCTGTTTCGGCAAATTGGCCACCCGTATTCCCATGGCCACCCTGGCTGCTATCCTCATGGTTGTGGCCTACCACATGAGTGAATGGCGCTACTTTTTAAAGCTTTTCAAAAGCCCGAAAAACGATATATTTATATTGCTCATCACATTTTTTCTCACCGTGTTCGTGGATCTTACAGTTGCCATCGAGGCGGGTGTGGTACTCAGTGCAATTCTCTTCATGGATCGCATGGCCAAGGCAACCATCATCCGTAAGAGCACCGTTCATATGAATCCGGACAACCACTCCCTCAAGGACCGCATGGTACCCGAAGGAGTGGAGGTGTTCGAGATCCATGGCCCCTTTTTTTTCGGGGCTGCCAACCGGTTCAAAGATACCCTTCAGATCGTTGGAAAAAAGCCGAGGGTGCTGATCATCCGGTGCCGCCACATCCTGTTCATCGACGCCACTGCCCTCCACGCCCTGGAAGAACTGGTGGAAAAAACCCATAAAGACGGTACAACCCTGCTGCTGTCCGGAGTCCATGCACAACCGTTGATCACCCTGGAAACATCAGGGCTCTACTACAAAATAGGCGAGGATAACCTCCACGGTAATATAGATGCCGCGTTGAACAGGGCGAGACTGCTTCTGGGACTTCCCGAGGTACCTCTTCCCTCTCCTTTTATTGCAACGGTTGAAAGGGAAAAGACAATCTAAAATTGTTCCATGGAACTTGTGGTCCTAGGTTAAATCCCATTGACAAAACCGCTTCTTTTTGAAAGGTTCTTTTACCCGTGTGTGCACCTTTTTTTATTTGGGGAAATGGCTTTATTTGAGGAGATGGTATGAACCCCTTTGGTCTGATCAAAAATTTTCCCATCCGGTACAAGCTGCTGTTTATCTATTCCTTTTGCTTTCTGATTATCATCAGCCTCTCCTCTTTGATCATCTATTTCATTGTCAAAGATAATGTGGAAAAAAATATTGAAAGAGAATTGCAAAATTCCACCTCGGCCATATTAAACAATGTCAAAACAGCAGTGTCTGTTTCCATTAAAAATCGGCTCAGGGGAGTGGCGGAAAAAAATTATGATATTATTCAGCACCTCTATGACCGGCAAAGGGCAGGGGATATCAGTCTGGAAGAGGCAAAGATGCGGGCTGCGGAAATCATTCTTTGTCAGCAAATTGGCATCACCGGATATATTTGCATTCTGGACGGAAAAGGACGGGTTCTCAAACATCCCAAAAAAAGTCTGGAGGGGCTGGATATTTCCGATCATCAATTTGTCCGGGAAATGATTGCCAAAAAAAACGGGTATATTGAATATTCCTGGAAAAATCCAGAGGATGATTTTGCCCGGCCCAAGGCCTTGTATATTAATTATTTTAAACCCTGGGACTGGATGATCACGGTATCTTCCTACCGGAAAGAATTTTCAAAGCTGGTGGAGATCAATGATTTCAAAGAAAATATTTTAAGTTTGCGGTTTGGCAAAACAGGCTATTCCTATGTCATGGATACAAAAGGCAATGTGATTATTCACCCGGAACTTGCCGGAATCAATGTGTTTGATGATAGTCGGTTTCCAGACAAATTTTTCCGCAATATGCTAAAAAAAAAGAATGGAAAACTCATCTATTCATGGAAAAATCCCAAGGATGCAAAGCATCGAAAAAAACTGGTCATCTTTAATTATATCCCTGAATACGAATGGATTGTTGCCTCATCCAGCTATCTGGATGAAATCTATTTTCCGTTAGGGACCATCAAGCACTTTATCATTCTTGTGGGAATGGCTGCCCTGGTCGTTTTTATTCCCATTAGTTTTGTCTTGAGTTCCACCATCACCAAGCCTTTGCGATCTTTGATGAACCGGTTTAACCAGGATATTGCCGGCGGGTTTTCAAACAGAAGTGTGAAAATGGAATCCAGTGACGAAGTGGGGCAGCTCACCTTTTATTATAATTCCTTCATGGACAAGCTGGAAACCTATGACCGAGAGCTTCTCTCGGAAATACAGGATCGACGTCAGGCCCAGGAGGCCTTAAAAGAGAGTGAAGAAAAATACAGATCGGTCATGGAAGCAGTACCGGATCCCATTGTGGTCTATGACATGGAAGGCATGGTCACCTATATGAATCCAGCCTTTACAAAGGTGTTTGGGTATACCCCTGAAGACAGCCTGGGCAAAACAATGGATCATTTTGTACCCAGGGCCCACTGGAAGGAGACCATGGAGGGCATTGGCACCATACTAAAGGGGGAAATTCTGCCCCGGGTGGTCACCAAGCGAAAAGCAAGAAACGGCCGGCTCATTGATGTCACCACCCGGGGATCGGTCTACCGGGATAAAAACGGTAATCCCTTAGGGTCGGTGATCACCCACCGGGATGTTTCCGAGGTCAAGCGGCTTGAAAAGGCCATCATGGAAACAGGGGAAAAAGAGCGCCAGGCAATCGGTAATGACCTTCATGATGATCTGTGTCCCCATTTGATAGGGATCGAAGGGTTGACCAAGGTGCTGAAAAAAAAGGCGGCAGGTCAGTCGTCCGATGCAGCCAGGCTGTCGGATCAAATTACAGAATTGATCAAGGAGGCTATTTCCAAAACCCGCCGTCTGGCCCGTGGCCTTTGCCCGGTCTATTATAATCATGGGCTGGTATCTTCCCTGGAGGATCTGGTAACCAATACCCGGATACTCCACCAGGTGGACTGCCGGCTAAAGGCCGATGATAAAATTCAAATCAATAATCACATGGTGACCATCAACCTTTACCATATTGCAGGGGAGGCTGTTCGCAATGCCATCCGTCACGGCCATGCCACCCACATAGATATTTCCATGGAAGTACGGGAGGATCAATTTAAGTTTAGTATCCGGGATAACGGCAGGGGACTGGAGCCGGAAACGGATCACACGGGAATGGGTCTGAGGATAATGAACTACCGGGCCAAAATAGTGGGTGCCTCACTTATGATTTCTTCGGACAGGGAAAAGGGCACCCGGATAAAATTGAGCATGCCCATGGCAGCATTGACAGATCCTTTGGCCTGAACGGAATAAAATTTCATATTTCTTCCTGTCGTTATCTGTTATCCGCCTTCAGAATCTGGTATTATTCTGGTTTTAAGCAACATAGAAACTGGAAATCTCCTGCCAAAGGTGATAGGCTCCTCCAACGTTAAACTTTTTAATACAGGCACATCACATGCCAGACAAGAAAAAAATATTGCTGGTTGAAGATCACCCTATATTCAGGCTTGGGCTTGCCGAACTGATAAACCAGGAAGAAGACCTCTGCGCTTTTGGCAAGGCCAGGGATGTGGACCAGGCTGTTGTTGAAATTGAGACAATGGTTCCTGATCTGATCATCGCCGATATCTCGTTAAAAAATTCCGATGGCATCGACCTTGTCAAATATGTCAAGCTCCATCATAAACAGATCCCTGTCCTGGTTTTGTCCATGCACGATGAATATCTCTATGCCCAGCGGGCCCTTGCCGCAGGCGCCCGGGGGTATATCATGAAACAGGAGGCCATGGAATCGGTTGTAACCGCCATTCACCACGTTCTGGAAGGAAAAATCTATCTGAACGAGAAGGTCAAGGAACATATTCTCTCCTCCATGTCCAGCCCCCAGGAAGTCCGTGAAAAAACCCCCATTGACCGTCTCACCGACCGGGAACTTCAGGTGTTCAAAATGATTGGCCGGGGATTTTCTTCCCGGGAAATTGCAACAAGACTTTTTCTAAGCATCAAGACCATTGGCACCTACCGGGAGCGGATTAAGGAGAAGCTTTCCCTTAAACATGCCAATGAACTGGTCCGGTGTGCTGTTCATTTTGAAAAAACCGGCCAGGTGGCCACCCGCCAAAGTTAATTTTTGTAGGTTCCTCCACCTACAACTTCCTCATGTTTTTCCCTAGAAAGACAGGTCAAAAACCCTACAGGCAAAATCGGGTTTCAACCGATTGCACATTATCCACAATTTTATAGAACTATACGCAAGAGGACTATATCTGATAAAATTTTAACGGAGGAATCAAATGTCGTTGGACAGCACATACAGAGAAGCAATGGCGCTCAATGAGATCCAGGATATGGGACAGCGTGAAACCCAAGCAAAAGCGTTCTTCGAGAAGTTGAATAAATCCGAACTGCCCGAAAAGTTTAACTGGGCAGCAGAAGTTTTTGAGGGGATACATGTCAAAGAACGCGGCGATCAACTGGCCCTTATCTGGACAGATATGGATACAGATGCCGAACAACAGTTTACCTATAAAGAACTGGCTGCCAACGGGAATAAGGTTTTAAATTTTTTACGCAAAAACGGAGTTGAAAAAGCAAACAATCTCTACATGCTGACCCCCATTGTTCCGGAAACCTGGTTTGCAACCTTTGCCGGTATCAAGGGGGGACTGGTCTCTGTGCCCACGGCCACCAGCATGACGGAACGGGAAATCCAGTTCCGGTTTGAAGCATACAAGCCGGATGTGATCATTGCCTTTGAAGGATTGACGGATCTGGTGGATGACGCCCTGAAAAAAGCGGACTGTACCCCCAAGGCAAAGATTGTTCTGGGACAAAAAGAGGGGTGGACCTCCTATTCTGAAATTGCGCAAGAAAAGCCAGAAGCCCAAGCTGCGGATGTGAGCAATGAGGATGTCCTTTTTTGCTTTTTTACCTCGGGGACCACAGGTCTTCCCAAGCGGGTCGGGCACTCTGCTGTTTCATACCCCCTGGGGCATTTGTCCACCGCCGTCATTATCGGTTTGGAACCTGGAGATGTCCATCACAACCTGAGTGCACCCGGATGGGCCAAATGGGCATGGAGCAGTTTTTTTGCCCCCTTTAACATGGGCGCTACTGCCACGGGTTTCAATTTCACGGCACTTGATATTGAAAAATATATCGCTGCCGTGGCCAGGTATAAAGTCAATTCTTTTTGTGCCCCGCCAACGGCATGGAGAGCCTTTGTCGGCCTGGATCTTTCAAAATACGATCTTTCCGCAATGAAATATTCCATAAGCGCAGGCGAGCCCCTGAATCCGGAAATCATAGACCAGTGGAGAGAAGGCACCGGCACCCAGATCCGTGATTTCTATGGTCAAACCGAATCCACCGCCATGATCGGGAATCCACCCTGGATGGCCGGCAAGATGCGTCTGGGGTCCTTTGGGTATCCCTCGTACATGTACGACGTTATCCTGGCCGATGATGAGGGCAGGCAAATTACCACACCCGACGAAACCGGTCACATTGTGGTTCGCCTGAACAACTGGCGGGCCATCGGACTGTTCCAGGAATACATTGACAATGAGGCAAAAACCTCAGAGGCATTCCAGCACGGTCTGTATTACACCGGTGACAAGGCCACCTTTGACAAAGACGGATACTGGTGGTTTGTCGGTCGTTCCGATGATGTCATCAAATCTTCGGATTTCCGTGTGGGACCCTTTGAGGTGGAAAGTGCATTAATAGAACATGTGGCCGTCATGGAAACCGCCGTTGTCGGGGTTCCTGATCCCAAACGGCATCAATTGGTCAAAGCCTTTGTTATCCTGACCCAGGGCAATGAACCCTCCAGAGAACTGGCCCTGGAATTGTTCAAGCACACCATTGAGGTGTTGGCCAAATTCAAGATCCCAAGAATTATAGAGTTCGTAACCGAACTGCCCAAGACCATCAGCGGCAAAATACGCAGGATCGAATTGAGGGAAAACGAAAATGGCGACAAAAAAGAGACTTCCAACGAATATTTCTATCATCAGTTCCCTGAACTGAGCTCCAAGAAGAAATAAGATTAACCCAAAATATCTTTACGAACAGGAGTTAGAAACATGAAAGAAAAACTCTACAAAAAAGAGATCAGGCTGACCATTGTTTTTTCTGTTTTATTGCTTTTGATGGGGCACTCGGCCTCCATTTTTGTCCTCTTCCCCTCCCTTCAGCAGGGAACCCTTTGGGGATTTCCCATTCAGTACATTTTGCCCATTCTATTGGGATGGTTTGGAATCGCTGCTGTCTGCCTTGTGATGACCATCATGTGCAATAAGTTTGATGATGAAATGGAAGAATATGTTAATTCTCTTCCCCCTGTGACCCAAACCGATACCGATAATATAATGGAATAAGGAGATATATCATGCCAGCTGAATATGCATTAAGCAACGCCTGGGTAGGACTCGGCGTTGTGGGTATACTTTTCATGATCTTTTATTATGTGGGCTATACCTCCTCTAAAAAAACAGTTTCCGATGAAGATTTTTATGCGGCGGGTTTTTCCATAGGTCCCGTGACCAACGGACTTGGAATGGCCGCCACCTGGGCCAGCCTTGCCACCTTTCTAGGGGTAATTGCCCTGATCATGAGACTCCAGGTTCCCTTTGTTTACCTCTGGATCCAGTGGGCCATCTCCATTCCGTTGCTGACCCTTCTCTATGGCACCAGCCTTCGAAGAATGAAGGCCTTTACCCCGGCCACCTTTATTCGCCAGCGCTATGGCAAACCCTCCACCGTTGTGATTGTCTGCTGGATGATTCTGATCATGATCATGTATGCCCTGGGCCAGATGATCGGCCTGGGCCGTGCCTTTGAGCTGCTCTTCGGGGTTCCCTATAATATTGCCATCGTTGTTGCAGGCCTTGCAACCGTGGGGTTTATCACCGTGGGCGGCATGTACGGGGCCTCTTACAATGCTGCTTTTCAGATGGTGGTCATGACCATTGCCATGATTGTTCCCATGGGGGCAATCATGAAAATGATGGGATCCTCCGGATGGTGGTTCCCGCCCCTGGCCTACGGCGATATGGTCCCGGATATGATAAAAAATGTTCCCACCTTCTTTGATATGAAATATGATTTCAGATGGTATTTCGCCCTGATTCCGGCCTTTACCCTAGGCCCCATAGCCCTTCCCCATCTGGCCATGAAGGTTTTTACCGCTTCTTCCGTTAAAAGTGCAAGGTGGGCCGTTGTCTGGTTCGCCCTATTTCTGGGACTGCTTTTTTCCGGAACCTATGCCGTTGGGTTTGCAGGAAACTTTTTCACCGCCACCACGGGAAGAATTATTGAGAAAGCCGATCAGACCATATTAATTCTCAATGTATTTTATAATCCCACCCTTGTGGCGGCCTTTGTAATGGGCGGTGCTGTGGCAGCAGGGCTTTCCACCATCGGTGGAAATCTGATGGCCATTGCAGGGCTTGTGGGCTCGGATCTGTTGGGTATCATTGCGCCCAACATGGCCTCCGCCAAAAAAATGAGATGGGGATATGCAGCCCTTGCCATGGGCGGCCTCCTTGCCATCCTCATGGCCTTTAGCCCCCCGAAATTCTTAGTGACCAGTATTTTGTGGGCCTTCGGCCTTCTGGCCACCACAGCAACCCCGGCCATTCTTCTGGGGGTCTGGTGGAAGGAAGCCAATAAACTGGCCCTTATGATCTCCTCTTTGTTCTGCGGGTTCCTCTATATCCTGATCTCTCCCCATGTATTTCCTTCAATCGTTGTGGGGAAAGGTCTTGTGGCAGCCCTGGGCATGTCCGGCGGAATGGTGACCATCCCCTTGAGCTTTGCCATGTTTATCCTCATGTCCATCGCCTTTAACCGCATGGCTATTTTCAAAGCCTATGCGCCCACTCTGGCGGATAAACGCGTCATTGACCGAATCCACGGCTGGGGCACAGACTATGAAGAGACCCGTTACAACGGTATCACCGTACCGGTGATCGTTTCCGTCATCTGTATAGCGATCTTTTGCTGGGGACTGGTTCCCTGGGCCTAGGATATTGAAGAACAAGATGTGTATCCATGCAACCTGATCTGTAAGGCCCGGGAATCGTCCGGGCCTTACAGTCAATAAAGCAAGCAATCAAAAACTATTTGGCTGGGGCCTGAACCGGTATTTTTAAAGGAATACAAATGAATTATCTGACATCCATGGGAAATATTTTAGCCTTCAATACCATTGGACTGCAAAAGGGAATAGATATAAAGCGGTTGCAATATTATGCCATTATCAATGTATTGGTTTTGGGGGTGATCTACGGATGTTCTGCTGCCCTGTTCAGCCGGGCAATACTTTTAGAAAACGGATTTGATGCCACAGCCTATAACCCGCTTAAAATAATTGTGGCCGGGATTCCCGTCGCCTTTTTCATGCATGCGGGTGCGGCCCTGTTTATCTGGGTCTTTTTGAAAGCCATGGGCGGGAAAGCCAATTTTTTGACCTCCTATTTTTACATTGGGATGGCTGCCATTTCATTGTGGGTTGTGGCACCCTTTGTGGCCGCCCTTCAGATCGGGACAACCTCTGTTGGGATCACAGTCCTGACCGGCATTTTTTCCCTCTATGCCCTTGCCGTTAATATAAAGGTAATCAAGGCCGCCTTTCAGTTGTCATTCATTAAAATGACCATTGCCTCTTCAGTGACCCTCATGTATATCAGCTGCTTTCTTTATCTGTGGGTATAGAAACTGAAAAGAACTTAATAAAATAAATGAAGAAATAATCAGCTTTTCTTTCTTCTGTTTCTTCTGGCTTTTTTTCGGTTTTTTTCCCAATCCTCGTTGGCATGGATCAAGTCCTGAACAGTTTCCGGTTTTTCCCCGGCCTCGATGATCACCGAATATTCTTTTTTGCCAACGGTAATCGTCTCTATGGGTTTGGTCAAAAAAGCCTGGATCTTTTCCAGCAAGGGGACCTCTTCCGTGCTGCAAAAGGAGATCGCCTGGCCTTTCCGGGTTCCCCTGCCGGTTCTTCCCACCCGATGGACATAATTTTCCTGTTTTTCAGGCAAATCATAATTTACCACAAAATTCACATCGGGAATATCAATACCCCTGGCACTGACATCCGTGGCAATGAGAATTTTGGCCCATCCGTTTTTAAATTGGGCCAGAACAGCAGTTCTGTCATCCTGGTCTTTGTCTCCATGGATGGCCAGGGATTTAATATCCACTCTTTCCAGGGCCTTGACCACCCGCTCGGCCCTTACCTTTGTTCGGACAAAGACCATGATCCTGGCATCTTCATTGTCCTGGATGAATTTGCGCAGAAAGAAGCGCTTGTCGTCCATTTCCACAAAAATAACCCCATGGGACACATTCTTTGAAACCGGGTCATCCGGGGAGATCTGGATACGGATGGCGGAACTTTTAACCTGGGAGAATGCCAGTTTTTTGATTTCCTTGTTAATGGTGGCTGAAAAAAACAGGGTTTGATGCCGTTGGGTCAATCTTCTTTTCACTGACTCAATGTCTTTGATAAACCCTTTGTCCAGCATCTGGTCGGCTTCATCCAGAACCAATACCCTTACTTTTTTGACATCAATGGCACCCTGGCTGATGAGGTCAAACATCCGGCCCGGGGTGGAAATGAGCACATCAATCCCGTCTTTGAGTTTTTTTATCTGGGGATCTTGTTCCACACCGCCAAACAGGGCAAATCCCTTTACCTTTGTGTGCTGGGACAGGGTGTCAAACACCTCCCCGATCTGGGCGGCCAGTTCCCGGGTGGGGACCATGACAATGCAGTAGATACCAAAGGAGCGTTTTGAACTTTTGGCCCGGTGGATCATATCAATGATGGGTATGGCAAATGCAGCGGTTTTACCGGTGCCGGTCTGGGCAATGGCCAGAACATCCTCGCCTTTCTGAATAGAGGGAATTGATTTGAACTGGATATCTGTGGGGCGTTTAAACCCTTCTGCTGCAAGGTTTTTCTTTATGGCTGAATCAATATGGTATGTGTCAAATTTCATGGGAATCTTTTTTTTATTTAAATGGTTATGATCGGACAGAATACAGGAGAATGGTGTAAAAAGCAAGACTGGGGTTTTTCCCAAATTCACCACCTAATTTTGTGCAGACCCGTCCAAAGAAAAATCGGGGAGTTTTTTTCTTGGCGGGGGCCCATTTCGGCCAGACTTAACTTTTTCTTGGATCAAGTCTC
>JADGEQ010000012.1 GCA_016744295.1 Desulfobacteraceae bacterium | reverse complement strand
TGGTACTGCATGGGAGACTGTGTGGGAGAGTAGAACGCCGCCAGATTATTCTTCAAAAAGCCCTATCGCGATTTTCGTGATAGGGCTTTTTGCGTTTGGGCTTGGAGAAATTACGGATTTTGACAACACGATTATATACGACAATATGAGGTGAGGAGTTACAGGGAAGGCCCTGGGAAAATTGATCAGATATTTTTATCCTGGAGATCAAGCCCAAGCAGATGATAGTCAGTACCTACACATTTTCTCAAGATTTCATCTGGACTGAGCCTTTAAAAAACTAGCGAACGCCTTTATTTTTCAGCCCAAACCCCATAATGATAGACAATATAGCCGGTTTTTTACTATCTTAAAAATCCTTATTCAGAACTATTCACTTCATCAAGAACTTTTCTAACAATGTTTGCCAACTTATTCTTTGCAACCGGTTTGCTGATGAATGCATTAACGCCAATATCCCTGGCACTTTGACTGTCAAGTTTTTTACTGAATCCCGTACATAAAATAACGGGGATATCAGGCCTGATTTTTTTAAAATTTTCTGTGAGTTTATCCCCTGTCATTCCAGGCATGGTCATATCCGTGAGAATAAGATCAAACCCATCCGGGGTTGAACGGAAACACTGTAGTGCTTCAGAACTGCTTGTACAGGTTAAAACAGTATAGCCAAGGGAATTTAAAATACGGCTTTCCATTTTCACGATTGGCGGCTCATCATCAACCACCAAGATCGATTCTGAACCAGTGGGCAGTGATTCCACGTCATTGTTTTGATATCCATTAGTCCTTTTTACAACCGGCAGGTAAAGGATAAAAGTTGTTCCTTTTCCAACGGTACTCTCAACAAAGATGGCTCCGTTATGTTTTTTTATAATACCGTGCACCACCGACAACCCCAAACCCGTTCCCTCATCTATTTTTTTTGTCGTAAAGTAAGGTTCGAATATGGTGTTTAACTGATCCTCCGGAATCCCGATTCCAGTGTCAGAAATTGTAATTTTTAAATAATTGCCAGGGGATAGCCTAAATCCATTGAAATTCAGTCTTTGCGATAGTTCATAATTCAACAAATGAACCTTGAGTTCTCCTTCATTGCTTCCCATTGCATGGGCGGCATTGGTGCAGATATTCATGAAGATCTGATGGATTGATGTAGGGTCGGCCAAAACCCTTGACTCACTCTCAATGTCCAGATCCAGTTTTATAGAGGTTGGAATAGTAGATCTCAAGAAGTTAAACACCTCCTTTGCAATAAGGCTTATCTTCAAAGGCCTGAATTCTTGTTCCCCTTGTCTTGCAAATGTCAAAATCTGCCTGACCAGCTCTTTGGCTCGATTGCCAGCGGTATAAATTTCTTTCAGGTCATCTTCCATCTCCGAGCCTTTTTCTGCATCGTCAAGAATCAGTTGTGTGAACCCGAGTATCGGAGAAAGAATATTATTAAAATCATGGGAGATACCGCCGGCCAGGGTACCAAGGGCTTCCATTCTCTGGGCTTGATGGAGCTGCTTTTCAAGATCTTTTTTTTGGGTAATATCGACAAAACTTTCAAGGATATACTCCTTATCATCGAGCTTGATATGGATGACGTTGGCCAAAACGGAAATCTTACCCTGGGTTGCGGTGGAAATAATTCTTTCTTCATTATGAACGGTTTTTCCACAATCGGTAATCCGGCCTTCCCCCTTTTTTGAGGAGCAGAGAAATCCATAGCATTTTGAATCTATAATCTTCTCCTGGGGCAGCCCGAGTATTTTTTCCGCCTCCGGGTTTACATATTTGATCCTATGGGTATCCCGGGAAATCGTGACAACCCCCACCGGGATTGAATTCAGAAGCATCTGCAGATTGTTTTCACTTTTCCGCAGCTCCCGGGTTCGTTCTTTCACAAGTTCTTCAAGAGACTCCTGATATTTTTGGTTCTCTTGTTCGAGCCGGGATTTTTCATCTTCAAGTCTTTTGGTTCTTAATGCATTTGAGACGGTATGTAGAATCTTTTCTTTTGATACGGGTTTAAACAGATAATCAAATGCACCGAATCGCAGTGACTCGGTTGATGTTTCAACATTCGGCTCCCCTGTCATCATAATGACTTTAGTTTTAGAATTGATCTTGGATATGGTCTTCAACAAATCCAATCCGCTTACACGGGGCATGATTATATCCGTAATCACAACATCAAAGTCCCGTGCTTTAAGAAGCGGAATAGCTTGATCAGCAGTGGTCGCAATGTCCACCTCATGGCCGTCTCCCATAAGGAATTCCCTGAACGTCATCCTGATGCTTTTTTCATCATCGACAACAAGAATGATTCCCATTATGACTCCTTTGATTTTTGTTTATTCAAAGCGAAGATGGAAGGTCCCACCCATTGTCCACCGGCAAGTCCATGTGAAACCGGGTGTAATGCCCAGGCTCACTTTCAACCCTCAGCTCTCCGTGGTGATCTTTCACGATACCATAGCTGATGGAAAGCCCCAATCCGGTTCCCTCGGACCTTTCTTTTGTTGTATAAAAGGGGTCGAACATCCTTTCCATGGTATCTGGCGCAATGCCAAGGCCTCTGTCTTCTACAGTAGTGCGAATCCATCGCCTGCCGTCTTTTTCAAAAAAAACGGATGTAAGTTCAATCTTTTTGTTATCATCAAAACCCGGATATTTCTCATTGAGAGCATCCCGGGCGTTAGTGATCAGATTCATAACAACCTGCTGGATCTGCTGACTCCGGCATTTTATTTTCGGAAGGTCCTCTGAAATATCAGCGATCAAAGTGATCTGATCCCGTTTAAGTACCGTCTGAATTAAAGACATCGTATCATTGATAATATCTTTCATCCTTGCCGGGCTGTGGGATTCTTTCTCCTGCCGGGCAAAAACAAGAAGATTCTTTACTATTTTGCTCACACGTTCTGTCTCATGTATAATTTCCGATGTATACTCCGACAGGGGGGGGGCTTCTCCTATTTTGTCCTGTATCAACTGGGCATAATTCATAATGCCATTTATGGGATTATTAATCTCATGGGCCACACCGCCAGCCAGTTGTCCCACGGATTCCATTTTCTGAGCTTGAAGGAGTTGTACTTCTATCTTCTTTCGTTCAGTGATGTCACGCCAAACAGACCTGCTGCTTAGGAGGTTTCCGCTCTCATCACGAAAAGCTGAAACATTTAAAGACACATTTAATGAACTTCCATCATTTCGTTGTAATTGTAATTCTTCTTCAACTATTGTCCCCGTTTTTAGGAACACGGGAAACACCTTTTCTTTTGCATACTCAGCACTATCAGGAGTGTATATATCAAAAATTGAACCACCAATAATTTTTTCTTTGCTATAACCTAATGTATTGGCTAATGTTTCATTGCACTCAAGGATAGTCTTTGTTTTTCCGCAAACTGAAGCGAACATATCCGGCGCATTGTCGTACAAGTCATGATATTTTTTTTCGCTCTTCCTTAGTTCACCAGTTCGCTCTTCAACCAGTTGTTCTAAAGAGTCCTGATACCGTTTTAAGTCCAACTGGCTTTTTTGCAATTCTTCATGCTTTTCGATCAGTGCTGTTTCAGTCTTATTTTGTTCAGTTTGATAGAGATTAATGGATTTTGACATGGTTTCCATACTTCTGGCCAATAATCCAAGTTCATCTGTTGAATTTACTGAGATGGTTTCAATATTTTCATGGTTAGCAATGCTCTGCGCTGCATCTTTAAGTTTGGCAATGGGCCTTAAAAGATATTTTTTACAAAATATAAAAATCAAAAAAGAGCTGGCCAAGGCACACAAAAGACTAATTCCCAAAGTAATAAACCGTATTCTATTTACTAATACACTGACATCTTCATTGGGAATGCTATAGAAGACCACCCAACCCCATGGCTTAAAATATTGTGCAACATAGACATCGTCATAAGGTTTTCTATCAAGATAGCCCTTTATAATTTCTGCCGAATTTTCAGTCACTATTTTTTTTGATATTTTATTCCACGATGATTCAATATTGGCTGAATCCTGATTTTGAGTACAAAAAATTAATTTTCCGGATTCATTGAAAACAAAAAGATGCCCCCCCCTGATTGTTGCTAAATTTTGGGCTTTATTTATTGAATCTTTCTTGTAACTCTCTACATAAGATGCCACTTGATCCATTTTGGCCTCTTTGAGTAGTTGGTAATTTTGGTGTAGTGTTTCAGTCGTATAAGATTCAAGAACAATGCGTAGATAACGATAATTGCTCTGATATGTACTTTTTTTAGCCTCATTAAAAGACCATAAACCAAGTCCTAAAAGAGAAAGAAGTACAAGCGGAATGATAATAATTAATATCTTAGATTGAAGTTTCATGTCATTTCACTAATGAAAAATATTTCCTTTTGCTAATTTTAAAATATCCGGGGGGATGACAATATTCATTTTTTGGGCAGTTGTCAGATTGACCCCTAAATTAAATTTTATTGGTGGAATCACAGGGATATCTCCAGGGGCTTCGCCATTCAATATACGATCTGCCAACAGGCCGACTTCTCTGCCTTCTGCTTCTGCATCCGGTTCTATATTAATTAGTGCACCGATTTGTAAACTATCTCTATTGACGCCATAAACAACAGGCACAGTTGCTTCTTGTTTTAATATTTCGTTATATTTTATGCTCTCGGCAAAAGGGCCCAACGGTTCCCATAAAAAATCAATCTTCCCGTCAAGCTGTTTTAACCCTTTTGACATTTCCTTTAACATGTAGTCTATATTTTCTGGAAAGTCTTTGTATTCAATTTCGTATGGAATAAAAGTGATATCTTTATTTTTTTTGGCAATTTTTTCTAATTCATTCAAATCACCCATTGATGATGAATAGTTTGAATGGATGTATCCAAAACGAATGGGCCGAGTTTTTATTTGGGCCCCAATCAATCGAAGAACTAATTTAACTTTTGTTTCTCTTGTTATATTATGAACTCTGCCAGTAATATTTTTTCCTGTAGACGGTCCAATGCTTTCAACAAGTCCTGCACCAACCGGATCTGCGACTGTGAAAAATAATTGAGGGATATTTGTACCTTTAAGAAGTTTTTTAGCTGCTTGTGAAGCCAGCGTAGCATTGCTTAGAACTAAGTCGGGTTTTCTTTTTTCCAAAACATTTTTTAAAAGAGATTCAGCAAGTGGATAGTTCCCTTTTGCTTTTAAAATAATCAATTCCATGTTGATCCCTTCTTTATATCCCAGTTCCTTCATTTGGACTTGAAACCAGTGAGAGCGATCTATTACTACTTTTACATCCATTGTTTCTAATAAAATAATGGTTTTAAATTTGCCCGCTGCACCTGAGGGTTGGATTAAAAAAGAGACGAGAAGAAAAGCAAAGAAGATTAATTTTAAAGCGCTTCGTCTTTGCCAAAAACAATTCATGTTAATCTCCTTAAGTTTTAAAATGAAATTGAAAACAATCCTTTGTGTCTGTTGTTTAAAAAGGAGAACTGCGAATTTTGAAAGTAGGTCCAAATAATAGGATCTTTGAGTTCAATCATAAAGAAAAAATAATTATTAAGCAAAGGAAATATGAATATATTCACCTACGCCTGAGCATTTTAATATAAACCCGCTATTTTGGGGATGATCGGGTAAAATCTGAAATTTCCGATTTTACCCGATTGCTTTTTCCCGGTTTTCCCTATAAGAATTACTTAGTTTTTTATCTCACTGCGATCCATAGTAATGGAAAGGGCGGAGCTATTTCTTTATCTCCCCTAAAAATCAAGGGGAGTCTTTGATTCTTCTAACTGATATATAGGATAAGAAACTTATTCTTTCAGTGGCATATGCGTATCTTAAGCTGAGATTTGGTGGGTGTCGGATGTGAAAAATCAATCGCGCCTACCGATCTGCCCCTCCAAAAACACTTTAGTCGTGGAAAGGATTTAAACTTTCGTTTGCTTGCACAGCACCCAAAACCGGTGCGGAATGCGTTATTTTTTCTTCATTTTTGTTTTTGGCATAAATGCAGAGTGCAATAGCAATCGCCAATGAACCAGTACAAATTAAAGTTACACCTTGCCAACCAAACAACTTCCATACCGGCCCCAGAAGAACAGATGAAACACTCCCTCCCCCAATACAAAATAAAATATAAAAGGAGGAGGCTGTTCCAATATACGTTTGAGGAATTTTCTGACTTATCAATAAAAAAATCAATGGTTGGCATAAATAGACTCCTAAAAAGAGTAAAAATATTCCAGTACAAACCGGTAATACTAAAGGAATCCAGCCCATAAGCTGAACAGATATTATGCAGAGGCTAAGTGATGTGGTCAAAATTTTGAAAGCGTCTGTTTTCTTAGCGAGCAATCCCGACAATGGAGAGCCTATCAATGCTGTTAGGCCTGCAAGGCTTATCCAGCCAATATCAGCAGATGTAAAGTAAAAGGGGGAGCTGGTTAATCTGAATGTTAGAAACGTAACCATTCCAAGAAATCCGAAAAACAGAAAAAAACCGGTCATCAACAACGATAGCAATTTTGGAGAAATCAATAGTTTTAAAGCCTTCAGATATGATTTGGAATATATTTCGCCGGATTGTTGTACCGGATTAAATTTTTTGCCATTTAAAACAATCGTTGTTAGCAGGCTAAAGATATAAATAGTAATTGCTATGATTTTAAACGTATTTTCAAGGCCCCAGTAGGACGTCATAATACCAGCTGAAAATCTACCGATCACCATCCCTGTTGTTGAAGCCGCAACAATTGATCCCAGATAGATACCTTGTTTTTCTTCCGGTGCAATTTTCAACATATATGGAAACATTGAAGCTGCAACTGCCGAAGCGCAAGTCCCTATAAATGCCATACTTATAATAAAACTGTTAAAACTTCCTGCCATTGATGCAACAAAAACCCCAGTTGCCAAAAAGAATAACCCGATCGAAGACATTTTTTGCAAATCTAATCTGTCAGATGCAGGCCCAAAAACCAGAAAAGATATGGCATAAAATATGGAAACAACGCTGAACGTAAACCGTGTTTTGGCAATATCTAAATTAAAAGAATCTGAGATTTCGATAAAGATTGATTGTGTCATAAAAACCGTTGAAACAGCTATCAATATAGCAATACATGCTACAAAAGGTTCCATGGGGTTCACTATTTTTGTTTTGTTTACCAATTGCATAAATATCTCCTTATTAAAGACTATAATTAATCCTAACTTTTTATTCGATGAGCAAGGATCGAGCCAAGCCAGATATCCATGGCTAAGTATCTGATACTATATAATATATCAGTAGGGTGCATTCACTTGTTCAATGAATCCTCGATATGCGACAGTTTATCCTATATATTTGACAGTTTTTTAATTATCTGTTAAATATGTCAGATATTATCTGGTGGGGAATAAAAAAAGTGCCTGTTGATAAAAATAAGTTTTTCCGTGAAGCCACACTAAGAATCTGTGGAAGTCTGAAAATAGAGCAAGCCCTTTGGCATTTATTCACATACATTAGAGCCGATATACCTTCATTTGAAGCACATCTCCATTACTATGACCCTGCAGGAATAACCAGAACAATTGCCATGGCTGACAACAGCGGTGGAAAGCGTTTGAACCTTAAAACCACATATCCACCTGAAGTCAAGGCGTATATTGATTCCGGCAGAATTGGTGAAGAGTATATTGCAGGTAACACCCACGAGCACCCGGCATTGAAATATGTATTTAAGGGCCACCATAATTCAAGGTTATCCACACTTGCGATGCGCCTGGGGGTAGACGAAAGCTGGGTCGGTGGTATAACGCTCAACGCCAAAGGCAACAATAGTTACACAAAAGAACACCTTGAATTGTTGTTTTTGTTGAAAAAGCCAATTACCATCGCGCTTTCAAATAGTCTTAGATATCTGGATCTTCTTGAACTCAAAGAGCGTCTTTCCGATGATAACCGGTTCCTGCAAGATGAACTTCAAAGTGCAACGGGTAAAGAGATAATAGGATCAGATTTTGGATTGAAGGGTGTTATGGACCTGGTTCAGCAGGTAGCTCCGCTTAAAAGCCCTGTGCTGCTTTTAGGTGAAACCGGAACAGGAAAGGAGCTGATAGCAAGGGCTGTTCACAATATTTCTCCGCGTCGGAAAAACCGCTTTGTTACGGTCAACTGCGGTGCCATTCCCGAGGCGTTAATGGATAGCGAGTTGTTCGGTCATGAAAAAGGGGCATTTACAGGTGCCATTTCCAAAAAATACGGGCGATTCGAACGAGCAGATAACGGCACTATTTTGCTTGATGAAATTGGAGAACTCCCACTGGAAATTCAGGTGAGACTCCTTAGGGTGTTGCAGGAAAAAGAAATTGAAAGAGTTGGCGGAACAGACCCGATTAAACTTAATATCAGGGTTATTGCCGCTACACATAGCGACCTTGAATCCATGGTAAAGCAGGGTAAATTCCGGGAAGATCTTTATTTCCGGCTTCAGGTATTCCCTGTGATCATCCCTCCACTGCGGGAAAGAAAAAGGGATATAGTACCCCTTGTCAATCATTTTATTATAAAGAAAACACGTGAAATGAGACTATCTGCTTCACCAGTCCTGCCTGTTGATGCCATTGATACACTTTTATCATACCATTGGCCTGGTAATGTCCGGGAACTCGAGAACGCTGTAGAGCGTGCTTTGATTCTTAATCAGAATAAGCCCCTGAATTTTAGAGGAATTCATTTTTCAGACAAAATACTCAACGAACTGCCGGACCTTCCAACTAGGCCCGAATCAATGAATCTCGATAAAGCCATGGCAAATCATATCTGCTCAGCTCTTAAAATATCAGGTGGAAAAGTAGAGGGAAAAAACGGAGCTGCTAAGTTACTTGACATTAACCCTGGTACATTAAGACACCGCATGCGCAAACTGGATATTACATTTGGTAAAAACCGCATAAAAAAGAACATTACTCTGTCATGACTGAATTTATAGACAATTTGGGTCGGACCTGATAACGCAACGCCAAGAAAATTATCTAACGAGGCCTTTCTCATCCTAATGGAATAGGGAATAAAAAATGATTGAGAATATTTTATTTGATCTGGACGGTACCCTGACAGATCCCAAAGTCGGCATCACCCGGTGTATTCAATTTTCACTGGAACATTTTGATGTCCAGGTACCCGAAGCCGATAACCTCACTTGGTGTATCGGACCTCCCCTACGGGACTCTTTTTCCCACCTCTTGAATACAGCCGACGACGATAAACTTGATCTGGCGCTTGCCAATTATCGGAAACGATTTTCTAAGATTGGGATATTCGAGAATATTGTTTTTCCGGAAATCCCTAAATCCCTTGAAAGAATTAAAGATTCCGGATTTCGGATATATCTGGCCACCTCAAAACCCAGAGTTTTTGCTGAACAGATACTGGATCATTTCAAGCTTATCCAGTTTTTTGATATGGTATACGGTGCTGAATTAAACGGCAGCCTTGTGGATAAAGGAGAATTGATCGCCCACATTATTGAATCCGAGAGCCTTGACCCCGAAAGGTCCCTCATGGTGGGAGACCGAGTTTATGACATTGCCGGCGGAAAAGAAAACGGGATTATGACGGCAGCTGTGAGCTATGGGTACGGCAGTATGGATGAAATTATATCATCAAAGCCGGACCTCATTTTTGACAGGTTTTCGGACTTGTCAGATTTTCTCAAAATCACATAAAAATGAAAATACATATGGGCTTGAGAATAACAACACCGCACAGAATACTTGTCCCTCGTATTAATCCTTCTATCTCTCTTGAAATTATGGATGATTCTTTTACTGCCTTCTAAGGTCATCAAACAATATGGGAACAATAATTTTTTCATTTTTTCAAAATTTTGATGCACCGGATGAAGAGCAGCGTCAAAAACTTCGCAACACCTTTATCACGAGGAGATGATAATGCAATATGCCGATATGCTAAGAAAGCTATTTGCTGGAATTGAGCTGAATGTTGAAGATTTGCTGTTTTTGGAATCCTTTCAAATTGGATATTTGCCTGATCGTGCACCAAGACAAGAATTGGCTGCACTTTTGAGGGCGAATCCGGTCATTCACAGATACTTGGTTTCAATGTGTCCTTCAGTTGTATCATTCCTGGATGAGATTCTTCTGGAAGAGGGCACAGTCGACAAGACGATTGAACAAAACTGTGATGAGCTTCTTTGGGAGATAGCGGATCTTATTATATACAGCAAGTACCCTGAGGCTTACGACAAGAACGTTGACTTCCCATGGGAGATTAATGAGATCGTTTCACCGCAGTACCTTCATGACAAAGTCGTCATTGACGCTGGAGCAGGACCTGGTAAAATCTCTTTCCTTTTGGCTCAGTATGCACAGACCGTTTTTGCAGTGGAGCCCACCGGTGGATTTAGACGGTTGATCAAGCAGAAAACACTTGAAAGGAATATTACTAACATTTACACAGTAGATGGCGTGCTGGATTCACTACCATTTCCTGAACGTTCCATTGATTGTTTGATGACATCCCAAGCCATTGGTTGGAATCTGCAAGCAGAGTTATACGAAATAAAACGAGTACTCAAACCGGATGGTTGTGCCATTCATCTTTTTAGTGATGCCGACGCTGTTTCAGAATCTGTGAAGGGAATACATGACATCCTCACTTCTTTTGAGTACGAATGTACCAGAATAAAGAATGACTCTGGGACCAAATTGAAGTATCACATGACCATGAAGGGGGAGTGATTTTAAAAAGTGGGTTAAATTCCAACAATCAACAAGCGCCGGGTTTCACCGGTGAGGTTGGTGGTCGTAATTAAGCTGTGAGTTATAATCCATCGTTTCGTTGGGCAGTCTTTGAATTCAATCGTTCTATGTGAAACAGCTACTCGTTTTAGAGGAATTATACAACTTATGAAATTTATATTAGATGTGGAGGGACAAGCAAATGAGATCGTTGCGAAAGTACGTGACACCGGTAAAAATCTGATATTTTTTATGCACGGATTGGGCTGCTCAAAGGATTCATTTCATCATGTTTGGAATTGCACCGACCTTGATAACTTTTCGATCCTAACCCTTGATCTTGTCGGATTTGGTGAATCCTCTGAGTCAAAAGATTTTTCTTACACAATGGAAGCTCAAGCACGTATATGTGCCGAAATCCTGAGAAAGTTTTCAAACAAAAATTTGCATATTGTTGCACATAGCATGGGCGGTGCTGTGGCTCTGCTTCTTCCCGATGATATTTTGAATAATATAAAGACTTTCATAAATGTTGAGGGCAATTTGATCGGTACCGATTGCGGTATATTGAGCCGGAATATCATAAGCGTACCATTGGACGTTTTTGAATCCAATTTTTTTTCAGAATTACGAAAAAAATTTAATAACTTTGGCGAAAGGTATGCCGCGATAGACTCAACATCGGCGGATGCTCTTTATAAAAGCTCCAAATCACTTGTTTCACTGTCTGACAGCAATCGACTTCTTGAAATATTTCTTGCGCTTCCATGTCGGAAGGCATATTTTTTTGGGGATAAAAATGCCAACATACCTACGGTAACTCGTGTCGGAGACGTCCAGAAAATAATGATAAAGCATAGTGGTCATTTTCCGATGAACGATAACCCGAAAGACTTTTATAATGAGTTGTATAAAATTTTAATGGGAGAGAGGCAAGGCATAGAACAGGGCTAACTTTGTCCAGTCCTCTCCTCCGACGCTTGAACCACAACACCCGGCACACAACAATTCGCTACAGCGGATGTTTTTCGTCGTTGAGCTCCTCAAAATACTGCTGAGAACGGTGTTGACCCGTTTTGAAATAAGGAAAATTTCACTACCGGAGAGTTTGTTTGAAAATTAGGAGTAAGCATTTTTCTTATTGCGATTAAGTTGTTTTTTCCCTATATCCGAAAAAGACTGGAAACTCATATCCAGACTAAAAAAAACGATCCCCTAAGATAACTGTCAACCATGGAATGGTATGGGATATTTTACGGGACCGTATGATCCTATCCAAAATTTTTGTTGTTTCAGTATACAGGGATAAAACCCTCAATCCACTGAGGTTTAAGGCGGTTAATACCGCTATCACATTTTAACGGATTCCTTCCCGGCCAGGTGTTTCAATGCGGTCTCACATAATTTGATCGGATCCTGAAATATAGCAAAATGGCTCAAATTGTCCAATTGGATGAACGTGGACTCTGAAATCAGTGATGCCAACTCTTTTGAATGTTCCAGCTTTATGGCCTCATCATATTCTCCGTGGAGAACGGTAACCGGGATGGAGATGGATTTGAGCTGTTCCTGAGTAAAAATGATGTCAGTTGCCCACATTTCTGAGATCTGGCCGACAAAGAGTTCAAAGTCATCTGGCGTTTTGGATAATCGTGCATAGTCCATTGCAGCCATTTCAATGTATTTACCGAAGACGGGATTTTCTTCAACCGTTGATTTGATACCAGAGTGGGTAAAGTTGGCGCCAAGTACAATAAGTTTATTTAATTTTTCAGGGTGATTGATCGCAATGTCGATGCCGATATTGCCCCCGTCGCTCCATCCCAGGATTGAAGCGGAATCAATAGACAGATGATCCATTACTGCAAGCGTGTCTGACGCCAATAACTGAAAGCTGTAGCTTTGATTATCTCTTGTGCTGCAACCATGTCCTCGACTGTCAATACAGATGACTTTATAACAAGAAGAAAGCGCTTGGATCATGCCACCCCAATATTCGGTACTGCCAAGACCGCCATGTAGCAAAAGCAAGGGCTCACCAGACCCATTAACCGTATAATATATCTTGATACCGTTGACTTCAGCATATCCAGTCTGCAAAGGCGCAGGGGGGGTCAGGGGAGTTGGTATCGTTTCCCAGAGTTTTTCAGCCAATCCATTGGTTTGGTTTTCTTTCATCGTTTGACGCTCCTTTTCCTTAATGAGATTAGTGTGTTGGTTCTTTTTGGATTTTATATACACACGAGTGGCGATTCTGGCAGTCCTGAATTATTTATACAATCACCTCCTTTCAATTATGGTTGCAGGACGTTATAGCTCTAATATAGAATACAGGGGAGGTGTTATCCCTTTTGCGCAATTTATTAATTTATTTGAGAATATGATTGAGAATAAAATTTATAAGCCCAGCTCCAGCAGGGTGGCGAGAAATAATCAGACTTTTTTGGATATTGATGCGCAGGCAGCCTGCCTTTCCGGATACAACCAGAAATATCAGCAAATCAGTTGCGGTGAATTTGAAGGAGAATTCAGCACCATTCTCTTTGATAATAAAGTGGGGCTGTTTTTCGAGAAAACCAATCAGACCCTTGCTCAGTCTGGTGCCGTACCCAGTGATAATTATTCAGTGGGGCTGGTTCTAAACTCCGGCAGGTGTAAGCTGAACGGCCAGGATTTTTTTAATCATCATCTCTGGTATGCCCCCCCGGGTGCAGATTTTAATACCACCTGTTTTTCCCAAAGTCGGTTTGCTGTTGTGAATATCCAAAAAAAGTTTTTTGAAAGGTGTTTAACAAACAATTTTCCTGAATTAAATTTGGAACGGTTCTCAACGTATTTCAGGTCTGGGTTTAGAAACAATAATCCTGAATATGCCCATAAAATTAGGTGGCTGGTGTCACAGATTCAATTTCTCATCCAGCCATTTCCAGATAATCCTTTTATGTCAAAACAGGTTATGGCGCACTTGTGTACTGAGGTTACTGAAACAATAACAGATCAGATCGGTAATCTGATGGGCTCTTTTTTGATGGGAACTCGAAAGATGGATTCGTGTAATCGTTTTAAGATTACCCGGCGTGCCTGTGAGTATATTAATGATCAAAAGGGGGTGAATGTAACGATCGCCGATCTGTGCCGATTGACAGGTGTCAGCCGGAGAACCCTCGAATATGCATTTCATACCTGCATTGCCAAATCTCCGGCCGCATATTTGCGTTCTATCATACTCAATGAAATCCGCAGGGCATTGTTATTGGATGCGAATATCGGTAAACCCATCGGAGATATTGTGGCTCAATGGGGCATCTGGCATCTTAGCCGGTTTGCCCAAAATTACCGAAATCAATTTGATGAATTACCATCAGAAACCCGCAGGTCTATTTTCTTTTGATGGTGCCAGGCCAGGGATCGTAATTGATAGGGCAAGGTAAGTGTTGTCATGAAATATAAAACCAGCAGTAATTTTTCCTGTTGCCGGTTTATCAAAAGATTTGTCTCATGGTTCTGACATTTGGGACAGCTCCCATGGCCACAAGACAACGGTTTCCATTCTCCATGAGTTGCAATCCGGACTGTGTAAAAAGAGTTACTATATTTTATGGATGCGTTGCAAAAAATAGCTTGGAAAGCAGAGAAGAATAGTTAATATTTACTGAATAGTTAATATTTACTGTAACGTTAGGGAAAAAATGATTAAAACAACTATAAATATCGGAATAATAACAATTATGTCTATCTTTATGACTTTCAATCATAATGCAATCGCAAACAATAAAAAAACAAACACTGCAATTAACCAAGGATGTACCATTAATTATAAAGTCATTGGAGAAGGCAAACCAATTGTTCTGCTCTTTGGTTTTGGAATGAGTTTAGAGGAGTGGTTTCAGTTTGGATATGCTGATACACTTTCTGAAAATTATAAAGTAATTGCAATTGATTCTCGAGGCCATGGCAAAAGTTGTTTGCCTGAAGTTTCAGAAGCGTATACACTAAAAAAACTTTCTTCGGATATTATTTTTGTCCTAGATCAAATACATGTTAATCAGGCGTATATTTACGGATACTCACTTGGCGCAAAAATTGCGTTGGGTGTTGCCAAATATTATCCAGAGAGATTGATGGGGCTTATTTTAGGCGGTTTTGAAATAAACTCAAAGGTTAACCTGTCAAATGATATCGTAATTTCTACTCTTCACTTGGGGGGGACTGAGTGGCGAAGGCTTTGGGAATCACTAATGGACGTCCCTGCACCCATGGGATTCCGTTTAGAGAATGTTCATACCAAATCGTTAATCGCTCTTCGCACACAAGAAGCCAAGTGGGGTTCTTTCGAACAATTAATATCAAAAATAGAAATTCCAACACTATTAATTGTTGCTGAAAATTGTTTTTCCCATGGGGATATGGTAAAGGCAAGCAAGCTAATGAGCAAAGTAAAACTACATATTATTCAGGGTGAGGATCATTTTACACTGATTAATCATATGGACCAAGCAATAAGTAAAATTAATGATTTTGTAAAATAGCCACTTAACAAGACGAATGCAGCCGACGCAAAAAGCAGCACGGCCGCTCAACCTTCGTTGAGACAGACTCGCACAGAGAAAGCTTCAGCGGCAAGAAAGATGATAGGCCTACTCCCTTTTTCCTCGGGCCTGTTAGCAAGCCGTTGCACTCAGACAAGCTTGTGAACTCATCATTCACATTGATGAGATTATTCAATTGGAAACGACATGAAATTTAAAATCCCTGTTTCTATACTGATGCTGATTATCGGTTATTCGTCATCGGCCTATGGATGTACCAGTTTTGTGTTATACGGCTCTCATATTTTTTACGGTATGAATTTTGATTATTTTTCCATTCCTTTAAAATTTTTGATCGAATCGAATATGGGAATGACTATATTTCATCTGGCTTTTTTATATGACCAAACTGTTGATGATCCTGAATATAAAGATTATTTTGCCAAAACCTGTGGGATAAACAGCAACGGGCTTTTTTGTGCTTCCCAGGAAATTGAGCCCCACATTGAAGGGCACAAACAAGCAGGCAAATCTGAAGTTCACATTGATGATCAGTATGAGGCCATATCAAGATATTCCGGTGTTGACCAGATCGAGAAAATCATAAAAGCTAAAAAATGGATTCAATTTATCGGTCCGTCAATACACAATTTGTTTGCCGATATAAAAGGAAACGCCATTGTCACAGAAACAGACAACAATGAAAATTTCATAACCCATATTGAAAATGAATTTATTGTCATGTCCAATTTTTCCAATCATGGTTTGGCTGGCACCTTTTATAAGGAGGCTGTAGGTGCTGGTGCTGATAGATATATAATAGCCACTGACCACATTATGGAGAATATGAACTCATTTAGTGTTGATAAGGGATTCGAACTTTTGGAAAAAGTATCTCTAAGGGAGAAAGACTGCTCAACACAATGCTCCATGATTTTCCAGCCGCAAACCAATCATATTTATATTTCTGTTTATCAGGATTTTGAAACCATCTGGAAGGTTTCACTAAGCAGCAGAACCATTGAAACACATAAAGGGTTTGATAAATATTTCCAGGCCCGGTTAGGGGAAGATGGCATTTTAGCATCCGACTTGGAGTCATTTAAAATTTAAACAAGAAACATACACCGGATTTCACCGGCGATGTTTGTGGTTATGCAACCCAAATTGGAGAAAAAATGATCCTTTCAAAATATATTTCAAACCAATATAGAAAACCTTCCGGTATTATTGGCCGATTTATAATGTCACGTTTTTTCGAAATTGGTAATGCTGAATTAAATAATTTAGTATTTGAAACTTTGTCTTTAACGGAACAGGATCATGTCTTGGAAATTGGTTTTGGTCCTGGAACACTCATAAAAAGAGCTGCTGAGTTTCTAAGTGACGGAATTATTGAAGGAATTGATTTGTCAGAATCGATGGTTGCAACAGCTCTAAAGAAAAATAGAAAACATATCAATAGTGGCAAAGCTAAAATTCAATTGGGAGACATTGAAAAAGTGCCATTTGAGAACAACCGCTTTGATAAAATATTTACAGTAAACACAATTTACTTTTGGGAGAACCCAAGTACAGCTATTTCTAAAATAAGCCATATTTTAAAACCTGGTGGCAAGTTAATTATAGGGTTTCATGACAGACGTGAAATGGAGAAAATATCACTTGATATGGAGGTATTTCGTTTTTATTCTAAAGACAATATAAGCGAACTTCTTTCAGTTCATGGCTCTCTAAATGAGATTGACATAATTTCAAAAAGAGGGAAGCATAACACCTGCTATTGTGTGTCAGGAACCAAAATAAATACATAACAAATGTTTCGTCTGAGGTTTTGAAATAATTCTTGTGGGACCAAGTTATTGGCTTGATAATATTAGATAAAGCCCCCGAAACAGCACCTTAATAATTTAATATAGAGTTTAACAACGGACCTGCTGACGAAGGTGGTTTTTTAGCAAGATTGAACCCAGGTATGTGAAGCGCAAAAAGCTGCGTCCGTTGAAAGCAACCTTATAAAGAAATTGTTTGATCATCGGGGGTATATAATATGGATGATGTTTTAGCAGTTACTAAAAGTCAATTGGTAAACGAAATAAAAAACCTTGGTTTATCAGAAGGTCAAACCGTAATGCTGCATGCTTCGGTTAAAAATATAGGTCATATCGCAGGGGGGCCTCAAACGATACTTGACGCTTTATTTGAGATTTTAACTTCACGTGGTACATTAATGATGTTAGTAGGATGGGAAGATAATCCTTATAATATTTTAGGCGCTTCTTTTCAGGATAGTATTGACAATTGGCCTGAAAAAAAGCGCCTGACTTTTTATGATAAATGCCCTACTTTTGATCCTGAGCACTCACGCTCAGACATTCGGAAAATGGGAATCCTTACCGAGTATCTTCGGACTTATCCGGGGAGTATTCGCAGCCGCCATCCTCTCGGATATGCTGCTGTGGGAAAATTGGCACAGTATGTTTTAAAAGATCAGCAATTGCAATATCGTGAAGGATCGGGGTCACCCCTTGAAAAATTATGCGATGTCGGAGGAAAAGTACTACTCCTTGGGGCTCCAACTGGAACAGTGACACTCATTCATTCTGCAGAAAATCATGCAAATATTCCAAATAAAAAAACTGTTCGCTATAAAATGCCAATTTTCCAAGACGGTGACAGGGTATGGAAAGATTTTGAGGAATATGATTTTATAAGCGGGATTGTCCCATGGCCTGAAGATTATTTTAAAAGCATTGTTGATGAATATATTGAAAAAGGCAATGGAGTTCAAGGTACTGTGGGAAAGGCGGAATGTCATTTGTTTGATGCAAAAGATTTAAACAACTTTGGCATAAATTGGATGGAACATAATTTCCATTGATTGGTTGGAAGTAGCTGAAATATTCAGATTAGCCCCTTTGGGAATTCGGGTACCAGATAAGCTTCGCAGGTCATGTGAAAATAGTTTTCTGGTCTGCTTTGCTTTTGTTGCAGGCAAACTTATTGGAATGGGGCGGGCTATTTCTGATGGAGAATACCAAGCAGCCATTTATGATCTTGTTATTTTGCCAGAATTCCAAAACAAAGGTGTTGGAAGCCGAATCCTTATTGAGTTACATAAAAGATTACCCGTTGAAAACATTATTTTGTATTCAGTACCAGGAAAAGAGTCATTTTATGAAAAATTTGGATACAGTAAAATGCTGACAGCAATGGCCAAAAGAACAAAAGATGTTGAAATTTTTAGATTAAATGGATATGTCGAATAAATTTCACGTCAAACAAGTGATCCTCCCACAAAAAAATTGGACACAAAGTTAAGCCCCATATTTTTAAAGAATATAAAACATGGTAAATGCACCGGGCGAGCCGGTGATTGGAACGCCAATCATAAGGGACATAATATGTGCAGTGATAAAGAAGCATATGACATGTACAAGGAACAATTGTCGAGAGAGGATAATTTAATAAATAATAGGCTCTCATGGATGCTAACAATCCAAGGTCTGTTGTTTGCCGCTTTGTCTATTTTAACCAAGAAAAATGATGGGGTTCAAGCTCTTTTTGAAACCTTAAAAACGGTGATTCCAATTGTTGGGGGGATTTCAGCACTATCTGTATTTGTAACCGTGATAATTGCTCACGTATCACTTTATTATTTGCATAAAGAGTGGTTGCTTCATCATAGATCAATAAAGCCGTCCCCTTTTGGTTTGCAAAAAGAGGGTGGTCATCATTTTTGGAATATGGTGTCCCCTAGCGTGTTATTGCCCTTTGCACTGATGGTAACTTGGGTGTATGTGAATTGCAAAATTTAACAAGTAACAGGTGCCAGGCGCGATAAGAAGTCGCTTATATAATGTTGGGCTTGACCCAACCTGCTCCATGATTCCTGCGGCAGATAGAGGATAGCTGGAAAAAGCGAAGGTTGATCTGTAATGGATCAGATAAGGGGTCAAAATCTGCACCGGCCTGAAAATGTTCAAACATCCAGCATGGTGTTGAATTACGTGAAACGATTTGAACGGATTCACCGTATTGGTGTGAATGATAGTCATCGTAATGTTACTGACGGCCGTACGGACTTAAAAAAGTACCCCGCTTACCCGACATTTCTCCGGTGATGTTGGAAGATACTGCTGTTTTTTATATAAATTGTTTTATATAATAGGTAGCATACTGGGCTTGAATTTGTTTGTGAACCCGTTAGGAAGTATCTACAAGATGAAAGGGAAAGTATGAAAAAAGAAAATACAGCAACGTCCGTAAAGGATCGTTTTGATATCAAAGATTGCAGAACAACCATGAAAGCAGTTGTCACAACAGGAAACGGTGGTTATGAAAAACTTGATTACCGGTATGTTCCGATTCCAGAACTTGCCTCAAATGAAGTTCTTTTACAGGTACTTGCCGCTGGCGTCAATAATACTGAAATCAATACCCGCCTTGGCTGGTACTCTTCCAAGGTAACAACTAGCACAGAATCCCTTACAACTGGAAAAAAAGAAAAGCAAGATGCAAAAGAACAAGGGGATGGCGGTTGGAATGAGGCGACACCATTTCCGTTCATTCAGGGTACAGATTGTTGCGGTCGGGTGGTTGATGTTGCAGCGGGAGGTGATGAAAGCCTTGTGGGTTCGCGCGTATTGGTTCGGTCCTGTATGCGTAGTAAGGGCTGGAATTCATTGGAAAATATTTGGATGGCTTCTGATTTTGACGGTGCGTTTGCACAATTTGTAAAAGTGCCTGCAACCGAGATTTTTCCTGTGGACTGTGAGTGGAGTGACGCCGAGCTTGGCACAATTCCATGCGCTTATGGTACGGCTGAAAATATGGTTCACCGGGCAAAGGTGGCTAGAGGTGAGCATGTATTGATAGCGGGCGCTTCAGGTGGTGTAGGCTCCGCAGCCGTGCAACTGGCAAAGCGGCGGGGAGCGTTTGTAACAGCTATCGCAGGGAAAGCAAAACTTGAAAAAGTACAAGCACTCGGTGCAGATCAGGTCATTGCCCGTGACGAGGATATTGTGGATTTTTTAGGTGAAAAATCTGTGGATGTTGTGGTTGATAATGTTGCAGGGTATTGTTTTGGGGGGATGCTCAAAGTATTGAAAAGAGGGGGTCGGTTTGTATCCTCGGGCGCCATTGCCGGTCCACTTGTGGCGCTTGATATGCGCGACTTTTATTTGAAGGATTTGACGCTTATAGGGTGTACTGCATGGGATGAGCCTATTTTCTCAAACCTTATTTCCTATATCGAAAAAGGTGAGATCAAACCCATTCTGGCAAAAACGTTTCCACTCAAGAAAATTGTTGAAGCACAACGTGAATTCACAGATAAAAAGCATGTTGGCAAATTTGTTTTGATTCCACCGCCAATCGATGATTTAAATCAATATTTGCTCTAACTAAATTAACGATGCCTTTGCTCTTGACTAAAATTTCAAAAGTATTGTTGTCTGTTTTTAGACGCCTGAAATCGATTCCACATGATGATCCTGACCTAACCTCAGACAACTGGTGTATGAAACAACCCTGCGCAAAGATCCGGATCGCCTCCAAAGAGGTGATCATAAGTCAACCCCTTTCAACATTTTGGGTTTTTCTTTTGGGTCTCTTGACCGTTGGTGTCAGCCAATATTTTTTCCAAATTCAAAATGGCGAAAATTCTCGCCTGTGGTGGGGTATTTCGCTTTTGCTGTGGGGAATCGGCGCGCTTCTTGCCGGAACAAGTTACCAGGCGTTTGGCTACGAGATCAAATGTGCAGGGAGGCCGTTCTGCTCCTGGACCAGCTGGTGGGAGGTCGTTTATCTCATGTTCCAACAGGCTAGCATGAATGCGATGCTGGTCGCTTTAGCATATTCCTGTACAACGGGAACATTTCAGATGGTGCTGCTTGGGTATGCAGTAATGAGTTCCGTGGTATACATTATCCTTACTTTTATCGGAGGGATAGTGCCAATTAAATCCCTGATAACTTTTGAATTCATGGTTTGGGTTTCGACACCGGTTTTTTTATTTTTTTGTCTCTTGAATGCATGGCGGTACTATATGTTCAGTTACTACATGGATCTTGTACTTTTGGGTTCCTGGATTTTACTGCTTTGCACTATGATGGCTTATTGGATCTACAATAAACTAGGCATTACAAAAAAATTATGGGCAAAGGGTATCTGGTTCTCTGAAAATGACGTGCTGCATGTTTTCCTGATTTTCTGGATACTTTATATCACAATTTTTGTGGCTGACCGCATCAAGGATCATACTATACCGGCTCTCCTATAATAAAACAAACAACTTGAAAACTAAAATTTAATGAGAACAGTTTGCATAAAAATTGAAGGTTCCCATTCAACATCAGGGTCGGTTTATATCTAAAAAACAATTGTTTATATGTTTTCAAGCACTATATCTGTGAGTTCCCCGCCTGCATCACCCGTGTTCACAGTCCCTGTTGGTTCAATCATAAGGATGGAACTTTGACTTTTTGACACAGGCTTATGTTCAACATTTTTTGGGATAACCACCATATCGCCTTGATTGAGTGTCAGGACCTTTTGCCTTAAATGAATATCAAAGGATCCTTCAATCGCAAAAAAGACTTCATCCGTGTCCGGGTGTTTATGCCAGACAAACTCTCTTTTCATTTTTATCAGCTTGAAATCGTAATCATTCATCCTGGCGATCAGTTTGTACTCATGCAGCGCATTGATCAAAGACAGTTTTTCTTTTAAATTAATTACATTGATTTCCATTTTTATTCCCCTTATATATTTTTTTTGATAAACATGAAAAAATATATATATTATCTCGCTATCAATATCTATTTGTGATTATTGAAGGGTATGTTAAGAAATACCGAACAGCGGTAAGTTTCAAAATTTTATCCTTTGGACTCAAAAGAAATGGAACTGCATCAATTAAAAACATTTGTAACCGTGGCCAAAACCGGGAATGTCACCAGGGCAGCTCAGGAATTGAACACCACCCCGCCTTCTGTGTCCAGCCATATTAAAATCCTGGAACTCGAATTTGATGTCATCCTTTTTACAAGAACATCAAAAGGTATGGAAATCACCTCCCAGGGAAAGATACTTAAAGAAAAAGCCATAAAAATCCTGGAGGGTGCAACTGATTTTTACAACACCGCAGCTGTGATTCAACATAAAATAAACGGGCAATTACGGCTTGGCATTAATGCGGACCCGGATTATCTTAAAATACCTTTGATCATCAAAGAAATATTCAAAAAGCATGCGCAACTGCATCTTGAGATTGTTCCATCCAACACGGGGGAGATTCTTGCCGGGCTTGAAAACAAAGAAATGGACTGCGGGTTTGTTTTTGGAGAGCATAATGTGAATGGGTTTGAAATCATACCGCTTGCCAGGGCAAATGTGGCTGTTGCCGTTCCCATTTTGTATAAAAAAACACATGAGAATGCCCAATGGGAAGATATGGCAAAATTGCCATGGATTGTTCCCACCAATTTGTGCCCTTTTGTAAGAAGCGTAAAAGATATTTTATCAGCAGAGAACCTGGCGTTGACCCATACGGTTTTTGCCAATGATGATATCACCAAAAATACTCTGATCAATGAAGGTGCAGCAGTGACGGCCATTGAAAGGAATGAAGCCAAAAGACTTGCAAAAAACAAGATCATCTTTATCTGGGACCCCCCTGAAAAATTGACCTGTCCCATATCCATTGCCTATTCAAAGAATAGAGCAGATGATGTCCTGATCAAAACTTTGGTCCAAATTATAAAAAAAACCTGGCGCCATAAATTTTAATCCTCTTTTCCAAGTGATTCTTGGCAGTGTCAAACATCATAAAAAGGTTTATCATGAAAAAAGATAAGATCCTGTGCTGGTATGGGAAAGATCCCTTTGAAGCCGGGAAAGCCCTGATGGAATCTTCCGGGGTATGGAAAAACTGGTCCTTTTCCGATCATATTGGACTTAAACCAAATTTGGTGGTCTCCAAAAAGGCATCCTCCGGGGCAACAACTCACCCTGAGTTTTGCGCAGGAATTATTACCTTCCTCCAGGAAAAGGGATTTGACACGATCAGCATCTTAGAGGGTTCCTGGGTGGGCGACAAAACAGAACAGGCGTTTAACGTCTGCGGCTATTCAGATATTTCTAAAAAATATGCTGTTCCCCTGGTGGACCTTCAGCAAGATCCATCTGTTTCCTGCAAAGGATCCAACGGAAGATATCGAATCTGCCGATCTATTTTGGAATTGGACCGACTCATTAACATCCCTGTACTCAAAGGCCATTGCCAGACTGCCATGACCTGTGCGCTAAAGAATCTTAAAGGCTGTATTCCCAACAGTGAAAAACAGCGATATCATCGGGAAGGCCTTTTTCAGCCCATTGCAGACCTGAATGAAATCCTTCGACCCGATTTGATCCTGGTGGATGCCCTGAACGGTGATCCAAATTTCGAAGAAGGCGGAAACCCCTTTACGCTCAATCTTTTTATGGCTGCCCTGGATCCGGTTCTTCTAGATAGTTATGCCTGTTCCCTTTTGGGACTGAAAACATCAGACGTCCTTTATATTAAAAAAGCAGCCCTTCTGGGGGTGGGATCTGAGGATTTGTCTGCAGGGACGCTGCATGCCCTGAACAAAGGAGAGGGGTTGAGCAGTCTACAACGTTCGCCGCTGGCGGCTTCACTCGCAGCTCATATCCATGAGAAAGGGGCCTGCAGCGCCTGTTTCGCTTCCCTGACACAGGCGTTGAAACAGATGCAGGAACAAGGTTTACCCCTGCCTGGAACGGTAAATATAGGGCAGGGCTTTAAGAAGAAAATGTTTGATGGGCTGGGGGTGGGTGATTGCCTGGTTGGATGTTCTTCTTTTGTTCCCGGGTGTCCTCCTAGGCCCAATGAGATTATTTCTTTCCTGGAAAATCAGTAGAATTTGTATTTTTATCCACCTAGGACGGGAGGAGTCCCTACTTGCCAATTTTAAATAACATCTTATTCTTATTAGATCAGGCATGATTTCTGGTCCCATTTTCAAATATAAAACCCTTCACAGATAAAAAAGGGAGATTCAATAAGATGACGACGATAATCCGAGCAAACGACACCATCCTTAAAAAACTGGAAGAGACTGCAAGGGCGATGGTTGCCCCGGGCAAAGGCATCCTGGCTGCAGATGAAAGCAATCCAACAATAAAGAAACGATTTGATACGATCAATGTTGAATCCACAGAAGAGAACCGGCGATTTTACCGGGAAATGCTGCTCACCACACCTGGACTGGAAGACCATATCAGCGGGGTCATCCTGTTTGATGAAACCCTAAGGCAATCTGCTGCAAACGGTACGCCTTTTTCAAAAATTTTATCAGACAACGGTATTATCCCGGGCATAAAAGTGGACAAAGGGCTGACCAGAATTCCCAATACGGTGGGTGAAACAATTACACAAGGCCTGGACGGCCTGTCAGAGCGTCTTGACGAATACAGGGAGCTTGGTGCCAGGTTTGCAAAGTGGCGGTCAGTCATCCAGATTGGAACTCATCAGCCGTCCCAACTGAGTCTTGCGCTGAATGCACATTCCCTGGCAAGGTATGCCGCTATTTGTCAAAGCAAAGGGATTGTTCCCATCATTGAACCTGAAATTCTCATGAACGGCAGCCACACCCTTGAGCGTTGTGAACGTGCTGCCCAATTTACACTTGACAGGGTTTTTGAAGAACTGACTCTTCAGGGGGTCTTTCTGGAAGGTATGATTTTAAAACCCAGCATGGTGACACCCGGGGATATTTGTCCAGAACAAGTCGATCCAAGGATTGTGGCCCAATCCACCATCAAGATATTCAAACGCAGCGTTCCTGCTGCAGTACCGGGAATTGCATTTCTGTCCGGCGGGCAGAGCTCAAAGCTTGCCACCCTTCATTTAAATGCCATGAACAAAGATAAGCACCTCCCATGGGAATTAAGTTTTTCATACGGCAGGGCGCTGCAGGAAGATTGCCTTGCTGCATGGAAAGGGGAAACAGCAAATAAAGATCTGGCACAAAGGGTTCTTTTCCACCGGGCCAAATGCAATGGTGCTGCCCGCTTTGGAAAATACTCTTCTGAAATGGAAAACGAATAATCCGGGAATAGCAATCTGCCTTTATCGGAGGGCTCAGATCAAAGTCTTTGGTGCGGATCCATATTAAAGGGAACCAGGTCCATGAGGTCGAACGGTTTGATATGGGTAATCGGATACGAGAGGTTGAGCAAGGACCCAAAGGTGGCATATGGGTTCTGGAAGATAAAAAGAACGGGCGCCTGGTTCGGCTCACTCCTTGGGAGTAAGAAATGGGGGAGATATGTGGCCATTGCTTCGACCTTGAGAAAATAAAGGAGATACATGATGAGGTTTAGAGGTATAAATCACCTGGCAATGGTGACAGCAGATATGGATAAAACTATTCGTTTTTGGCGTGATCTTATCGGAATGCGCCTTGTTAACGGTTTTGGAACGGATGGATTCCGACATTATTTTTTTGAGATAGACGAGAAAAATACATTGGCGTTCTTTGAATGGGATGGTGCCCGGCCTGTAGAGCCCAAAGATCATGGCGTGCCGGTTAAAGGCCCGATTGTCTTTGATCATATTGCTTTTGGTGTAGATTCAAATAATGAGGCCTGGCTTTTAAAGGACAAGCTTGAAGCTGCCGGATTTGATTGTTCGGGCGTGATTGATCATGGGTCAATTCATTCCATTTATTCTTTTGATCCCAATGGCATCCCAATTGAATTTTGTTATGAAGTCGAGGGCCACGATATGCGAAAGAATCCTGTATTACGGGATGACTCGCCGCCAGCATCAGCCCTTGAAGGCGCTGAGCCTCAGCTTGGGAAGTGGCCGGAAGTCACCCACCCGACACCTTTGGAAAAAAGGCGTATCATCTGAGATTTAAGAATGACGTCAATTTTGAAAATAAAACGACTAACATTGAGGATTTGGGTGTGAGATTTATCTTGAAAAAAATAGAATTGAAAAAAAAAAATAGTTATATGGCAAAGCAAGCTTTTATTAGCACTAACCCCAACAAGAAACATACTGGCGGGTAAGCCGCGAATGTTTTTTGTTTATTCACGGCGGCTGAACCGCAATTACAGCAAGGAATATAATGGATAACGATAGTACACTTTCAGCGACCGATTGGTTTAATCAAGGTTTAAAATGTTTCAATAAACCAGACGGGATTGGTGCTGTCCGGGCATTTGAGGCAGTTGTCAAGATTGACCCTGCCTATCGTCACGAGGATGGTGATAACCCTTATTTTTATCTGGGCAAAATTTCAGAAATCGAAGGACGAATTGATGATGCGATTCTGTTTTATTCGCGCGCTTTGGCATCGGACCCGTACGACGAGGAGAGCCTTATTGGCCGGGGAAGTTGTTCTACAGTCAAAAAGAATCACGAAGGCGCTCTCGCTGATTTCAAAAAGGTATTGGATATTCCGCCTGAAAGCATGAATGCACCGTTGCAGCATGTGCTGTCTGCTATTGCGGAAAACTACCGCCAGCAAAAGGATTTTCCAAATGCACTTCAGTGGGGGGAAAAGGCACTTTCGGAAGACCCTAATAATTATCGATATCGGGAATTGATTGCCGAAGTCAAAAAACAGATGGGGGATGTTCCCTAGTGTCCATGGGCGTTGTCAACAACCTCACTTTTTACAAAACAAAAAAGGTGGAGACCACTTACAGCGGCCTCCACCTTTTTTGTTGATAATTTTACCCATGGAAACAACACCATAAGAATTGAATATGGATTTCAACGAGTCAAATAAACCGGTCAAGCCGGTTGTTTGAAAAGGTTAGCGTTTATTAATTAAAATAGATAATACTAAAAGAAAATCGCATTAACTGCCCGATATAAAATCATTGCACCCATGCACAAAAGCGCAGAAAAGAGTATTTTCCTATAGGAAAAATCACCGATCAATCTTGAAATTCGAATCCCGATCCACCCGCCCATTATAGCTGAAGGAATCGAAACCATGGCAAGTGTAATGGAAGCGCTGTTCTGAAGTCCTGCAATGGACTGCGCACTTATCATGATCACGCCGGCGCACATGAAAAAGCTCCCGATCCCAGCTTTTACCTGCTCCTGCTTCCACCCAGCCAGAGAGCTGTATACGATGGTTGGGGGACCGCCCATTCCCACGGATGTTCCAATGGCTGAAGAGCAAAAACCTGCTACAAAGCCCCAGTGTTTTGAAACAATTTTTCTGAATCTTCCTTCATAAAGAAGACTCCAGGATGCGTAAATAATAAGGAAAAATCCCATTGCGAGCTTTAGATAATCACCGGGGAGTTTTTTCATCAGGGCAACGCCTGTAATCGTGCCCGGAATTGATCCTATTATAAGTGGGCGAATCCGGTTCCAGTCTGCATATTTACGAAAGGTGATTCCCATCTGACTGTTCATGGAAAGAGCGATGATTGTTCCTGCCGGAATAACCAGAGAAATATCCACAAACATGGTGGAAAGAGGTGTTGCGATAAGAGCACTGCCAAATCCCGCTATGCCGTTAACGAGGCCGCCAAAACCCCAGAAAAGGGACATAAATATATAATCGTTCATTTCATAAATCCTGTAAAAAAATAAATAGTGCGCATGGTGAAACACTGAATTGATTAATTAAAGATAGACTCATTAACGCATTGCAGCGCATTTGTAAAATGAAATGATCGGTAATCTTGAAAACAATTTGGGATAAAATAAATTTTGAACAAAAAAAATCATCATTCTGTGGTAATGATTGAATAGACCCGATCGTAAATTTGATACTTTACAATAATTGAGAAAATGTTCTATCTTGATTTCCAGCATGGAGGATCTTCTTTCTTTTTGGGGAATAAGGTTGATTCACTAATATCAAAACCAAAATATTTTTTAATGATTGGTGGAAGCAATGAACATTTTAGAAAAAATCCAAAAAAAAATAGATCAGCATGCTCAACATCAGGCGGTTGGTATCCTTCTTGGAACTTTTGGTGCGATAATTGGCCTGCTCTCAGCTTTAAAAATAGTGATGGATGCAATTTCCACCGAATCAATCATTTTTTGTATTATCGCAATCATCTTTCTTATTATTGCACTAAGTTGCATCGGTTTGATTATTTTTATTATTACCACACAAAATAAAAAAGTGGAAATTAGTCAAACTTTTGATTTTGAACCGGATTCCAAGGATTTTTTTGGATATTCTCGACAAAAAAAACAATTTTCGAATGTTGTTGATCTCGCTACTATTAAAACGTCTGGGAATACCAGAGCTCCTATTATATCAGTATTTGGCCCTTCAGGAATAGGAAAAAGTTCTTTTGTCAGTCATTTTTTTAATCCTGTTAATGAATCCTCTGATCGATTTTGTTTATTTAGATTAGACCTAAGGGAGAATATAAAAGAGTGGTTTAAAGAATTGAAAAAATTATGTGGTTTTCCTGACACTATAAATGAAACCAAGGTTTTATCAGATTGGTTGATACATCATTCTCCTCCAGAACAGAAAAGAATATCCTCGGTTTTATTTCTTGATCAGTTTGAACAAATAATCATCGACCAGACCTCTATGGAATTTTTTTCACAAAATTTATCCGAATTGTGCAAATGGGCCGATATCGTTGTTCTAGCGGTTCGCACGGAAACGCTTGGTGACTCTGTGTCTGAAGTCCACAATTTGCTTAAAGATGCAAGGAAGCTATTTTCTCAAGTCAGGCTTTTCGTTCTAGAGCCTTTGATTGCTACAGATAATGATTTGGGAAGTTTTTGGTCCGGAATAGCGACTAAAGTTTACGGCAATACCCCGAATTTAGAATTTTTAGAAAAGGCTAAACAACTTTTTCTTAAAAATGAAAAAAACAAAAAATATCTGTTGCCTATAGATGTGAAATTATTCTGGTATGCTTTAAAAATATCAGGGATAAGAACTGAAAATGATCTTCAAGTAAATTGGAGCAGTGAGAATTTTGAAAAGACGCTGATAACATATATTATAGAAAATACCGAGAGCCCCTCCCTGGCATTAAAAATTCTTATGGCCCTCTCAGGGGAGAATGGTTTATCCACATCTTTAGATCCTAAAAGGATTGAATATATCTGCGGTTTAGGGTCAGGAAATAAGGCAAAGGATCATGCCTGTCTTGATAATGTTCTTTCCTCACTGGAAAAGACAAATGCCATTTGTAAAATGACGGATGGCAACCACCTCAGAATAGCACATGAACAACTTTCAAAATTGGCCTGGGATTTTTCAAAAACACCGCTAAGTCTTCCTGAACAAAAACAAATTGAATTACGCCAGAAAGAATGCAAAAGTGGGGATACAAGAGAATGTAGGATTGATGCAAAATCATATGCGACTATTTTTTCCTTTGAAACGGTTGCATGCCTACTGGCAGTTGTTATCATAATGATTCGTCTATTTATCTGGTCTCCAGATGGCGGTTGGTTTATTACGAGTAAAAATGTAATTAACCCAGCTATCGCAACATGCGGATTAATTCCATTTTATTGGCTACTCGGAGGCAATTTTCGTCTTGCTTTGATTGATTTTGAAGATGGCTATGGGCGGATACTGGCGGTTTTAACTTCATCGGCACCAATGCTCTATGGTATTGCCGTCTTTTTTTATCCCGATTATTGGTTTTATCTGCTGAATATTCCAATAATTATTGTAATCTTGCGTTATTGGCAATTAAGCCAATGGACCCAAAAAAATAACGCTGAAGATGCCTCATTCCTTTTTCGAAGATTTCGAACCACTGCACTTTTTTTAATTTGTTTTACGTTGTTTATTCCCAAGGTTTTGACACTTGCTCAAATTACTGCACCCCAATTTGTGGAGTTTTTATATTTTATGCTTTCAATAGGGCTTGGGATAGGCCTCTTTCGGTTTGCTGTTATCTGGTGGGAAGGTAGACATTTAAAACAACTTTTGGCCATAATTGACAATACGAAACCGATTCCATATCGTCAAAAGAGCCGAACCGATAAATAAAAATGTTTTTTTCCATGACCATTAGTGAATTCATATGTAAATACCCTACCCGTTATTTTATACGGGACTGAAGTTTTCTTATTACCCTATTCGGAACAAGGCAATGATGCATATGAATATTGACAGTGGGAACAGATGGACGCGCAGACAATTTATGAAATTAACCACGTTAGCAGCACTTCAGTCGGTGACCGGCTGTGGACCCCATGTAATGACGATTGAAGGCAAACCGCTCCACCATACAACAGGAGGGTTCCGTAACTATCCGCCTGTTCCTGAACCGGAAACGCCCGGATTTCCCTTTTTTTTCAGGAGGGTAAAAGAAGGTTTATTTGATACACCGGAGGTTCCAGAAGGTCACGTGATAAATGAATCCCTTGCAGTATCGAAATTAATAAATTATTCAGGATCTGAAGCCGTCACGTGGATAGGGCATTCAACCTATCTGATGAGACTTGGAAATAGAAATATTTTATTTGATCCGTTTTTCAGTGATTTGGCAAGCCCGCTTCCCTTCGGCCCGGAACGATATGTCCCACCCGGAATATCACTGGCTAAACTTCCCCGAGTTGATATTATAATTATCTCACATAACCACTATGATCATCTGGATGCCGAAACGGTTAAAACCATGCCTGGCAAAGAAAGGATTCATGTATTTGTGCCCTTGGGTTTAAGATCGTTTTTTGCGAAAAGAGGCTATCAAAACATCCGGGAATTGGATTGGCATCAATCCTTTGTTTTGGATGATCTGAAGGTGACCGCTCTCCCTGCCGTTCATTTTTCCAGTCGGGGACTTGGAGATCGTAATAAAACATTGTGGTGCTCATGGGCGGTACGCTCAGAAAATAAAAGCTGTTTTTTTGCCGGAGACACGGCTTATTCCCAAACCCTTTTCAAGGAAATAGGCAAAAGGTTCGGTTCATTTGATGTTGCTATCGTTCCGATCGGAGCATATAAACCGGTAAATGTGATGAAACCTGTCCATACAAATCCGGAAGAAGCCGTTCAGATTGCAAATGATGTAAAAGCTGACCTGATCATACCATCCCACTGGGGTACCATCGTACTGACGGATGAATCACCCTGGGAACCTCCTGAAAGATACCGGGCCTTTGCCGTAAAAAACGGAATTGGCGATGACCGGGCCTGTATTATGAAAATCGGTGAAACAAGAGGCTTTTGACAGACAGCTGAACAAACAAAATGCTCGTGCTGAGCTAACTCCAGACCGTTGGGATAAACTTTCGGAAGTCTTAGCGGATCATACTCTTTGAACTCAAAGTTTGAATTAAATGGCTTTATGAAAGATTTTATCCCAAGAAACATTGTTCTGCGATATGACAAAATAGCCTTGATATCATTTTTTTTCTTGGCGCTTGCATACAAACGCTATAAAAAAGACAAAACCGTTTTTGGTAAAAATTATTCCCAAAATCAAATCCTTGGATTTTCCTGGAGAATGTTTATGAAAAGATCGATAATTGCTTTGTCAGTGCTTGCCGCAGCACTCGTCCTAACTGGACAAAATAGTCTCAAGGCCCATGCATTTAAGATGGAGGGGTTTAGGATCGCCCTTGTCCAGATGGACACAAGCCAGGGCAAAGAAAAGAACCTGGAAAAGATAGAGATCTTCGCAAGAAATGCCGCCCTAAACAGGGCTGAAATCATCTGCTTCCCGGAATTATCCATTACCGGATATGAAAGGAACCATCCTTTTCCCCTGGCAGAAACCATCCCTGGAAAATCATCCACCAGGGTCTCAACGGTCTCCCAATCGTTTCAGATCATCATCCTTGCTGGACTCATCGAAAAAGCAGAGGGTCAGCTTTACATCACCCAGATCGCTGCCTTTCCCGATGGTCGGGTCGAAACCTACCGGAAAACCCACCCGGGCAGCAAGGAACGAGCCTTTTTCTCCCAAGGCAACACCCTCCCGGTCTTCCATGCAAAAGATGCCCATGGCAACCGGATAACCTTTGCCATCGGCATCTGCTATGACATGCATTTCCCTGAAATTGCTTCTGTATTTTCTTTGAAGGGTGCCCAGATCCTCTTTACACCCCATGCCTCCCCCCTGGGAGGAGAGCGACGCATCGCGGTCTGGAACCGCTATCTTGGGGCAAGAGCCTACGACAATACCCTTTATGTTGCCGCATGCAACCACCTGGGCATAAATGGCACCAAGGCATACGGATCAGGCCTGGGCATATGGGACCCCGCGACAGCCCGGCTGCTCAAGGCATGCGTTGATGGCAAAGAAGCCATCCTCTATCACGACCTGGATCTTGCAACCCTGGTAAAAAAACGCACCAACAAGAGTAAAGTCTTTTACCTGAAAGACAGAAGGCAAGATCTTTACAGCTCCGATTCATATTAAAAATAATAACCCTAGGCAGATGAATGGATTCATTTGGGGAAGACGGAGTCAGGTATGTGGCAATTATAAAAAAATTAGATGGGATTGCCCTGGATTAAAATAATCAAATAATTTTTCATATCAGAAATATCTATGGGAGATGCCGGTATCATTTTCATAATCAATTTGAATTTTCTTTTTTTAAAAGATAGTTATTACCACCTAACAATACGGTAAACAATTTTAAAAATGAAAAATCAGGGAAAAAATGAAAAATGAAACTTGTTCCACAACTCGTCCCCGCTTCTTAAAGAAGACCGTTCAGGGGGGCGTCACCACCGCATTGGCTGGATTGTCTCATTATCCTCTTTATCGGTGCGGTTTTTCCCATTTTGATCAACACCATCCAGGGGGTTTCCCTATCCGCTTTCCGGTGGTATGCAGCAAAGAGTCGCCGTTGCCAGGGCCCTTGCCACAGACCCGGAAGTGCTGCTCATGGATGAACCCTTTGGGGCGCTGGATGCCCAGACACGAATGGGGTTGCAAAAGGAGTTGATTCATATCTGGCAGACCGATCAGAAAACCGTGTTGTTTGTCACCCACAGCATTGATGAAGCAATCTGTCTTGGGGATCCGATTATTATTATGAAAAGCAATCCCGGCAGAATTCATCAAATCATTCAGAATCCGCTTGCCCGCCCGAGAGACCAAAACAGCCCGGAATGGAGATCTTTGTACCGAAAGATTCATGCGTCCCTTGAAAAATTTTAATGATGCCGGCTTTTCAATCCGCCGGTTTATGAACCCGCCATGGAGAGAAAAATACAATGAACCCTAAGCTTTTAACAAAACTCCAACAGATTTCTGAACAAAATCTTGTGGATATTGAAGCCCACAAGGAAGCTGGAAATCATGTTGTCGGATTTTACTGTCTTTATGCCCCCACGGAACTTGCAGTGGCTGCAGATGCGATTGTGCTATCCCTTTGCGGGACTCGTCAGGACCCCATTGAAGCGGCGGAAGAAGTTCTGCCCAGAAATCTGTGCCCGCTGATCAAAAGCAGTTATGGATTCGCCATCACAGATACCTGTCCATTTTTCAGGTTTTCAGACCTCATTGTTGCCGACACCACCTGTGACGGTAAAAAGAAAATGTTTGAAATCATGTCCGAGATAAAAACGGTCCATGTATTACAGCTTCCCCAGAACCAGGATATTGCCACCTCCCTTGGGCCCTGGAAAGATGAAATTAAAAAATTAAAATCTGTCCTGGAAGAAATCACGGGCAGGCAGATCACCCCGGAAAAAATCAAGCAGGCCATTCGCTTACAGAACCGGGTGCGTAAAACAAGAAAACGCTTGATGGATGTGGCAAAGGCCAAACCATCTCCCTTAACCGGCATGGACCTGGTTGAAATTTTGTTTAAAACCAACTTTTTTGCCGATGCGGAAAAGGGCATTGAATTCATGGATGAAATCATTGATGAATGCCAGGGGATTGACCAGGGAAAAAGTCCCTACACCTTGAAAACACCCCGGATTCTTCTGACCGGGGTGCCCATCGGTCTTGGGTCGGACAAGGTGGTCAAGATCATCGAGCAGGCCGGTGCCAATGTGGTGGGATTTGAAAATTGCAGCGGCTACAAACGGACATTCCAGGTGGATGAAACAATTGATCCCATCCAGGCCCTGGCGGAACAATATCTTTCCATTCCTTGCTCGGTCATGAGCCCGAACCCTGGAAGGACGGACCTTCTGGACGAAATGATCCGTGAATTTTACGTTGACGGGGTTGTTGACCTGACATGGCAGGCCTGCCATACCTATAATATTGAAGCCACTTCGATACAAAAATATGTCCAGGATCGCTTCGGGTTGCCATACCTTCATCTTGAAACAGATTATTCTGAATCTGACACAGAACAATTGCGGGTCAGAATAGAGGCATTCATTGAAATGATATGATTTTAAACACTCGCACCCCCCTGATTTTTCTGAAATAGAAACGGGGGTGTCTGATCTGGTATTCCAGATGGGAAGTTTGCCCAATTTTTCATTGAGTACCGGTTGTGCCCTGCCTTCTCCATCGGAGAAAATACCCTCAGGCATCGGTCAATGCAAGGGGTAAGGTGGAGGGGATCGTTCGGGAATCAATCCGAGAACCCTGGGCAACAGGATGAAAAAACTGGGCATACCATTTGGCAGAGCAATGAAAAAAAATGTTGCCACTTGGAAAAGGGCAGATTATGGGTGATCATCTGGCTGTGGTGTTTGTATCGGTTTTTTCAATCCATTTCCGTTGTCGTTACTCGAATTATCAATTTGATTCTCTCTGACATTCCTATTATGGATAGCCACGTTCATAATTTTAGATATTAAAAGAGAGGAAAATCAAAATGAGCAACACATATGAATCCATGTGGCTTGAGTTGGGGCTGAACCTTGATGCCCATAATTCTCTGCTGGAAGTTCTGGGAAAGGGCTATACAGATATCTATCTGTCCCAGAAGGATAGGCCAGAAGGGATGGGGTATTTTGACTTTGTGATGAGCGAGGTCCATGGCTTAAGAATCAAGGAGCTTGTGGAAGAGAAAAAACAGGGCAGGAAAATCATCGGTTCCTATTGTGTCTTTGTTCCCGAGGAGATCGCCCTGGCAGCCAATGCTACTCTGGTCGGCCTGTGTTCCGGTGCTGATTTTGCCCTTGAAGAGGTGGAAAAATATTTGCCCAGAAATACCTGCGCCCTGATCAAATCTGCCTTTGGATTCAAGCTGGGACAGGTCTGCCCCTACCTTGAAGCAGCCGATATGGTGGTGGGGGAAAATACCTGTGACGGCAAGAAAAAAGCCTATGAGTCCTTGGGAACATTGATGGATAACCTTTATGTCATGGATCTGCCCCAGATGAAATCAGGCCGGTCCCGTGATTTACTCAGATCCGAATATGACCGGTTTAAGCTTGCCGTGGAAAAACTGACTGGGATTGCGATCACCCAGGATTCCCTGAAACAAGCCATTGGTATTGTCAATGCCAAACGATCAGCCCTTCATCGTCTGAACCAACTTCGAAAATCGGATCCTGTGCCTATTTCAGGACTTGATGCCCTGCTGGCAAACCAGGTTTTCTTTTATGATAACCCGGCCCGGTTTACCGAGTCTGTCCATAAAATTTGCGATGAACTGGAAAAAAGAATCGATGCCAAAAAAGGGGTTGTTCCGGAAAAGACCCCCCGTATTTTGATTTCGGGATGTCCCATGGCCGTGCCCAATTGGAAATTGCCCTGGATCATTGAAACTTCCGGCGCTGTGATCGTTGGGGAAGAGTCCTGTGTGGGAGAACGGGGCACCCGAAATCTAACCCGCGATAGCGGCACCACCATGGATGAACTCATGGATGCCATTACAGACAGATATTTTGATGTGGATTGTGCCATTTTTACCCCCAACCAAGACCGGATGGACCATGTAGAGGAGATGGCAAACGCCTATGGTGCAGACGGGGTTGTCCATTATGGCCTTCAGTTCTGCCAGCCCTATATGATGGAGGCGATTCCCCTTGAAAAAGCCCTGGAAGAAAAGGATATTCCCTGTCTGCGAATTGAAACCGACTACGGCATGGAAGATCTCGGGCAATTAAAAACCCGGATAGAGGCTTTTATTGAGCAGCTCAAGTAAAATGATGAAAAAATATGCAGGAATTGACATCGGCTCCAGAACCATTGAATTGGTGGTGGTGAATGAACAGGGGGAAGTGGTTGATTTTTACCAGGCCGATACCGGGTTTGATCCCATCACCCAAGTCCATGGAATTTTGGAGGGGGTGGTCTATGATCAGATCATGGCAACAGGATATGGCCGGGGGCTATTTGAAACCGCCTTTGACGATGCCGAAACAGTCACGGAAATCAAGGCCCATGCACGGGGCGTTGTCTCTTTTTTCCCGGAAGCTTCAACCATTCTGGATATCGGCGGCCAGGACAGCAAGGCCATTGCCCTGAATGCCAGGGGGTTGGTTAAAAAGTTTGAAATGAACGATCGCTGTGCCGCAGGGACTGGAAAATTTTTGGAAATCATGGCCCGAAATCTTGGATTTACCATCGATGAATTTGGGCTGGCAGCCCTTGCCGCCCGGAATGATCTGAATATCAACAGCATGTGTACGGTTTTTGCTGAATCCGAAGTCACCTCCCTGATTGCCAGGGGAGCGGACCGAAAAGAGATTGCCAGGGGATTGCACCTGAGCGTGGTAAAGCGTGCCGCAGGAATGATCAACCGGGTCAGCGGTTCAGGGCCCATTGTTTTTTCCGGGGGGGTGGCAAACAATCTTTGTATCAAACAACTGATATCTCAAAAACTGAATCGAGAGGTCCTTGTTCCGGAGACTCCCCAGATGATGGGAGCATTGGGGGCCGCTCTGGTCTTATGGGAAAAAGTACTGGCCAAAAAAGTATCGGCAAACCAATAAACAGGGATTGTAATTTTACAAAAGATTCATTAAACAACCAATGAAAAATAGAAAAAATGGAGTTTGAAATGAAATTTACAAGAAAAGGTTTAACATTGATCCTAACGGGTTTTCTTCTTTTGTTCCTGTCAGGCATTTGTATGACCACTCTTTGGGCTGGTGAGCTGGATATGTTCAAGGGCGAAAAAAATCAGGTTTTAAGAATTTCCGGCGGTACCGCCCACATCCCTGTGATGAAGGCGGCTGCCAAAAAGATTATGCGATTTAATCCCGACATTCAGATTATTATTGCAGGCGGGGGGTCCGGGGCCGGTATCAAACAGGTGGGAGAAGGATTGGTAAACATTGGAAATTCCGGCAGACCCGCCACAGAAAGCGAAGTTTCCAAGTACGGGTTAAAAATGTACAAATGGGCCATTGACGGAGTGGCCGCTGTTGTCAATCCTAAAAATCCGGTGAAATCACTTTCCAGTCAGCAGCTTCAGGAAATATTTTCAGGAAAGATACGCTCCTGGAAGGAAGTTGGCGGCCCGGACAAACCCATCAACATCTATACCCGGGATTCTGCAAGCGGAACCCGTTCCGTGTTTTGGAAAAAGGCCTTAAAAAAATCTGAAATCACTGCCCGGGCCAATGTGGTGGTTTCCAACGGCGCCATGAAAACAGGGGTGAGCAATGATCCTTACAGCATTGGCTATGTGTCGGTAGGGTTTATTGATGCGGGGGTTGTACCCCTTGTTCTGGATGGGGTCACTCCGAGCATGGCATCTGTTAAATCCGGTCAATACAAGGTGGCAAGGGGGCTTTTCTCCAACACAAAGGGCGAGGCCCAAGGACTTGCCAAAAAATTCATAGATTATCTCATGGGACCCGACGGACAGGCAATGGCGGCTGATAAAGGATTTATTCCTGTGAACTGATGGATGTGAAAGAGAAGATTTCTAAATCTGTTTTTCTGGGAGCAGCCCTTTTAAGTGTTGGTATTACCCTTGGTATTCTGGGGTTTATGGTTCTCCTGGCCTATCCCATCTTTGCCCAGGGGCTGTTCTGGAAGATGCTGATTTTGCCCTGGTCTCCGGACCAGGGCATTTTTGGCCTCGGGCCCATGGTTGCAGGAACCATATCCATCGCTTTTCTGGCGGTTGGGTTCAGTTTCCCCATCAGCTGCGGAGTATCCGTTTTTGTGGGGATATTAGATCCTGGGGGAAAGGGAAAATGGCTCAAGCGAGGGGTTGAAGCCATGACGGCTATTCCTACCGTAATTTATGGGTTTGTCGGCATTTTTCTGCTGGTTCCCCTGGTTCGGGAACTTGTTGCCAGGGGATCTGGCATGTGCATTCTTTCTGCAGGTATTATGCTGGGTATCTTAATCTCCCCGACCATGATTCTTTTTTTCACCCAAAGTTTTGCCATGGTCCCCCAGTCTTATCTGAATGCCGCCGACAGCACAGGGGCGACCACGGTACAAAAATTTTTCTATATTGTGCTGCCCTGTGCCTGGAAATCAATGGTAACCGGCCTCATCCTTTCCTTTGGCCGGGCCATGGGCGATACCCTGATTGCCCTGATGATCAGTGGAAATGCCGTGGGGTTTCCCGGATCCATCACAGATTCGGCCCGAACCCTCACCGCCCATATTGGTCTGATCATTGCCGCAGATTTTGACAGCATCGAGTTTAAAACCATTTTTGTCTGCGGCATCAGCCTTTATGCCATGACGGGCATGGGGGTCGGGCTGGTCCGGTTTTTAGGGGCCAAAGGGGTAGGGAATAGATGAAAGCGCAACGGGCCAGAATATTGAATTATAGGGTGTTTAGCTGGGACAAGGCTTTTAGAGGATTTGCATGGGGGTGCAGCCTTTTTTTGATCATCGCGGTTTTCATTATTATCGGGTTTTTATGTATCAAGGGATACAGCTCCCTGACGCCCCGGCTTATTTTTGGAGATACCCCTGTTTGGGACGCCCTGTTTTTCAAACGCCAGGTGTTTGACGGCCTTTTCCCGGCCATGATCGGAACCCTGTGTCTGATTTTTCTGGCCATTGTATTTGCCGTTCCCCTGGGCCTTTTCACGGGCATTTTTCTGGCCGAATATGCCTCCCCCGGGGTGAAATACTTTTTTTCAATTGTCTTTGATATTCTGGCCGGTATCCCCTCCATTGTTGTGGGGCTTTTTGGATTCAGCATCACCCTTTTTCTGCACCATTATTTTTTTGCAAAACTGTATCCCTGTTTGCTGATATCGGCCCTTTCCCTGGCATTTCTGGTACTTCCCTATATGATCAGAACCACCCAGATGGCCCTGGAGAGCCTGCCTCCAAGTGTGAGGATGACAGCCCCGGGCCTGGGCGCCACAAAGCTTCAAAATATTTTATATGTGCTGTTGCCCGCTTGTTTATCCGCCATTGTCAGCGGCATCATCCTGTCCGTTGGCAGATGCGCCGAAGATACGGCGGTTATCATGCTGACCGGGGCTGTTGCCACCGCAGGCATCCCCAAGTCAGTGTTCTCACCTTTTGAAGCATTGCCCTTTTATATCTATTATATTTCCTCCCAGTATGCAGATCAATCGGAATTAATGAAGGGGTATGGGGCTTGCCTTGTTCTGATCTTTATCTGTATGAATTTGTTTGTCCTTGCCCATTTTTTTAAAAAAAAGCTGTCACAAAAATTATTGTACAGAGATTGATATGCAGATAAAATCAAAAATAAAAATCAAAGATCTATCCTTCTATTATAATGGCCGCACAATTTTGGATCATATTTCCATGGAGATTGGGGAAAACAGGATCACCGCTGTTACCGGACCCTCGGGCCAGGGAAAATCCACCCTGCTGATGAGTTTAAACCGGTTGTGGGAAGGCATAGAAGGCGCAAGGGCCACGGGACAAATTGAGATAAATTTTGACGGAAAATTTCAGAATATCCATGATCCAAGATACCCTGTGTCGGAGCTGAGGCGTCGGGTGGGAATGGTTTTTCAGGTGCCCAATCCTCTGCCCATGAGTATTTCTAAAAATATCCTCTTTCCCCTCAAGCTCAAGGGGGAAGATAAACAGAAGGATGCCCCCTTCCGGGTTGAAACAGTTTTAAAAAGAGCCTTTTTATGGGAGGAGGTAAAGGACCGCTTGAATGAAGATGCCAGAGGTTTGTCCGGCGGTCAGCAGCAGCGGCTTTGCATTGCAAGGGCCTTGATTTTAAACCCCGGGGTATTGTTGCTGGACGAGCCCACCTCCTCCTTGGATGACACCTCCTCCAGGATGATTGAAAGATTGCTTGTTGAAGTGAAAAAAGACTGCACCATTCTCCTTGTTTCCCATTACCTGGACCAGGTGAAACGGATAGCAGATACGGGCATGCTTTTGTCCCGGGGACAGCTAATACAAAAATGGTAAGGACCGCAACAACGGATACACCCAAAGGGAGACTTAAAATGATTCAGATTCATATTCCAGGATTCCATGATCTAACAATTGAAAATGTTTTACTGGATTTTAACGGCACCATTGCCATTGACGGCCGCTTGATTGCCGGGGTAAGGGAACTAATTGATCAATTTTCAGATCGGTTGGCCTTCCATGTGATCACGGCGGATACCTTTGGATCGGTTAAAAAGGAGCTTGAAGATGTCAAGTGCCGCCTGCACATTATACCCGAGAAGAATCAGGCATTGAGCAAATTAACATGTCTTCAAACATTGGGACCCCAAAAAACCATTGGCGTGGGAAACGGGGCCAATGACCAATTGCTGCTCAAAGAGGCAATATTGGGAGTAGCCGTTTTCCAACAGGAGGGAGTTTCAACAAAAACCCTGATGGCATCAAACCTGGTCATCCACCATATCCTGGATTTGTTTGCCTATTTTGAAAAGCCCGGTCGTCTGGTTGCCAGTTTGAGACAATAAAAACAATGGGATGAGTATGGGATCTTCAGATACAGCAAAGCAATTCTCGGTGAGTTAAACCGCTCTATACCTGAAAAGGCCTTCTGCAAAAAATTTAAATTTGTTTCTCGTAAAGAAAATAACACCCAGGGTTTTTTAACCCAGGAGGTTTTGTCTCCAATGGTTGCCACTTTAACCATTGTCCATCACAGGCACCCGCCAAAAAATTTCCTTCATATAATCCGTGCAAATTTTTTAAACCTAACAATTTGTTGACTTTTTGTAGGCTAAATAAAATCCCCCTTGGCCACAAAATATGGGGTCTGGATTCGATTTAGAAATCCTGAGACTATGAATACAAGTCTTGACCATTGAATTTTAAAAATAATTACTGAAAAAGCCCAAAAAATTACATCAATCTAAAATTCACAATTGGGTAGGTATTCTGGATATATTCCAAGCTCTGAATACTTTTAACAAGGATAATTATTGTTGAGCCCACTCGATCAACAAAATATATTAAAAAGTGGAATGGTCAAATTCACTAAGCAGGAACTTGATATTTCAAAAAGATGAGTGCTTGAAATCTATAGGTGCATATTTTCTATAATCCGAAAGTAGAATGTAAAATAAAAAAGGCAAGATCAAATTAATGACCCTGCCTTAACTTAAATCCTCTAATAACTTTTTTTTATTTTTTTCTTCTATTAACTCCAGCAAGTCCTAAAAGGCCGATGCCTAAGAGGATCATTGTAGCGGGTTCGGGTGTTGGTGTGGGGGCTGGTGAGGTTACGAGAAAAACCGACTTATTCGGATGTAAGGAGTCTTTGAGCTCATGTTGTATAGACAAAGATCCTTTATCGAGAGTTGAATCTATATAATCCTGTTTACCAAATCTTACACCAAAAATTAAATTAGGGTTACTGCCAGGGAGGCTACTTACATTTGTGGAAGTAAGTCCGAACAATTCGGTGTATTCATATGACGCATAACTATTTGTTGCGGTTGATCCCAGCAGATCAAGCAATATTTTGCTTGTATCAAAATCACCTGTATTCATGTAGTTTAATTGTGACCCTCCCGTATTTGCCCATAATTCCTTTACCTCTTCTAATGTGGCAACTCGAAATCCAGCTGTTATGTATGGGGAATTTACAAGAACATTATCGTAACCTTGTCCTTGTGTTTCTCCAATATCCAACCACATCAACCCAGTTTCAGTATCATGAGTTAACAACCCATCACCACTACCGGCTGCATAATCCACTTCCAATAGTGTAGCATTCGCAACCCCACTCAATAATAACAATAACAACAAACAACTCAAAATGTTCCGTGCAAAAAGAGCTTTCAGATTCATTATCGTACTCCTTGTAGAAATAAGTTAGTGGTTAAAACCTCTGAGTGATGATGCAAGAATTGTTCCGAATTCCATAGTTCCCTTATAGGATTTGCATATCGCTTCTGGGTAAGGGTTTTAAGAAAAATATGATACTAAAACAAAGAATCAAATGTTATTCATATATATAAAAAATATGTTATAGTATTGCGAACTTTGTTTCCTATTTTTGAGAGCTTTGTTTCAAAATAGTTTCAGAGAATGTTGAAAATCGAGGTGGGTTCCGTTCATCTTTATACATAAGTTGAAGCAACGTCTTGTTATGATATTCAACTTACTTGGAGATATAGTTGAGCCTGAACAATTTTACCAGAATAATCTTAAGTACATAAGTAACCTTATTTTTTGGGTAAACCCGGGAACTGGAATCTTGAGGCAATCCGGTGGATCGTCAGTCTTCATTAGTGATGCATGAAGTGACCGGGTAGATTCATAATGGATTCAGTCCAGGGATTTCAAAGATCAATCAAAACTTGTATCGGTATCCTTGATATTTCGGGCTTCTGAATGCTTCAACTTTGGATAATTAATGTTGAGTTTCGGTTTAGCTTTTGGGAGCCTGGTACGAATGGTTTGGCTGAAGCAAAATGGGAGGATTAAGCAAAGGTCGCAACCCTCCGGGAGGAGGCTGGGTGTCTTATTTTTTTTCCAATCTGGTTTCGCCTTCGGAAAAGGCGGAGTGGGACGTTGAAGGTCTTCTAGGGTTATACAAGAGCCAGAGCGGTATTGAACAGAACTTTGGATTTTTGAAGAATCCGGTCATCATCAACAGTGTTTTTCTGAAAAATAATTCTCGGATTGAAGTCCTCGGAATAGTTTTATTGATTTCACTGCTGATATGGCGGCTTATTGAAAGATCGATGCGCCTTTATTCGATAGGATTCATAGCGTTTAACGTTGGCGTTTGTTTACGTCAATTGTTCTGATTAAAGGTTGTAAAGCAAAATCATTAAGAGAACAGATACCAAGCTTGATACAACTGTCCTGAAAGAATTCCAAAAGTTCCAACGTAGCTCAAAATCACCTCGGACTGTTTGTTGAGTTGTTTCATTTGAAGAATTCGTATCGAGTGTTTGGAGTTTATTGTTTAGTGGAATGTTTATTGTGATGGTTGGTATATGAACACCAATAATATAAATAAAAGCTGTAATTATTAGAAATATTCTTTGAATCCCATCTAATTGCCAGATTCCTAAAATAGCTGAGGCTATTAATGTCAAAGCAGAACCGATCCAGACAAAGATAAATAATGGTTGATTATTCTGGATAACACCATCCATCACTTGAAAAGCCCGGATGAACTCTCGATCTTTTAAGTTTTTAATTCCCGGCATCACCACAATTGCAAAAGCAAATACCAAACCTGATACCAAAGAACATAAAAGCGTGCTCAGAATAAGTAAACCCCGAAAGATCAGTTCTAAATACATATAATATTTCCCTTTCCATTTTTATTTAGCCTAACCTTTGAACATCACCCATGAAATCCGGTGTCTGTTGCTTGTTGGAAATAAGTATGTCACCGGAATTCCCAACAAGTTCATTACCGGATCCGCATATTATATCATTTTAAATGATATCCGTTTGCTGTTTATATTAAATTTTCTCAATGTTTTTGTATCAAAGAGAATTGTATATGTAAATAATAGAAAACTCATAGATTCTTGCATGATTGGCATCAATTCCAATCCAGATTTCCGGGGATATATTCTTTTGGTATCCATGACAATTTCGGCGACTGAATACTTCACCTTCGGATAATTATGATTGAGTCACCTGAATCAGTCTTTCAATGATTAATTCATTAGCCCTTTTTTTTCAGTAGATTCAGATCCCCTGTCAATGCAATTCCCTTGGCCAGTTTTCCAATGACTTTTATTGGGGCGAGTTTGTTTTTTTTCTCTTTTAGCAAAATGGTATTTAGCCCTTCTCTATCTTTTGGTGGCCGGACTTGAGAGACACAAGGTATTAAAGACAGGGCACCAGTCGGACAGGCAGGAACACAGTTACCGCAACCAATACAGCGGTGGCGGTTAAGATTGGGTTTTGGCCGGTCTTCTTTTGACTGATTTTTTGACAGTTTAGCAAGGGTAAGTGCCTGGGTCTGGCAGTGAATAATACATTTGCCACATCCGATACAGCAGTCTGGATCTATGGATGTTTGGAAATTCGATGCCCAAAAATCCAGGGGCCGGGGCAACTCTTTTTGTAGGCTAAGCATGGAACAGCAGCAACCACAGCAGGAACATAGGAACTCAATATCCTGGGTATTGCCCGGCTGGAGTACCAATCCTTCTTTTTGATTTTCACGGATAATATCCATAGCCTCGTTCCGGGTAATTTTACGACCGATTTCCATTTTCAGCAAAGTTTGGGCAACTCCACCCATGGCCATACAGGTCTCAGTCCTATCGGTCTGTTGGCAGGGCTCTCCCTGAAGGGATTTTTTTCTTCGACAGATACAGGGCAAGATGACGAAAGGGTCAGAAGCCGTTTCAAGGAGCTTGTTGATTTGATCGAAATCAGCCACAGGCATTTTTGGTGTTATGCTCTTGCCGATTGGAATGGTCCTCATCTGTGGCAATTTGGTGGCCAGAAATGAAATCCCATATCTTTTTTCTGAGGTATACGCTTTGAAATCCTGAATAAATTCTGGGGAGAGACGCTCCAACTGTAGTTCATACATCCCTACCACCAGCGGTGTGTTTGCATACAGGCGTTGTCCCTTTTCCAATCGAAATTCCAAACCACCTTTTTTGAGGATGGACGTCAAATGTTTTTCCAATTCCCGTTTTGATGCTACTATATGGGCTGCACGTTTGAAAATGGTATCCAACGGTTGCCCCAAATGGTTGAGGCAGGTTGCAACCTCGGCCTCTTTAGGGGTGAATATATGTTTGAGCAGCCGAATATCAGCACCGTTCCGGCTGGGCGGAAAGCCCACAGGCTGATTGTTTAGATGCTGTTGGAGTTTAACATAAGGGGTGTTGTCATTCCTGAGAGCAGATGCATTTTCCATTTTAGTTTAATAGTTTTTTTGTCCTGTATCGTCAATTATAAAATTGATTAAATCTTAATAATTTGTATGGAAAGATAATGCGTAATAGATAACGGGGAGAAACTGACAAAAGTTCCTGGTAAAAAAACAGGTGACGAGTCTAAAAAATTTTCTGAGATTATTTAATAATAGTCCTGCCCTTAAATCCGACATTGGGGGCGGGAAACGTGAGAAATCCTTTTCGGAAAAGGCGACAACTTGCTTGACACATACCGCAAAACAGTCCGACCTAGGGTGTCTACTTCACTAATAACGATTTTAGAACCTTAAAATATTATAAATACCAATATCCCAGGAGACCGAACAAAATCAAGGGAAATGGTTTATCTGTTTTGAGAATTTTTTCTAAAGTTTGATTAATTTCGGTAAGTTGTATGAATTGTGTTCAGGGGCAGTCGGCCATACAACACAGTAAGAGTCACTTGATGCATGTTGATATACACCTATGATATTTGCTACATCGAAAACATCATCTTTAATAAAGAATAACGTACAAGTCTTTTTTGTACCCATTTTTCCATTTGATACATGATATAACGGCGTTGCGGTCTGACCATTATTGACAGTAATCTTTGTAATGATTCCCGTTACTGTGCTACCCTGCCAATGTTTCATTTTTTCAATGTCATCTAAACACCGATTAACTGCCGACAGAGTCATTTCTTGACCACCTAAAGCTCCATTGATCCACTGTTTTGCGTGATCTCTACCACTTCGTATTTTCATATTAATCTCCTTTTTAAATCTGCCAGACATTGGCCTATAAGTTGTACTATATGAAAAATTTTCGATTATATTTAGAGATATGAGTGTGTGGATTTTCCACTTATTCAGATAATGAAAAGATAAAAGTGGAAAACAAGCCTATTTTTCCTGAACAACAGCAAACTTTATTGAAGATATAGTAGATTATAGAAAATTATGCCAGAATAATCTTATTACATAATTTAGAGGAAATTTTGATTTAAAATGAAAATTTTAAATTTCTGAGATTACCTGCCAGAATTCCTGATTTTATTGCCGCTGGGGATGCGTCAACATCTTCCTGGCCCGATTTATACCTCATATATAGGCGCTCTCTATTCGAAGTCGAGTAAAATCAAAAGAAAATACAATGATTAATGTATTGCGGATAGTTTTGAAGTCGGGAAATAAAACATAATTTATGAACTATAGTGAAAAAATCAAAACATATTTGACCATGTCAATATGATTTTAGATGCGTTTATAACATGATTTTAGCCGAAAATATAACCTGCCGCTACAAGAACCTGTCGGAATTTGTTCAATCAGTACGCTGCAATCTTCCCCGGCCGGTTAGGAAGTTCACCAATAATCTTCAGCTTAAATTTCTCAGAGGTTGGTGCAATAAGTATCGGTTACTGAGAATTGCTGAATACAGCACAGGTTCCTTGACAGGCGCGGGGTGGATTTTGTACATTCGGGCTGTATTTAATCTAAACATGGAACACCCGGTCTTCAGGGCCGGGGGTTGCTATATTAAAAAAGGAAAAAACCTATGGAGAAATCTGTAGAAAAATCGACACTCTATATGCTCAATCCCTGGATGGAAGCAGATGGCCAGGGCCCTTTTTATTGTCCTGACTGTGGTGTGGTGGAGGGCTTTCTGGCCTATTCCCCCGAAGTGAAAAATAATATTGAAATTGTCCATGTGGATTTCCAAAGGCCCAGACCCCTGATAATTGAGGCGGTGGGTGCAGAAAACCAGGGCAGCCCGGTCCTGGTCCTGGCAGATGGGGTTGACCTGCCTGAAACTGCTAAAAAAAGTTTTTCAACGGGTCGGTATTTTATTGAGGATGCCCTTGGTATTTGCAATTATCTGGGGAAAACCTTTAATGCTGTGATGCCCCATCCATAGGGACAGGACAATTGGTTCGGAATTTAATAACCGGGTTGTATGTGCCAGATTTTATGCATGTGGTTTTATGCATTAGGGCAGAATAACCCGGTTTTATGCATTTGGTTTTATTTGTTTGGTTTTATTCCTTTTCGCCTCTGGCTTTCAGTCCAGTCAATCCGGCTCATGAGCCCCCGGACAATTTGGATGTCCCGGGGGGTAAGAGAGGCGCTGCCAAAGAGCCGTCTGAATGTTCTCAATATGTGGTCCGGGTTTTTATTGTCCAGAAAGTCAATATCCTGGAGGGTTTTACGCATATGGCCGAACATTTGTTCTACCTCTTTCCCCGTTGCCAGTTGCTGGGGAATGGGGTCATGGAATTTTTTCCCGGTATCGGATTTCATGGCAATTTCATAAATCAGGATAGAAAGGGAATGGCTCAGGTTCATGGAGGGATAATCCGCATGGGTGGGAATGGTTATAAAATGCTGGCATAATTCCAGATCCTTTGTCTCAAGCCCGGAGTCTTCGGTTCCCATGACAAGGGCTGCACTTGTCTTGTCATCCAATTCATTGATCTTTGTGGCAGCAGTGGTCGGCGTGTGAAAATTTTTTCGGTATTTGCCAAACCTGCGGGTGGTGCCGAAGGCGACCTGGATGTCGTGGAGGGCTGCTGGCAGGTCATCAAAGAGTTGTGCCTGTTCAAGAATCTTATAGGCTCCCAGGGCCATTTTTTTGGCGTCAAGGGATAAGTACTCCTGGCAGGGGCTTACCAGGCGAAGTTTGGAAAAACCAAAATTCATCATACTCCGGCAGATCGAACCGATATTTAGGGGGCCCTGGGGTTTCACCAGGATAATAGCTAGGTTGTCAGGTTTCATTTTAGTTCCGTTTTTATTCTATAATAAGATCAATGATCAGGCCAAATACCAGGCCAAATACCAGGCCAGATACCAGGCCAAAGGGCGGATATCCGGCATGGCCCAGTGGCATTTCAAACCGAAACACCTGGACCCAGGGAATGGCCTACCCCCATCAGGTGTCCCGGGTGTCCAGTACCAGGGTGACCGGGCCCTGGTTGACAATGGACACATCCATAAGGGCCTGGAATTGGCCGGATTTGGTGACCACCCCCGACTCAATGGCACGGCCAATGAAATATTCATACAATTTGTTGGCCCTGTCCGGGGCAGCTGCCTTTGTAAAGGAGGGGCGTCGTCCTTTTTTGCAGTCCGCCAGCAGTGTAAACTGGGAAACCACCAGTAGTTCCGCTTTGATATCTTTTAAGGAAAGGTTCATCTTTTCCTGGTCGTCTTCAAAGATTCTCAAATGAATAATTTTCTCCACCAAAAAATCTGCTTCTTTTTCCGTATCGCCTTCTTGTATCCCCAAAAGGACCATCAGACCGTTTCCAATATTGGAGATAATGGTATTCTCAACTGTTACATGGGCATTTTTAACCCGTTGGACTACTGCTTTCATTTTATATCCTTACATCGTTTTGTTCATTCAGCGGTAAAGTTTTGGCTCGGGCCAATGGGTATCAAACCCCATCTTTTCCAGGGTCCGGATGGCCCTGGCCACATGCCCGCCGGCCTGGTCTTTGCCGTGGGAGTCATCCCCGGGCACCACGGGGATGCCAAGCGCTTTTATCGTTTTTAGAAGGGACTGGCTGAGGTAGGGCTGCTTTTCTCCCCTGGCAAGGGGTCTGAGATTATAATCCATTACCAGGCCCATTTTTTTGATGAGATGCAGATTCCGAAGTATTCTTTTGTGTATTTTGGGGGAGAAAAGTCTTTTTTCATAACCGTCATCGTAAATTCTGATCAGATCAAAATGACCCACCACAAAGGGGCGAAGGGTTGTAATCATCTCATGTTGAAGGTCAAAATAGCGCAGATACATCGCTTCATGGGAACCGCAGTGGCAGAGGGCCTTCTCATATTCTTCTTTGGAATAGTCAAACCCGATATCATCCACATGGTGGACAGAACCCACAATATAGTCCGGGGTAAAGTCATGGATCAATTGTTCCACATGGGGAATATACCCGGTATAGGTTTCGGTTTCCATGCCCACATGGATGCAGATATAAGATTTATAAACCTGTTTTAACCGGTTTACTTCTTTCATATAGAGGGTAAATTTTTGATACAGATCCTGGGCTGTCAGCCCCTGTTTTGATTCATCGGGATAAAGAAAGCGGTCGTTCACCGGCGGTATATGCTCTGTGATGCCCACTCTTTTGAAGCCCCGTTTAATATAGGCCTGAATAATTTCTTCCAGCCGGTCCTTGGCATGGCAGCAAAATTCTCCTGAATGTCCTCCGTGGAGGGATATGAATGGGCTAGGTTCCATGGGGCATATTTATCATTAACCACCCGGTAAAATCAAGGGGGGTCACAATCTCTGGATGATATACAGAAACATGGGCAGCCGGCTCTGACTTTTGAGATGGTAAAAATCAAACAAAACTTCCCTGGAAGGATTGCCAAACTGCAGAGGTGACAGATAAACGCTTCCCTTGGCGCTGGTTCGGTCCCTCCCTCTTAGCAGTTCCAGCATTGTCCGGTTGTGGGAGGCGGGCAGATCCCTGTCCATGACAAAATTGCAACTCATTTCAATTTGTTCAAAATTTTGGTTGATGGCCTGCATTCGTTCAAAGGCCTTTTTCACATTTTGGGCGGAGACAGGCTTGCCCAGAATCGACAGGGTTTTATCATCCGCCGATTCAAGGCCGATGTTAATGCAGGTGTGAAAGGGCAGTTCGTTAAGGCGTTCAAACAGGCGCTCATCGGCATTGAGCAGGGCATCAACACTGCCGAAAAAATAGAGCATGGGCTTTTTCATATAGGCTGTGTCAAACCCGAATTCTTCATGGGCAGTTATGGCTGCATAGAGGATCAGATCCATGGCGGCATTGAGTCCATCGTGTTCCCCGAGAAAGATGGCATTGTAATTGGTAAGATCCCTGGCATATAAGGATTTGAGGGCCAAAATCTGATTTTTAATATCCTGTCTGGATCTTTCTATAAAGGGTTTCTTGTTTTTTATTTTGCAAAATCGGCATTTGTACAGACAGCCGTCCTGGATGGTCAAAGGAATGATATCATAGTCTGAGTGGCGGGCATCCGGCGGCAGAACCGTTGTCCTGGCCCCGGATATGCCAAACAGCTGTTCTGCCTTTTGTGTAAGATCCCCTGGCTTGAACTGTTTTATCTTTTCTATCCATTGGGTAATGGCTGGGGGCATAGTTTTGCTGGTGTTAATTTTTGAGAAAATTTTGTGCCAGTTTTTTGAAATTTTTGCCACTTCAGCTGTCTCAAAGGGTTTGCCGCCCAGCAGCGAATTTGTCTGGTACATGAGATTGGGCAGGTAATATTCTCCAATGGATTCAACCACCCCGGCATAGCCACCTGTGGAATAGTAAACCCAGTCATTTCCCATGGTTCGCTTCAGCCACTCAGACGGGTGTATCCATTCTGCTGCCTTGGATTTGGCATGTTTTATCTCGTGGTTCAGGTTAAACTCAAAGATTACTTCACGGGTTTCTATCCGGGAGAAGAGCCCGTATTTTACGGGGAAACTTATTTTGGTATACTCACTGGCTCCCCGGCAGTTTAACTGGATGGAAACCTGATTGTCTTTATATGTATGGGCAGGGTAGTTTGCCAGACTTGTTTTGTCCATCTGTATCCATGATATTTTTCATTTTATGATTGCCTCATCTCACCCCCATGTTCGGGGGATATTCTGTGTACAATTGAACCGCTGTTGTTTGCAATAGTTTTTTAAAATCCTGTCATTTAAATACAAATATGCTAATATCATTCCATACAAAAGAAGCATTTGTCACTGAATTCATTAAAAATCCAAAACAGGTGATCCCATGCCGATATTTTCCAGTTTAAAGAGATCCTTCTTTTTTTTCTTCACGAGTGTTTTTGCAGGACCGGTTCCCCTGTCTCTTGCCGGAGAGGCCCAGGGCATGGTGACGGTTAATGAAAACTATCTTTTGTTTGGCATCCTGATATTGATAGTTTGTCTTGGGCTTGCCGCATTCGGTTGGATAAGAGAAAAAAAATCGAATCGTTTTCTGGCAGACCGCCTGGCAGCAATAAAAAAAAGCCGGGAAAAATACCGGATAATGGCTGATAAGACCGGGGTTGGTATCCTTATTATCCAGGATTTCACCTTCAAGTATGCCAATTTAAAGGCCTATGAAATAATGGGACTTGAAAAAGGGGAGACCAGGTCTGAGAATTTATTGGATTATATCTTTCCCGATGACCTGGATCTGGTGCTTGAACACTATGAAAAAAGTTTGTTGTCCCTTGGAGAAACCCACTTTACCACGAGGATTTTAAGGGCGGATAAAACCGCCCATTGGCTCCGGGTCCGGTCGGTGTCGATTCTGTTTCAGGGTAGGCCTGCCAACCTTTCCTTTATCCGGGATGTGACCGGGCTTAAACATATGGAAATGAATTTACAACAGGCCCAGAGAATGGAGGCAATCGGCGTACTCGCCGGTGGTATTGCCCATGATTTTAATAATATATTGACCACCATCATTGGCAATGCAGAGCTTGCCCTGATGGATCTTGTCCAAGAGGATCCAAGCTGTGAATCGTTTCAGCAGATCCAGGTCTCGGGTCATCGGGCAAGGGAACTGGTTCAGCAGATTTTGACCCTGAGCCGAAGCCAGGCAGGAGATGTTTTTCCCCTGGACCTGACATCGGTGATCAAAGAGGCCTTGAAGTTGCTCAGATCCACCCTGCCGTCTAATATCCGGATTGTTGAAAACATTGATAAAAATGCCGGTAAGGTCAAAGTGGATGTTACCCGGATATATCAGGTGTTCATGAATCTGTGCACCAATGCAAAATATGCCATGGAAAAAAAAGATACCGGCATCCTTACGGTCTGGCTTACCCGGGTTGACCTGCTTGATGAAGATCCTGAAAATAGGATGGCCCTGCCCGGGGGGGGATATGTAAAACTAAGGGTGATAGATAATGGGGAGGGCATAGAACCGGGGATTCGGGATAAAATTTTTCAACCTTATTTTTCAACCAAAAATATGGGAGACGGAACCGGTTTAGGGCTTGCCACCTCTCTTGAAATTATCAAAAAATATAAAGGCGATATTGCCTGCCAGAGTGACGTGGGCAAGGGAAGTGAATTTTCTGTTTTTTTGCCGGTCCATGAGAATCCGTCATTGGCGGAGGATGAAATAGATGAGATAAAGGATCGAACCCTTCAGGGCAATATTTTATTTGTAGATGATGAAAAGGAGATCTCCCTTATCGTAAAAAAAATATTTAAAACCTTTGGTTATACGGTGGTTACTGCCGGTTCCGGAAAAGAAGCACTGGAACAGGTTATCAAGGACCCTGATTTTTTTAACCTGCTCATTACGGACATGGGCATGCCCGGAATGACCGGGGAGCAGCTTATCAAAGAGGTGATTAGAATACGATCGGACCTGCCCTTGATCCTGTGTACCGGTCACAGCGATACCTTTGACCAACAAAAGGCCAGGAATCTGGGCATTCGGGAGTATATCGCCAAGCCTTACAGCCTGAAAGACCTTTTATCCTTGGCAGCCAGATATATTAAATAGCTCAACTTTCGGAGGAGTAACTTTATCTGTAAACCCCTTCCAATTAGGGCTTTCCCCGGTTATGAAAGCCGAAATATATAAGTGCTTCGTCCATTATTAGATCGAGCATGGAATTTATGATCCGCTCTGACAATTTATGGGCTTTGTGTAGCTTAGCCATGGCCAGTTTCATTATCCTCGTCAGGGTATCAAGGAAAGTTATGTTGGCCAATTCTTCATGGCAGGCTCTGAATAAATCTCCAAAAGACCTTTGGTCAAGGTTTATGGTTTGATTTTGAGGTTCTACCGAGGTAATATGCATTTTGATGAGATTCCCATCTTTGATTGTTTATTTCTAGGGATAAAAAATACATATCATAGAGAGTGAATCTTGTTAATATTTTTTGTTATTTCAAACGGTTATCTCTTATGAGCTTGGAGAAAATCAACTCCGAAAGTTGAGTTTATAAATGCTCGCTCCCCTTCATTTTAGGCACTCAATAGAATCACCATTCTTATACAATGCTATGCCTAAAGACATAGTTAGATGTCGCATCAATTGAAAATTAAAAGGGGGCATTTTCGTCCTTTCCAATAGCAAACTATCCAATAGTTGAACCTTGTCAAGGTCGTGAGTACAAGACCCAATTCTCCATTTACGTTGAAACGCATAAACGAAAATATCAGGCCTAAAACCAATGGTCTTTTCAGGATTGCTATATTTCATGGATTTGAATAAAGTGAAATAATCCTTAATACCCTGTTTATCCATTCCATGACAGTTATCTTCCACTTTGATTGTCAGAGTTTCTTCATCTTTCTGTCCCCTGAAATGCCTTGTCTGGGGATCGTACCCAGATCTTTTTCAAGTTCAGCTACACTTAAAGATGTTTCTTTGAAAAAAATCTCAATGGTTGAACTTTAAATATGTCAATATTCCATTAAAATTTTCCAATATCTCAATCAATACCATCTAAGATCCTGAAATAACAATCAAAAAAATAATATGGTATGGGCTTTGCTCTTATTTATCTCTAACGATTAAAAAAAGTCAGTCAAGGAATGGAACTTAATGGTTGAAATCATCACAACAAAGGAAAAAATATGTCAAAATTTTATTTACCCGAGCTAGGACTTGTTTTTGTCGCATTTGTTTGGGGCATAACATTTGTGGTTGTCAAAAATGTCATTGGTTTCATGGATCCGTTTACGTTTAATTTCCTTCGTTTTTTTCTGGCTGCTTTACTGCTATTTGTCTGGATTTTGATATATCAACCGAAAACCCTTTTAAAAATTGATAGAATAGCTGCGGGTCAGGGATTCATTCTTGGGCTGTGGCTTTTTTTAGGTTTTGGTTTTTTATCATTGGGGCTTGTTCATACCAGTGCTTCCAATGCAGGGTTCATAACAGGGTTGAATGTGGTGCTAATACCCTTCTTTTCTGTCTTCCTGATAAAACAAAAAATGAACCGCTATACGCTATTCGGCATACTGGCAGCTTCTCTGGGGCTATATTTTTTGACAATAAAAGGATCATTGTCCTTGAATAAGGGTGATTTTTTAACTTTTTGTGGTGCCGTAGCTTTTTCCTTTCATGTTATCTATACCGGAAAATTTGCAAAGCAGTCTTCCACCTTTTTACTGGTGTTGATTCAATTGTTTTTTGTCGGACTATTCAGTTGTATCTGCGCTATGTTGTTCGAGGATCTAAGTATTCTTCTGAATATAAATATAATGCTTTCCCATGAACTAATATTGGCCATACTTATTGTTGTTTTCCTGGCAACCGGCCTGGCCTTAACGATACAGACCCAATCTCAAAAGAAGGTCGCTCCCGCCAAAGTGGCATTGATTTATTCTTTGGAACCTGTATTTGCTGCCTTTTCAGGTTACCTTTGGGCCGGAGATGTTTTGGGGCCTACCGCCATTATGGGATGCGCCCTGATCTTTTCCGGAATGATTATTGTTGATCTCCCCCAACACATTAATTTTTTTGTGCGCTTAAAATGATCTATAAATATTGCAATGCTTTTGTTCTTAATGCTTTAAATCCCGGGGTTTGGGGCTGGCCCCATTTCAAATAGAGCTAACTCCTTTGGTTATGATTTTGAGGGCCATAGGAAATTTAGAATATTTACATGCGTTGGCTCTGCTCAAGACCAGGATTGCCTTGACAAAATACATAGTCTGAGGTTTAGTAATGAGACATTTCCCAATCGAAAATAGGAGTGAATATGAAAAATATTAAACTACTTATTATCGGTGACAGCCTTATTGATCATCATAATTTATTAAGGCACACAATTTCATCCCAGCGATTCAAAGCATTCACGCACTGCGGTTAAAAATATATATGGCGGTTTTTTTCTGATCACTGATCTCTTAACGTATACCTATCAAAAGAAAACAGATGGTATTTGTATATATATTTTAAAAGATAACTATTTACAGGTGAGCTCTCTATAATCAACCGCTGAAATTTTTTAAAAAGGTGTTTATTTCTTTTGGTAGTAGGGGGTGGACGACCAGATTCCGGCAGCTTAACCTTGTCAGGCGAGCAGACCGGAAAAGAATTAATTTTGGTTGACAAAGGGGAGGCTTGTGCACTAGAACTCATCTGCTGGTTAGGGTGATAGCTTAATCCAAAGGAGTTTCTGTGGGCGACGGGCGTTATTATACCCTGTATCAATTTGGCAGTGTTCTGTTCTTGACCCTGATGGTGATCCTGGTCTGTGTCAGCGGTGTGGTCTGCGCCTATCAAGGGTTTAAGCCGGAAGGAAGGAAGATCCTTGGGGCCCATGTTGTTCTGGGAATCGCCGGGATAATGCGCTTCACAGAGGAGGTGATCGTTTCCCAGGATATTGGATTTGTCATGAATCTAGGGGAACTTATCTGTCTTACCCTCACCCAATTGTTGCTTCTGGGGCAGCTGAATCGGCTGTCCCGGTTGAACCCCTTGATTTACCAGGGAATTTGTATCTTGTCAGGCATTTTCCTTCCCATTTCCCTTCTGGCCCAGGACTGGCTGATCCAGGCCTATTCCTTTGAAGGGATTGTTTTTGGCAAAGCCTATCTTACCCTGGCAGGCATTTTTGGAATTTTTTCTGCCGGGGCTGCCATTTCAGGGAAGCTAGGCCCTTGGCCCTTGGTTCTGTACACCCTTCCCCTGGCAGTGCATGTGCTGACAGCTCTTTTTTTTCCCCTTTACGGGGATATAAGCCTGCTGGTTTTTTATCCGACCTTTCTTGTGGGATTGAATGTCTTTTCAGCCGATTTAAAGGCCTACAGGATCGGGGATCAGATGTTTTCCAATATCAATGATCTTATCAAGGATGCCGTCCTGGTCTGCGATCCTGAAAATTATATTGTTTACCAGAATCAGAATGCCCGGAATGCCGAATTCATAGAGACAGCGGGCAATACCATACCCGGCGGCAGGCCGGAAGCCCTTCTTGCCCGTGATATGACCCGGACCCGTCAATATAATATCCAGGTGTTCACCCCAAAAAAGGACCGGTACATGGACTGTCATTCAAAACCCATATGGCAGGGGACAAAACAGGTCGGGCAGATGATTATCTTTTCAGATATATCAGAGCATATCCGGATGCTGGACCGCAGGGCTGCCCAGAAAAAAGAATTCGAAGCAGTAAATAAAAAACTGCACCAGTATTCAAACATTGTCTTTGACATGGAAAAGGAAAAGGAAATTTCACTTCTTTTGGGTGATATTACAGGTACCCAGCAAGTCTTTATGGATGAGTTTAGAAAACGGGTGACGGCACTTTCCCGGGACCTGGACGGGGGTCAGGACAGGTTCAACCAGGAGGTGGATGCCATCCTTTTTCGTGCAAAATCAAATCTTACACATATTCGAAATATTGTTGCCAAATACAGGAGTTATTATGGACCAGAAAATTAAGGTGATGATCGCCGATGACCAGGAATTACTCAGAAATTCGTTGGAACAGATCATCAACAGCGACCCGGATATCTCAGTGGTGGGTTCTGTGGGGTCCGGGGACGCCCTGATCAAATCCTGCAAACGACTGGCGCCGGATCTGGTCCTCATGGACGTTGAAATGCCCGAAATTGATGGGCTTGCCGCCCTCAAGATCATCAAAAAGGCCCATCCAGGGATTAAGGTGCTCATGCTCACCACCTTCGAAAATCCGGAGTATATCACCCAGGCCTTTCTCGGGGATGCCGACGGATACATCACCAAGGATATCGGGTATAAAAAACTAATTGCCACCATCAAATGTGTGGCCATGGGGCTTACGGTGATCCACCCGAGTGCCAAAAAAATCATCATGGAAAAATTTAAGAAACGAAGCCGGATCAAGGAGAATTACACGGATCTTCTCGCCCTGGAAGAAATCAATATCGTGCGGCTGATTGTCCTGGGCGAAAGCAATAAACAGATCGGGGACACCCTGCATTACACCGAGGGCACCATCAAGAACAAGGTGAGCCGGATCTATGAACGACTGAAAATTTCCAATCGCCTGGAACTGGCGGTCTATGCCGTTGAAAACGGGATCGAGTAGGGGAAAAACCTTGAACCCCAAACTTCAATTAGAGATTGCCGCCATTTCCATCATCCATATGCTGGCCATTGTCATCTCGGTGATCTGTTTGACGGTGTTTCTTCTAAAGACCCGCAGGGACGACCATACGGCCAACTCCTTTGCTGTGATGCAGGGGGCCATGATTCTCTGGATGGTGTTTAAAATTTTTAAGACGGTTTCCCCGGATGTCACCACCCGGTGGATCTTCATCCTTGGATATTATGCCTGCACCTGTATCCTGGAGGTGGCCTTTATAGAGTTTGGCTATTCTTATTCCCGGGGACGCCCCCTTTCCAGCAGGATCCGGCGTTGGATTTATATCCTGCCCCTGATGCAGTTTTTGTGGATTTTGACCAACCCGTTTCATTTTTTGTTCTACAGCCGCTATGATTTTGTCGGGGATAGTTTCGGTCCGCTTTTCTATGTTCACATGGCCCTTGAATACGGATTTATTGGCACTGGTTTTTATTTTTGCAGTATTCGGTTCAAGCAAGAATTTTCACAAAAGAACAAACTGTTAACCTATATTGTCAGCATTGCCATCATCACCCCTCTGGTTTTTAATTTATTGTATATTACCCGGGTGGTTCAGCATATCACCGTCATTGCCAATATTCCTGTGCTGTTTGATATCACCCCCATTGTGTTTACCTGGTCCACCCTGCTTTTCATGTATGTCACCTTTAACCATGAATTTTTTAAACTCACCCCCCTCATGCGCCATGAGATAACCCATGAATTGACTCTGGCCATGGGGGTATTTGATGAAAATTTCACCCTGGGGTATGCCAATGCCGCCTTTCGGTTGCTGGCAAAGCAAGAGGAAAGAATGGCTGCAGTCCTGGCAAAGCTTTCCCAACAGGCACCCCTTGCCGAGGAGTCCGGGTATGAGCAGAAAATCCAGGGCGAAAGTTTCTGGATCTTCTGCAGAAAAATAAAATATCTCAGGAAAAAACAATACCTGGTCAGCATTAAAGATATCTCCACCTATAAAAACATCCAGGCGGATATCAAGGAAAAACAGACTGCCCTTGCCCAAAAAAATCAGGACTTGAAGGAAACCATTGCCCATTTAAAACAACTTTCCAGGACCAGCGCCCGGAGATATGTTGCCAGGGAACTTCATGATATCATCGGCCACTCCCTGGTGACGGCTGTAAAGCTCATGGAAGTTTCCAAAATTTATATGGCAGACAACAGGGCTTTGGGACTTCTGGCCCTTGCCGATGCCACTAAAGCCATTGATACGGGGTTCTTTGGTATCAAATCCATTCCTTTTACTACCCGTGGGAATACGGTTCACACCGGGGAACAACTCAAAAAAGCCATCCAAAATATCATCGAGAAAACAAAATACATAAACCTTGAGGTAACACTTCATTTTCAGGGAATGATCTATGTTCTAGATCATGGGAAGTATGACACCCTCACCAAAATCTGTATTGAACTGCTCACCAATAGTATGAAACATGCCAACGCCTCAAAATTATTTATTTCCCTGAAAATAAATGACGCCCGGATCTCATTGCTGTCCATTGATAACGGGGACGGTGCTGCATCCTTCACCAGAGGCAGCGGCCTTCTGGGCATGGAAGAAAGAATTAAGGCGCTGAACGGCCAGATCCAGTTCAGCGCGTCGGATGGGTTTATGACCCGGGTGAGCATCCCCCGGTCCGCATAATACGGTATGGTTTTTTTAAATTTTTCCTGCAGCTTTCACCCCCTCCTTTCGCCGATATATTTCGCCGAGTCACTATCATAATGACCCGGGTCATTTTATTCATCAAAAATAATGACCCCCCACTGCAAATTAGTGACCAGTAAAACATTGACTTTGTAGCGTATCTTAAATAGTATCCCTTTTTTATATTGTATTGATGCACGTCTTGAATTTAATTATCCGGCAAGTAAGTCATAATAATTGTATTAAACTTTGGTTTAGGAGAAATTGATGAAATACAGAATATTGGGATTTGTTTTTTGTTTTTTATGTTTTGCAGCACAGGTGTATGGAGATTCCAGCTTTGACCGGGAGATGGTCGTAAAAGATCAGGGACGCGCAACAGAGGTTGAAAATGTTTTGCGTGATTTGTTAAGGGCCTATGAAAATGAAGATGCCCGTGAGTTTCTTGACTATGTCAGCGAGGATCGGTTTCGTCAGGATTACCTCACCTTCACAGATGCCTTGTATAGTGATTTTCGTACATATGAAATTTACCGGGTTGATTATTGGGTAGACAGGGTGGTTGCCGATAATGTGAAACAATTTCTCTATGTCCGATGGGAAAAGCGTTATGAAACCCTGGATGATGCAAGACAATTGAGCGAACGAGGATTTTCCCGGTTTGTTTTTGATGAGGTAAATGGCGATTATCTTCTTATCGAATTGGCTGGTAACGATCTTTTTGGCTCAAGCCTAGCGGAGTGGACCGAGGAAACATCGTCTATTCCCGGCCAACAAACAGCACCCGTCAGTAATTCAGGAAATGATTCAGGAAATGATTCAACACCACCCAAGGCAGATCTTGCCATCCAGGATGGTTCAAATAATTACATTGAAGATGGCAGTATGTATCATCTTGAAATAACCATCGTTAATACCGGAATGGCGGCAAGCATGCCTACGACAGTTACTTTCCGTGGTAGCAATCCGATGTCTGGTGAGGACAATATCTCTATCCCTGGAATACCTGCCGGGGGTACACATTCGATTACAAGCAATGGTCCTTATTATCCTGGCAATCATCTTCAGTCTGTTATCATTGATCCCAATGATACGGTTCCTGAAAGCAACGAAACAAACAACACGGGAGGACCCTATCCTCTGTAGCTCTTAAAATGCTGGTTTCTTTTTTCGGCTGAAGCGGGATTTGATTGCCTGGGTGACAGGTGTATCTGATGACTTGATGGTTGATTTCAATTTGCATGAAGCGGGGAGTGGTTATGAAGCGGATAATTGGTGTGTTTATTGTTTTAGGAATGCTGTGTTCATTTGCTACCATTGCCTGGGGTGAAGATGCCCCGGAAAAAAAGACGGGCGAAAAATGGAAGGTCCGGGGCCAGTCAGCCACCTATTTTAATGTGAAGAAAACCCAGGGCGAAGCCGCCGGAACAACCGTGAATGATGGTGAATACTATCGTCAGGAGTTGTCTTTTTATCTTTCAAAGGATAAAAAAAACCAGGGAAGGGTGGGGTTTGATTTTCGGGGCAGGGCAACCAATGATGAACAGGTGGATTCAAAGGAGATGCGTCTTCTTTATTTCCGGGGGTATCATTATACAAAAGAAAGACGGGCAGAACTTGGGGATATTGCAGCCTCCTATAACCCCTACGTCTTTTCCACCTCCCTGAAAGGGTTTAAGCTGGACCTGGGGCAGGACAAGAAAACTGGATTTAAAACTTCTTTTATCGGCGGTATCCAGAAAGCCAGTTGGCATGAAATGGTCACCACGGTTGACAATGAGCAACCCGATCGCTGGCTGGGCAGTGCCAACCTTCTCTATGTGGCTGATGCCGGACAAAAAGTGGCGGTTACAATGGCCATGGTACGGGACCGCCGTGAATCCGGGGACTATGAAACAGTGGACCCCGATGGGGCCAGCGCCATTAATGGCGGTATTGATGCGGACTGGCGTTTCAACCGGTATATTACCGCTAAATCCACCCTGGCATTGATGCAGGGGGTTGATAACCTGAAAGAGGATCATTCTTCTAAAACCAGTCATGCCATTAAACTTCGCCTCCTGACCAAGCCGCTCCCCCGCTCCCTGCGCTCCAATTTTACCTATGAATATGTTGACCCTGATTTTGCGCCTCTGGTGGGCTCAGGCGCCGCCGACCGGGAACGCTTTGAAAATGATACCTCCTATCATTTTGACCGGCAGCTTAAATTCAGGCTTACGCTAAAACATTCCCGGGACAATCTGAATGGCAGCCTTGGGGCCACCCAGGATATCAATGACGGCACCTTCTATTGTGATTTCCGGCCTGATTTTTTGAAAAGGGGTGATGTCGGTCTGCGTTTCCAGGCCAAAAGTATGGAGGGGCGAGGCGCTGACCTGGGTCAGAATGAGGGTGAACTTTATATCAATGTACGACCCAAAACCGGGTGGCGATTGGGCGGAGCCTATATTTATACAGATATTAATGACGATGCTGTTGGCGGTGTGGATCAGGACATCAGCACCCTGAGGGGAACTGTGGGCTGGAAAAAGCGTTTCAGCAAGGACAATCTTTTTCGTTCAACTCTTAATCTGGACTATCGGTTAACAGATCAGACTGCCGGGGATCAATCCAAGGTGGGCGGAAAAATTGATCTTGGGTATGATGCCGGCAAGAACTGGGCCTTTGATCTGCTGGCCCAGACAACCAACAGCAATCGGAAATTTGCAGATGACACAGATTATCACGCCTACCAGGCCAGGGTGAGTTATCATCCCTGGGGGGACAGATCAAAATCCATACGGTTCACTGCTGAACAGCGTAATTATAAGTCTGATGCCACGACCACAGATCAAACCTATAGTGAAAATTTAATGGAATTGTCCTATCTGTTTTCGTTTTAAGTGACCCTGTAATGATTTGCCCTTCATAAGGAATCCTGGATGACATTTAGAAAAGAGTCTAAAGTACGCATTGCTTCATATTTTCCCAGCCTTTTTCTGGCGATAATGTTCCTGTTGAAAATTTCCGTGTCCCAGGCCTCATGGTATGACGGGGACGAGTTGGGTTATCTGGATATGGTCACGGTTAACGGCATCCTGTATGAAGATCTTGATTCCCGTGAAATAGTTTTTTACGCTGAAGATCTGCGGGACCGGGATGGCCAGGTGGAGATTACGGGTATCCTTGAAAGCGAAGGCAATGGGCTTAAGGCCTCTGATCTCCTGGTCCAGATATCTCTAAACGGGGGCAAGTCCTGGCAGGATGCCAAGGGCGATAGTCGCTGGTCGTTCACTTTTCGACCTAAAATTGATTACGCCTATGATCTGTCCATTCAGGTGGTAGGGCGTGATGGCAGGATTGAATTTTTTGATGATTCCCCACTGGGTACTTATTCAACGGCTGATAGTCTTACTCCGTATCAACTGGGGGCCTTTGTTCTCCACTGTGGTGTGGCCGCCGTTGAAGATAGGCTTAACGGCCAGGCCACCCTGGCCCTTGGCTGGCTGGCTCAGTTTGTTCCGGACACTCTCAAAAAGCCTGGCACCGATGAGCTGCTTTTGACTGTTTCTGACCTTGAGATTGACGGCACCACCATTATTAATGGTTCCGTGGTTTTTGAGCCTGATTTTGGTTTCAGCTACGGTGGTGCAAGTTTCAGCCTCACCCAACTTGTGTTTACCAAGGATGGGGCCTCGGCAACGGGTTTGTTGACCCTGCCGACCCTGGTAATCCCTTCTGCACCTGAAATTCCCTTTACCAACCTTAATTTCTCCCCCACTGCGATTAATTATACCTTACCCCTGGTAACGGCTAGTGATCCTGTCCAGAATTTTGAAATCATTTCAGGCACCCATGGGGTGAGTCTGGTATTGAGTGAGTTGTCGGTAAATATTAATACTGCAAACCAAATTCCCATAAGCCTTGCCAATCTTGATGGGGAAATACTTCTTGGTAGCGGTTATGGCGGCATCACCATTCCAAACTTAGAGCTTGTTGAAAACCAGATATCCTATGGGACAAAGGCTATTGCGGATGCTGCCGCAGCAGCACAAACCGCAGGTTCGGATGTTGCCGGGGCCGGTCAGGATCTGGCCGGTAAAATAACCATCCCCAATACTGATTTTTGTATCAGTAATCTGGGTGGCTCCATCAATTTACAGGATAAATCTGTGTCCATGTCCGGGGCATTTGATTTTCCGGCTGAGTTTGGTGGCGGTTCGGTTTTTCTGCCAGGGGACAAACCTTTGACCCTTTCTCCCTCTGGTATTTCCACTGCCGGGGAAATTGTCTTTGATCTTGGTACATTGCCAACCCTTCATCTTTCAGGCTTCCCACTCGCGCTTTCGGCCCTGGCCTTGGATTTGAGGAATAATATCCCGTCGGGTTCTTTGGCAGGAGAGGTAACCCTCACCAATTTTGGTGATGTGGGTCTGGATATGGAAGCGGATATTGATGCATCCGGTTTGTCCAGCCTTCGTATGGCAGCTATGCCGGAGGGTGGAAGTCGTTCTATGGATGTTGGCGGTTTTGCAACACTTAGTTTGAGTAAGGCTGTCCTCACCTATGAAAACAGCAGTTTTGAAGTTGAACTGGATGGTGCCATCACCCCAACCAATGATCTTTTGACCTCCATAAACGGGATTGGTGAGCAGCTCCTCTTTAGCGGTCTGTCCATCGGTCGAGATGCCATCGCCATCGCCTCTGATTTAGAAGGGTGGCACAATATTACAGGTGCCAGCGCAGGTTTTGAAGGGGCCATGGTCCAACTCACCCAATATGGTCTTGGTGTTGACAATAACCTTTTTTGGCTGGGTCTTAGGGGGCAGGCTTCCCTTGGGGGGAGCTCCGCCAGTGCCACGGCTAAAGTTTTCCATGATGGGTCCACTGACATTGAAGGAATTGATCTTACCAACATTTATTTTTCCCTGGGTGACTTTTTTCTTAAGGTGGGAAAAGATGCCATTGCAGAGGGCGGGAGGATTGCCAATAATACCCAGGGTTATATTGGTGGATTACCCCAGACCTTGATTGAGAAACTTCCTGCCGGTGCATTGAATGAGGCGAAAGAGTTGGTTGTACAGCTGCAGAATTTTCAGGTTGATCTGGCCAATCGTTCGGTTTCACTGGGATCTGTGGGATATACGCCTGCCACCCCCCTTGATGTAACTATGGGGCCTGTAACCATGAGATTTGCCGGTATTAGGTTCACCACATCCTCAGCTTCCATTGACGGGTCCATCAGTCTTGAAGGTCTTGGACTGCCTGTTAGCGATCTGCCATTTGCAGATCTTTACCTCGGGGCGGACGGTATTGCCGGAGAGATTGATCTCATTGGTGACGCCGGAAGCCGTACCATTAACATCATGGAAGGTGAGTATGGTTTTGGTCTGAATCTAAATGCATTGTCAGTCACTGTTGATACCCGCAAAGCACTGGCCAATATGGTCAGTCTGGAAACTTTTTCAGGTGGTCTTCTCTTTGGTACAGGTTTTAATAGTCTTGAAATCCCCGACCTTGAACTGCTTGCGGGTAACGCCATCTCCTGGGGCAGGAATACCGCCACAGCTGCCCAGGGCTTCCTTGGCCGTTTGACCTTGCCCGGAGGCCAGTTCTCCCTAGGGGATCTGGGTGGTTTTCTGGATCTTGAGGAAAAATCCCTAGCCATTGCCGGAACCCTTTATCTGCCTCCCTCCATGGGGTCGGCAAGCCTGACTATTCCTGCAGATAAACCGCTGACATTATCTGCGGCAAACGGTTTGACTACCAGTGGGCCGCTGGTCTTTGATCCAGCTGATCTTCCCGCCCTTCCCCTTGCAAGTATTGACACCACTCTCACGGCATTGAGCCTTGATGTGAGCCATGGGAATATTTCAGGAACACTGGCCGGGGATCTGAATTTCAGCCAGTTTGGCGGGTTGCAAATTGCAATAACAGCTGCCATCGATAAGAAGGGTCTCCAGGAAATTACAATTGATTCAGGCAATATTGACAAGAGTTTTGATCTGAAAGGATTTGCCACCCTTGGTCTGTCCAGGGTGAGAACAGGCAAAAAAAATAACGAAAATTTTTATGTGGAGATTGATGGTAATATCACCCCCACCCATGATCTGTTCAAGGATTATGGGAAGAGTATCGATTTTGCCGGGTTACGTATCTTTAAATCAGGAATCGAATTTGCCGGCAATCTGGATGGCTGGCATACGGCCCAGGACGCGACATTTACTGTAAATGCGGCAAAGTTAAGCCTGAAAGAGTACGGTATCGGGGTGTACCATGGCGCCTTGTGGTTTGGACTCAAAGGGGAGGCCACCTATCTTGATAACGAAATGTCCCTCACCGCCAAAATCTTTCAGGACGGCACCTACGAGATCTCGGATTTTGGTTTTGAGGGTTTGTACCTGGCCCTGGGCGATTTTAGTCTGCGCACCAGTGCAGAGGCCATTGCCGGTAAGATCAGTGGTGCAGGTTCCATCAATGCCGGATTTCTGACCGACTATTTACCTGAAGATCTCAAAGATCCTCTCACCGGGGAATTACAGGTTGAATTTTCAAATCTTGGTGTTGACCTCAAAAATAAAATTATTACCTCGGGCACAGTGACCCTGCCCTTCAAAAAACCCCTCACCCCAAATTTTGGCATTTTTTCGGCGGAGATTCGCTCGGTGAGTTTTGGCTTTGATGGTGCTTCGGTTGATGGTGATTTCAGCATCCAGAAGCTGGCGGATATTGATCTGCCCACGCCACCAACAGGAATCAGTTTTACCGATATTGAACTTTTGCCCGATGGGTTTATGGGTACCGCCTCCTACCATGCCACTGCCGATCCTGTAAGGATCCCTGTCCTCACAGGAGAATATGGTATTGATCTCTTCTTGAGTGAGTTAACTGTTGCCGTTGATACCACGGCAACAGATGTTCTTGATAAAATTCGTCTGACCGATCTTGATGGCGCCATTGAACTTGGACCTGGTTATGACATGGCTGAGCCTGTCACCCAGCTTAGGATGCTTGCCGATAACGGTATCACCTGGGGTGTAGCTACCCTTGGGGATTTAAGTGAGGCGGCACAAAAAGAGGCAGAGCGTCTGCAATCTGGCCTTTCCTTTTCCATTCCTGGAACCTCCTTCAGTGTTGACAAGCTTAACGGCCGTCTTTATCTCAAGGACAAGCGGATGAAAGTCTGGGGTAAAATTCAGCTGCCATCTGATCTGGGCGGTGGTTCTGTGGGTCTAACCCAGGCAAACGCCCTGGTGCTGTCGGCTTCCGGTGTTTCCACCACGGGTGAGGTTGATGTTGATTTGGGCAGCCTGACAAGTGGTTTTAAGATTGCAGGCTTTGGTGCAGACATTACCTCTTTCTCCTTTGGTGTGGCGGCCAATGCCATTTCCGGTTCCATTGCCGGTGATATTAAACTTTCCATGTTTGACAATCTGTCCATTGGCGTCGGTGTTGCTTTGGGGAATAAGGGGATTAGCAAGCTTAGCGTAACGGCGGATGAGATTGACAAGCCGTTGACCATTGGTGGTTTTGCCACCCTGACCCTGGACGCCATTGCCATTGGCGGCGGTTTTGGTGGTGAACCCTTTTTTGTCGATCTTGATGGTAATCTGGCTCTGGAAAATGAGGCCATTGGGGATCTGCCCCAAACCTTTGATTTTGACGGGTTAAAGATTTACAAGGATGCGTTGGACCTGGCCGATGCCGGACTCGGCATGCAGAAAATTCCCAAAGCAACCATTGCCATCAATGATTCCATGTCCATGTTGCTCAGCGAATATGGTTTTGGGGTAAAGGATAATCGTTTCTGGATCGCTCTTTCCGGTGGTGTCAATATGGCCGGGCAGGAAGTTACAGCAACAGCCAGGCTCTATCATAATTCACCCCATTTTGAGTTGGTGTCCTTTGGTGCTGATAATCTCACCGTTGCCATTGGTGATTTCACCCTGCGCAGTTCCATTGCCTTTTCCAACGAGGCAGGTTTTGAGGTGGAGGGCGGGTTGCATCTTGGTGCCCTTATGGACGCCATCCCTTCGGAGGGCTATAAAAATGCCCTTGGTGAGTTACCGGTCACCATAAAAGATGTGCAATTTGATCTCTCGGATCTGAGCAACCCGAAATTTCTCAGTGGTGCCATTGTTTTTGCCCCGGATTCCTCTATTCCTATCAACACCAAATTCTTTAACGCTTCTGTTGATGGGTTTGAAGTGGGTATGGCAGGTGGTAGTCCCTATGGTCGTGTGCTTGGCGGAACCATCAGTTTCAATGCGGTGGGTGCACTGCCCGCGCTGGAAGGGGTTTCCATAACCGATCTTGGGCTTACAGGCGGCGGTTTGCAGGGTACGGTGAATTGGTCAGGCTCCAAAACCCTCCATGTAGTTGAAGATGATAATTATGGCGTTGATGCGGTTCTCTCCAGCATTTCCATCCTCTTTGATTCCACCCAAAAAGAAATTACCGATATGTTTGTGCTCGGCGGTCTTGACGGCAGTCTTGCCTTCGGGGAAGGCTATAAAACCAGCATGTCCCCAGCCATTGATTTTCTTGACGGTGCCTATGGTTTTGCCGCAGGTGAGGGATCAAAACTCACCCTGCCGGGTACAAGTATTGATCTGCGTAATGTCAGTGGTTCCTTTAATTTCGCCCAGGGCTCCGTGACGGTGGGTGGCCTCATTGCCATTCCCTATGAAGAGACACAGATTGTCTTTGATGTGGATGATTTGACCTTCTCATCCGAAGGTATACTCGGCGAAGTTTCCCTTGCCGATGGTAAAACAATTGATCTGAGTTCAAGTCTTGGCTTTGGGGCGCTTCTTACCGAGGCCTCCCTTGAGTTTGATAATAGCTTTGCCCTCTCGGCAGGAAGCCTTGGCATGGAACTCACCCTGGAAAAATTCTTTGGACTTTTGGTTGCGGCCCATTTAACCCTGGATAATGACGGCGTTGATGAATGGGGGCTGGGTGGTGAAACCGGCCAGAAGTTCACCGCTAATGCCGGTTTTGCAAACCTGGAGGTAAGCAAGTTTGGGGCAGGTTATGAGTCGGCGGATGGAGGTCTCTATTTTTCCATGGATACCAAGGTTACCATGAACAAAGAGTCTGTTTTGTCGGCCCTGCCCGCCGAGCTGACCCTTTCCGGAATAGAGGTGTACGCCACCACCGTAAAAATTGACAGTGCCGGCGTTTCATCCGAGGTGAACTATACCGTGAGCCTTGCAGGTGTTGATCTGGCTATTAAAGAGATTGGCTTTGGGTATGTGGATGGCGATGGGTTGTTTCTTGCGGTGGCAGGGGATTTGAATCTTGCCAGCCTTGCAAAAATGGGTACAGGATTTGAAGTGTATAAAAGTAAGGTTGTCTTTACCAAAGAGATGACCCTTGATATCCATAAGCCTGCCTTTGATATGGGGGGTACCTTAGCCCTTGAGGATGACCGTTTTAAGGCTGGGCTTGCGGTGGAGGTGGCGGGTCTTTTTGAAGGCATGGAAGGACTTTTTGAGGTGGGCAGTGAGGGTGAGGGTGCCGCTTCTTTTGTGTATTGGCAGGTACAACTCAAAGTTCCGTCTCGATTACCTTTAAGCCCTCTTCCCTTAACGGTGTATTCCCTGGGGGGCGGTATTGCCTATCACATGCGAGTGACCCCGAGTAAAAATAGTGTGGTCTTTGATGCCCATAAAGGAACCCTGTTAACCTTAACGGCTCTTGTGGATATTGGTTCCACTGATAATGCTGAGTCGTGGTATGGCCAATTTTCTTTGTCTGTTGATTCCAACGCCAGGGTTGTACTTGGTGGTAAATCATGGATTATGGAGGGCCGTAATCCAGGGGTTTCTCCCCACATAGAAGGGACCATTGAACTGGGTGGCAGTCCTGCCATATTTCATATTGAAGCCGGCTTAAACTTCAGCAAATCGGTGAGTGATATTGAAGTGGTGGCAGCCAACGGTCAAGTGGACATCCTTTTTGCCCAGAATGATTGGCATATTTATTTTGGCTCTAAAAAGACGCCATTAAGTGCAACGGTCTTAAAGTATTTGGGTGGCCAGGGATATTTGCAGATTGATCGGGGTGGTCTTGCCATGGGTGTGCGCAAGCAATTTGATCTAAAAGGTAGTGCCTGGATTTTCTACGGACGACTCTATGGGGGGGCCGAAGTTGACCTTGCTGCTGGTGTCTACCCTTTTTACATCGATGCTAAAGGTAAAATCTGGATTGGCCTGGAGGCCGGTGTTCATGTGGCTGGTGACGATTATGAAATCATCAGTGCCTATGCCGAGCTGGGTGGCCAATTTAAGGCACCTCCCGTTTATATTGGTCTCCATGGCAAAGCGCGTTACTCTTTTTTGTGGGGGACGATTTCCGGCACATGGGATATGACCTTTACTTACCCTGACAACCCCCCACCCGGCATTGCCGATCAGGGCATTGAAGCCATGCCGCTTATCGCCTATTCCTTGCCCGAAGAGGGGGCAACAGGGGTAAGTCGTGTTGATAGTATCAACATCAATACCACTATTCCCATCCAGGAACCGTTTAGATATGATGATGGTAACTGGTATGTTCTGATGGTGGAAAGGGTTGGGGGCAGTAACAGCATTGCGGCGAGAACCTATGTTGACCTGACAGATCGACAGGATACCTGGGATAACTCTCTTAGATTCTATATGGATATGGGGGGGATTGATGCTGCGAAATACAGCGTTGCCGGTGGAAAAATAGGGACAACTAAATTGCAGTATACCCCACAAAATATTTTATATGCTGGTGGTGATTTTGTCTATAAGGCCCGGCTGACCCTGTGTAGATGGGAGGGCCGGGATGGTTATTCGGCTTCTTCCCAAGACTTTGATATGACCAGGGTTCAAGAAGAAATAAAACATGAGGATCTTGTTGTTCATTTTGAGACCACCAGTGAGAATGTCTCCTTTCGGGAGGGATTATTTGAGGTGTACCCAACCCGTTCTACAAAGCCTGTTTACGCGGATACCAATATTTATCTGGTTTCCAAAGCGATTCGTGATGGTCAGAGCTGGAATTCTTTAATGCAAGCAGCAGATGTTGATTTACAGGTGATTGATGCAGCAAATCAAGCAATTGCCGGCCATGTGGAAGGCTCCCTGTTGACCTATGATGAGCAGGAGGGATCCATGCGTTATATGAATCGCTTTATTCCCGATGCGCCGTTAAAACCAATACGAATGGTTGAAAATGGGGTTACAGGGGTAAAATTACCAGCAGTCGTGCTTGATGATGGCAGTTATCAGAATCCTTTTACCTATGTAGAACCTCCCGGGGAAGAGGGGGCTGGCCAAGAGGGGTCTGGTGAAGAGGCGTCGGCAGTGGCTGCCGTGGCAACTCCTGTGGCTCAATCGGCAACCGTGACTCCTTTATCGGCGGTAAAGACAGCTGGTTCGCCTGGTGGTGTTCAGAAAAAGGTTGGTTCCGGAGGCAGTACAAAGCGTATAAAGCTTCCTGTTGCTGTGGGAGACAGTACAAAGCTTCCCGTTGCTGTGGATTCTTTATCCAAGGCGAAGATAGGTTCTGTGTCTGGTGACATTCTTGTCTCTACGGATTTTGTAGATCCTGTCCCCTATGATTGGTATTGGAGTGGGGAGCATACCATTCAAGTGGTTAAAAATGGCGCTGAGCAGGAAAAAGTTTACACTTCCGCCTTCACCACTGAGACGCCTGCAGAAGGTGAAGAGGCTGTCCCCTATGATTCCACGGCGGAGGTGATTTCCCAATCCGTGAGTGATCCGCATTTTTATGTGAATTACACAGTGGACCAAGACGCGTATCAGGCTGATATTCGTGCGGCCAGGATTGAAAGGGTGTGGGCAGCTGTTAGTGAAATTTTCTGGGCCAATATGGCACTGGAACCGATGCGGTACCCTGTTACGGTTGTTGACCCTCCTGGAAGCTGGGGACAGGGTGGAGGAACCCATGTTGAGTGGCGTGAGGGAAGTGTCTGTGGCCAGTTTGATTCTCCCCATGACCTTTGGGGTGTTGAAGGCGGTGAGAGTGCCAATCTGTTTCCTGCGGATTGGGAGAGTGTGAAGGGTGCCTACAAAGAAGCGCAATGGTATATTTACAACTTGGCGTTACGTGGCTGTGCCGGGCCCCAGGCCGAAATTGCTGCGGTAGAAGAGGCGTTTAATGTTTATAAAGAAGAGGCGTTTATTCGCCATTCGGTGGCAGAGTTTAGATCCTTGGAATTTCGATTTACTACCCAAGCGCCTGTGAATTGGAGTGAGGTTGAGTTTTTGGTTGTGGTTGAGCCTGAGTTTAATGGTGCGATTGCCCTCGGTGGTTCTAATGGCGTTGTTTTAGCTGCAGCACCGGCCTTGGCTTCCCATGTGTTTGGTCCGGATGAATATGTTATACGCAGCCAGGCTGGATCCCTTGAGCATCGACTGGAGTTGATCCCCAAGAATCGGGAATCGTTTAACGGCGATACCTTTGTGGGTTTGATTGAGTTTTACCGCTCAAGGGGGATTCCACTGACTAATGTTGGGAGGGTTGGCATGTATGAACGTGGTTTAGAGCAAAATACTTCCTCTGAAGAGGGAGCGGGTCAGGAATATGGACTTGAACGAGGTGAGCCTCTGCATTACACCGGCCATATTACAACCCTAAGAACTTCCCGCCCTGCATCCAGTGATCGTACAGATGAATTACAAGATGCCAATGGCAATCCGATAAGGTGATAACTATGAAAACGATACTACTGAAAATGATACTAGGATTCTTTCTTATATGTCTTTTGTTCACGGGTTTTTCCGGGGTTGCCCTTGGCGCCGAAGAGCCCTCCCTTATTTTTGAAATTAAAAATACAGCCCAGGGTGTGAAGCTGCGGTGGATGGTTACGGACAGAACCTTTGATTATACCTATGTTCTTTGGCGGGCTCCCGGGGGGCATCTTGATCAAAAAAAGCAGCTTGCCCGGCTGCAGAGGCTTGATTTTGAGCAGGCTAAAATGGTGCTTAAAGACAATAAGGCTGGGTTGAAGTTGATGTTTCCCTTTGAAACAGCAAACAACAGGAATGAGTTGAACCAGTCCCTTGCCCAGAATGATAATCGTTTGAGTATGCTAACATATATCTCGGTGATGAAACCTGAGATTGCCAGGGCCCTTGGACAATATTATGAGGACAAGCCCCCTGGTGATATGAACACTGTGGTCTACACCCTGGAGGTATACAGGGGTAAGGAGGTTGTATTTACCCAGGAGCGCGGTGTTAATTTAACTGACCAGCCGGAAATGCCCATGCTCTGGGATGTTCAGGCCCATCGTTTTGATTGGGGGGTTGGGCTGAAATGGGAGGGTTACGAAGCCTATACCATGTTTAATATATATCGGTCAGATACCTATGAGGGGACATTTGAGAAAATAAATAGTGCCCCTGTACAGGTTCAGAGCAGCAGGAACGCCAATGGAACAATGAATGTTGCCCCCTATTTTTATTCAGATACCACCCTTAAACAAGGTCAAACTGTTTTTTATAAGGTCAGGGGAGTTGATTTTTTTGCTGATGATGGCCCGCTCACCCTGCCGGTCCTGGGGAAGATTAAGGTTGACCCCCATCCTGCTGTGCTTTTGCGACCAACGGTTGAGGCCAAAGAGACCTTTATTGATATCAATTGGCAGCCATCTTCTGATCAGGATATCCTGGGCTATAATATTTATCGATCCCAGAAATACCAAGGTGCTGACAACAAATTAAATGAACATTTGGTACAAGGAACTTTTTTCCGGGATACCAGCGTTCGGGTTGATCTGAATTATTTTTATTCCGTCACGGCGGTGAACAAAGGAGGGTATGAATCTTTACCCTCTCTGAATTCCCTGGGGCTTGCAAAGGATGTCACCCCGCCCCCGGTGGTGCAAAATCTTGTGGGAGAGGCAAAAAAGGCCACCATAAAACTACAGTGGGAAGGCGTCACAGCAAAGGATCTGCTGGGGTATCGGATCTACCGAACCACGCGGCCCGATAATATTGACTGGGCCTTGATCAACGATGAGCTGGTTGCGGATCCATTGTACGACGATATCTTGACCAAAAATTTGTCCCGTTATCCCTATTATTATAGGATTTCCGCCGTTGATACCCATTATAATGAATCCGCCCCCTCCAAGACGGTCAAGGTGCAGCTTCCTGATGTCACGCCACCCCGTGCTCCGAGTTTTACCGGTTCTTCGGTGCGGGGGGGCAATGTTGCTCTCACCTGGAACCCTGTGGATGTATATGACCTTGCCGGTTATAATATTTATAGATCGGTGGAGGGTAAGCGGCAAAAAATTACCAGCAAGCTTGTTGGGCTGCCATCCTTTGTGGATGCCCATCCTCCCGTTGCAAAAAGCGTCATCTATTCAGTCACTGCGGTGGATAAATCCGGCAATGAGTCCAACTCCTCAAATCCGCTTAATCTGCAGGTTCTCGACCATCAACCTCCGAATATTACCCGTTTTACCGCTGCCATGCATAAAAAGACAGTTGTATTGACGATGATCTCAAAGGATAAAGATCTGGCTGGATTCGATGTTCTTCGCAGTCGCAATAATCGTGACTTTATCCGAATTAATCGGGATCGGGTTCGTGATTCCACCTATACCGATGTTCATGTTCAAAAGGGCAAACGTTACTTCTACCGGGTTGTTGTCTGGGATCAGTCAACCAATAAGACTGAGAGTGTGAGTCGGGAGTTGAACGTGCCTTGATCTTCCTCTTGTCATTCTTCAGGTAAGCGTTTAATTAATGCCAATATAGGACCATGCTAGCTTATCAGATCCTGTTGTGAGATTTGATAAGGGTTGATTCTTCATAAAAGGGTTTATTTTCAATAAATTTATAGATAATTCATTATAAATGAATCAATTTGATACCCCAAATATTTCCGATCCATTTATCAAAAAAAATAAAATCATTCCTTCCTGTACAGGCGAATCAAAGAGAATAAGGCTGGTTTGAAGTTGCAAAGGATAGGGAGTTGAACCAGTCCCTTGCCACCCATTCTGAAATAAAGCCTTTACAATAAGTCAATATTTTTTCATAGCATTATCAGACCCTTGCTTCCAAGCATCTGGTAATGCGAGGGAAGATTAATCCCTGTCAACAGCGTAAACACCATAAACATATAATCAAAATACGGGTTCTCTTTATTTTTGTTGCCGGGATATGGTAGGGTCGATGATTTTTGATATCGCAAACAGGGATTTATAAATAATGGCCGAAGCATCAGATTATGAATTATTGAAACTAAGAATTAAGGAACTGGAAAAAGAAAATGCCTATTTGAGGTTGTTTAAATTTGGTATGGATAATATGCCAAATGCCAGATTTGCAGTTGGCAACAGGGAATATTGTTTTGAAGCGGCCAGCAAAGGATATTTTGAGGCATTGAATAAGAGGGAAGATCAAATTGTTGGGAAACTCGTAATTGAAAAAATTGGCGCTAGAATGTTTCAAGAAATTGTCAAACCCAATTTTGATCGGGCGCTGAATGGTGAAGTTGTCAATTATTCAACATGGTTTGAACTGCCGGGTTCAAAAAAAAAATTTTTGAATATCCAATATTATCCTGTTCACAGCAAAGAAGAGATTGATCTGGTTGCGATTTTGATTCAGGACATCACCGAACAGGTTCAGGCTAAAAAACAATACCAGACAATTATTCAGACGGCTATTGAAGGGTTCTGCCTTGTCGATCAGCAGGGGCAACTGCTTGACGTCAATGATTCCTATTGCAAAATGCTGGGGTATACACGGGAAGAATTGCTGCAGTTTAATTTTTCAGATATTGATACCCTGGGCACATCGGAGGAAATATTCCGGCAGTGCGGAACCGCCGTTAAAAAAGGGAACTGCCATCTTGAAACAAGACACAGATGTAAGGATGGAACCCTGGTCGATGTAGAGATAAATATTCAGAATTCAGATATAAAAAAGGGTGTTTTTATCTGTTTTATCCGGGATATTACCGAAAAAAAGAAAACCCAAGAATCCCTTAAAAGAAGTGAAATCCGATACCGGGATTTGTTTGAGGGGGCACCCATGATGTATGTGGTGATTGAACATCACCAAGGGCTTCCCATTATTACGGACTGCAATCATAAGTTTTTGGTCACCCTGGGGTACGATCGAGAAGATGTGATCGGAAAATCCATGTCTGAGTTTTACACCCGGGATTCACAAAAAAAAAAGATGATGGAGCAAAATTTTAAGCGTATCGCGGAAAACACGTTTACCATGGCAGAGAGGGAACTTGTCAGCCGGGACGGGGATATTGTCACCGCATTGATGAAGGGAGCGCCTGAATATGATTTATGGGGCAATCCAGTCGGCGCCCGTTGCATGTATAACAATATCTCTTCCCAGAAAAGGGCTGAGGAACAGCTCAAGGAAAACAGCCAAATTCTTTTAACAATTGTGGACGGAATTTCAGACCCGTTGATAATGGTGGATGGAAAAATGAAACTGGTTATGATGAACAAGGCCGCTAAAACCTATTTTAAAAATCATAAAGAGACCTGTCTGGGCAAAAAATGCCACGAAGTATTTAAGGTGCGCCTGAGCCCGTGTGAGGGGTGCCGGGTGTCCATGGCAATGAATACCGGCCGGGAAGAGAACTTTGAGCGAAAAGGCCTCATGGATCCTGAAGAAGTTGAACAGATTTCTGTCTACCCGGTTCTAAAAAAAGGTCATCAAGTATGGGCAGCGATTATCAGGATAAGTGATATCACAAAAACAAGGCAAATAGAAAAAGAGCTTGTCCAGGCGGATAAGATGATTTCTCTGGGTGTCCTGGTTTCCGGGGTTGCCCATGAAATTAATAACCCCAACAATTTCATCATGGTAAATACCCCGATTTTGCGGGACGCCTGGAAGGGTATTGAGCCGGTTATTGAAAAATATTATGAGGAAAATGGTGATTTCAACCTTGCCGGCCTGCCATATAGCCGGATGCGAAACGAGATTTCTTTTTTGTTCGCCGGAGTGGAAACTGGTGCAACACGTATCCAGCGGATTGTTCAGAATCTGAAAGATTTTGCACGGCAGGATGACAGCGATATGGACCAGCCTTTAAATATCAACCAGATTATTAAAAAATCCATCCAGCTGACCGAAAATCTGATTAAAGAGAAAACACAAAATTTTAAAGTTGAATACACAAATTCCCTGCCGATGCTTAAGGGAAATGTGCAAAAGCTGGAACAAGTGATGATCAACCTTATCGAAAATGCATGTCAGTCACTTGCCCATAAGGATAAAGGCGTTTTTATAAGTGCTTCATTTGATAAAAAAATACAGAGTATGGTGGTGGAAGTCCGGGATGAGGGCGTGGGGATTTCCGAAAAGTTGCTGGACCGTATCATGGATCCATTTTTCACCACAAAGAGAAGTGAGGGAGGGACCGGTCTCGGCCTGGCGGTTTCCTTAAATATTGTAAAGGCCCATGGCGGAAAAATAGAAGTGGTCAGTGAAGTTGCCCTGGGGTCTATTTTCAGGATCGTTATACCCAAAATATTATCATTTAAAGATAAAACGCTGGAGGTTGAACAATGAAGCCGTCTCTTTTTCCACCCAATCCAATTTTGCTGGTGGATGACGAACCCCATATTCTCAAAGGATTTCAAATGGCATTAGAGTCCGCCGGTATAAACAACCTTTTGTTGTGCCAGGAGGCCGGGAAGGTGATGCCGATTTTGTCAGAAAATAAAATTGAAGTAATTCTCCTGGATTTGATCATGCCCCAAATTTTTGGGGAGGAACTTTTGTCAATGATGGCCGATTATTTTCCTGATATACCGGTCATTATAATTACCGGAAGTTCTGAAGTGGAAATGGCTGTCCGGTGCATGAAAAAAGGCACCTTTGATTATATGGTTAAACCGGTTGAAAAAAATCGATTGATATCAGGCGTAAAGCGCGCCATTGAGATTCGCAGGCTGCAAAATGAAAATCAATTGCTTAAAGAGCATATTCTTTCCGGAGAGTTGAAGAATCCCGAAGCATTCTTCGAATTTAACACCCAAAACCGTTCCATGATTGGCCTGTTTCAATATGCCGAGTCCATCGCCCAAAGTTCCCAACCCGCATTGATTACGGGAGAGACCGGGGTCGGCAAGGATCTCATGGCCAGAGCCCTTCATCGCCTAAGTCATCGCAAAGGGCCTCTTGTCACGGTAAATGCTGCCGGAATTGATGACAATAGTTTTTCAGATACATTGTTCGGACATGTCACTGGTGCCTATACCGGCGCGGATAAAGTCCGAAAAGGATTGGTTGAAAGCGCGTTTGGCGGCTCCCTTTTTCTGGACGAGATCGGTGATTTGAGCCCTGGCTCCCAGGTCAAGCTGTTACGTCTTTTACAGGAGCGGGAATATCTTCCCCTTGGAGCTGATTTGCCCAAGATGGCCGATGTTAAAATCATTGTTGCCACGAATCGAGATCTTTCAAAATTACAAGAATCAGGCAAATTTCGCAAGGACCTTTATTACAGGATATGCTTCCATCACCTTCATGTCCCCCCCCTTCGTGAAAGGCTGGATGATCTGCCATTGCTGATGAGGTCGTTTCTGGAGGTGGCGGCCCGGGATCTTGAAAAGAAAAGACCCGCACCTCCCCTGGAACTTATCACCCTGTTATCCAATTATCATTTCCCGGGCAATATCAGAGAACTCAAGTCCATGATTTATGAGGCCGTGGCCGGCCATAATTCAAAGATCCTGTCCATGGATCGATTTGAGGCCCATCTTAAGAAAAGATCTCCCATTGAGAGGATATCACCTAAACAATATCCTGGGAAAAACCATATCTGGTTTTCCGGTTTCGAACCCATCCCGACGTTGAAAAATGCAACCTGTCTTCTTGTTGGGGAAGCCATGAAACGATCCAATAATAACCAGACCATGGCGGCCAGGTTTTTGGGAATCTCAAGACAACGGTTAGGCCGGTTACTGAAAGCCAGTTCCGGATAATTTTTTTTTATTTCTATGGTTTGAGCAAAATCCCTTTGAATCGGCAGTATTCAAAAAACCAAAGGGTGTGCTGTTTTGTAACTCAGTATTGTTTTGTAATAGCCATTTCAACCTCCCTGCTGCCAATGGGGTTTGTACTTGAAACCAAAGGTTGTGTTACAAAATAAAACACCCTTTCATGGTTTTCTCTTTTCAACAAAATACGCATTCTATCCCAAAATATTAAGTAGTTATCATTTAAGATCAAGATTGGCATGTTATTGGCAATCAATGCACCGAAGCATTTACTGATCAATTTTTGGGTGCCTGGAGAAGCTGTAATGAAAAGAAAAAATTTTGCTGAATATGCTAAAAAAATTACCTTGGCGGCGTCCTTCAGGATCATTTTTCCTTTGTGCCTTGCTTTTATTTTGTTTGGGTTGAGTATATTTTTTATTTTTGTCCCTTCATTGAAAAAAAACATGATAGATCAGAAAAAAGAAATGATCCGTGAACTCAATGACAGCAGCTGCAGTTTGATCTGGAGTTTGTTGTCAGAATATAACCAGCGGGTATTATCCAGTGAACTGACCCTCCAGAATGCCCAGACCAGGGCGATAAAAAGAATTCGAAATCTTCGCTATGGTCCTGAAAACGAAGATTATTTTTGGATAATTGACACAAAAGCCAGGGTGATCCTGCATCCATACCTGGCTGCTCTTGAGGGTAGGGATCAGACAAATGGTATGGATGGCAAGGGAAAATATATTTATGTGGCCTTTGGCAAGGCCGCCCAAATGAAAAATTCCGGATATGTTAACTATCTGTGCCAGGGAAAAGAGGAGCCCCAAAAAAAGGTTCGAAAAACTGCCTATGTAAAATTATTTGAACCCTGGGGATGGGTTATCGGAACCAGCACATATGTTGATGTGAAGCATTCTAAGATACAAGTGATCACCCAGGGGTTATTTAAAATTTTTGCAGGCATCTTGAGTATTGTCTTGGTTTTATCCGTCTATATCATCTGGCAGGCCATGAAGATCGAAAAAAAAAGACACCAGGCAGAAAAAGCACATCGTCTGGACTCGTTACGTCTAAAAAAGCTTAGAGAACTGAATCAGATGGCAGAGGCTTCATTGGAGGATCTTATGGCGTTCTCCCTTGAGGAGGCGATCAAGCTGACCCGGAGCAGTATCGGGTACCTGGTTTTCTTAAATGATGATGAGACCGAGTTGATCTTGCACACATGGTCAAACAGTTCGTTCATGGCGTCTAACATTCCTGACAAAGAAAAAATTTATCACCTGGAACAGACAAAATTATGGAAAGAGGCTGTCAGGCAAAGAAGGGCTGTCATTATAAATGATTATAAGAATATGGATTCGGGTCATAAGCAAGGATACCCAAAGGATCATGTAAAAATTATACGGCATATGAATATTCCTGTATTTGATGGTGGCAAGATTGTTGCCGTTGCGGGCGTGGCCAATAAAAAAGAGAATTATAACAAATCTGATGTCCGGCAATTAAACCTGCTAATGGATGGAATGTGGAAAATTATTCATCGCAAACGATCGGAGGTTGCCCTGCGAAAAAGTGAAGAACGGTATCGGTTGTTGACGGAAAATATCAGTGACAATATCTGGACCCTGCAACTTTCAGATATGTGTCTTACCTATGTCAGTCCTTCCATTGAAAAAATTACGGGATATACAGCCGAGCAAATACTGAATCTTCCATTCAAGGATGGTATGACCGAAGAATCTTTTAAAAAAGTTTTCATGATGGTTGCTGAAGAATTAAAAAAAGAGAATGAGCCTGGCAGTGACCCGAAAAGATCCAGGGTCACTCAGTTAGAGCAGATAAGAAAAGACGGGTCCATGATCTGGACAGAAATTACCACCTGTTTTTTACGGGACGAAGTCGGAAAAGCGGACAGAATGCTTGGGGTGACCCGGGACATAACCGAGCGCAGACAAATGGAACGAAAACTCCAGCAGTCCCAGAAGATGGAAGCCATTGGCACATTGGCCGGTGGGATTGCCCATGATTTTAACAATATCCTGTCTTCAATTTTAGGGTTCACGGAACTTGCAAAAAGGATGTGTACCAATGATCCGGCAATGAAAGAAAAGCTGGATAAAATATTTGCTTCCGGCATCAGGGCCAGGGATTTGGTCCGGCATATACTGGTATTCAGCCGTCAGCAGGATGTGCATAGGGAATCACTATTTATTGTTCCCCTACTCAAAGAATGTCTGGGGTTTCTCCGGGCGTCCATACCCAGAAATATTGAAATTGTACAAGATTTCAATGCCGATGGTTGCACTGTAATGGCAGATGCTTCTCAGATTCACCAGATTATTATGAATTTGTGCACCAATGCCGCGCATTCCATGCGAGGGAAAAACGGGTTATTGGAAGTTCGTCTGAAACAGGTTGAAATAGAGGGCTGGGAAGGGTTGCCTGCCAAAGGACTCAAACAAGGCCGGTATTTAAAATTAACGGTTGCAGATTCCGGGTGCGGCATTCCCGAACAGATTGTTGAAAGAATTTTTGAGCCCTTTTTTACGACAAAAGGGTGTGGTGAGGGGACTGGAATGGGGCTTTCTCTTGTTCACGGTATTATCAAAGATATGGACGGGGCTATCTGTGTATGCAGCGAGCCGGGCAAAGGCACGGCCTTTCAGGTGCTTTTTCCGGTTCACCGGTGTCGCGCAACAGAGGTGTCCCCTTCGGACAATTCTTTAATAAAAGGAACCGGCAGAATCCTTTTGGTTGATGATGAAGAAGATATCGTTATTTCAGGACGGTTGATACTGATGACAATGGGATACGATGTCATCGGGGTGACTTGCTCCCTGGAAGCCCTTGATCTCTTTAAGAAAGCGCCGGATCGGTTTGATCTTGTTTTGACAGATGTCGCAATGCCTAAAATGACCGGTATTGCGTTGTCAAAAGAGATACTGAAGATCAGAAAAGATATCCCCATTGTCCTGATGACAGGTTTCAGTGAAGGCGCAACAGCCGCTTTGATTGAAAATTTGGGTATTTTTAGCACGGTAATGAAACCTGTCATTGCCCGTGAACTTGCCCAAGTAATCCATTCCGCTTTGGGTGGGTGAATACAGGCATAAATAAATAAAAAACAAGACGACAAATTTAATATATGTGAAAAAAATAATCTTAAATTAAGGATGGATAAAATGAAACAAAGATCACTAAAATTCAAACTCATCGTCGGGGGCGTTCTGGTTGCCATTGTCCCCTTAATGGTTGTCGGGCTTTTTGCAATCAGCAAATCATCAACGGTACTTAATTTGCTTGCAAAGGAACAGGTCCAGATGGTTGCGAATAATATATCCGCCATGGTGGATATGGTCATGACCCAGGAAGTCAAGTTTGCAAAGGGGCTGGCGGTTAATTCACGAATACAGGATGCCGCCGCTCAAGTGGCACAGGTTGGGGTGGATAACGCCATGATTGAATTAAAGGCCCTGGACCGTTTTTTGGGAGATGCCTTTAATGAAGTTGGAAAAGGTTATAATCTTTTCTTTGTCACGGATGCCCAAGGAACCTTCATATCCGACAGCAAGGGTGGCGGATATCGAACAAAAAAAATGTCTGCAAAAGACAAGGATTATTTTTCTTTGGTTCAAAAAAGCGGAACCGTTGTCATTGGCTCTCCGGGGTTAGCCAAGACGACAGGGCTCCCCATTACTGTGGTGGCCGTACCCCTCAAAACTGTTTCCGGTAAGTTCATCGGGATGTTCGGGATATCGGTTAAACTGGATTCTCTGTCAAAGGAAATTATCCAGGTAAAATTGGGTACAACCGGTTACCCCTTTATGGTAGACAAAAAAGGGCTGGCCATGGCCCATCCAAACCCAGACTATATCCTGAAAATGGACGCTACAAAACTCAATGGTATGGAATCGATTGTGGATGCCATGCTGGCTCAAAAATCCGGGGTGGATCAGTATACGTTTAAAGGGATTGATAAAATTGCGAGTTTTGCCCCGGTTCCCGTAACCGGCTGGAGCATTTGTGTGAGCCAGGATGAGACTGAATGTATGGCGCCGGTTGTCAAAATTCGAAATATGGTCCTGCTGGTCGGCGTTATTTTTCTGGTTCTTACCCTTTTGGCTGTCCGCTGGTTTGTCCGGGGTATCATGGCCCAGCTGGGGCAGGATCCTTCCGAAATTGCCAGGATCGCAGACAGTATTGCCCGGGGAGATCTTACCGTCGCGTTTAATTCAGATGATAAAAAGATCACCGGTGTCTATGGCAATATGCGAGAGATGACCCAAAATCTGACCCGTATATTCACGGATATTACAGGGGGGGTCCAGACCCTGACATCTTCCTCCACAGAGCTTTCAGGCATTTCACAACAGATGTCGTCAGGGGCTGAGCAATCTTCTCAAAAGGCAAATAATGTGGCATCGGCAGCCGAAGAAATGGCGACCAGCATGAACAGTGTTGCTGCGGCCACCGAACAGACCACGGCCAGTCTCCAGGTGATTGTTGCGGCGGCAGAAGAGATGTCAGTGACCATTAATGAAATTGCCAACAATACGGCAAAAGGAAGCCATACCACCTCTGCGGCAGTTGAAAAAGCCGAACATATTTCCAGAAAAGTGGATGAACTTGGCAAGGCGGCCTTGGAAATCTCCAAGGTTACGGAAACCATATCAGATATTTCCGAACAGACAAACCTGCTGGCACTCAACGCCACCATAGAAGCTGCAAGAGCGGGTGAGGCGGGCAAAGGGTTTGCTGTTGTTGCCGCTGAAATCAAGGCCTTGGCCCAGCAGACAGCAGAAGCTACCCAGGAAATCGGCTCAAGGATTGGCGACGTACAGACAAGCACCCAGGAGTCTGTATCTGCCATTGGATCCATCGTTGAAATCATCAATGAGATCGATACCATTGTGACTTCTGTGGCAACGGCCATAGAAGAACAATCGGCCACCACCAAGGAAATTTCCAGCAACGTCAGCCAGGCTGCTGCCGGGGTTCAGGAAGTTAATGAAAATGTTAACCAGACATCTGCTGTGGCCGGAGAGGTTACCGAGGATATTCACAAGGTGAGTGAGGCGGCTGATGAGATGAACACAGGAAGCCTTCAGGTGAATACCAGTGCAGTGAAATTGTCTAAGCTGGCTGAAAATCTTAATGAAATGGTCGGCAGGTTTAAGCTGAAGTAAAAACAGACGGCCTTCCGGTTTAAATAGCCGGGAGGCCTTCTGCAAATTCAAGGAATAAGCCCAATTTTATATTTAGGAGCCCCGTCTGTGTGATGGGCGGTATTGGTATCCTCCTGCCCCACGAAACTCAATCTGTGTTTTCTTGATTTCTGATTTCTGGATTTGGTGGCTCAGGCAACGGAGTGTGGGCTTATTGGCTGGATTTGAGGTTCATCTCTTCCTTTGGATAATGTTGTAAAAGATTCCTTATCAGATCCTGTTGTGAGATCTGATAAGGATTGATTTCTCATAAAAGGGTTTACTTTGAATAAATTTACAGATAATTCATTAAAAATGAATCAATTTGATACCCCAAATATGTCCGATCCATTTATCAATAAAAATAAAATCATTCCTTCCTGTACAGGCAAATTAAGCGGATTATCATTTGCAATAAAAGATAATATTGATGTGGCCAATGAAATTACGGGTTATGGGAGCCCTGGGTGGATCAACACTCACTCCAAACCAGTTGTAAATGCTATTTGTTTAGAGCAGCTGCTGAATTCAGGCGCAAATTTCCAGGGAAAAACAAAATCAGATGAATTGGCTTATAGCCTGATTGGCGTTAATTCATTCTATGGTACACCTTTGAACCCAAAGGCACCCGATAGAGTGCCGGGCGGATCTTCAAGCGGCTCAGCGTCGGCAGTAGCCAGTGAACTAGTAGATTTTGCAATTGGTACAGATACGGGTGGTTCCGTTAGAGTTCCGGCCAGTAATTGTGGCGTTTGGGGATATCGGCCTTCATATGGGGCTATTTCTGTTGCCGGGGTATTAGCCCTGGCCCCATCGTTTGATACGGTCGGGATCATTGCGCAAACAGGAGAAAATTTAGAAAAGGTGATGCAGGTTTTGCTTGCAGAGAACGATAAGGGGAGCAATGATTTTTTGTCAGTCTGCTTTATTGATGATGTATTTCAAATGTCTGACAGGCAAATTCTTGATAAAATAACACCAGGTCTGAACAAAATATCAGCATTTTCTAAGGTGCAGACAATACGTCTTGCGGAGATTACAGATCCGCATATTAATTGTAATTGGCTTTTTGAACAATTAGGCTTCTTGCTGTCAACCGAGATATGGAACACCTTTGGCGCGTGGATAAAAAATGAGAAACCAAAACTCAGTCCCGGAGTAGAATATAATCTTCGATCTTATGCCAAATCTGCTAATCGAAAAGATATTCAAACCAGTCTCTCTGCAAAAAAAGCATTTCAAAACAAAATTAACAATTTTCTTTGTGAAGGGAAAATACTCTGTTTCCCGACAACTGTAGATTTAGCACCGCGATTGGATGAACTTACCCCTGACTTTTTAGCAGGGGATTATATTCCAAGAGCAATGGGAGTGAATGCGATTTCAAGCTTATCCCGTGCACCGCAAATTACAATTCCTGTAGCAGAAGCGAATGGCGTTCCCATCGGGCTTTCTTTTGTCGCAGGTTATGGGCAGGATATGATGCTTATAAATTTTTGTAATCAACTATATTCAAAATGTTTTTAACAAAAAATTATAAAAAAACGGATTCAGCCAATGCAAAAAGATACGGCCCATGAAAAGAACCTTCGGTGGTAAAACGCTTTTGGCTAGATTATATATAAATAAGGAAAATTTCTGTCCAGTGTTGGAATGGAGAAAAAATGAATCTTGATATAAAAGATAAAATTGCGCTTGTTACTGGGGGGAGTGCAGGTTTAGGGAAGGCAATTGCATTCAGTCTTGCAAGAGAAGGTGCTAGGGTTGCTATTTCCGGACGACGAAAGGATGTTCTTGATGAAACGGCAAGGGAGATTAGAAACGAAACCAACGCAAAGGTGCTGACCTTTGTCGGAGATATGACACAACAAGAAAGTGTAACCGCATTTGTCAATCAAGTTGTTGATGATTGGAAGACGATCCACATTCTTGTGAACAATGTTGGACAAGCCACACGTGGTCAACTTGGTTCATTGTGCCAGGATGATTGGCAGCAAGCATTTGAAGTCAATTTACTGGGTGCCGTTTATTGCACCACCCAGGTGACGCCTTTAATGAAAAAACAAAAATGGGGGAGAATCATAAATATTTCAGCCCTCTCCGGTACAGAACCCGGTGAAGATTTAATTGTTTCAAATGTTTTGAAATCCGGGGTCATTAGTTTTTCAAAAACACTGTCACGGGAATTGGCTGGGGACAATATTCTAGTTAATTGTGTATCTCCGGGATTAATCGATTCTCCTCAAAATGACGATTATTTTTCTCCCCAGGAACGGAAAATAGTTGAACAAACAATCCCGCTCCAAAGGTTTGGAGAACCAAAAGAATTTGGCGATACCGTGGCTTTTTTATGCTCTGAACGGGCAAGTTATGTTACCGGAATAAATTTGATTGTTGATGGAGGAACCAGCCATGGTGTTTGATTATTCCCTTGCCCATTGGGCCACCTTTTTTACCGCTGCTGTTTTGTTAAACCTGTCCCCCGGGCCGGACATGGCCTTTATCCTCGCTCAAACGGCTAAAAGAGGTGTGCGGGCTGGCTTTTCAGCAATGTTTGGCATTTGGGCAGGTGCATTTGTTCATGTTATTTTTGCAGCATTGGGTTTGTCTGCTATTCTGGCCACTTCCGCCACCGCATTTTCTGTTGTTAAGTGGGTTGGCAGTATTTATCTGATCTGGCTTGGTCTACAGGCGCTATGCGCGAAAGGTACCGCCTATGCGGTCAACGCTAATATTTCACCAAAAGGCTTGATGAAAATTTTTCAACAGGGTGTGCTTGTTGCCGTATTGAATCCAAAAGTAGCGATTTTCTTCTTGGCCTTTCTTCCGCAATTTGTAGAAGCCGGAATAGGACCTGCCAGTGCACAGTTATTTCTTCATGGTTTTCTTATAATCGGTGTAGCCGCACTCATTGAACCACCTTTGGTCATTGTTGGCAGCAAGCTAACAGGTTATCTCAGTAACAATGTTTGCCTATCACGCTGGATGGATCGTGGGCTTGGTGCATTGTTTGTGGGGTTGGGCATAAAATTAGCGACCAGTGACCGGATATAATTTTGTATAACAAGGCTAATTGAGCCGCTGCAAAAGGCAGGGGCTGAAAATGAGCCCCCATTTTTTATACTAAAAGCGAAGGAAAATAATGAAAGCATTGTTGGTAATTGATATGCAGGTTGGATCGTTTTCATCCAAAACACCAAGATTTGATGCCGATGGTGTTGTTCAACGGATAAATATCCTGTTAGATTATTTTAGAAAACAGGGCAACAAAATTATATTTATCCAGCACGACGGAACCAAGGAAAATTTTCTACTTCATGGAACATCCGATTGGAAAATTTTACCGACCATTCATCAGGCTGAAAATGACATCTATATCGAAAAAACGGCAAATGATTCTTTTTACAGAACCGATCTGGAAAAAACGCTTAACGCCAACAACATAAACAACTTGTACATTACAGGCTGCGCAACGGATTGTTGTGTTAACTCAACCGTGCAGACAGCATTGGTCAAAGATTTTAATATGACGATTGTCAAGGATTGTCATACGACTGCGGATCGTCCGAATTTCAAGGCCAAAGATTTGATTGATTTTCACAATTGGCTTTGGCAAAATTTAACACCAACCGAAGGGAGGATTCAGCTAAAAGCATTAAAAGAACTTATCTGATCCTCCCCGTTCTATGTTGTAATCGTATAAATGTTTAACGCCTCGTTCAGCGAGTAAATCTCCCCTGGAAGCGTTTATGTGCATTTTAAAGTTAGGGGTCGTTTATCTGTCTTTCCTTCAAGTGATCATAGGTCTTGAGCCATTATTAAAAAGCAATTAAAACGGCCAAAGCCGTTGCCTGGCCGATTTTTTATATGGACTTCAGGTATTGAAGGTAAGATAGAACCGCCTCTTCCCAAATCATAAGGTCCGTATGCTGTTCCAAAAAAAAATCTTCAAAATCCTTGAACGGTAACTGATCCGGCTGTTCAGGAAAAGTTTGCATGTAGTGTACCATCCCGGCCTGCAACAGAGGGGATGAAAAAATATAAGTGGTTATACCCCAGGCTTTGGCATAGTCATCCAAAGAAACCCCATGGGCATAATCACGGTTTATGATCTCCCTGGTCCAGCCATCATCCATTGGGAGACAGGCCAGAAGTTGTTTGAATCGTTGGGATTTCTCGGGCCTGAAAACAAGCCCTGAATCTTCAAAAAAGGCAGTCTCGACATAGGTTGCCAACCCTTCTGTAACCCAGAAGGGCAATCGTTTCCCCGGCCTAGGGTTCTCCGGATAGATTATTTTCTCGCTCAATACCAGGTGGGTAAATTCATGAAAAAGGGTGGAAATATTTTTGTAACCGGTAATGGAAGGCTTGAGCCAGGCATAGAGTTCGAGCCGGTCTGTATCACAAAAGCCATCGGCATATTTACCCGGTACGCCAAAGTTTGCAGCAATATCCATATAGGTCTTTTTGTCATCAAAAATATGAATTTTAAACGGGAGATGTTGTGGCGGACTGATCTCCAGAAGGTCATACAGCCGGGCCTGGAGAGTTGCCAATTGTTCCATCAGTTTTTTTGTCTCCAGGTAAGGCAGCTGAGAATGGCACTCCAAGCTGTTCTGATGCACAATATTCAGTTCAGAAGGAAGGCTTTGACAGGAAAAAAGCAGCCCAAGGATAAACAATTCCAGGGCTGCTTTTAGGCACATGCCTGGTTTATCAGAACTTGACTTCAACACCCAGGCGTCCATTGTGTGACTGATAGGAACTGGACTTATCAAACTCATAATCCAGGTAAATATTTAGGCGCTGGGTCATGAAGGCCTTAATCCCGGCCCCTAGAATATGATGATCAGCATCAGGCTTCAATCCCAGGGTAGAAAACGGGGATCCTGCCCCCACAAAAGAGGCTGAACTTGAAATGGCATCATCCTTGAACTCATGCTGCCATTTATATGAAACACTGGGTTTAAGCGCCATGCTATTTTTAAAATCAAATTGTCTGGATATCTTCAATCCCAGACCGGAGCGGATACTTTCATTTCTATTTTTAGCGACATTCAGATTTGCCGTTCCCGCACCGGTCTCCTGGTAACCGTCTTCACTCAAATTCACATAATCCAGTTCAAAAAAAGGTTCTAACTCCGTTTTCAGACCCAATCGCCAATTATACCCACCGCCCAGGCCCAGGGTAAAATAGGTGGCATCGTGATCACTCACAGCCTGGGTGCCGGTGAAATTGATTTGGCGCAGAGAATCAATCTTTGAATAGCCCGCCCCGGCATGGGCATCCATATGTATATCCCGGGTGAAGAAACGGCCAAAAACACTGGCCTGCCAGGTATCCATATCCGTGGATGCCAGGCTGTCATTGGAATCTACTGAGGGATTCATATAGGATCCGCTCAAACCAGCCAGCAATGTTTTACTGACAAGATAGTCCGTTCCGATGATAACACCGGTATTTTTAAGTTCATAGCCGGATATTCCGTCTTTATTGTCCTGGTTGCCCTTATTCGCTATAAATTCAACAAAGGGGGTCCATTTTCTCTCTTCAAGAACAAGGGTGGGGTCAAGATTCATCAACACATTGGGATTATCCAAACTAACGCTTGCAGAAGTGGTCCTCACGGCATTAACACCGGAACTGACCTTTCCCATGTGCCCGGTAATTACATCGCCAAGGGACTGAACAGAAGAGATAACAGCCGCTGGGGTGGCCGTCATTTGGACCGGACTAAGTTCTGTATAGGCCTGCTGAAGTTCTGCATCCGTACCAATGGACTGCAGATCGGCAATCAGGGTATCCATATCACCACTTGCACCGGACCGGTTTATGATGTCCAGCATCCGGGTAAGGCCATGGGTGGTCTGAATTTGTGATTTGGAGTTAAAACTTTGGACAAAAATATCCATGTAAATGGTGTTGTCGGAGGCTGAATGTCGTAGACTTCTATCTAGGATGGCCGTATCAGAAGAATCAAATTCTCCATCAAAAATAAAATCACCTGGGGTCATATCTACATTACCAACCATAAGACTGCCGCCATAGGTTATCAGAGGAAGGTTTTCCCGGTCAACAGTCACCCGGCCTACCGGCTTGATGTCTGCTCCGGTTTCAATGGTCAGGTTGCCCGCAACATTCATTGCGGCATGGGTTGAATCCGTCACTGTGAACCCAAGTGTGCTTCCCTTTCCCACGGTCACATTTCCAGAGGCGGTTATGTTTTTTTCAATGTTCAAGGTTGCCTTTGCCCCGCTGACATTCACAATATTTGTCTCGGTAAAGGCACCGCCGAACAGGGTTGTATTCTGAAAAGAATCCCCCCCGACATAAATATGCCTGAATGTGTTCACATCGCCTTCAAGGGTTGTGGCCCCCCCAGTAAAATACCCATCCCAGTTTCCGGATGAATCTGAGGTGATACTAGCTTCAATGGTGATGTCAAAATCATCATCCTGGCCGGTAAGATCGGCTCGACCACTTATGCCCTTTGCATAACCAAAGGTCAGAAATGAAGTTGCATTATCGTTGGCATCATCATTATGGATACCGCCGGTCAGAGAGGCGCCTCCTAAAATATGAAACAGATTATTTTCTCCTGACCCGGCGTTGTTTCGGCCGGATTTAACGGCATAGGATCCTGTGCCTGAGGCAGAGACATTGCCGGAAATATGGGCGATATTCTTTCCCTCAAAAAGATACAGCCCGTGCGCGGTATCCCCTGTGGTGGAGACTGTTCCGGTTAGAATTAACTGGTCTTCACTTCCAATTTCAAAGGCATCACTTTTATCTCCGCTTGTCTTTATCAAACCGGATGCAAAAATTGTGTTTTTCAAAGCAGCACTCGTATCAATACCATCGGAATCAAGGCCCTTGGTTGTGATATCCCCTGAAAATTGAATCAGATTGTTATTGCGATTGTTACTGATCCAGATCCCGTCGGAATTACCCAATACGCTAGACAAAGATCCAGAAACACAGATCTCATTATTGCCACCGTTAAGTACAATGCTATCTCCCACCTGGGTACTGATCCTGCCTGACACAGTCACCTTGTTATTTGAAGTAACCCGTATCGCCCCATGGTTGGTATTACTTGAAATACTTGCCCCGCTGTCCACCTGTATAATATTTGAGGCACCTCCGGCCAGCGGACCGCCCCCGGCAAGCCCTGTAACATTGGCATCTGTCCCGGTACCGTAAAAAATGATTGCAGAACTACCAGGATTTGTTGTCTCTATTTGCCCCCCGCTTTCCACAACAATGGTATTACCGTTTCCAGGGTCCCCCTCTACAGCAGGATTGATACTTGCAGAGCTGACTTTCCCCCCGTTTTTAATGGTGATCTTATCGTTAGCACCCAGGGACTGCTGTCCAACGGTTGTCGTAACGATGGTATCTGCGGCACTAGGACGGGTCATTCCTAAAAATGCAATGAGTACAAGACAACACAGATGACCTATACATACCCAATGCGAATATTTCTGATTCAAGACGATCTCCTTTCAATTGAATTTTAACAGGTTAAAACCACGGTTACTTATTTTAGCACTTATTCTGTTTTTTGATTTCTGCACCCAATTTCTGATGTTGATAGTTTCTTTTTGAACGCTTTATTTGTCCTTATTAAAAACACGGTTAATATTAATAGATAAAGGATGATCAGAATCGGAAAAAAGGCTGTTGAGATTTCAGCCCTGGCTATCTGTTCGATGTATATTCGAATTAAGATTATCCATATTAAAATATTGGTAAAAAATAATATCCAGTAACCTATTGCTGAAGTCTTACTAATCGTGGTTTTTATCCTTGATGGGTGAAGCCAGTATTCCTTATTCGGGATATTTATGCTACTCGGTGCAACCCTGATAAAAAAGTCAGCAGCCCCATATCCAATCAGGGTGTAGACGGATAGAAAGACCAATTGAACGATCAATAATGTCAGCTTTGGTGAATTTGAACCGCTTCCCATTAAATTGAACGAATCCGATACGATCTGCTGAGGAAGAAACGGATATGCGATTAGTACTGAGAGGGCAATCATCAGCACAGATACAAAAAAGAAGCGTTTTGAACATCTTTTGTTAAGCAATAAATTCATAGGAATCCCTTTGAAACGAGACAGAATTATTGTCCGGCAGAGGCGACGGACACACACATTGCCCGACCCGGAAAAAGTCTCTAGGGCAGCCTGCCTAAAAATACTATGATTAAAATCAACAGCAACCTTTTCAACCCGTAAAGAGTCCCCCCCTTGATTTTTAAAAGGAGATAAAAAAATAGCTCCGCTCTTTCCATTACTATGGATCGCAGTGAGAGAAAAAGTTAAGTAGTTCCATATAGGGAAAACAGAAAAAAAGCAATCGGGTAAAATTTAAAATTTTATCCGATTGCCATAAAATAGCCGGGTTATCTTAAACTGCGGATGAATAAAAAACAGGAGACAAAAATGAATATAAGCGATTAGAAATCAATAGCTAAATAAAATATCATTTTCAAGATAGGCCTGTTCAAGTTTTTCCTGGTGAATTTTTAACTCTTTCCCCATATCTGCCGCCAGGGTATGAACCAGGTAATTGATCAGGCTGATCATGGAAGCTGGATTCCCGAGGAACGGAATTGCTTTTAAAGGTGCAATAAGAACATGATTACTGAATTGGATTAATGGGCAGGATGAACTGTCTGTAATCAATATCAGTTTCAATTTATGGCGCTGGGCAAGTTTTCCCATTCTGATAATCTCATTGGGATATCTGGATGTGGCAATAAGGACAACTGCCGTTTTTGGCGAAGCAAATACCAATTGGTCAATGGTGGTTCTGTCACTTCCTTTAAAGACCCTTACATTTTTTCTTAATTTGGCCAGGGTCCAGCCCATATAAAATGTCGGTGCATAGGAAAGTCGTGAACCTATCATATAAACGGCCTCTGATTCTTTAAGTATCTTCCTGATTTTTTTTACTTCTGTTAGATCGATACTTTTCGCCATTGCTCGGATATTTTCAATATCCTGATTGGTAATCCTTTCAAGCTCCGCATCTTCACTGCGGACAACAGGATTGGTAAGCCTGTTTCTTTCAATCAGGGTAAGTTCGGTATCTATGAGTTCTTTTAATGCCTGTATAAACAATGCATAGCTTTCATATTTCAATTGTCTAACAAATCGGATGACTGTTGCCTCACTTGCGCCTACAGCAGCGGCAAGTTTTCGGGTTGTCATAAAAACAGCCTTATCCGGGTTGGACATTACAAATTCAGCCAGAATTTTTCCTTTGGAGGTCAACTCGGAATAGTGTTTATCGATAATTTTATTTAAAGAAGTCCCCTTTTTGCTCATTAAATTCCTCAAAAATTGTAAGGTTAAAATCAGCAATCTTGTTACATCTTTAACCCATATTGTCAAATTTTTGCTAAATTATGACTTCGGTACTTGTCAAAACAGATCGATTCAAATATGTATTACCTATAGTTCAGATTTCAATATTGAGTGGTAAAATGGAACTAATTCAAAAATCTTATGCTAGGGTACTATGATAATTTATCTTTAATCGGTATCGCAAAAAAAAGTATGAAACAAAACTCATCAAATTTAAATTTAACTTGACATAATCTTTTGGTCATGAAAGATTTTGTTAACTTTATTACAATCAGGAGGTAAATTTATGATGATAGAAATACCAATATGCCCTGAATGCAAAAAAGAATTGCCTTTAAATTCAAACAGGTGTCATCATTGCTCAAAATCTGTTTCAGCTGTGAAATTCCGCTCGATTTTCAGCTGGAGTTGGACTGACAGGGTATTTCTTCTATTTTCGGTTTTAATGATTGTTTCTTTTTTTATGCCATGGTTTCCGGGTAAATTCCTTTCCCAGGAAAATCCTTTGTCCCCGCTTAACATGCTTTTGCACCTAGTGGATCTGGAGGTGGATTTTCTTGAATCCTATGATGTTTTAAGAATGATTTTAATTGTGCCTTTGTTTTCTTTTCTTGTTTTTTTAATGGTTTATCTGGGTGACAAGCTTAAAACAACCCCATTTCCCGGCATATTTCTTATTCTCTGTATCCTTGTGGCCATTTTCATCTTCATTTTTCAAACCCTGTCATCTTTTTTTCAATGGGGGGCGGCTGCTGTTTTTCTTGGGGTCTTTTTATACTATTTGCAAAATTTCTATAAAAAAGGAGCGCTTGGCAGAATATCTTATTATCTGTTAACCATTTTTCTGCTGACCTCCATTTTTCTTTATCTTTTTGATCTGTCAAAAAGCTTTTATGCCAATCTGGATCCCCTTTTACTGGCAGAAACCTTTGGATTTTTTATGACATGGGCGCTTGCAGGATTGCTTGTCCTATTCGCCATTCTATATAATTTCCGCTCTGTTGAGGATTTCTGGATTGTCATATTTGCCCTGTGTTTTTCTTTGATCGCTTACTCAACGTTGATCCATCCTTTTTTTGTATCCGGCCCTTTAAAGTTTTTTGCAGACAACCTTAATGAAACACTTGTTCAGCTGATCGCCCATATACGTATTGTGGGGATTGCCCTGATCATTGCCATTGCGACAGGTATCCCTTTGGGAGTCTATATTACCCGTCATCCAGGAGTTGCAGGAATTGTTCTTTATATATCAAGCATTCTTATTACCATACCCAGCATTGCCATGTTCGGATTTATGATGCCAATTCTTTCAAGTCTTGACAATGCATGGGATGCGGTGAGCGGGATCGGGATCGGGGTTGTTCCCGCAATCGTTGCCCTGGCACTGTATTCCCTGCTTCCAATCATCAGGAACACCTATATTGCATTAAAAAATGTGGACCCGGCCACCATTGAGGCCGGTAAAGGTATGGGGATGACATACTTCCAGTTGCTTATCAAATTGCAGCTTCCCTTATCTGCACCCATTATTATGGCTGGTGTCAGAACTGCTGTGGTTATGGGGATTGCCATTGCTGCCATTGCTGCATACATCGGTGCCGGCGGGTTAGGGCTTTTTGTAAGCGAGGGGCTTGAGATGTCAACCAATAATTCGGTTATTGCAGGTGCCATTGCCATGAGTTGTCTGGCCATTGTGGCGGATATCTTTTTGGCAAAAGTAGAGGAATGGGTAACGCCGATAGGTCTTAAGGTCAAACAGGCAACAGAATAGAAACAGGAGAAACGTATGGGAACGATGTTAAGCCTTCAGAAAGTAACAAAAATATATCCTGGAGCCGGGCATATCAAGGCTGTCAATGAACTCTCCTTTGATTTGGAAGAAGGTGAGATCTGTACGGTGGTCGGGCCTTCAGGATGTGGCAAAACCACTGCGATGAAAATGATCAACCGTTTGATATCCATCACCAGCGGAAAGATTATTATCGACGGTAAAGATATCTCCCGGCTCAATACCATTGAGCTGCGAAGAAGCATCGGATATGTGATTCAAAACATTGGACTGTTTCCCAATATGACCATTGGCGAGAATATTGCCATTATTCCCAAGCTGTTAAAATGGGATAGGGCAAAAATTGATGAAAAAGTCCAGCGCTTGCTTGAGATTGTCAATCTTGACCCGGATGAATTCCGGGACCGGTATCCAAAAGAACTTTCCGGCGGTCAACAGCAGCGCATCGGTGTTGCCAGAGGCATGGCCGGAGATCCTCCCATCATGCTCATGGATGAACCATTTGGCGCCATTGACCCCATTAACAGAGAGCATTTGCAGAATGAATTTTTAAAGGTGCAGGAAAAAATAAAAAAAACCATTATATTTGTCACCCATGATATTAACGAAGCCATTAAAATGGGAGATAAAATCTGCCTGTTAAAAGACGGGCACCTGGTCCAGTTCGCATCTCCGGAAGAGATACTGACCCATCCCAAAAACGATTTTGTTGCTGATTTTGTGGGGGGGGATCGGACACTCAAACGCCTCAACCTCTTTACGATAAAACGGGCAATGAAAGATAACCCGCCCACCATCCATCAGGATGAAACCATTGAAACTGCACAAAATATGTTTACAAAAAAAAAGATGCGATACCTGATTGTTGTTAATGGCGAGGGGACTCTCACAGGAATTATTGACAAGCAGGACATCGTTGATAAAGCAAGTCGGGTAAAAGATGCTGTTTCACCCACAAAGGCATGGTTGATGTCCCATGCCAGTCTCAAGGACGGGTTGTCTGAAATTTTCACCCATGATTATGGATTTCTCGTCGTCGTGGATGACACCAAAAAAGTGCTTGGCTGGCTTCATACGGAAGATATCAAAGAAACCCTGAAGGGATAAAATAAGGAAAGGATAGAATCATGACCTTACGAATCTGGTTTCAGCTGGTTAAAAAAATAGCACCCATCTTTCTAACGATTTTTTTTATTGCATGGCTTTATACCTATTACGGGGCCTGGGACTACACCATTAAAAATGTCCCGGAGTTTTTCAGGTTGATTGTTGAACACTTTATCCTGGTTATTCTTTCCATGGTCTGTGCCGTTTTTGTGGGGGTAACCCTTGGGACCGTGATGACAAGAAAGAACATGAAAAAGGCATCTTCAACCATTATGACCGTGGTAAATGTATGGCAGTCCGTCCCGTCCCTAGCTGTGCTTGCGCTGGCCTATGGGTTTTTGCCCCTCATCGGTCTTTCGGGTATCGGCATGACACCGGCGCTGATTGCATTGTTTTTACACGCTGTCGCCCCCATTGTCAGGAATACCTACGCCGGGATTGATGCGGTGAGTAAAGATGTCATAGAAGCTGCCACAGGAATGGGGATGACCAAAGGGCAGATTTTGTTTCAGATTGAGCTTCCCAATGCCTTGCCCGTGATTGTAGGCGGTATCAGAACCGCCACCGCTATCATTGTGGGAACCGCCCCCCTGGCATTTCTCATCGGCGGCGGGGGGTTGGGTTTTTGGATATTCACCGGTATTGCCCTGGTCGACATGGGTATTATGATGGCAGGTGCCTTGCCGGTGGCCCTTATTGCCATGCTGTTTGATTATTGCCTGAGCCTTTCTGAAAAGCTTCTTATTTCAAGAGGGGTCCAGACTGAAACCAAAATAGCTTAAACCATTAAGAGGCCGGAGGTAAATCAATAAAAACTCCGGCCATATCCTGTTGCGGCCATTTTGTCTGTAACAATAAATATTAATTTTTATTTTTCTGGGGGATTTATCATGAAAAAACTGGTTCTTTTACTGGCGGCATTTACCTTTATTCTGCTTCCCATGTCAGCTGTTGCAAAAACACCTGTCAAAGTTGCATCCAAAGCTTTTACCGAGCAGGTGATCCTGGGTAAAATCATGGTCAGTTTGTTAAAAGACAGGGGAATCCCTGTTGAAGACCGTACAAGTCTTGGTGGGACGAACGTGAATCGAGAAGCCTTAGAACAGGGACAGATTGATGTCTATATGGAGTATACGGGAACTGCATGGCTTTCATTGTTCAAGAAAACAGAAATCATCCGTGATGCAGTTGAGCTCTTTGCCCGGGTAAAAGCAGAGGATGCAAAAAAAGGGCTTGTATGGCTTGCACCGGCAAAATTCAACAACACCTATGCCATTATCATGCGAGCCGCTAAGGCGGATGAACTGGGAATAGGCTCCCTGTCGGAATGGGCTGAATGGACGAAAAAGAATCCCGGAAAAATGAGCGTTTCCACCAATGCAGAGTTTTATTCCAGAGCGGATGGATTTAAGGGTATGATGGGACACTATGGTCTTGAATTCGGACAGGATATTCCAGATTCAAATGTTTTAAAAATGAAAACCCCCCTTGCAAAAAAAGCGGTCAGGGATGGCCAGGCCCTTTGTGGAATGGCATTTGCCACTGATGGTGAAATTCAGGATTATAAACTGACTGTTCTTGATGATGATAAAAGCTATTTTCCCATCTACAATCCCGCACCGGTAATCAGGGCAGAGGTTCTTGAACAATATCCGGACGTTAAATTTGTTTTAAACGAAATTGGCGCCTCCCTTGACACGGCCACCATGACACGACTCAATTATAGGGTGAACGTAAAGGGCGAAAAGCCAGAAGCCGTTGCCAAAAGCTGGCTTACAGGTGTTGGGCTTATCATTAAAAAACAAAAATAATCCCGCTTTTTTAAATGCCCGGGCCATCACCCGGGCATTTAAATATAGTTAATTCTCAGATTCAATACTTTTCCCGATTCAATACTTTACAAGGCCAAAGAATTTTCTGAATTTTCCCAAGACCTTTCTTAGGGGAGAGGAAAAAATCTTTGAGTAGCTGTCAACCATGTCTTTTGTTTCATCCAATTCAAGAACATCCTGGAACAATCTGTTTTTATATTTTGAAATCCAGATGTAAAAATCTGTTTTTGTCCTGTGGGGGAATTTTTCCATAATACCGTTTTTGTTGATCAGGACCACCATGGGGGTGTAAATATTGTCGAACCATGATATGGCTGCCGCTTCAATGTCGACCTCCATTTTTTTTTCCCCCATCAGGTAAAACCTGTGTCGCTGTATGTGTTCCATGAGAATAGGATACCCGCCCAGAACCGTCAGGTGAAGATCAGGACTCCGTGTCTTCTTCAGCCCTGTGTTTTTTAAAAACAAGTGGTATGTTTCAAGAATTGCAACCTGTTCAAGGTCTGTTTTGTCGTCAAGGGAAAGGTCACAATTATATTCAAATACCGTTGCCTCAATGGAACGCTTTTTTTTTGCCTTGGCCACTGATACCCGGTGGTGGCCATCCTTAACAAAATAGGCATTACACACTTTGTAAAGCTCAACAGGCGGCAGATCCTTTCCGGATTCAACAGCAGAATCAATCTGTTTCCAGCGATCCCTTAAATTTTCGTCCAAAGGGAGAAAATGACGTGTGAAATTTCGATAACGCCCCTGACTGCCTACGATTGATCCCAGCGGCACTGACACAAGCCCGATATCCTTCCCATACCAGAGGTCGAGTTTCTCTTTGATTTCGTCAAAGGGAAGGAGGTGTTTGGATCTTCTCAGCAAAAGATCTTTGAGCTCTTGGGTAAACGCTCTTGATATCGCCTTTGAAAAAGCAATATCTGATTTATATTTTGATGTCACCTCTTTATTCGGGGTATCGTCAAAAAGGTCCATATTTATACATCCAAAATCCGGTAATGGTTGGTGTCCACTATTTGCGTGGAATGAAAATAACCTTTCTATTTTTTGTTTTGAAATGATACGTGGGCTTATATTTCTTGTCAAACCTTTTTAAGGCTTTAAATCCTCTATGGACCCTTGTTGGTTCGTCATGCCGTTTTTAAAGTTGTTTATCATGGTTGCCAAGCACATCATAAAGCGGTACATTCAAAGTAGACACCATAAATTTCATGTAAAAAACCGGTAGCTCTTCCCAGGTAAGGACGAGTTCAATTCCTTGAAGGATCGGGGTGCTTGATCCGGTGTTCAAAAAGGAGGCCACTACTTTATCGCTGATGACACGTATTCGCACGTGTTTAATAATATGAGTTTGAGAAACATAAGTCAACATGATCCAGCAATATATAGGCATGTTATTATCTTTGATAAGTTTTGTTACATTTTGCTTGACAGACAATTAAGGCCATGTCATTTAACCCTTGAAGCAAAATAAAATTCAGCCAAAGTTGTTAGTTCGCCTGGAAATTATTTTGGAACTTTTAGGAGAATAAAAAAATAATTTAACAAGGAGATTGTCATGAATTTAATGGGCTTACAGGGCGGACAATATCGTCCCCTGTCACCGGAACAAATAGAAATAGTTCATCAAGCATCTCTAGAGATTCTTGAAAAAACAGGGATTACCTATGAACTAGGGCTTGAAGATACCGTTCAAATGCTTGGAGACAACGGTGCGACCATAGACAAAGATAAAAAAAATATCAGATTTCCAAGGGGTATGATTATAGAACAGGTGGCAAAAGCACCTGAAGAGGTTATCCTTTGCGGTCAGGATCCCAAAAATGATCTTCATTTGACAGAAAACCGTGTTCATCTTGGGACCGGGGGGGCAGCCATCAAAATTCTGGATCCGGAAACAGGGTTGGTCAGGTCCACAACCCTCAAGGATCTCTATGATGTATCACGGCTTGTGGATCAGCTGGATAACATCCATTTTCTGGTTCGTCCCTGTATTCCAACGGACATTGAAAAAGCAGATTATGATATTAATATGTTTTACACCTGTCTTTCCGGATCTTCCAAACATGTGATGTCTGGCGTGAATGATGAACAAGGGCTTCACAATGTCATTGAAATGGGGTCCATGATTGCCGGCAGTCTTGCAAAACTCCAGGAAAGACCCTTTATCTCCGTCATTACTTCCTTTGCCATCAGTCCGCTAAAATTGTGCACCCAGTCCACGCTTATCATGCAGGAAGCAAACCGCAACCGCATCCCGGTTGCACTTTCATGCGCGCCCATGGCCGGATCGACATCCCCGCTGACCATGGCCGGTACCCTGGCCCAGATCCATGCAGAACAGCTTGCCGGTATCACCATCTGCCAACTGACCAACCCAGGTGCGCCTTTGCTTTACGGTGGGATTCCGGGCATGGCAAATCTTAAAACCATGGGGTACTCAGGCGGTGCCGTGGAATGCGGCATGATGAATGCTGCCATCCACCAATTGGCACAACATATAAAAGTACCCAATTACAATTCATCCGGACTCACCGATTCCAAGGTTCCGGATGCCCAGGCCGGGTATGAAAAAGCCTTGACCGCAGTACTTGCTTCCATGGGGGGCTCTAATTATATCCATCATAGTGCCGGCATGCTTGAATCCATGCTCACCATTGCCCATGAGCAGTTTGTCATTGATGATGAAATCATCGGAAACTGCTGCAAGGTTCTCAAGGGAATTGATGTGGATGCCGAGCACCTGGCACTGGAAGTGATTGATGCCGTGGGTCCTGGCGGCAATTTCATGACATCGGACCATACCATGGCCCATATGAGAAAAGAATATTATGACGGCAATGGGGTTACCGACAGGAAAAGCCGGGAAAAATGGGTCAAAGATGGCAGCCTTGATACCCGTCAAAGGGCACTCGGTATTGCAAAAAAAATGCTTGAAACGCCGCGTTTGTCTTGCATACCCGAAGAGGTTGACAAGGCGATAAAAGAAAGATTTAACATATTGTTATAGTGTTGGTAAAAAAACAGATAATTCAATTATATGGTAAGATACAATTAAAAGAAGGAACAACTTCATGACTGATTTTAATTCAATGATAGAGGCCCTGGTCGCCTGTGATACAGCCCGAGTGACACAACTTGTGAATACTGCCGTTGCAGAAGGCACACCCGCCAGCGATATCCTTAACAATGGCCTCATCGCCGGCATGGATATTGTGGGTGAAAAAATGGAAAACGGTGATATGTTTATCCCTGAAGTTCTCATGGCTGCCAAGGCCATGGGAGAGTGCGTGGCCGTCCTGAAACCCCTGTTGGGAGAAGGAGAGTCCGTCACCGGTGCCACCGTTCTCATCGGCACGGTCAAAGGAGATCTACATGACATCGGAAAAAATCTGGTGGCCATGATGATGGAGAGCGCAGGCATGGAGGTTCACAACCTTGGTGTGGATATCGCTCCGGAAAATTTTGTGACCCAGATCAAGGAAAAAAAGGCCCGGATTGTCTGCCTGTCGGCGCTGTTGACCACCACCATGCCCATGATGAAACAGACCGTGGATGCAATTGTGGAAAGCGGTCTGCGGGATCAGGTTAAAATTCTGGTGGGCGGTGCCCCTGTAACCCAGGCATTTGCCGATGAAATTGGGGCTGACGGATTTGCTGCTGATGCAGGGGCTGCTTCAAAACTGGCAAAAAGCCTGGCGGCCTGAACAGGAGAAGAGGGTTCATGGAAAACAATGATCGTCTCATAAATTTCATAGTAAAAGCGGATTGGTCTCAATTACCCGAAAAGGTGAGGCATCAATCAAAACGGTGTTTTTTAGATACCCTGGGTGCCCTGATTGCCGGGCATAGAACCCCTGTGGGAGACCTGATGCGGTGTTTTGCCGCGGCCCAGTTTGGCGGCAATGACGCCAGCATACTGGTCAGGGGGACCAAATTATCGGCTTCCGGTGCGGCTCTGGTCAACGGGTTTGCCAACAATGCACTGGATATTGATGACGGTTACAGGCCTACAATGGGCCACCCGGGTGCCTGTGTGCTGCCCGTTGCACTGGCCCTAGGCGAAATGGCAGAAGTTACCGGGGAAAAATTTTTAACTGCTCTGGTGGTGGGATATGAGGTGGGAATTCGTGCGGGGCTGATCCGGCATTCAACCTACGAAACCTACCATTCTTCAGGCAGCTGGGGGGCCATAGGGGGGGCGGCTGTGGCGGGAAAACTTCTGGGCCTGTCCCCGGAAAAACTTTTGAATGCCCTGGGGGCTGCGGAATATCATGCCCCCATAGCGCCCATGATGAAGTGCATTGAAGTGCCCGGTATGGGAAAAGACAGTATCGGCTGGGGGTGTATGGTGGCCGTCATGTCCGCTTTGATGGCAAGGGATGGTTTTACCGGGATCAATCCGATTTTTGACGATTCACCGAAAATAGAGTGGATTAATTCTCTGGGCCATTCCTATGAAATGATGAATCTGTATTTTAAACCCTACTCTTGCTGCCGGTGGGCCCAGCCCGGGGTGGATGGCGCCCTGAAAATCATGGCTGAAAACACCCTTGATATCGACACTATTAAAAGGATCCGGGTGTTCACCTTTAAGGAGTCTGCCGCATTAAGCTGTGATTATCCTAAAAATACCGAAGAAGCCCAGTATAATATCGCATTTCCCATTGCAGCAGCATTGCTGGACAAACAAGTGGGTCCACGACAGGTACTTGCACCAAGGCTCTTTGACAAGGATATCCAAAAAATAATGGATAAAATAACCATTGTTGCCCAGGAAAGGTTTCAAGAAAAATTTCCAAAGAAGGCTGAATCAGAAGTTGAAATCACCACTGCTACCAAACAACTATTTTCTTCCGGTGTGATGTCTGCACGGTGGGACCTTAGCACCACACTTCCCACAGACCAGGAACTTGAAGATAAATTTTTATGGTTGGTTTCCCCTGTTCTGGGCAAATCAAATGCAATTGCCCTTAAAAAGATGGTCATGCATTTTGACCGTGAGAAAAATTTGGACAAGCTGATCGGTCTGTGCACAGATCCAATAGAAGAAGATCCAAGAAAAGAAGGTCAAAGAGAAAAATGATGAATAAAAAATAGACGGGGAGGGGGCTTCTATATATGTGTGGTATCGTTGTATATTATGGGGATGCGGAAAACAGGGTGAACCGGGTGTTGACCGGAATGTGGGCCATAATTTACAGGGCGCCTGACAGTACCGGCATCGGTTTGATCGGAAGCGAGATTGAAACCCTTAAAATCCGGCGGGAACTGGGGTCTGTGGACAATCTCATTGACCGGCTCATGACCTTCCCCGTTTTTGATGAAGGCGAACTCAGGGCCTTGTCAATTATGGATGACACCCTTCCCGAAAATTTTGACCTGGTGGGACGGAATCAGAAAAAGCTGCTTGCCCTTGAGGGTTTTTTGCCCCGGGAGAATCAAAAAGACGCTGTTGGAAATAGACCCTTTCCGAGATGGTCTGATCTGACTGACACACAAAATGTTTTGCAGGTGGAACCGGGGACGGCAGGGAACCCTCAAATCCAGGAATATTTTAAGATTGATTCTCCAAAAAGGTTTCAGGCCACCATCGATTGCCTTGTTGAAAACTTTGATCTTCCTTTGACTGTTGTGGAAAAACTCATGCGGAAGGGATTTGAAGCCCAGGTTTGCAATCGGCGGGACAACATGCCTGCACCGGTTGAAGAAAGTGATCTTTTCTATGAATTTAAACTGATTTTTGACCGGTATGCCTATTATGAAAACCCTGTTCAGCCAAGACGGATGGCCTATAAATCCGGACAAAAAAATCCCTATGCCAGAAAATATGCCTGGCAATACCTGAGGGATGTCCTGGTGACCATACCCTCGGATTATACCATTGACGGCATTACAAATCTGTTTCGAAGTATTGACAGCTCAGTTTTGGCCATCAGTATCCATAATCCTGAAATAGATGACAGGGTTCAGCTTATATTTGAAAATTTCTGGGCCATGAACAAAACCACTCCTCCGGTACACTGGCGGACGCTATACAGAACAGAGAAAATTCACAATGTCTACGGAATTGCAGCCGCTTCTGCACTGGCCTATTTTCAGACACAAGTTTATATGAAAAACATGCTTGGAAAAGATGAAAAAATCCCTCTTTTGCCAGGCCATATTCCAGGCCGGTCACATCCTCTGCTGCTAAACTATATGGTCCAACCGGTGATTGCCCAGGGCCGATGGGCCATTCAGTCCTCTATCTCTGTTCGCAACGCCCACCCTTTTTTAGATGAGAAAAAAAGAAGGGCAGTTGTGCTAAATGGTCAATTCAGCTCTGATATTGAATCAAGAATAAAAGAGTACCTGACCCAGGTGGCAAAAATCGAACTGAGAAGCAATAATTCAACTGAATTATTTGTCATGCTCTGGGGATATTATTTTGATACCGCCTATATGGCAAGCCAGCGGTACAAGGTGATTGAAAAACAACAACATCTTGGACTTGAGGATGTTTCCGTGTGTAGCCAGTCCATTGATTATGGAATTTTTAAGAGTCTTAACAACAAGAGTATACATGATATTGATGAGCTGTCATTTATACAGGCAATGGAAGCCATGATACGGTCAGGCGGGCAGTTTTCCGTTAGCGGGATCAGCATGGTCACAACGGACCGCCTCTTTATTGCCGCCCACAAACGGCCCTTATATATAGTAAAACGGCCGGACACATCAGACTTTATGGTGGTGTCGGATATCAATGCCGCCCTGGGGCTTTTTTCACAGGTTTTGATCCGGTCTGCTAGTATTAAACTTCAGGAACTGATGAAAGTCTATTCAAAAAAATCAGTGATCGTGGAGCCCGGATTTTTCTTTGATGATGATTCCAATACGCGTGAATCCTGGTTCAAGCGGGAGAAAATGTCCATTCTGGAACCGTTCCTGGTTGATATTTACGCCCTTGATCAGGAGCGGATATTTGCCAAAATCCAAACAAAAGCCGGAACAGACACTGTCTTAAGAAAACTTGAAATCCGGGATTTTTCAGGAAAGATCAGAACCGATATCCAGCCTGAGCAGACCTATCTGACCCCCATTTCCTTTAAAAAGGATTTTGGAAAAACCTTTTATGAAGAACATTTATTCGAAATACCCGGCTTAATCACAGATGTATTGAACCGGTATACCTGCCCGGACCGTCATAACCCCAGGCTGGATATCAAAGAACGGTTGCTGGAAAGGCGATTCGGAGCAAAATTGGCTTCATTGAATCGGATCATCCTTGTCAGCACCGGATTCAGCTACCTTCTTGCAGAGATTGTTGAAAAAACCATGGAGCAGTTTCTTACCGGGATCAATATAATTGTCGGCACGCCCCTGGACTTTGATACGGTTGAAAATTCCATTAATCCGGATAGGGACCTGGTGGTCATGATTTCATGGTCCGGTACCACCTCGGATATGATTGATTTTGCATCCGAACTCCTCAAGAAAAATATTCTCATGGTGGGAATTACGGAAAAACCGTTTTCAGACATGGCCCTTATTGTCAGGAAAAGTGCAGGGATCATTCCGGTTTTCAGTGGAGAAGAGGTGACGGTTGCGGCACTTAAAAGCGCTATATGCATGCTGCTTATTTTGGATCTTTTCTGCCTTTATATCTGCGGGTTAACCTCGGAAACAAAGGAAAAAGTAGCCGGGCTTGTGTTAGAAATGGGAAAAATCTCTGAAAATATAGCCACCCTGTTGTGTGATGAAAAGGTGGTTGAATTCTGCAAAGAGGTAACACTAAAGACCCCAAACGCAAGTCTTCACTATATCATAGATGCCCTCCATGATATCGGGTCTGCAAAAATGGGGGCTTTAAACCTGGAATTGAATGCCTGGACTTCCATGGGAAATGCCATTGACTATTCTGAACTGGAGGATTTTATTCAAACACCCCTGGCCGAGGATGATCTGCTTCTTGTAAGTGCCACCAATACCCGGCGCCTGGATAAAGGGGTGGATTTCATGGGGGCCCTTCATAAAGCCGGGAAACCTTTCTTTGCCGTAAGCACCCAAAACCGGGAAAAAAAGGAAATTCAAAAATATGCCGAAAAGGCAGTATTCCTGCCCAAATTACCCGATTATTTTCAGCCTTTTATTGACCTTCCGTTCATGTTTTTATTCGGATTTTATTTTGGACTGGCCCGTGGCAGGCTGTCCGACCAAATGCCGAGAAATATGGCCAAGTCTGTTACTGCTGGCAGGACAAAAGGCACTAATGACAGGTCTGTTTCAGACATTTTAGATGAGCTGGATAAAAAAAATAAGGTTTTCACGGGTTTGCCAGACAGTTTACCGGACAATTTGCTGTCACAGGCTGCCACACCTTGCTGGATCAGCCTGGCCTCCAATGACATAGAAAAGAAATATTACTCGGATTTAATAAAACTATGTGCTGGTTTTCATGCGCCTGACCCCTTTCTAACCCTGTTTTCCCCCCCAACCAAAGACTGTCTGGAAACTGTATCAACCTTAATTTTTAAACATCTGGAAGAAGACGGGATCATCATCTTTGTGCCTTTGGATAAGCAGGCTGAAGCCGGATGCCGGAATTTTATCCGGTTGTGGGAGTTGTTTTTTAATACACCGCTGCAAGTTGAATTTCCGGAAAAATTAAAAGGGGTCAGTACAGAGGACAGCCTGGTGGTAGCAGTGGCCTCGGAGTCCCCGGATAAAGAAACATTATCAGCCGTGTCCCAGTATTCCCATAAAAATTTACTCTTGATCGGTCCTGAACGAGAGGGAAAGGCAACCCAACCATTTTCAGATTCTTTTGGCACCTATGTTTTTGCGGACCCGGATCTATCCTGTCCATATGAACAGGTTTATTTTGCGTTGTCCCTGTTTTTTTCAAGGGTCATGTCCTCTCAGTTCCCAAATCGCAGCCGGCAGATGAATGATCATTTTAAATTGTTTTTGCCGGCGGTGAACACCGTTTTAGGGGACCCTGCACTAAGGCAGACCCTTCAAAGGGTGATCGTTGAAAACCAGGCTTATAAAAAAAGACTTTTTATCACCAGCCTGCGGGGAAATTGCATTTTTTGGAAAAACGGATTCCGGGAACATAAAAGACAGAAATTTGAGAGTGAAACCTTTGGTATCAGTACATATTCCCACCTGGTCATGGTGGATTCATCGGTAAATGAAAAATATATAAAGCTTGAACCAAGGGATTTAATGGAAAAGTGCTATTCTCAAGAAGATATCTGTGCATGGGAGGATCGTTACCTGGGGGGTGAATCTGTAGATGTATTTCTTCAGAAACCATCCATGCCCTTTCAAACAGATTCGGTCCTGCCGTTTATCTTCGAAGACAAATGGTATTTGCCCGTACTAAAATCCGATTTTAACAAAGACCGGGACTGCCTTGTTATTATTGATGCAACCAGTGAAACCTATTTTGATTCAGCCCTGGATGAACTGGCCACATTCGGAAGCCGGTATGCCCGGCTTGTCATTGTCACCCAGGAAGGATTTTCAGCAGATGAAAAGTTATCAACCTTGAAAAAATATCCTTTAAGCCATATCGTCCTTGTTCCGGGGTTAAAGGATCAGGGCAGTAAAATAGAGTTGATGTCGGATTATATTCTACCTGTAATAATCAATATCATTGGTTCAGCTTTAAAGTCCATTGACCAGTAATATTGACCATAAACGGGTCCATGTATTTTGGCGCTTGATCTTCAAGTTTTTTGTTTAAACCAGCTTGGTATACCGCAGGACAGAATTGCAAAGAGATTGGACATTCCTCAAAGAACTTTATATGACCATTCAGCGGAAATGCCAACATTGGCAAATCCGCTGAATAGCGATTTGTCAAAAGGTTTTACTGTCCCGCAGGTTGCGAAGAAGCACGGCTGGACTGAGCCTAGGTATGGTCACAGGCGTTGAAAGAAAAGGATGATCAAACCCGGTTCAAACAACTTGGCTGGGGGCTTCGAACCTGGGATCAATGAAATATTCGAAATTCTGTGTTAACATCTCTGATTCCAATTCTTATTGCAAATGCCAGCGGATTAGTATCCCGAAAATTATAAATGCAAAATTGTTTTGATTTGTATCGGTATTTTAAAGATTTTAAATCTCGGACTATTATTAACAAGTCTCTCCTTTTTGAAAATTGGACAAATACCATATATTGTGCTTGGATTGTTTTTGAAAAACATCTGGATTCACAGGGAAAGTCCACAGGATTTTTGGAATCCTCTCCAGGGCGGTAATTATATTATTTAGTTGCCTGTGGGGAAATGCCTCAAATTAAACTTATCAGATATATAAGTTGATTTTTGAACGTGTGGCTATGCCGACCCAAAAAGCTGATAGGGTCGGAGTTTGAAGTTGCGAATGAAGTTGCCAACTTTTTGGGGGTCGGCCATAAGCTAATTGTTAGTTTCATTGGGTGTATATCGGTCTATATCGTTCTCTTAATTCTTGCTCGGGTTTACCTTGAACTTGAGATAAAATTGCATAATTAACTTCAGGAACCTTTTGTATTATTTTTTTGTTGTTCTCTGGTAATAACACTTGGAGAATCGTACCAAATTTTTTTGCAACTCTTTTATGGACTTTGGTTTTAGCTAACTTGCTAAAACCAAGCATGAAATCACATACTTCAATTAAAATTTCATCTGTCATTTGGAGAGCAAGTTCGGTGAGATCTGATAATTGATGAATTATCGCCATACCGAAAATTTGTTGTAATTCTTCGGTAATAATGGGCCTGCCAAAGTATGGTTTTAGCTTAGGCAGGAGACTTATTATAATATCATTTCGTTTGGTCCAAATGTTTAACATAGAATTATAGTTTGAGAAAATTGTCGCAATATAGCCAATTGAAGACCATTTTTCATTAGCATTATCCTCAATCTTAGGAGCAATAAATGAGAGAGATGAAAGATTTATGCTTAATCGATTATCAGGAAGTAGTATTGGTGGTACTGATAGCAGCCTATCAATAGGATGGTCTGATATTTGTCCGAAATAATTTTCTTTAATTGCTATTAAATTGGTTCTAACTTGCATTGCTTCAAGTAACACATTATTTAAGGCTTCAATCTTTTTTATTTCAATTTTCGTTTGCTCTTGCCGGTCAATTGAATAGTAGGCAACACCTGCTCCCAATAATCCAGACACAAAAACAGTTCCAACGGGTAAAATATAGTCTTTGATAATATTTGTGTGAAGTCCTTCAATTGCTTTTAAAATTAACTCTACATCACTACTCAATTTACACCTCTTTAAATAAAGCTCCGATGATCAGAAACTAACCATGTGTTTAGCAGTTTTTTTTTCTGCATTTCATTCAATTCTAACAAACAAAATAACGCCTCATCGGTTAGACTCGTGGACCATTGTCTTTCTTAATTCTTCTATACTAATTGGGGGGCTTGATGTGTGCAGCATTGCATGGCAATTAGGGCAAACAGGAATAAGATCTGTGACTGGATTTGGTTTGTACTCACCGCCACATTCTGCTAAGGGCACAATATGGTGAACATGGATATAATTTTTACCTATATCTCCATAAATTTTTTCAAAATTGAAAAAACAGATAGCGCATAAATAACCATGCTGTTCAATACATTTTTCCCGTGCTTTTGAACTACGTTCATAAGCATTAATATAAATATTTTTTAAAGCCCCTTCTTTATAGAGGTCAGCCTTTTTGATTTCTTCTGGAAGATTATAATCATAAGCATTTGAATCTACTGCATACCAATCAGCACCTACCTTTTTCAAGTGTTTTGTTGTTAGTATCGGAACGATTTTTCCGATTTTTGCTGGCCCCGTTCCATCTTCCTCATTCTCATTTGAATAGATCATAGGGAATGTTCTAAGTTGATATCCCTTTTCTTCTATCAAACGAATATGCTCTCTTGATTGTTTGTATCCTTGCTGCTTGTTCCCTTTACGACTCACCTGCCAGGACTCACTAAATATCTTTGGACCGTTTAGGTCCTTTTCATTATCCCATTCACCAAAAAGAATCACCCTTTCTTCCTCATTGATGAATGACCAACTCCAATTCCAATTACGGCATGTTGCCCCTTGCGAGATGATGAATTTTTTCCTATTCACAGAGTCACTTTCCCTTATTATGTTTCACCCTGGGCAAATCCCACAGGGCGGTTATTTTGTTTCATTAACGATTAAGCTCACAGGCCGCCGACCGAAGGGAGGGAACAAGGGGATGAAGGCGAAGCCGCCCCTTGCGGTCCAGTGTAGCGCTGGGTTATGCTGCTTTTTAAATTTTTGCATTAAATTTTCCATGGTGCTTATCAAAACGTAAAGCAAGCCCTGATAGTTCGCTAAATTTTTTCATAAAATTCAGAGCTGAAGTAACAGACCATTGCGTACAACCATAACTGATACATTGTTGTGGGAAAAAGACTCCACCAGAACCTAAAGAAGGATTTAAAGTGAATTTTCCTCGTAGTAGTTTTTCGAGTTTTTTATGTTCTTTTTGTTCGTCATGCCATTCTGGCTTAAAGTGGACAAGAGCATTTCGAATTTTAATTAAAGCACTCGCATCCTGGAAAGGTTGTTCTCCTTCAGACATTTTTTCCTTCCCTTTAAATGCAAGGGCGAATTGGTATTTATCTAAGATTCCCTTTTTTTCGATTAAATCAAAGGCTTCCTTTTTCATTTGATCATTTAGTTCAGGAAAATTACTATCAATTTCAGATAAGTATTCGTTAATATTCGATTCTAACGAAGCTGCTGAAAGCAATACAGTTGCTGAAACACAGGCTATTTGTTCATCGAAGAAGCTACCAAATGGTTTTCCTGAATTTTCCTGTTCAATTTTGCCACACATTCTTGAAAAACGAGCTGCCGCCATTAAATGCTGAACAGCAAAAGCGCTTTTCTGACGGAGAGTGATCTCCGCTGACATAGGAGCCAAGGTTGCTGAAAAAGTTCCTTCTACGATTTTTGGCATCTTTGATTTCCCTTTTGAAATTTGCTCTTAGGCCTAACAATAAGTTTACCAGTTTTTTTCTGCCTTTCATTCAATTCTAACAAATAAAATAACACTTCAACGGTTACCAAAAAGATATGGAGATTACAATGGCATTCTTTAAACAATGCTGGTTCCTAGCAGGATAACCCCCGAAATAATCGTGATAAACAGAAACCGTATATACCCACTATGAAAAATCAGCTTTATGGAAAAATAACAGTCCTGTCTGAAAACCTGCTACAGGAAGGTTAATACATAAATTAGTTTCTTCGGACTTTGAGGGTAATTAAAAACACTGGGTGCCACAAGTTGTGTTTGGATTGTTTTCGAAAAAAATCAGGATTAACAGGGAAAGTCCACAGGATTTCCCCATGCCAGAAAAGCTTGGTTTATAGCCAGAAATCAACCCTCAAAACTCGATGGTATTTTTGCCGATACATCTTTAGACACGTAGCCCGCTATAGAATCACCGAACCCCATATTCTTGACCGATAGATCATGAAAATATTGAACAGAGCAGATATTGAATTCATCCGTCAACCTTTATTATTCTACTAAATATTCTAAGGCAAATTCGTACAGTAACTGAGCACTTGTGTATGCTGCATAAAATTGATAATCATCAGATTTTTTGTCATCAGCAAAATCACAAGCGGATTTTATTGAAAATGCTTTTGGTTTAGGCTCTGTGCAATTTTCCGCCGCGAAAAAGACTCCATATGTTTCCATATCTAAACCAATTAATTTTCTGTTTTGCGATTTGATGTGCTGAACAATTAGTTCATTTTGTATAACTGCAGACCCAGATGCCACAGGTCCAATATGGATTTGTAATCTTTCTTTTGGCATAGTACCGCGCCATTTTCTTTGTATGTCATCTAAGAAAGAATTATTTGTTTTAATATTTTGAAATTTTGATTTAAGCCCAACATCTAAAGGAATGCATTTTGGGTCTGGTTCGAAGATCGGATCGTCTTGTATAGTTTTATGTTTACCACTTTCATAGTCCCAAGATTGATCAGTGACTAAAGCGTCTCCTAAAGAAATGTCGGATTCTTTAACAGTTGCAGCAATCCCAGTCATAGCTAAAAATTTTGGCCGAAATTGTGAAATTAATTTTGCTGAAAGGACGGCTGCTGCAGCAACTCCCATTTGTTGCGCACACGCAGCGATGACAGATATTTTCTTATCTCCTTTTTGAAAAAAACCTTTATGATAGATTGTTGAATCATTAGGTGTTCTTACTTCAACCCATTCTCCTTGAAGATCCAAAATACTCTGATATTCAGGTAAATGAAGTGCCGTTACAATACCTAAATCGTACATATATTGTTGCGATTCTAAGAGGGCTTTTTTCGATGCTATTAAATACTGTAATTTTGTTGTTAATTGTTTGTACCAACTATTCGTTTGTGGATCAAATTTAATAATTCTCCATAAATCATATTCGAAAATGGGGTCAGATTCTTTGAACGCGTCTTCATGTGCCGTTAGTCCAATGATGTGAAAAGGACGGAAGAGAGTTATGCTTGTATTAAGCTCTTTTATGAATTCAGAGCCTGCTGTACTCTGTGGGATATCACCTATTCGATTCGGCAAATACAAATCAAGGATAAGAAGATCATATAAATTTTTCCGGCAAAGGTCTCGAGCTTGTATGAGATCGGATGCTATTGAAATATCACTTTCTTTAATTTCTGGACTTTCAAGAATAGCCTTAGATACTTTTTCTGCTTTAGAGGCATCATCTTCAATTATCAAAATAGAAATCACTAAATCACCTCTTTGATCTTTTTTCTTAATGAATTTTTCCAGTTCACTTCAGAAGAATTGTAATAAATTATTCCTCGATAAATCAAAGGAAACTTTTCGGCAAGATCACTATCCAGTTCATCTAACGTCATAAGATCATTTCCTTCTCCAAATGTTTCAAACATGGTTATTACAACAGTCGGAACCAATACTTTTTTCCGGTTCATCTCTTCCAAAATATTGCGACCAGAAAATGGATCGACTTGATACCCGTCCTCATCGTTTGAAATATCGAAAATCGGGAGTGTCATATCTAATAACAAAAAATCATATTGCTCTGACATAAGATTACGAACCCCGCTTTGATAAGAACGGGCTTTTGTTAATATTATATTCTCATCTATATCCCTTACTTCACTTGAAATCCTACGCATCTTGTTACTATCATCTTCAATGATTAGTATTTTCATATGTTTAACCCTTTACTTTCCATATTTATTTTAACGACAAACTTATTTTCTTTATCATAATTGAAATCAATCGAAGAATTTTTACGCTGAAGGTCAACGTCCATAATCTTTCTTACCTTCAAAAGACCAGAATTACCCTCAGTTGCTATCGCATTTGGAATTTTTGAAGTCTCAATTGAAGTATGAAATTTATTTAATTTTTCTGCAGGATCTGTTTCTAACATTTCTTCTGATAGACAATTTTTAATTCTTATTTCCAAATGACTCATTTGTATTTGTATTTCAATTTCAATTTCAATTTGATTTGGGGATAAACCGGAATGAATGAGAGTGTTGTCTAATAGAGTGCGAATAATGTCGAAGAATGGGGGGAAAAATTTACCATCGATGGTCAGATCTGTACTTATATTTATTTTGGGCTGAACTCTTTTGTTTGGATAAATATTATTTATGCTCTCAATGCAAATATTCACCAAGTTTTTAAAGCTGAATTCCGGAACCAAGCTAGTCCTTGAAATTGTAAACCAATCGGAAATTCGCAAAAGAGATGTCTCAGATTTTGTTCGACAGATTGTAATATTTTGTAATAATTCGGCGAGTTGAGAAGAGTTGGTTACTTGCCGAACACTTTGCTCAAGATTTTTTATGAAAGAGTTTATTTTATTTCTGACCTCAACCATAATAAATATCTGGATGTGTTCAATATTTTTTTGAGTTCGCCTCCACAATATTCGAAAAACGCTATCGATGAATCGATCAAAATCTGTAATTTTGACAAATTCTTCTTCAAACAAAGTAAATAGCTCTAATTCTGAAAATGTATAATCAAATAATCCAGCTTCGTTTTTTTTCTCAGTACGAACTTGTATGAACTGTTGATTAATTCTTGTTGCAACCTCATCAACCTGTTGAGAAAATATGCTTAAAATATTTTGAATTTTTGTATTTGTTGATTTCGGCAGATAGTCTAATCTTTGTTTCCAGTATGGATTTGGTAAATATTCTCCAGTAGTTGTATCTTTCTCAGATATCAAGTGTAATTCTTCAAACGAACTCCGAATTTGATTTTGAAAGACGCCATGTCTTATTCTCACACTAAGATAACCATCAAGGCCATATTCACCGCTCGAAATAAATCTATCTCTTATGTCCACGAACAGTTCTTTGAAAATTCGAAATAGTGAATTGTGGACTATACGGGTGCCAAATATAACATTCTTTTCTATGTCGTCTAATGAAACATTCTTTTTGATGAGTTCCCCTTCTTCAGTTCTTGTGAATAATTGAAGAGTGCTGGGGTTTAACATTTTGAGAGTGTCGATACTACTCATCGATGCCATCTCTCGATAACGTTCAAAACTCTCTTGGAGAATTTTCCTCCCTGAGGTTCTAACGCCGAGCTCATCGACATAAATTTTACTATAATCAATTTGCCGGATACCCTTTCTGATTATAGACTTTGAAGTTATAGAGCTAATTTCATCAGAATATTTTTTTAAATTTTTAGAGTCGTTTTTTGATAAGTATTGACAAATTTTTACTCTTTCTGTTTCTAATTCTTCCGTGCCATTAAAATGATAGGAGCAGGCAAGAACATCAGTTGTGCAAACTTCTGAAAGGAAAAATATTAATTCATTCTTCTCAAAACGATTTTGTGTTTTTATTAGTTGGGTGGGCTTATTTATTCCTATACTGCTTAGAAAATTGTCATAGGCGACATAGATTGCGCGAGCTTTTGAGTAATATATTCTATATAAAATGGGGTATGTTATGCTTCCCATTACATTTTCAGGTAGTTCTGTGTCAATTTTTTTTATGATATCGACTATCGGTATCTTTTTTATCGATAACTTATTCCAAAGGTAGTTACTCACTATCAAATTCGTACATTTTGATAATGCTCCTATTTTATTGTAGGCCTCATATAGACCTCTTAGAATTTTTTCTCTGGTATAAAATCCGCCAGCTATCTTTTTTTCTATCAGATCTGTGAATAATGGTTCAAATAACTCTATGGCCTCCTCAGGTTGATTTGTTCGTAGATAAATAAGTGCGTTGTAGATGCGTCTTCGACTTTGTGAAATAGTTTCTGGTAAAATAAGTTCAGCATCCTCTTTATTAGAACTTGTAGTTATTCTTTTTATCAAAGACAAAATAGAGTGGTTATTAGCTTGAGGAAACTGACTTATAAAAGTTTTAGATTTGTCTGCATCATCATATATCGTTGCAAATTTAGGATTGAAAATTGAAGTATTTAATAATGCTAATTTTTGAACACTCCTGTTTCTAACAGGAAATGCTTCCCGAAGATAAAAATCAAATAGTTTGTATGCTAATGGGTCTCTCCAAAACGAAATGGACATTTTTAAAAGGAAATCACAACTACGTTGCCAATTTTCTTCACCTTTTATTATTGTCGAGGTATGGTTTAACAACTTAGCTGCTACCGATCCTTCGGAAAATATTTGCTTGAACTTTTTTTGACAATAGTCGAGAGATCTTATGTAAATATAATATAATTCATAATTGTCAGGATTCTCAACCAATAAATCCTTGCTGCTTTTTATGCATTTTTCATAGTTCCCAGTTGTATAGTCATCCAATATTTGCAATATCTTTTTTGATAACGCCCCTGCGCATAAAGGTTTTTCTGGGATAAAATACTGTAATAAAGAATCAATTCTATAATCAGAAATTTTACCTTCTATCCGTTTTATTATTTGAAATGCTACATCCTTTGATTCATTCCCAAACAAAGCACAAGCTTGAAGAATATTTATAAAAGTAAAATATCTATCAATAATAGACGTAGGACTATCAAAATATAGAATTGAAGGTGCGTCTTTTACTAAATCTGTGTTAATTACACCAAGGCGATATTTGAGATATGCTATTAACTCTTCATTATTACCGAGATCATCAGTGAGGGCTTTGTTGAATCTTTGATTAAAATTGTCAAAAGACAGTTTAGCCTCAGACTTTAAACTCAAAAACTCTGATATATATAGGAATAATATATGATTATTTTTATTTCCCACTATCTTCGACAAAAATTTCTTATTTGATTCTAACCCTTCACCATATTCATTTAATAGAAATTTCTTTTCAACAGCCCAATGTGATAAACCAAAATCATGAATTATTTTTTCAAGTAACTCACCAGCCTCTTCATAATTTCCCAATAGAAATTGATTATTGAAGGACCTGGCCTCTTCAATAAATTTTGAAATTATACTCGCGTCCCGGATAATCCCTACGGACATCCAATTCAAATCTTTTTCAATATTATTGGTATATGGAAAGTAGTTGTCGGATCTTATTTCTTGATAAGATTTTGCGTATGAACTTCCAAACATAAATCTATGATAAGGATTTTGCGGGCTTGATAGTAATTTTGAAATATTTAATATTTGATTAAAGCTATGAGAAAATTTCATTTCAGTAAAGATGTCTTGAGGTTTATAAATAATACTATTAACTTTGTTATTTGGCTTATATTTGGTTCCATAGAGCTTTTGCTTGAATGTTGTTATGTAGGGCGGTTGTTTTTTTTTACTTTTTTTTCTTGATTTGCTTCGTGATTTAGACATATTTTCATAGTTTCCATACTGATCGACAATTAATATATTTAATTATGTATCAGATTATTTTGAAAAATGTCATGATTTTACATAAAAACATTCTCTATTTGAAAATAAATAAATAGTCTTTATATGAATACTTCGTTTAGATAAAATTTTCGCAGCAACAAAAGGAGTTTATCACCAGTACCTTAGTGCCTGATCAAGGAAAAACTTGTTGCCCTTTAAAACATCCTGAGAGGTAGAAACCATAATATGTGATTGGCATTTTTTTTATCAGTGATGTCCTAAAATACGAATTTTAAGACTTAAAGATGCTTGAATGAATATGACCTCAATTTTTAACAGAAAACTGTTCTGATTTACACAGGTAGCTTTATAATTTCACCCTGTGGACTATGTCTATGATTTTTCTCCCCAAGCCCTGGATTCAGAGGGGAACACTATTATTAACAGTCCAGGGGTTTCCAAATCATAACCGAACACAAGATCTTGTGGTAGGGGGTAATTGTATTTTGCCTACAGATTTTTTTACTGTACCTATCCTGAAATTTTAATAAGTAAAATTTGAATTATTAAGACCGATTGGACTTTGGGTTGAGGTCGGGGTGGGATGCGGGTGAATCGTTAATTGCAATTTTGTACAGGTTCTTAATGCAGTGAAGTGGTTAAAAGGTGGAACTGTTTGAGCGCAGCGAGTTTTCCACCTTCAGCGTAGCGGAATTTAGAACCTGTCAAAATTGTTCAATCAGTGAGCTGCATCCCACCCCGGCCGGTACTGGCGAATCCGATCTCGCCAAATGCTGGATTTAAAACCCCTGGCTCAAATCTATTTGTCGAAAATGGCAGTGTTGCCATTTTCGACAAATGGTAATGAAGCGATGGCCGGGCCAGGTCCAATTTCGTTGTAATTTTGTCCCGGGTGATGCTTAGGCGGTCCTAAATCAGGTTTCAATCTTGATGGAAACCTGATGGGTTCTTCGGTCCAGAACCTCTTTGAAGGTAACGTTGTATAAGGTGTTTTTGACAACAAGCTGGGCGATTTTTCCTTTGATGATGGTTCCCTTTTCGCACTTGTTTTTTATTTTTATTGCTGACCTGGACTGGATCAGAGAGGTGAGATGTATTGATTCAAGTTTTTGCCTTAATGCCCGAAGTCCTTTAAGTTCATTTTCTAATTGTTTAATCTCTTCTGATTGATTTGCAATTTCCTGTTCTAAAGCGGCAAGACGGCCTTTAAAATCAGTCTCAATCAAATGGACACGAGATGCCAAATTTTCATCCTCTGATATTGGCTCAATTTTTTTTTGAAATTCTATTAAAATATTTTCAGGGGACATTCCCTGGGTGGCGGTTAGCATTTGATATAGAAAGGCCCGAGCAGCATCTGTTTCAGGAAATTTTAAATAACAGGATTTTATGGACGAGAAATCAGGCAGACGGTTCAGGTACAAAATTTTATTATTAAGACCGTCGTACTGATACAGCTCCGGCGCTTGAATTATTTCCATCAGATTTATTAATATTGCTTGTTCACTTTGACGGGTCTCTTCTTTTTCCACATCGTTTGTGTGTTTATCCGTTAATTCCCTTATCTCCGGTTCTTTTTTTAAACACTCCAATTCGCCAGTTTTCTTTTCCATTGTGTGATCGACGGAAAGAATTTTATCCCCGGGTTTAATGCCAAACCGAAGAATGGATACCGCGTTTTTACCACTGAGACTATCTTTTATCGCCATCCCTTTGAAGGCTATCACTTCTGATCCGACAAGTGTTGAGTTGACCGCCAGAAGTTCTTGGTGGGTTTGAATTCGTGAATTGACAATGGCGTTGGATACTTTAACAGACCCCTGGCAAATAATGTCTGTAGGGTTCTCTGGTGGGTTTTCATCAATGCCGATATTTCCATTAACATCAATTTCACCGGTACAGATAACCTGTCCTAAAATATGGCCGTGGAGTAACAGGGAGCTGCATCTTAAAACAGCCTCCTTTGTTATCGTTCCCTTAAGTTCAACCCTTGCCGATTCATAGGTGTCTTTGGTATCATCGGTGATGTTGTGATTGATGATCTTGATGTTAGGTTTCTTAACCACCGGCTCTATCATAAGGGTTGTCCCGTTTTTTAGAACAGGCCGGCCTTCCATTTGGGCAAAGAAATCATAGCCTTTTTGAATGACGTTGTTTCCGGCAATTAGCACAGCTATGGCAGGTTCTCCCGGCTGGATGGGGTAACCTAAAACGTCTTTTCCCGGTTTTCCTTTTTGTCCGGGTATAATTCGCGCCAGAAGACTGTCTTTTTTGATAAGAAAAGGGTTGTGAGTCACATTAACATCATCATCATCATCATCATCATCTTCAACTTCAACTTCAACTTCATCTGATTCTTCCTGCTCATTCTCACTCCCGGGAGGCGTTACTTCTTCTTGGTCCTTGGAATTGTCGGGATCTGGCTTGTCGGGGTCTGGATTGTCGGGGTCTGGATTGTCGGGTTTTTGTTGAATAGGAATACTTTCATCCTCAAAATAAAATTCAATTTTTTCATTGGTACTTTGCACTGGCGGATACCCTTTTGCAACTACGCTCTGAGAATTTTTTTTGTCATTTTGAATAAAGGTTTCTAGAATCTCATCCTCTACAACACCAAATCTGATCCCCACCCTCCTAAGCCAGATATGAAATTCATAGATTAAAATTGGTTCGTCAATTTCCATTTGTTTTTTTACCACTGCCTCAAGCCCGCCTTGGGAAATATGGTATTCAAAGAACCTGTTGAGGGTTTTAGAAATTTTAATTTCTGCTTTAACCGGATAAAGCGCTTTCTCAAGGTCAACTCTTCTTTTTTCAAATTGTTTTTGCTCTTGAAGAATCTGCTGAATGTCTGTGTCCGACAACTGAGTTGTTTCCTGGAGGATCTGACCGATGAAAGGAGGTGTTTTTCCGCTGTTCCTTTCATCTTTTTGAATGTCCAAGGCGGTATTTACCTGCTCTATTGTCAAAAGGTTCTTTTTGATGGCAAGAACCCCGAACCGCTTGTTAATCGAATCTTTTTCTGTTTGAGTTTCGCCCAGGCTATTCAAGGCATCCAGAAGTTCTTCATCTTTAATTCTATTTTGGGTCAAAAGGATTGAAATCTGATCCGAAGGGGTGATGCTCCCATTTCCAAGCAAAATATCCCCAATTGTCATATGAATCCGGTTTTTTTCAAAATATATTTTTTGGTGTTCAAGGGCATTGGCAACGGCTTTTTCCGAGGCCAGACCGTTGGCCGAGGCAATCCTCCCAAATTGTTGATCAAGGTAGTGGGTTTGCAGGTGCTCATCAAGTGCGACTATATATGCGATTCTTTTTTCTGAGATAAAATTTTCCTGCTTGAAAATATCAGTTACCCTAATGTCTGAATCTTCCTTGGATTTTTCTTCCAAAAGACCGAGGGTTTTTTCTTTTTCAGAGGAATTGATGAACACGCAGTTAAAGGCCAGGTCGACAAGGCGCCTGTTCTGCTCAGAGGAATATAAAGTTGTGGCTACTGAATTCATGGGTCTCTTTTCTTTGCCCGTTTGTGGGCGATATTGTGCAGTCCACTCATGATTTTGACTCCCATTGACTCCCATTGACTCCTAGTGATGGGTGATGGAAGATTTGAGGATATCATAAAGTGTGTATTTTTACGATTAATAAAATCCATGGAATGCCATGGGAAAAATTTTCGGCTTGACAAAAAAAAAGATATTTGAAAAGGTCAATATATAAAGAACTAACTTTTAAAGAACTAACTTTTATTTTAATCAAAGGAACAAATGGAAAAGGCCTTGCAGGATGTAATTATTCGTAAAGAACGGATATCAGATCAGATTAAAAATATATTGAAGCAGGGCATTCTGGACGGCCATTTTAAGCCAGGGGATAAATTTCCCCCCGAGGTTGAAATCGCCCGGCAATATGGTGTTAGCAAGGTTTCAGCCCGGGAAGCGTTGCGGGAGATGGAAACAGAAGGGCTGATACAAAAAAAAAGAGGAATATTTGGCGGCAGCTTTGTGGCCGAGCCCGGATCTGAAAAAATGGTGGATGTTGTCAGCAATTCATTTTTGTTTGGCGGTGTAACCGTAACGGATCTGGCCGAGTTCAGGCAGATTTTAGAGCCGGGGCTTGCAAAGCTTGCTGCCGAGAGAAGAACGGATCAGGATCTTGCTGCCATGGAACAATGTATTGAGGATATTCAGATCTCCATTGAAAAAGGGGAGCCGGATCAGACAAAGGCCCTGGGTTTTCATCTTTTGATTGCCGATGCCTGCCACAATCTTTTTATCAGTTCCCTGATGGAAGCTCTGGTCAATGTATTTCAACAGATACTGGCAAAAAGACCTGATTTTGAAACGGCCAAACAAGATATCCAATACAATCAACTGTTTTATAAATATATCAAAGCCAGAGACGGAAAAAAAGTTCAAAAAATCATGGCAAACCATTTTGACACCCTGGATGAGATTATCAAGCAAACCATGGGCGGGAAGACAGAATGAGCTGTTTTATTTTAAAGAAAATCACAAGCAAAAGGAGTGTCCTATAATGACCTATCCCAGTGTATATCCAACCGGAACCACCGTCTATAATCCTGCCAAATGTTTTAACGGATATACCGTTTTCCAGGCAAAAGAGCTGGGCGCTCTGGTGATAGATATGAACGGTGGAGAAGCCAAATTGTGGAAAGGACTGCAGGGATTTCCCAACAAGCTGCTCAAGGGGGGGCAGATCCTTGGGCACACGGGTGAACGGTCCACAAAATTTGGCATGCAGGATTACCGTGATCTTGTCCAGGTAGACTGGGACGGAAATGTGGTTTGGAAATTCAATGCGTATGAATATATTGAAGATCCGGGTGAGAAGGCCCAGTGGATGGCCAGGGTGCACCATGATTACCAGCGCCAGGGAAATCCTGTGGGGTATTATGTTCCCGGTATGGATGCCGTGGAAACCGGCGGTAATACCATGATTCTCGGCCATAAAAATCTGGTGTGCAAGGATATTTGCGATAAAAATTTGCTGGATGATACCATTTATGAAGTTTCATGGGAGGGGGATATCCTGTGGGAATGGGTCTGCAGCGAGCATTTCCATGAATTTGGATTTCGGGAGGATGCTAAAAACGCCATGTTTCGTGATCCCAACATGAGACCCTGCGGTGGCGGTATGGGGGATTGGATGCATTTGAATTCCATGTCCATCCTGGGACCGAACAAATGGTATGATTCAGGCGATCAAAGGTTCCATCCGGATAATATCATTGTGGATGGCCGGGAAACCAACCTGATATTTATCATCAGCAAAGAGACAGGAGAGGTGGTCTGGAAAGTTGGCCCCTATTATGATTATACCCCTGAAAAAGATCTGGAGTGGATCATTGGCCAGCATCACGCCCACATGATTCCACGCGGTCTGCCCGGAGAAGGCAATATTCTTGTCTATGATAACGGCGGATGGGCAGGATATGGCGCCTGTCATCCGGGAAGTCCGACGGGCACCAAAAATGTATTGCGCGATTATTCCAGAGTTTTGGAGTTTGACCCTGTTTCATTAAAAATTGTCTGGCAGTTTACCCCCCATGAAGCAGGTCTGGTCCATCCCACGGACAGCAATCGTTTTTACAGCCCCTTTATCAGTTCTGCCCAGCGCCTGCCCAACGGGAACACCCTGATCACAGAAGGAAGCGGCGGTCGTATTATCGAGGTGACAGCCGAACATGAGCTGGTCTGGGAATATATCTCACCCTATTGGGGAAAGAGTTTTAATATGAATATGGTATACCGGGCGTATCGGTATCCCTATGATTACATCCCCCAGGTTGACCTGCCCGAACAGATTCAAATCGATCCTGTGGATGTCAGCGATTTCAGGATGAAGGGGGCAAGTCCCAGGGGACCTGTGTCTGAAACTTTGGTAGAGGGTGTGATTCCCTACCAGACCTCTTCTGCACTTTGTGTGGTTTCTGATACCGATGATACAGACACCAAATAGAGGAGGTGTGCGGATGCCATATCAACTTTTTAGTGCCACCGGCTGCATGCGGTGCAAGATTGTTAAATCCTTTTTGGATGAAAATAATATTTCTTATGAACAACTGAATATAAAAACGGATGGGAAAGATGCATTTAAACTGTTTTACAAGGAAAATAGACCCGATGTCTTCCGGGGCAAAGAGGGGGTAGAATTTCCCATTCTCTATACCGGCGAAAAGATCTTTCAGGGAGTGGGCATCATTCTTTCATTTCTTATGGCCGGGGACCGGCTGGATAAATTTATTACACAAAGCGATTTAAGCCATGGATGGATCAGTGGAATAAACCTGTCTGCAGCTAATATTGAAGCTGGTTCCCCGGAAGAAAATAATTTTCTTTCCATTGTTGAATTTCTCGGTAGCCAGGGGCTTTTGATTCAGTTGGAAACAGACGGGAGAAATGCAAGTTTGCTGGCGACTCTGGTCAACAAAAAAATGATCCATAGCCTGATATTTTATCTGAGGGGGCCTGCAGATTTATACAAATTTCTGACCGGTATGTCCCTTGATGAAGAAGAATTGATTAAAAGTCTTTGTGTCCTGAAGGTATCGGAAAACTATAAAATAATTTTGCCGGTCACAGCCTTTGTTCGTGAAAACGGTGGGGCAGGTTATCTTCTACCCGAAGAGGCGGCAGCAGCAGCAACCCTTGTGGAAAGGGCCACGGCAAACAAAAAACATCCTTTTTTCATCGAACCTGTTAACCCCTTGCCTGAATTAAATATTGCCCCCCTTGCACCGGCTGCCTTGTTCAAATATCGCACCCAGTGCAGACGTCACATGGTTTTATCCGAGATTATAAAATGACAGGGGCAAATGGCATAATAGTCCTTCCCGGAACAGGCAGACCCAAATCGGATCGGGATTTATTGGTAATAGATGTGTAAGAAAACATAATCATTTAGACACTAGGGAGAATAAAATGAAAAAACTGCTCATCGGATTTACACTTGTATGCTTGGCGTTTTTACCCGTTCTGGGGCAAAGTCAGGCCCAGGCCAAGACTAATGACTGGTCACCCAAAAGTTCAATCAGGCTTCAAATCGGTTTTGGCGCTGGTGGCGCCACGGACATTATGGGCCGGTTGATTGCCGCCAAGATTGAAGAAAATACCGGCTGGAATGTTGTTGTTGAAAATAAACCCGGTGGCGGTGGTGTTGCCATGTTTTCTACCCTAATGAGAGAGAAACCCGACGGATTAACCCTGGGGGTTGGTGTGAGTATGCCTATCTTTTTGAACCTGGCCCACCGTGGTGACAAATTGCCGTTCAAAATTGACAGTTTTGATTATATTGCAACCATCACCAGGGGAGAAATTGCATTGGTGGCAAAATCAGACGCACCCTTTAATAATTTAAAAGAACTTTTGGCCCATGCAAAAGCCGAGAAGGGTATCGCTGTCGCCTTTGATGCCAAGCCCCAGCAAATGGTTCTGGGTCCTGTGGGGCAGGAAGCCGGGATAAAATTTAAATTTGTAAAACATAAAAGTGGTGCTGAACAAATTCAAAGTCTTCTGGGGGGCCATGTCATGGCAGCCTGTACAGCCGGCGCCCATGTGAAATATATCAAAAGCGGTGATTTGAAAATGATCGCATCCTTGAGCAAGGATCGACATTCCTACGCACCCGATGCCATGACCCTGATCGAGAACGGGTATGATTTCAGCCTTGAACCCTATTTTTATATTGCGGCACCCAAAAATTTGTCCGCAGATGCCAAATCAGCCCTGGCCAAAGCTTTTGATGATGCTATCCATTCGGACCGTGTCAAGGAAGCCCTGTTCAATACGATGAAAGTGGCACCCCATAATCTGGGCTCCGACGGTACCTTTAAAATGATGATCGATGGGGCAGTTGAAATCAAGGCGCTGGTGGATGCTGGCAAATAAAAAGGAAAGAAAATGACCCTCAATCGCCTATCTGGATTGTTGGCTGGTTTTGTGGGAATGTTATTGCTCTTCTGGATCATTCCAAATCATACTGAAACAGCAGATTCCGGCTGGCTTAAACCGTCAACCCTGCCAAATATCACCGCCATTATTATTATCCTTTCGGGTGGAATACATTTTCTTTTCCCAAAAGGATCGGCAAAATTGGACCTGGAAGTTTCAGCCCGGGCCGGTCTGTTTTTGGGTATTGGCGTGTTGGGTGTAAGTTTGATGCACATGGCAGGGTTTATTATTGCGGCGCCTGTCTTGATGCTGGTCCTCATGCTTACGGTTGGAGAGCGCCGGTGGCCCTGGCTTGTTATTGGTGTGATTTTGTTGCCGGCATTCATCTGGTTTTGTGTTGACTTTTTGCTGAAAAGGCCGCTTCCCTAAAGGAGGCTGTTCGACTACCCATGGTTGATTTTAATATTATCCTAGCAGGGGCTGCAGATGCATTCACCCTGTATAATTTTTGTTTTGTCTGGTTGGGCATTCTTCTCGGTCAGCTGGTCGGTGCCATACCCGGGGTCGGGCCTGTTATGGCCATGGCCATTGCCATTCCATTTACCTTTGCCCTTGATCCGCTGCCGGCCATCGGTTTTCTGGTGGGGGTTAACAAGGGAGGGCTTGTTGGGGGCGCCATTCCGGCCATCCTGATCAATACCCCCGGGACACCTGATGCCGCGGCAACCACATTGGACGGCTATCCCATGACAAAAAACGGGAAACCGGAAAAAGCAACCAAAATGGCCCTCTATTCGTCGGTAACAGGGGATGCTTTCAGTGATGTGGTATTGATTACCATTGCCCCCCTCATCGCCACCCTGGCTTTGAGAATGGGTCCCATTGAGATCTTTGCTCTGATGGTGTTTGCCTTTTCCATCATCTCAGGCCTGGTCGGGGACTCCATGGCCAAGGGAATCGTTTCGGCAGCCCTGGGTCTTTTTTGTGCAACCGTGGGGCTGGACCCGGAAAACAGCACGCCGCGTTTTATTTTCGGCCATTTTGAATTGTACAACGGGCTTCCCCTTGTTTCCATCGCCCTGGGCATGCTGGCGGTTGCTGAAATATTTCGGCGACTTTCCATGATCCAGGGAAAAATTGGTGCAGCAGTCACGATTCCAACCTCCCGGAACAAAGCCGATCGGCGGGTTAGTTGGGCAGAATTCTGGTCCTGCCGCTATACCATTCTAAGGGGATCTGCCATCGGTACTGTTTTGGGGGCCATACCCGGTCTTGATTCATCGGCAGCAGCCTTTATGAGTTATGCCACCGCCAAGCAGACATCCAAAGATCCGGACAGTTTTGGTAAGGGAAATATCCATGGCATCGCTGCAACCGAATCGGCCAATAGTTCGGTTTCCGGTGCAAACCTGATCCCCTTGCTGACCCTGGGGATACCGGGTAATATTGCCGCCGCCCTTATCATCAGTGCATTGATGATCCACGGTATTCAGCCGGGCCCCCTTCTTTTTCAGGAGCAGGGACAGTTGATCTATGGGCTTTTTTGTGCACTGCTTATGGCAAATGTTTTGAACCTTTTTACCGGGCTTTTTGGGCTGCGTTTGTGGTCCAGGGTTATCAAGTCACCGGAATCGGTCATTTTTCCTGCGGCGCTGCTGCTCTGCACTGTTGGGGTTTATCTTGCAACCGGTGGATTGTTCGGCGTGGTGGTCATGTTCTTTTTTGCCCTGGTCGGCTACATGATGAATGCATTTGACTACTCGGCCATCGTGTTTGTGATTGCTTTTTTTCTCGGAGAAAGATTTGAGCTGTCCTTGTCACAATCGTTAAATATAATAGATGGTGATATGAGTATTTTACTTGGGCATCCTGTGGCATTGTTTTTACTTGCTCTGGCGGTTTTTTCCGTCTATTGGTTTGGGATGCATTCAAACAAGAAAACAACTCAAACAAAAATATAACTTTAAACAAAAAAACAACAGGAGGGAATTTAAAAGGATCAATCCTGAATCCGTCGTTTGCCCGTATAGGTGTCCTTAAATTTAAAGTCCCTTGTTTGAACTGCCCCAAGGCTAAGTTCTCCCCTGTCAATGGCAGTTTGAAAAAGGGGGGCTAGGGCTTTTCTTATCTTTTCTTTTGTGATCGTCCTTTTTGTACAGGTCTGGATTTGAATTTCCATTTTTAAAGAACCGGCTTTACCCGGGTGCACAACAACCTGGAAATCCATTATTCCCGGGAGTTTGAATATTAACCCATCCAGATCCGGCATGCCAAAGCGCTGCCCACTTTGCAAAAGTTGTGTGTGGGCATACCGGTATCGGACATAGTCCATCCGCCGGAAGGGGCTGGTGCAGGGACAAGGCGCATCTATAATTCGTGAGATATCCCCTGTCCTGTATCGGACAAGGGGCATGCCCTGCCGGCCCAGGGTGGTGATAACGATCTCTCCCCAAGATCCTGGTGGAACTGGCTTTTTTGTATCCGGGTCAATAATTTCAACATACAGGTCTGTTTCCCGCAAATGGTATCCCTTGTGGGCAAAACAATCCATACCCCCGCCAAATCCTGTTTCCGTCATGCCGTAGTGATCAAAGACACGGCAGCCAAAGGTCTGGCCCACCCGTTGTTTGATTGCAGGAGACACGGCATCCGATGTTAGTATAATGTTGCGGACAAATCCTATTTTATGGTGGCCCTGCGCTAGCAATTCTCCCAGGGCCAGTACCTGGACGGGCAACCCGATGATCAGTGAAGGGGTATGGGTGTGAAGGTGCTCCAGGGTGTCACTAAAATCGGTCACAAGCCCCGGGACAATTGCCTTTACACCGATCCTGTCCAGGGCGGTTTTTAGCAGATCTCCTGCACTGGCCGGGGTATTTCCCGGAAGCAAAATCAGAACCGTTTCTCCAGGATGGGTCAGGTGTGACAGAATCCGGGCAAAAAAATCAATGGTTGTCCCAAGGTCCGAGGAGGTGAAAAAAATGCGTTTTGCCAGGGCTGTGGTGCCCGAGGTCTCAAGGGTGACAATTCGGCTGATCTCATCCTGGGAAACCGCTAAAAAGGAAAGGCTGTCTGCCTGGATATGGCTGGGCAGTGTAAAGGGAAGCCTGTTAAACTCATTGAAATTTGCTATTTTATCCACTTGTTTTAAATGGGTTTTATAAAACCGACTGTTGGCAGTTGCATGAAAAAGGGTCTTGTTGATGGCCTCCAATTGAAATGCCGCAAGTTTTTCACGGGCATTGTGATGGTGTGAACCCATGATTTCACATTGCCAGTCATCCAGAAAAAAGGGGGGAATTTTCATGTTTTACGATATAGTCCTTTTCCCAGCCCACTGGTCAGATTATAGGCACAAAAGGGGATAAGCCGACCATCCGGAGCGACAGAGTGGATGCAGCATCCTTTTAACCGATCCAGATCCAGATTCCAGGCATCCTGAAATGCCATGCCGGAAACACTAAACATATGGGTGGCTGCTTGCCGGATAAACCGGTCCAGCCCATCTTCGGCTGCCATGCTCTCTGGCGGTTGGATATTTCCAGGTGCTTGCCAGTGACGGGCCACCGAAGCCTTTGCCTGTTGGGAACCCTGTTCGGCAAGAACCGGCTTACAACAATCGGTGCAAGCGGGGGTAAGGGGAGTTGGCCTGCCTTCTTTGTTGATCAAAAATTTTCCATTAAACGAACACAGGGCATGCTCGCAGGCGGAGGGCCTGAAATTTTTTTGTTGGAACATGCCCTGGGTTTGGGATTCGATTTCACAAAGGATTTCCGGGATGGTAATTCTGTCTTCGTCCTTTGGCATGCCGGTGTGGCGGCCAAAATAGCTGACCGGCTGGAAATGAACCCCCCGGACCAAGGGGGCATGATCCAGGGCAAAGGATAAAATCGGGCCGATCTGTTGGATATTGATTCCCGGGACAAGGGTGGGGACCAGAACCACCCCTATATTATTTTCACTGCAACGGGATACGGCCTTTTCCTTTATTTTGGAAAGGGATCGCCCCCTTAATTGTTTGTGAACCGTGTCAGATGTGCCGTCAAATTGAAGGAACACCGATGACAGACCTGCATCGGCCAGGCGGCCTGCAAGGGGTTTGTCCGTTGCCAGCAAAAAACCATTGGTGTTCAATTGAACAAACTCAAACCCGATTTTTCTGGCATGGGTAATGATTTCGGGCAAATCCGTTCTCAGGGTTGGCTCTCCGCCGGAGATCTGTAAATTGCATCCAGGACTTGTCGCATAGACTTTCGCCATCAGGGCAAAAATTTTATCCAGACCGGGATCTTGTTCAGCTGTTGTCGGGTTTGATTCTGCAAAACAAAAACAACAATTGAAATTGCAGTTTTGGGTTACTTCCAGAACTGCCGTGCAGGTGTGCTGGAGATGGTGGGGGCACAGGCCGCAGTCAAAGGGGCAGCCCTTATTTTCCGGAACCATTTCAAAGCGGTTTTTAATGGGTATTTTGGGCTTTACCCATTGACGAAAACTTTTTTCTCCCTGCCAGATTTTAGTTTTGAATTTTCCGTGGGTTGCACAATTTTTTTCCAGGTACAGGGTGTCATTTTCCAGGCGTCTGGCAGCCGGAATCCGGGTCAGACAAATAGGGCACAGGCTCTGGGTTTTGGAAAGAAGTCTTGGTCTAGGCATTTGAATTGCCGGGTGAATTACCGGGTGAATTACCGAGTGAATTATCAGCAGGATCAAACCCGTTTTCCAAAAGGAGGGTCACAATCTGCGAATGGGCGCGGCTTAACAGGTGTCCGCAAACAACAGGATTTGGCGCTGGAAAGGTTTCTTCCACAATCGCCTTGCAGTCAATTCCCTTTGGGGCTGCGGCCTGGAAAAAGGTCAGAAAACTTTCCTGCATGGGGCCAAGCCTGTCTTTGTCTTTTTTTGCATACAAGGAAAGAATGGACATGCCGGCGGTAAGGATGCCGCAGGGGCCGGTTTCCATACCGCTGCCCATGCAAAGGCCGCCGGCAAAATCAACCAGATCTTCATTGGCTTTATCCAGGAGATCCAGCACCATGAGCACCATGATCTGGCTGCAGCAATACCCCTGACTTTTTAATTTTAATATTTGGATATCATTCATATTTACCTGCAATGAGCATACAATATCCGGGTCGAAGCGTTCCGGTTCTGCATGCCTGGGAAAGACTGTTGTCGCAGATGCTGCCGGTCACCTTGTCCCAGAAATTATTCAGACTGCCGTGTTCAAATACCATCTGCCCGGCCAGCTGTTTGAGAAGTTTTGTATGATCTTCTATGATATCCACCTTAAAGCCTGCGCTTTCAACCAATCCTATCAGGTCCAGGAGGGTAAGGGCCCCGTCTATGCAGGAGTGGGGGCGGATTTTGTCTTTCGGGTGGGAAATATCCTGCTCAAATAGCTGGGGAATATACAAGTCGGTTATCACCAGTTTTCCGTTTGTTTTAAGAAGCCTGAAAAATTCCGCCAGGCAGGTTTCTTTGTCCATTATCAAGGAGAGCACACATTCACAAAAAATACCGGTAAACACCCGGGATTTAAAGGGAAGAGCCGGCAGTTTGGATCGTATAAACCTGAGCGTCTGGCCTGGTGTTGGTTGTGGTGCGAAATCCGTTCCCAGCCCATTGATCCGATGGGCTTCCCAAAGATACTGAAGACTTGTTCCATTTCCGCATCCCACATCCAGAATCTTGTCCTTTGGGCCAAAGCCGCAAACGTCCACAGCCCTTTGGGTGAGCATCAGCCCCCCCGGTCTCAGGGTGGAACCGCTCACACAGGTTAATGCCGTTTGTCTGAACAAAAAGGGAACCTGGCCGGTTTCAAATCGGCTCCCGACTATGGGGACAGTCTTATTTGTCTTCAAGAATCTTTTCAACTTCCGCCATCTTTCCCTGGGCCAACCCTTGGGAGACGTAAACAATTCCGCATTGATCACATTGCGGCAATGCCACATCAAATTGGCTGCCCAGATATTTTACATGATTTTTATAATGGGTTAAGGGGGTGTCGCAGGCATGGCACACGAGCTGCTCATCCGCGTCATGGGTTGGCGCGTCTTCAACAAAGAGAGTATTGGCAATCACTTCCATCCGGTGACACCAGGCGTTCAAGATTTCCATTCCCTGTGCTGTTTGTCTAAATTCCACCCAGAAACAGACCCGTACCGGCCGGTAAAAACAGATGATGCTGTTGTTTTCAGGATAGACAAAATAGTTGTCCCCGGATTCAAACCGGTCAATAACCTTTTGGATGTCAGCCCTTAAAATAAACTGATCTTCCAGCACCTGTGCCACCCCGGGGCTTATGACCAGGGGGGCTTGGTTTTTCAGTTCTTGACTCGTTAGTGCTTGGCTATTTGATTTTTGGAGACGGTTTGTTTCTTTCCAGACTCTGGCCAGCATCTCTTGTTTGGCCCGGGCCAGGTTGTCATGGCGAAGGGAAAACCCGGGGTCTTTTTTTTGTTCCGGATGATCTGTTGACGGCCAGAAAAAATCCAGTATGTGCACCACCTTTTTTCCGGTGGATGCCAGCCGGTCCCGGCACATGGCGCAATAGGCCAGATAATCCTGATCACTCTGGGCAGCCCGCTGACTCAGGATGTTTTTGGAAAGCTGGGGGTTTGCAGTGAAGACAAGTCCCCCAAATCCGCAGCATTCGGTCAGCTCCTTGGATGCCGAAAGTTCGTAAAGTTCGATGTTGGCGGATTTTGCAAGGGTTCGCACCGCTGTCTGAACCAGGGTGTCATCCCTTGCCGTACAAGGATCAATGATGTTTACAGCATCTGTCAGGCGATTTTTCACTCGATTGACTGGATCCGGTAGCCGGCCTGTCAAGGGATCTGTGGCCATTACCTGGAATAAAGAAATAATGGTGGCTTGTTCAAGGGCCTGGGTAAGCATCGTGGTGCAAGCGGTACAGGCCGTGATAATACAAGGCTTGCCAGAGGCCTCCCAGAACCCCTTAAATTTGGCGATGCTTTCACGGGCAAGCGCTTTTTGGCCTGCCCATACACCCGGGGCACCGCAGCAGCCAGACACAAAACCGGTATTTCCGGGCAATTGTTTTCTTAAAAAATCGTAAACCTTTTCCACCTGTGAAGGGGCGGACCCGAGCAATTGGCAGCCGGGAAAAAAAATCTGATCAGAGGCGTCACTTCCCGGTTCGTGCCGGGCAAACCAACAGGCATCCCCCGAGGCAAATTCCATCTCCTGCAGGGCAAATTCATGGGCAGAAACAGGCATTTTTCCGCTTTCAACCATTTCCTGCCGGGCGGACAGACACAGGTCTGCCATGGAAAAATCATGGGGGCAGACTTCTTGGCAAAGGGAACAAAGGCTGCAGGAATTAATCAAAAGATTGGCCTTTCTTTCCCCCATGACAATGGCACTATTATTATAAATTTCCCTGGCATATTTTCCGGGAAATTTCTTGAAAGAATCAATATAGGTACAAACCCTGACACAGCGGGAACAATCGCATTGGATACACCGGGCAGCTTCCTGGCCTGCTTTTTCAAGGTCATATCCTGCCCTTATATCCTTGGGGTCTTGTCTTAGGTCTATTGGCACCTGGGCTTTTATCCGGCTGATGTCCGTGGTCAACCGGGTCGGGCAAACCCCTTCTTTCTCCCTGCCGGCGGATACAGATACCCCGGTCAAAACCCGGTCAATGGTGGTGGCGGCTTTTCTGCCCTGGGCTGCAAAACCAATGGGATAGGATTGTTGATAATTTACAACCCCCTTGTCTGAAAAACCGCCGGCAAAAATTTTCGGGTTTGAGGTTTGAAGTGTGAAAGAATCCACCCTGGGGTTGCCGTTTTCATCATAAGCAAGGTGGGGATAAGGATCTGCCGGAGAATCAAATCCCAGGTAGATGGCATCAAAAAATTTTAACTGTTTTGCCCAGAAGGCGCTGTCCGGAACGATCTGTGTTTGGAAGCAAACCCCATAGGTTTCAAGGGTCTTAATTTCCCGGGCCAGAAGTGTCGCCGGCAACAGGGCAACGGGTAATTTGAGCAAATTGCCCCCAAGAATTTGGGCCGGGTCAAAAATGGTGACCTCATACCCTTTCAGGCCCAGATCCCATGCAGCCGTAAGACTGCTCAACCCGCTGCCCCAGATCCCCACTTTTTTTTCCTTGGCCGGCAGTACAAATCTTTTTTTTTGTTTGCTCCGGCCTGCAGCACAGGCCCGTTCAAGGGTGCCGATGGAAAGGGGGGTGTCCAGATTCTTCCGGATACACTGGTTCTCACAGGGATGATCACAGATTCTGGCCACAATTTCCGGCAAAGGAATCCTTTGTTCAATGATTTTGAATCCCTTGTCCACCTCTTTTTTTGCCATGTATCCTAGAAAGGATTTTACATCCATATGAAAGGGGCAGGCCGCCGTGCAATAGGCTGGTTCCTCCTGGATACATTTTTTTTCAAAGGCCCTTAATACATCCTGTTCCATGGGTGTTCCAAACAAATTAATTAAATTTTAGAAGGACCGTTGGAAAAAGAGCGTTTTTCCAACGGTCCACAGGGCGGTGAAACTTATAATGCCTTTAATTTTGCCAGCACCTTGTCCGGTGTGGCGGGCAAACGCTTTATCCTGACCTTGCAGGCATTGTAAATGGCATTGATAATGGCGGCATGGGGGGATGTCAGCGGCAGTTCCCCCACACCCGAAGCCCCAAAGGGTCCGTGTTCCCTTGGGGACTGAACATAGATCAATTCCATGTTGTCGGGGATGGTGGAAATATAGGGAAATCCAGCCCCCATCATGGTGGAATGCTTTTTGATGTCTTCAAAATTTTCGGAAAGTGCCAGCCCGATTCCCTGGGCAAGCCCGCCGTACATCTGCCCGTCCACTGTCAGCTGGTTGTTGATCTTGCCAATATCAGCCACCGCCGTCATCTTGTGGACCCGGGTCTTGCCCGTGGCGATCTCAACGGCAACCTCGGACATGAAAACACCATACATATAGGCGGCAAAAGGATTTCCCTGACCATTCTCATCACAATTGGTGGCCGGTGCTGTCCAGGAACCCGTATATTCCAGGGGAATATTTTCCGCTTTCATTTCTTCGTATTTTCGAAAACCGCCGTCTTTTTTCCGCATGGCCCCCAGCAACAGTTCACAGGCCGCTTTAATTGCCTGGCCTGTCACCACCTGCTGGCGGCTGCCGCCGGAAGGACCGCTGTTGGGAACCTTTGAGGTGTCATTCATCACCAGATCTATGTTTTCAGGTGTGATACCAAGGGGGTGCAATGCCTCGTGGGCGGTTCCCAGAGAACCTATATCTGCGCCCTGGCCGTGGTCTTCCCAGGAATTGAAAAGGGTGACACTATTGTCCGGGTTTAACCGGACTTTTGTTTCGGAGGTGTCCGGTCCGTCAAGGCCGCAGCCGTATACGCCAACCGAAATACCCACTCCGTATTTTAGGGTATCGGTATTGCTCTTTTGGGCGTTTTCTTTGGCCGCTGTATATTTGGGCCGCAGTCGTTCAAACATCTCGGCCAGGCTGAGGCTGTCCGGGACGGCTCCTGTCGGGGTGGTGGCCCCTTCCCTATAAATATTTTTGACCCTCAGGTCAAAGGGATCCATATTTAATTTCTCGGCCAGCATATCCATGAGCACTTCCGAGGCAAATTCGCTCTGGGGAGAACCATAGGATCTAAAGGCTGATCCCCAGGCATGGTTGGTACAAACAGTTCGGCCTTCCCCCCGGATACTGGGAATATCATAGCCGGCTCCGATAAACTGTGCCCCCCTCAGGGTGAGCAGATCGCCAAATTCGGAATAGGGACCGTGGTCAACGCTCCAATCACTTTCCATGCCCAACAGCTTGCCCTCTTTGTCTGCCGCCAGTTTAAGATTGATAAAGAAGGGAGACCGTTTGCCCGTATAGGTTTGTTGCTGGAACCAGTCATAATTTAAAAATACGGGTTTGCCCGTGGCCATGGCAGCAACTCCAACCAGGGCTTCCATGGTGGGGGAAAACTTATAACCAAAGGTGCCGCCGGCAGGATTCTGGATCAGGGTGAGTTTTTCCGGGTCTATGCCAAGCCCCGGCGCAATCATGGCATGGTGCAAGAATACGGCAATTGATTTGGAATGGATGGTCAGGTGACCGTCGGCATCGGTATAGGCAAATCCCACATCCGGCTCAATGGGCATGTGGGGCTGACGGCCCACATAAAAATCATCTTCAATCACCGTATCGGCCGCATCAAAGATGGGGGAGGTCTCTCCGCCTTTTTGGATTTTCTGGGTGTAATAAATATTGGGAGTGCCCGGATGAATCTGAATGGCATCTTCCGCCATGGCCTCGGGTGCGCTCATGTAAGCGGGCAGGGGTTCCAGTTCCACATGAACTTTTTGGGCCGCTGCCCGGGCATTTTTTTCTGTATCGGCACAGACAATGGCAATGGCATCGCCAAATTGAAATACTTTTTCATCGCACAAAATAGGCCGATCCCACCCATCCCCTTTGTTGCTGGGAAAGGTGATAAGTCCTGTGATCCGGTTTTTTCCCCGTATGTCCCTATGGGTGACAACTTTATAAACACCCGGCATTTTTTCAGCCGCTGACACATCAATATCCTTGATATTGGCATGGGATATTTGGGCCTGTACCAGGGCAAGCTTGAGGGTTTCTTCGGGCATTTTGATCCCCAGGTCCGCACCAAAATCACAGGTGCCGGTCACCTTGGCCGTGGCCGAAGGCCGGGGATATTTGGATCCCCAAATTCTGCCGTCTTCTGGTATTTTAAAGGTCAACTCCTCCATACTCATCTGGCCGTTGATCACCTTTGCTGCGTCCATTACCGCATCGACAATCTGCTTGTAACCGGTGCATCTACAGGCATTTTTGTATTTTTGAAACCAGTTTCGAATATCCTGTCGGGAAGGTGTTGGATTTGAATCCAGCAGGGCTTTGGAGGATACAATAAACCCAGGGGTGCAAAAACCGCATTGTGCTCCGCCGTGGAGGATCCAGGCCGCCTGGATGGGATGCAGATTGTCCGGGGTTCCAATGCCTTCAATGGTGGTGATTTGGGAACCATCCTCCACCCGTTTCATTTTCGTGATGCAGGACCGTACCAACTTGGAATTTAAAATTACATTACAGGCTCCGCACTGACCTTCACCGCACCCAATCTTAACCCCGGTTAAAAAAAGGTTGTTGCGAAGCACAGATGATAAAAAATCGTCTTCATTGACCAGCATTGTTCTGACGATTCCGTTTATCTCTAAGCGTTTATTGATCATTTTTGTCCTCCTTTTTTACGGTTTTGTTTGGAAATCCATTGTCAGAAATAGCGAGAGAATCAAATTTTTCCTTGAAAAATCAATAGTTATTTTTTTATATTTATCCTTCTTTTTAGTCAAGTAATTTAAGTTAAAAAATATTACAAGGCAATGCTTACTAAGAATAACCAATAATAACCATAATGATATATAAAGTACAAGTATCCCATTGAAATGTTCATGGAAAAAATGCATAAGATCACATGAGTAAAAAAAAGTACTTTTATTGAACAATGACTTGTAAGAAGGCTTAAACGGATTGTCTGTAAAAGAGATTTTAACTGGATTATCTTCCAACGAGCCCATAAAAACAGCTTTGGCCATTGCAACGCTCAATGCATTAAGTGCAGCCTGCTGGGAAAAGGGCATCAAAGGTGACTACCGTATCACAAATAAGATGGACGCACAGGATGCCGTGTCCATGCCCATTGAAAAATCAGTGGCCGTGGTGGGCGCATTTGTACCAACATTACATGCGTTAAAGGCCAGGGGAGGGAGGTGGTGGGTCATTGAGAAAGAACCGGAAACGCTCACCGAAGATGAAATGTGCCATTATGTGCCGGCAGAAGAGGCAAGCGGAATTATTAATCAAGCCGATGTCCTGATTATTACCGGTGTCACTCTCATAAACCATACCTTGGAAGGCATTTTGGCCGCAGCAAAACCAGATGCTGAGATTGCAGTCATGGGACCTACGGTGAGCGCCTTGCCGGAACCCCTTTTCAAACGGGGTGTCAGCATTGTGGGGGGGGTCGTTGTCACACAGCCGGACAGATTGCTGGAAATCATATCCTCGGGTGGATCCGGGTATCATTTTGTTGACAAATATGCCCATCGTATGGTGATTGAAAAGCGTTAATCTGGAAATCTTATGGAGATTTCTGGCCCATGGTTTTTGTTTTTATGGGTTATTCCTGGTAATTTTTAACTCTTTATTGGGCAATGCATGCATGAAATTGAGATGTGGCTACAATGGATCGTTGACATCGGAGAAGTAGATGGCTATGAAGGGGCGTATGTTTTTTTAAACGCCGGAGACTGCATGAAAATCATGGGGGCAGTGAAAAAGATAAAAAAAATAGTCTGCCTGTTCATTGTATCCGGTTTGCTTGTCGTGCTGAATACGGCCCAAGGATTTTGCACCCTGGAGATCACAGATGCCGCAGGCCGGAATCTCCGCCTAGATAAACTGCCCCAACGGATTGTGGTCATCGGTTCTGCCGCATTTATCCCGCTTCATATGATATACATGTTTGACCAGGCCAAAGAGCGGCTTAAGGGATTTGAAGTCAAATCAAAAAAAAATGACGCGTTTCTGGCGCTGCTTGATCCGGAATTGGGAACCAAAAAAAAACTTTATAGCAATCCAGGCCCTGAAAGTGTTGCTGCATTAAAACCGGATCTGGTGATTTCCAAGGCAATTGTGGAGGGGAGTATGGCAAGATCCCTGAAGGCTCTGGGTATACCTGTCCTATACCTTGGCGCGGAAAATCCCGACATGTTCTTAAGGGATATAAAAAACCTTGGCAAGGTGTTTGGTGATCCGGGTCGGGCGGACAGGATTATTCAATACTTTAGGGGCAAATTGTCCCTTATCCGTCAAACTGTGGATGGGGTAAAACCAGAGGAAAAACCTAGGGTGTTGGTCCTTGAATACAGCAACCCCAAGGTGGATTCTGGGGGCTCTGTGGATGGCAAAGATGACCTATCCCGAGAAACTGGATTCCTTGGATATCAACAGGACAATGAAACAGTTCTTTAAGGTGCTTTACAAAATGGATGAAACTCAAATAGAGCAGTGTCTCCTGTCTGGAACGGATTAAGATGGACCTGGGTAAAAAATGGGGTGTAATTATCTTTGCCCTTTCTGTTCTGGGGCTTTTGGGCTCTGTCTTTTTAGGAAGATATCCCTCTCCTTTTTTTACCTCCCTGTTTGATATTCTCAATGACGATCTGGTATGCCGGGTGATCTGGGGTATCCGGATTCCGAGAATCATCACCGCCTTTATCACCGGCATGGTGCTTGCGGCTTCGGGCATGGTTTTTCAGATGATTTTCAGAAATCCCATTGTGGATGCAGGCTTTCTAGGGGTTTCCGGGGGTGCAGCCTTTGGTGCTTCTTTGGGCATTGTCATGCTGGGCGGCACACAGGTTGCGATTCAGGGATCTTCTGCTTTGTTTGCTTTCTTGGGATTGGGATTGTCCTGGACCGTTGCAACCCGCATAGGGTTTGGTGACTGGGTTTTACGACTCATTCTTTCCGGCATTGCCGTGTCAGCCATATTTGCCTCGGGTACTGGACTGTTAAAGTATCTTGCAGACCCTTTACGGGAATTGCCTGATTTGACATTCTGGCTGCTGGGAGGACTTTGGGGAATCTCCTGGTCGGATACCAGGCAGGTGATGATCATCTGTCTTCCCTGCCTCTTTGTCATATGGCTGTTCCGATGGCGCCTGAATCTGTTGTCCATGAAGGATGAAACCATTTTTTCTCTGGTGGCCAATGCCTCCAGAGAAAGAATTTTCCTGTTGTTGATATCGGTTCTGGCCACATCTGCCGTGGTGTGTAAAGCCGGTCAAATCGGCTGGGTAGGACTGATTATTCCTCATATTTCCAGGCGTCTTGTGGGGTCGGATGCCCAGAAGGCCTTGCCGTGTTCCCTCATGCTGGGTGGTTTTTTCCTCCTTGTTTGTGATGATGTTTCTCGAACACTTTTGTCCGGGGAGATTCCCCTGGGCATACTCACCTCCTTTATCGGGGCGGGTCTTTTTTTGATACTTTTGATGAACCCGAAACTGAAAATCAAACAAGGAGAAGGATGAGGACCGCCATTTCCATCAGGAATCTGAGCTTTTCATATGAAGATGAGGCCCCTGTGATATCCAATATGAATCTGGACATACACAGGGGCACTGTGGTTGCCATACTCGGGGCAACCGTGGGTATGACCCATATGGCAGACTGGGGCATGACCCGGTTGAGCAGTGGTGAGCGCCAATTGGTCAATGTGGCAAGGGCACTTACCCAGAATTCGGATATCCTACTGCTGGATGAGCCCTGCTCCCACCTGGACCTGATCAATTCACGCAGGATGCTCAATGTGATGGAGACCATTGTTGGAAAGGGTAAGACAATTATTTTTACCACCCATGATCCCAATGCTGCGTCTGCGGTTGCCGACCAAATCATATTGTTGAAAAAAGGAGAACTTGTGGCAAAGGGGGATCCTGAGCAAACATTAACCCGGGAATTGCTGACAAAGACCTATGGTGGCGCAATTGAAGTGATCAATACCGTTAGAGGCCCCATCGTATTGGCAATTTAAAAAAAAAGAGAACAGGTAAATTATGGAAAAAATCACAGATTGGTGCAGGTTGTGGAAGGAGTTGTCAGATATTCAGGAAAAAGCCTTCGTAAGGAAAAAAGAACATCAATCAGAGGATTTCTGGAAACACAAGGCAAAGAAGTATGACACAATGGTGGATGAAAGATGGGCCAAGCCGGACTCGTCCAGGGATTTTCTCATTGAAAAGTTAAGGGCAAACCCGGGTGCCAGGGTTCTGGATATTGGTGCCGGGACCGGGAAATGGTCTTTGCTGCTTGCCCCCCATGCCAGTCGAGTCACCGCATTAGACCCTTCATTGGCCATGCAGGAGGTGTTAAGGGAGAAAATCCAGAATCAGGGGATTTCCAACATTGATATTATCACCGGCTCCTGGCCGGGAAGTGAAACGGCCTGCCATGACTATGTGCTGGCTTCCCACTCCATGTATGGGGTTGCCAACTTTAAAGCCTTTGTGAATCAAATGATCCAAACCGCTGGAAAAGCTTGTATCCTGCTGCTGAGAGCACCGCTTGCCGACTCTGTCATGGCTGAGGCTGCCCGGCATGTCCTCGGACAGCCCTATGACAGCCCCAATTTTCAGATCGCCTATAATATCCTTTTGGGGATGGATATTTATCCCCAGGTGATCATGGAGGCGGATGGCGCATGGCCGGACTGGACAAATGACTCGCTTGGGGAGGCCCTGGATGAGATTAAAAACCGGCTGGATCTTACCCACAATTCCCATTATGACGATTTCCTCAGGAAATTATTGGAAAAAAATCTCAGGGTCAGGGATGGTAAGGTGGTTTGGCCCAAGGGCACAAGATCCGCTCTTGTCTACTGGGAGGTATGATGTGCTGAGGTAATTCCTTCTTTTTATTCGATCCATTGTCTGCTATGGTATTTTTCCATCGCGGGAAAAAAGATTGATGATTATGCAAAGACACACACCCTATGTATACCGTGGAGGGTCGATGTATATGTGATTGCACATATTTCCAATAAAATTAGTAAAGGAGAAAATCATGTGTTTAAAAAAACTGAGTGTATGGATTTTTGTTCTGATTCTGGCTGCAACAGGAAATGCAATTGGTGGAGAGATTAATAAATCCCTGTTCGTTAATCTGACCAGCAATGAAATGAACCGTGCCGCAATGGCCATTAGTTTTAGTACACGGATAAGGACCCAGAAAAAAATTCCCGTGACGATTTTTCTCAACGTGGATGGGGTCCGGCTGGTGAATCGGAATATTCCGGGCAGCATCCATGTCAGCGGTAAAACCCTTCAGGAGATGCTTGTATCCTTTATGGCCTCCGGCGGAAAGGTGCTTGCCTGCCCCATGTGCATGAAAAATGTTGGTGGTATGAAAAAGGCGGACCTTTTGGACGGGGTGGTCGTGGGTGGATCCGGTGTGACGTGGCCAGCCCTGTTTGCAGAAAATACAACGGTATTGAACTATTGAATGCGGGATGATATCCATGGCAGCCGACGGGCGACCTCGCTCTTTATTTCAATTAATTGCAAAATAGAATTGTTCTCTTCTGTTTGGGATGTGGTATCGTGTGGCGGACTTTGATGATGCAATCATTGACTTCTCTAAAACCAGGCCTATTTTTTATACCCTTATAAAGGTGTTAACATCGCTTGGGGAATTTTTGCTATAATATTGGACATCTTCTTAAAAGCCGTCAGCCAGGAGCAATGAATCGATCCGGGCTGGCGGTTTTATTGTGTGAAAACTGTGAAGATGCTCCGGGTAGCTGACCGGTTATGTGGATATACAAAAGACTGAATGGAAATAAATATGAAGAATGTATTGATCGTTAAGGGCCATTTTATTTATACAAAAACCCCTGAAAGATTTGAAGTTTATGAAAGCAGCTGTCTGGTGTCTGTTGATGGCAAAGTTGAGGGGATTTATCCTGTCATTCCTGACAGGTTCAAGGGGTGTCCTGTTCACGATTATGGAAACAGGCTTGTCATTCCGGGATTTGTCGATCTTCACCTCCATGCCGCACAATTTTTTCAGAGCGGAATAGGGATGACAAAGCAGCTTCTGGATTGGCTGAGTGATTATACCTTTGACCTTGAAAGAGAATTTCAAAACAGAAAGTTTGCCAGGGAGGCATATACCTGTTTTGCGGAAAAACTGGTGGCATGCGGCACCCTCAGAGCCTGTATCTTTGCATCCTCTTCAACAGCTGGAACAGAGGAGCTGTTCGAGGTTTTAAAGGAAAAAAGGATCGGTGCCTATGTGGGAAAGGTCAATATGGATAGAAATGCCCCGGATTTTATTATTGAAACAACTGAAGAATCTCTCAGGGGTACAAAATATCTGATAGAAAAGTACCAGGGTGAAAACCGGGTGAAACCCATTATTACGCCACGGTTTGCCCCCACAAGCACACCAGAATTATTGAAGGGGCTGGGAGATCTTGCCGTGAAATATGATTTGCCGGTTCAGTCCCATCTTTCCGAGAATATGGATGAGATTCGGTGGGTTCAGGATCTCTTTAAAGGGGCAAAAAACTATTCTGATGTCTACTTTAAAAACAATTTGTTCGGGCAGACAAAGACAGTTATGGCCCATGGAATATACCTGGACGATGATGAGAAGGCGCTGGTCAAGAAAATGGATCTGATGCTGGCACACTGTCCTGACTCAAACATCAATGTGCGAAGTGGGATCATGCCGGTCAGGACCTATCTGGATATGGGAATCAAGATCGGTCTGGGCAGCGATATTGCCGGGGGCCATAAAATTGGTCTTAATGAAGCCATGGTCCGTGCAATACAATTATCGAAACTGCTGAATTTGGAAAATGATAAGTTGAAACCCCTGACCGTTTCAGAAGCATTTTATATGGGAACAAAAAGCGGGGGCAGCTTTTTTGGGAAAATTGGCAGCTTCGAAAAAAAGTTTTGTTTCGATGCCCTTGTTCTAGAAGATGATCCGATGATTGCCCAGCGATATTCCCTGGAAGACCGACTTGAAAAATTTATCTATGCGGGAGATGATCGAAATATCTGTGCAAGATATGTTGAGGGCAAGAAACTTTAGACAAAGGAATGATAATAAAAAATGAAGTATATCGGAGCCCATGTCAGTACGAGCGGAGGGGCGGAAAAAGCCCCTCAAAATGCGGAAGGAATCGGTGCAAAAGCCTTTGCCCTGTTCACCCGGAACCAGAGACGGTGGGTGTCAAAGCCCCTGACCGATAAAAATATCAATCAATTCAAGGCGAATTGCAAACGCCATGGCTATGATCCCAGGCACATCCTTCCCCATGACAGTTATCTGATCAATCTGGGGCACCCTGAAGAGGAACCCCTTGAAAAATCAAGGAGTGCCTTTCTTGACGAGATGCAGCGCTGTGAAAAATTGGGACTTGTATACCTGAACTTTCACCCGGGGAGTCATTTGAACAAAATAGATCCTGATCACTGCCTGGAAAGGATTGCAGAATCCATTAACCTGGCCCTGGACCAGACAGTCGGGGTTACGGCGATCATCGAAAACACTGCCGGTCAGGGAACCAATATGGGACATCAATTTGAACACCTGTCCCGTATCATTGGGAGTGTCCGGGACAAGAGCCGAATTGGGGTCTGTCTGGACACCTGCCACACCTATTCTGCCGGGTACGATATCAAGACAACCAGTGCATTTGAAAATACCCTCCATGAGTTTGACACTCTTGTGGGTATAAATTATCTGAAGGCCATGCATCTGAACGATTCGAAAAAAGCCTTTGGAAGCAGGGTGGACAGACACGAAAGCATCGGAAAAGGATCCCTGGGGCTTGAGCCGTTTAAATTCATCATGAATGACCCACGCTTTGACCATCTTCCCATGGTTCTTGAAACCCCTGATCCATCCATTTGGGAAGAGGAGATCTCTCTTCTTTATGGGTTGATGGAATAACCATTCCGGGCGGCTTCGGAAATGAGTTGTTTGCCAAGGACAGGCGGTTGAGCACTGATCCGATTGAAAGAAAAATTATTTTCAAAATAGTTTTTTATATTGACAGAGAATAGCAAAACAAATTAACATAACATATATTTCACATGTATTTGAAGCCGGTTTAAATACGATTCAATTTCAGCCGCATTCCACAGAATTTAAATAATTTTAAAATGGATAAAACCAGTATGCTCAAAATAGGGATCACAGATTATGAGGAGCAGATATGTAAACGTTTGACGGCCCTATTTTTGTTTTTGCGAAAAATTAAAAAAAATCGTCATTTGAGATATGATTTCAGTGAGGTGAAAAATTTAAATTCCAAATCACCTCAAATTTTCTCCTTCTTGTGCTAAACTTTTAAAGTTCTGTTTTTCTAACTATTTTAAATTTCATTGTTTTTAAATCTTTATTGTTGGCACACACCTTGTGACATATGGAATTACGACATTAAATAATTTTAATGAATGAGATGTGGAAAAGCTATGAATTTTATACTTTCCGTCCATTAGGATTCTTCCCCCAGGGGTACGATCTTTAAACAGCGTATGGAACAAAATTTCAAATGGCTTGAGATTCTAATGGGTTCAAAGCAAGAAAAAATAAACATCGTTATTAAATCCTAATGGAGGAAACTGATGGATCAATTGGGTAAAACAATGGACCAGGCAATTAAGGCGGCGACAATTAAAACCGGAAAATACCTGACCTTTTCATTAGATGAAGAAGAATATGGCATCGGTATTCTCAAGGTGAAAGAGATCATCGGTATGATGCCGATTACCTCTGTGCCAAGAACGCCCAAATTTGTAAAAGGGGTTATCAACCTGCGCGGAAAGGTCATCCCGGTAATGGATCTTAGGTTGAAATTTAATATGGGGGAGATTCCCTATACCGATCGGACCTGTATTATTGTTGTGGAAATAGAGCTGGCAACCAGCACCGTGTTAATCGGCATTGTGGTCGATGCGGTCTCAGAAGTATTGAATATCCAGGAAAACGAAATTGAAGATACCCCGGCTTTTGGTATGGCATTGGACACGGAATATATCCTGGGTCTGGCAAAAATAAACGGGGGGGTTAAAATCCTGCTGGATATTGACAAGGTCCTGTCGACCGCTGAAATAGAGGGCCTAGATACTGTATCGTAATTTTTTTATAGTCATCATCAAAAAAATATTACTTAAAATAAAACAAGGAGTATTTGCATGAAAAACCTAAGTTTAGGACTAAAAATTGCGTCAGGATTTGCCCTTTTGATACTTATCGCCGGTGCACTCGGGCTAATGGCCATCTGGAACATGAATAAGGTGGAAAAACAAAGCACCATGCTGGCCCATGAATATGTCCCGGAAGTGGATGTGGCAAATGAACTCAGAGGCGCTGCTAACCGGGTGATGTATGAAATGAGAGGGTATGGGTTTACAGAGGATGAAACCTTTTATACAAATGCCCAGAAAGAATTAAAGGCCGTGGAATTCGCATTGGAAAAAGCGCGCGCCCTTGAGGCTGTGTCACCGAACCTGAAAGCTCTCAAAGGCCATATCAAGGTGGCAACCAAGGCGGTTGAAGAGTATAAAACCCTGGTTCAGCAAACGGTGGATACCAATGGGAAACTGGCTGAAAACAGGAAGGTTCTGGATCTATCCGCAGCAAAATACATGACCAACAGCAACGAATTTCTGGCCGGGCAAAATGAAAAATTCAAAATTGATCTGGGGGAACGCCAGAAAAAGATAGACACAGTTACCCATCTGGTTGAGGCAGGATCTGCCACAAGGGTGTTCAACTTTAAATCCCAGGCCCTGGGTGATCCGAAACTGATGAACAAGGCCATCACCACCATCGGCGGTATCACAGGACTCATTAAAGATCTCAGGGAAATAAGCCGTTCTGCGGATGATATCAAACGCATTGATGCCACAGAAACAGCCGCTAAAAATTATCAGTCTGCCATGGTTCAGTTTTTGGCAGAGTACAAAAAGGGGAGTATGGCGGATCGTGTTCTCCTGAATGATTTCCGTAAAGATATGGATGAAAATGCCGGTATCTATATGGAAAATTGCGATACCTTTTTGGACGGGCAGCAGGAAAAGCTGACAAGGGATATGCTGGAAAGGCAGAAAAAAATTAACCTGGTCAATGATATTATTGATCTGGGAAATGAAACCCGAATCGGTGCATTTAAATCCCAGGCCCTGCGCAGTCCAAAAGTGATGGAAGAGGCCCTGAGTAATTTTCCTAAAATTGACAAAAAGTTTGAAGAACTCAGAAAAATAACCCGTTCTGCTGACGACCTGAAACGGATTGATGGGGTCACGGCTGCCGGTAATACTTATAAAAACGCCATGACGGATTTTCTTAAAAACTGGCTGGTTTTACAGGATCTCGGCGCGAAAAGAGGGGCGGCAGGTGAGATTCTTATCAATGCCTGTAAAGCAACGGCCGATGCCGGTATGACAGCCACGGACAGGATTGCCAAGGGGGCGGTGGCTTCCCTTTCCACTGCCTCCACCCTCATGATTATCGGGTTGGTTCTCGCAGTGGTCGTCGGAGCCGGTGTTGCCTTTTTTATTACCAGAAGCATTACCAAACCAGTTAATCGCATCATTGCCGGCTTGAATGAGGGATCGGACCAGGTGGCATCCGCCTCAAGCCAGGTTTCTTCCTCCAGCCAGTCTATGGCTGAAGGCGCTTCTCAACAGGCAGCCTCCATAGAAGAGACCTCTTCTTCCATGGAAGAAATGTCCTCCATGACCAAGAAAAATGCTGAAAATGCAAACCATGCGGACGGACTGATGAAACAGGCCAATAAGGTTGTGAAAACGGCCAACGAATCCATGGGACAACTCACGAAATCAATGGAAGATATTTCCAAAGCCAGTGAAGAAACCTCTAAAATCATTAAAACCATCGATGAAATTGCCTTTCAAACAAACCTGCTGGCCCTTAATGCGGCAGTGGAAGCGGCCAGAGCGGGTGAAGCCGGTGCCGGATTTGCGGTGGTTGCCGATGAAGTGAGAAATCTTGCCATGAGAGCTGCAGATGCGGCAAAGAATACAGCGGAACTGATCGAGGGCACAGTTAAAAAGGTAAGTGACGGGTCTGAACTAGTTTCCAGGACAAATGATGCCTTCAGCCAGGTGGCTGATAGTTCAGCCAAGGTAGGGGGCATTGTTTCCGAGATTGCTGAAGCCTCCAAGGAACAATCCAGTGGTATTGAGCAGGTGAACATTGCCATAACACAGATGGATAAAGTGGTTCAGCAGAATGCGGCCAATGCAGAGGAATCTGCATCTGCATCGGAAGAAATGAGTGCCCAGGCGGAACAACTCAAGGACTATGTGGCGGAGTTGGTCATGCTGGTTACCGGCAAGAAAAACCAGGACAACTCCTTTGGTGGCCAGAATAAAATTAAAACCCTTTCTTCTAAACCTAAAACAGCCAGGGTAGAAAAAGATAAAATGCTGGGGCATCATTCAAAAGAAGTCCGACCAGATCAGGTGATTCCGTTTGATGATGATTTCGAAAATTTTTAGTCAAGCAGTTCTCTGAAATCTGAAAGTTCAGGGATTTGGGGAGACCCCAATCCACCATCAAAAAAAATAAAAAACCCCGTTGTGCTTGATGGATCAAGCAGATAGAATATTTGTGCAACCAAAAAACTATCATCAACGAGG
>JADGEQ010000011.1 GCA_016744295.1 Desulfobacteraceae bacterium | reverse complement strand
TTGTGGTAACTGCTACACCATGTGTCCTTCCATGCCCCTTGCTGATACAGAAGGTGATGGTATTGTTCTCATGGCGGGTGGTAAGGTTTCCAACAGAATTTCCGATCCCAAGTTTTCTAAAGTTGTTGTGGCCTTTCTGCCCAATGAAATGCCCAGATGGCCTTCCATGACAGATGCCATTAACAAAATGGTTAATGCATATTCAAATGGTGCCAACAAGTACGAACGTTTAGGTGACTGGGCCGATAGAATCGGATGGGAAAAATTCTTTGAAGTGTGTGAACTTGACTTCACACATCACCTCATTGATGATTTCCGTCAGCAGGCATACATGAGCTGGCGTCAGTCAACTCAGTTTAAGTTCTAATAAGAGTTTTATTGAACTTTACCTGTTACATATGATGATAAAGCCGGAGCGCACTTTGTGGGCTCCGGCTCATCCATTTTTTCCAAAGGAGTATGACCATGAGTGATCTACTTGACAATACAGAAGCCGCGACCAAAGCAGTTGTTGATTTTCTGACCAAAAAATCCAAAACCAAATCTAAATTTTATCTGAAAGATTTTTATAAGATTTTTCCCGATGACAAACCCAGAATGATCAAAAAGGTTGTCAACAAGATGGTTGAAACCGGTGAACTTGAATTTTGGTCTTCCGGAAGTACCACCATGTATGGTCTTAAGGGTGGTGGTATCCAGCATTCTTCCGAAAACGAATAATAAGAATAAAGATAATTATCCATGCGGTTGAGTAGGGAAAAAATCCCGGGAATTGTGGTTGCAGGACTCAGAGGTGGCTCAGGCAAGACAATTATTTCCCTAGGAATAACGGCTGCGTGGAAAAGCTTGGGAATCCGAGTCTCTGCTTTTAAAAAGGGACCTGATTATATTGACGCCGGCTGGCTTTCCAGGGCAGCCGGTTGTCCCTGTTATAACCTGGATACTTTTCTCTGTCTTCCGGAGGTTGTTCAGGACTCCTATCTAACCCATTCCCAGGCGTCGGATATCGCCCTGGTTGAGGGGAATCGTGGTCTTTACGACGGCATTGATCTTGAAGGATCAACCTCCACCTCTGAACTTGCAAAATTATTGAAACTGCCGGTGCTTCTTGTTCTGGACTGCACCAAAAGTACCCGTACCATGGCAGCCCTGCTCATGGGATGTATTCAATTTGATCCGGATGTTAATATCTGCGGAGTGGTGCTCAACCGGGTGGCTGGCAAGCGCCACGAGGGGAAAGTTCGGGCCAGTATTGAGCGGTTCTGCAATATCCCTATTTTTGGGTCCATACCCAAGCTTTCCGTCGAAGATTTTCCCGAGCGGCACATGGGGCTGGTAACTTCGGAGGAGCACAGTTTTTCAGAAACTGCCATTGAGGCTGCCATGACGGTTGCCAGGGATAACATTGATCTGGATGGTCTGTACCGAGCAGTTACATCCAAGGCAGTTCTATCAATTGATAAAAAACCCCCTTCATCAGATACCTTTGTCCCTGGTATCATAGCATCAGATTTATCTGGATCTGGTATCTCTGTGTCGGGCAGTGAAATTTTGAAGCCTGTGGATGATGATCCATTAACCATAGGTGTTATAAGGGATTCAGCCTTTCAATTTTATTATCCTGATAATCTGGATGCCCTGAAAAATCTCGGGGCGAAAATCATTTTCATCAGTCCCCTGGAAGAGGACCGTATTCCAGCGGTTCACGCCATATATATGGGGGGAGGATTCCCGGAAACCCATGCTCCCCAATTGGCCAAAAACCAGGCCTTCCGTGACGCTCTCAAAAGATTATCCAGAAATGGACTGCCCATTTATGCCGAGTGCGGCGGTTTGATCTTTTTGGGGCAAAGTATTCAGCTTTCCGGCATTGAATATCCCATGTCCGGTATTCTTCCCATCTGTTTCGGCTTGTCCAGAAAACCCCAGGGCCACGGCTATACAAGCGTGGAAGTGGTCCATGACAATCCCTTTTACAAGAAAGGGGAGGTTTTAAAGGGCCATGAATTCAGATATTCAAAGATCCTTACCATCGACTACCAGGATCATGAAATGGCATTTCGAATGGAAAGAGGCAAGGGGATTCTTGAGAAAAAGGACGGGTTTTTCAAGGATAATACCTTTGGCACCTATACCCACATCCATGCCCTTGGTTCTGCCTCCTGGGCCCCCGCACTGGTCAACAAGGCCAGAAATTACCAATCAAGCCTGCGTTCGGATTCATAGGTCACCGTCCTGGATGAAATGGGATCATAAAATTGGATTTTTTTGGCGAGAAGCTGTAACGGCGCTGTAAAATCCAGCTCTTTTTTGGGCAAAAGGTTTGGATAATACCTGTCATTGAGAATGGGGAAGCCGAGGTTGCTCAGATGAAGACGAAGCTGGTGCTTTTTTCCGGTGATGGGAGATAACTCAAAAAGGGCTTTATTCTTCCTTACCCCCACCAGGGAGATGTTTGTACGTGCATTGGGTTTGCCGTCAACTGATTTCATTCTGAACCATGGCTCCCCAGGGATAAGCCTGTCCTCCACAATGTGGTTTTCAATGCCACCGTTTCCAATCGTCTGGTTTCCAATTTTCCGATTCTCGGCAGCATTGTTTTCCCTGCCCCTATCTTCTCCTCGAATTCCAGGATATCGCGTCACCGCACTATAGGTTTTTTTAACCCTGCGGTTCATGAACAATTTCTGGTAGAGACCCCTGGTTTTTTTATTCAGTGAAAACAGAACAAGACCGGCTGTTTCCCGGTCTATCCGGTTGATGGGTGACAGATCATGGTTTCCTGTTCGTTTTTTTAAACGGTTAAGCAGGCATTCATCCACATAGGGTCCTGCCGGGATAACAGGAAGAAAATGAGGTTTACACGCCACCAACAGGTCGTCATTGCGGAAAATTATGTTTTCGGTGAAGGGAATGGAAGGCTCTTCCTCAACCTCCCGGAAATAATACAATCTTCCCCGGGGGGTGTAGGGGGTGTCCAGACCTACCGGAGACTGCTGCTCGGTTAAAATTTTACCGGAAATGATCCTGGCTTCCCATATGTGTCTGGCAATGGAGGGAAACCTATTGGTTAAAAAATCAAGGACAGAGGGGTAAGGTTTGGGTATTTCCGGCATGTAAACTATGGAATGATATTTGGAAATTGCCATGATTTGAAATCCTCTGGAGGGGATTGTGTCGGTTATGTGGCTGGTCTGCCAAGGGCAAACCAGCCTGGAACTTAGGACCCAGGTCAAAAATCGGTTTAGAATCCGACTTGGCGCCCCGGTTATTGCATAAGAGCGATCACATCATCCTCTTCAACATCATCGCCCTCTTTTTTAAGGATTTTATTAATAATTCCATCGCAGGGGGCATAAATTGGGGTTTCCATTTTCATGGCCTCAATGAATAGAATTTCCATGTCTTCTACCACGTTGGTGCCAGGATCTATCTCGACTCTGACTATTTTTCCTGCCATGGGTGCCAATATTTCAGTTGCCATTTTTTTTCTCCAATCATCAGTTGTTTAATCGTTAGGTTTCACATGGAAATATTCCCATGCCGGTTGTGTTATTCAATCCCGTGTTTGCGGGTTGTTTGGTGACCTAGGTTCAAGAGGACAGAAGGGTCATAAAAATTCCGGCTGCAATGACGGTTCCGATTACTCCTGCCACATTGGGGCCCATGGCATACATGAGCAGATAATTTTTCTTGTCGGCCTCCATGCCAACTTTGTGGACCACTCTTGCGGCCATGGGGACGGCAGATACGCCTGCAGCACCTAATAGCGGATTAATTTTGTTACTGGAAAACAAATTCATACCCTTGGCAAGTAATATCCCCGTGGCAGTGCTTACCATGAAGGCGCAGAGTCCAAGACCAAAGATAAAAAGTACCTTGGGCTGTAGAAAAACCTCGGCATTCATGGTGGCCCCTATGGGTAATCCCAGAAAAATGGTCACAATATTCATCAATTCATTCTGAGCGGCATTTTTTAATCTTTCCACCACCCCGGACTCTTTAAAGAGGTTCCCCAGCATTAACATGGCAATAAGGGGGGCGGAAGCCGGAACCACAAGGATGATTAGAAAAGTAGAAACAATGGGGAATAACAGTTTTTCCCTCCTGCCTACTTTTCTGCCTTTTTTCATCCTTATTTTACGCTCGGCTTCAGTGGTCATCAACCGCATGATAGGCGGCTGAATGATGGGAACCATGGCCATATAGGAATAGGCTGCAACAGCGCAGGCCCCGAGAAGCTGGGGAGCAAGTTTGGATGCTAAAAATATAGTGGTGGGTCCGTCAGCCCCGCCGATAATTCCAATGGTGGCCGCTTCCATGATATTAAATCCCATGGAGTGGGCTGCAAAAAAAGTAAAATAAACCCCTGCCTGGGCGCCGGCACCCAGAAAAATTAAGCGCGGGTTGGCCAGCAGGGGTCCAAAATCTGTGAATGCGCCAATTCCTAAAAAAATGAGGGGGGGGATGATTTCCCAATGGATACCATATTCGTAGAATTTCCATAACAACCCGTGTTCCGGTGTCATCAGTCCGCTAAGGGGAAGATTGGCCAGCAGGATCCCAAAGCCAATGGGCAGCAAAAGCAGGGGCTCATATTCTTTTTTTATGGCTAGGGTTATCAATACCAATCCAATGACCCACATGAAAACCATACCCGGTGTTAAATGAACAAAGCCGGTGGTTTTAATAAGGGCTGAAAGAGGGCCTATCATGAGGGGGTCTCCTTTGATTTAGGAAACCGGTCCGATATCAAGGCGGTTATTTTGATGGACAGATAGATGAGGGTCATGCCAAAAAATACACCGCTGATACCGCCTATAAATACAAAGCCTGCTGACATCAGAAGATCTCCTTTGAATAATTTGTATTGATATTATACTATGCGTTATAGTATAACGCATAATGTTCTTTACTAATAACAAGCCCCTCTCTGTTCCGTCAAGTCTTTTTTAAAAAGGCTTTACTTTTTCCCGGGCTTGTATCAGGTTATATTATTTTTTCAAATTTGAATGTTCCCAGTCTCCGGGCGGGCAAAAGGAGAGCAAAAATGGACGACAGTGCGGATCGGGAGTTTGTGAACTCCCTGGCAAAGGGACTCAATTTGCTGATGTGTTTTACAAAGGACCGGCCTGTGTGGAGTTTGACAGAAATGGCCAGGGCCAACCAGATGAATTTGCCAACGGCCAGGCGGTATCTTCATACCTTTACAAAACTTGGGTTCATGGTGAAGGATGAAACTGCCAAAACCTTTCAGCTGACCCCCAGGGTCCTGCAATTGGGAGGGTGGGTCTTTGAGTCCATGACGATTCGGAATCGCTTGATGCCCTACATGAAATCCATACGGAATGATCTGGATGTTACCACCCATTGTGCGATTTTGGAAGGAAATGAAATTGTTGCAGTTGAAAGACTTTTGTCTTCGGATGTGGTGAATATAGATCTTTCAGCCGGATCAAGGCTTCCCATTCATGCCACTTCCCTCGGTAAGGCCATTGTGGCATTCATGGATTACGGGGAACAAAAAAAAATAGCTTCCCTGCTTGAGTTTCGACCCCTTACCCCCCATACCATCACCGACGTGAAATCATTTTTAAGGGATTTGAAAAAGACCCATTCCAGGGGGTATGCCGTGGCAGACCAAGAACTTAACATCGGTTTAAAAACCCTGGCAATACCGGTATTTGACAAAAAGGGCATGGTTGAAGCATCCTTCGGGGTTTCTTTCCCCTTGTCCCGAACCCAGGAGCAAGGGTTTGAAGACCGGCTGATAGAGCGTTTGTTTGAGGTTAGAAACAAGGGGTGATTTAATTTTTGCCTTTTGGGCCAATTAAAATTGAAACAGAGAATTTTGAAACAAAGCAGTTTTCATAATGATAAAGGGGAATTTCCCCTTGGAAAAATTCCCCTTTATAGAATGACACATAGTCTGTGAAATCAGACGGTTACTTTTTTTTGATTTTTGTATGGCATTTGCCGCAGGAAGCAGGGGCCGGGCCCTTCATTCCTTTGGGGTCGCCTTTTTCTTTGTTGAAGGCTTTGTGGCAGGCGATGCAGTTTTTATGCATGGCATTTTCGTGGACCATAATGTCTTTTTTGTTCTTTTTGTCTTTTTTAAACTTGTTATGGCATTCGCCACATCCCTGTACATCATCTCCCATTTTGATATCAAGGGCTTTGCCCTCTTTATCATGGTGGCATTCACCACAGGATATCTTATAATCTGCAGCATGCTTTGCATGGGTGAATTCGACCAGGTTGTATTTTGGGGGTGCTTTTTTACGTTTTTTGTATCCATCGGTTTCCATGGTAAAGGTATCTTTAACTTCAGTACCCGCATGGAGACCCGTTGCAACAAAAATCACAGCAATTCCTGCAGCCAACAGTAGCGTGATCAATCTTTTGTTCATAACTTGTCTTGCTCCTTTAATGATTAACGATATCTTTTGCCTTTTTACCGGTGACAACTCTGTCCCCGGTTTTTTTCTTAAAATTAAATTTGTTTTTACACATAGGGGGATGCAAAGTCAATAAAAAACAGATTTGTTCAGGCGTCCCGGGTCTGGTCTTAATCACCATCCTCGGGATTGGCTTGTTCATTTTCGCTCTCTGCTGCTTGCTCAAACTTTTCTCCATCTTCTTCACCCGCCTCATCATTCTTGGCTTTTTTCCCAAAAATTCTGGCACCGATAATACTGATTTCATACAAGAGCATCAGGGGAACGGCCATCATGATTTGGGTTACCACATCCGGGGGAGTAATCAGGGCGGCCCCCACAAAAAAGATTAATAAAGCGTATTTTCGGTTCTTCTTTAAAAAATCAACCGTCACAAGTCCCATACGTGCCATAAAGGTGAGGACCAGGGGCAGTTCAAATACAAGCCCGAAGGCCAGCAGCATTTTTGAGGCAAATCCAAGGTACTCTTTCATGGAGGGCATGGCCTGGATGTTTTCCGTGGCAAATCCCAGAAAGAATGCAAATCCATAGGGAAAGACAACGAAATATCCAAAAGAAGAACCCAGCAGGAAAAAGAAAACAGATAAAATAACAATGGGCATCAGATATTTTTTTTCGGTCCTGTACAGTCCGGGAGAGATAAACATCCAGAATTCGTAAAACAGGACAGGACTGGCCGCCATAATACCGGCCAAAAGGGATACCTTTAAATAGGTAAAAAAGGCTTCGGGCAGGCCTGTGAATATCATCTTTGCATTTCCAGACTCTCCCATGGCAGTCACCAGGGGGGCAATCAGAAAATCAAAAAGTTGTTCCTTGAAAAAATAGGCACAGGCAAATCCAATGCCTACGGCAATAAAGGAACGTACCAGCCGATCACGTAACTCGCCCAGATGCTCGGTAAAAGGGCTTTTATCTTCTTGGCTCATGGTTTTATTCGTTTTTATTTTCTGGGTCTTTGGGGGCAGGGGAGGCCGGTTCCTTGGAACTGGTTTCCGTGGCTTCTTTTTCGGGACTATCCTGGTTTTTGGATCCTGGGTCATCACCGGGTTCAACAATGGTTTCTTTTTCCAGGTTTGCTTCCTTGATAATATTTTTTAAATCAGAGGCGGGTGTTTCAATATCTTTAAGGGTAGTGTCCAAATCAATACTTTTTTTAAAATCCTGGGCAGATCGTTTAAACTCCCCCATGGCACGCCCCAGGGTTTTGGCAAGTTCCGGCAGCTTTTTGGGGCCGATGACAATGAGGGCTATTGCCAGGATTAAAAGGATTTCAGGCATTCCAAGACCAAACATTTTAATTCAAACTCCTTTCTACAGATTATTTTTTAATATAGACCCCGGATTTTACACTGAATTGTGTTCAACCACAAGGACTAGTCTTTTTTAATGTTTTGATTTCTATTGTTCTGATTTTTATTCTTCTGGGTGCCTGGAGGTCTGCGTCTGCCCGCATAGGGCTTTTTTTTCCCCTTGTAGGGCGGTTTCTTCCCGGCACTTTGAGAACGCGGCTTTTTTTGAATTGGTTTTGGTTTGGGCAGGGGGCGGTCAAGTACTTCCGAAGGATATTCACATTCGATTTTGTTGCCCAGTATTTCCTCAATTTTTGGAATTTCAAATGAGCTCATTTCATCGGCAAAACTGATTGAGGTTCCTGTGGCACCAGCCCTTCCGGTTCTGCCGATTCTGTGGATATAATGCTCTGGTTCAATGGGCAGATCATAATTTATCACATGGCTGATATCGGCAATATGCAAACCTCTTGCCGCTACATCCGTAGCCACCAGAAATTTGAGCCTTCCGCTTTTAAAATTATTCAACACCTTGAATCGTTTGTCCTGGGCAACATCCCCCGACAGAACACCGCATTTTTGTCCATATCGTTCTAATTTGGAAGAAAGGTATTTGGCAGTGTCTTTTCTGTTTACGAAAATCAGCACCCGCTGCAGGTTTTCGCTGACAAGAAGGTTGTAGATATTTTTAAATTTGTCTGTTTCCGTGGTCAGGTAGATCACCTGACGGATGGACAGGGATGCTGCCTGGTCAGGGTCTATTTCTATTCGAACGGCATCCTTGGTCCAGGATTCTGCCAGGCGCAACACTTCGTCGGTGAGGGTGGCGGAAAAGAACAGGGTCTGGCGTTTGTCCTTGTGTGGGGTCATATAGACCAGCCTGCGGACATCCGGTATAAATCCCATGTCCAGCATTCGGTCTGCTTCGTCAAGAACGATGACCTCCACCCGGGAGAGGTCCACCAGTTTTTTATTGATAAAATCCAGCAGCCTTCCCGGGGTGGCTGTGATGACATCCACAGGTTTTTTCCGGAGCATGGTCATCTGCTGGTTGTAGCCGGTGCCGCCGTAAACAGCGAGTATGTTGAGGTTTGAATATTTGGCAAGACCGTTGAAATCTTTTTCAATCTGATGAACCAATTCCCTTGTTGGGGCAAGGATCAGGGCTCTGGGCTGCCCATTTTTGTTTTTAAAGGGTTTTTTTAGAAACCTTTTGATGATGGCGATGATAAAGGTGGCGCTTTTACCCGTGCCGGTCTGGGCTTTGGCCGTGGCATCCTTCCCCGTAAGAGTATGGGGTAGCAGTTTGGCCTGGATCTCTGTGCAATATTTGAATTTTAGATCATAAATGGCATGCATCAGACTAGTGGGGAGATCCAGATCGTGGAACCGGGTCTTTCCCTCCTCGGGTTCCACCTGGAATTTATCCAGGGTCCAGGGTTCTTTTTTGACCCTTGGTTTAGGCTGCCGTTTTTGGGATGGGGATGGTTTGCCATTCGGCTTTGGACGGGTCTCTATACGGGTTTTTGGGTCTGATATTGGCTTTGACACCGGTTTTGGCTCTGGCTGATTTTGGGGGGACACGGGGGAGGGTTGTAAATTTTCGTCAATCTTTTTTTGAGTGAACAGGTTCTTTAAAAATACGAATAATCGTTTCAATAGTGAGCTCTTTTCTGGGTTATAAAAATATTAACTGTCTGTATGTTACCATGGTGTACCAGACAGACAGTTTTTTGGAAAGCAAAATCTATTTTTTACCCCCCTGCCACCAGGGGGAGCAATTGGAGGATTGAATTGTCCGGGACAATTGTTTCAAAAAATTTGGGACTGGACACAAGCCGCCCGTTGAGGCGTACCACGGAACAGAATTTGGCATCCTCAACCTGTTCTAATATGGATGCAATGGTCATCCCTTCTGACCATTGCATTTTTTTTTCATCAACTTCTATCATTATCTATCAGGCCTATAATCAAATAGAAATGGGTTATTCAACCCCGTTTTTTTTGAGAACTTCCCGTACTTCGGGATAGTCAATGCCCAACCGTTTGACGGTCTCAACGGTGGGAATGCCATTTGAAGTCCACCCCCGGCGTGCATAGACAGCATCCTTGAGCAGTTCATATTGTGCTTCCCTTTCTTTTCGCAGGGCTGCCACTTTGGCCTTGGTGTCCATTTTGGAAATATCCATGCTGTATTTTTCAACCAGCTGGGTGTCATAGAGTTTGGCCCGGGACTCATATTCTTCCACGGTTACAGGGCCCATGGCTCGGTAGGGAACGGTGTCGTGTTTTCTTGTGCCATATCCCATTTTCAGGTTAAAGACTCTCTGGAAATTGTAGACCGCCTCACTCATGGTGATAAGGTCGTCGGGATTCACCTTGCGGCCGGTTACTGCGGAAAAAAATTGAGCATACCAGCCAACGTGCTTGGCCACCTTGGCCGGTTCATCAGTGTTTTTATTGTCTTCGGGTACAATGTCATTCCAGGGCAGTTTGCACAGCCCGCAAAGGCCGAACCAGGTTCTGAACATGGGGAACCAGTGAAGGGCTTCGGCCTTTTCTTCAAAGCTGGGCATGAAATTGTGGACCATATCAAGGAAGATCAGCCAGGCTTCATCATGCTGGGGACCTTTGAGGGCAAGGCCGTAGCCGCCTTGCTGGGCCAAAGATTCCTTGGTGATATATTCGGAAAATTCCAGTCCTTTGGATTCCATGCCAATGTCCTGCATAAAGGCCAAATCTGCTCCAAAATCCCGGGCAAAAATGGCTTTCATTTGACGGATTCCCTTGCCTACAATGGTGCCAAATCCTTCTCCCTTTGCCATCTGGTGAATCAGTTCCAATGCATTGTACCGGCTGCCAAAGCTTAGATCCATTCCGCCGGTATGCTCAAGGGTGATCAGCTTGTTCTCAAAACACTCCATGACAAATCCAATGGAGGTTCCAACGGAAATGGTGTCCATTCCGTAGGCGTCGCAATAGAAATTGATTTCAAGTATGGTCTGGGCGTCAAATATGCCCAGGTTGGATCCGCAACCGGCCACTGTTTCATATTCAGGCCCGTCCACAAAAACTTTTTTGCCCCTGTAGGGACCGGTAAAGGGGGAGAAATCTTTTACCCCATGGGCACAGGCCACGGTGCAGCCCCGCCAGCATCCGTCAAATCCTTTGTCAAAAATGTGTTGGAATACCTCTTCTCCGATCACCTGGCTTTCCGGGTGGGAGCCAAATTTGAAATTGTGGACCGGCAGGCAGTCGTGGTCATTCATAATGGGAATCAGATGGGTGGTTCCCACAAGGGCCATTCTGTTCTGTTTGGGATCAAGGGTGCTGATCTCCTTGGCATGGGCCTTGGTGACTTCTTTTAGTGCGGTAAGGTCCGCGGGGTTGTTGGTCTTCATGGACACGGACCCGTACCTTGCAACAACGGCCTTGACTTTTTTATCGGCAAATACAGTGCCGATACCGCCCCGGCCGGCTTGTTTGTAGCGGACCATTTTCCGGCCGGCATCCCACCATGAAAAATTTAAACAGCCGAAATTGGTTTTTTCAGCACCGGGTCCTGCGGTTATAACAGAAACATTGACAGGTTTGTCCTCATCAAAATAATGGGTCAGGGCAGCAGACATTTCATAGGAATCTTCAGGCAGATCAGAGGCCAAAAATACTTTAATTTTGTTTTCAATGCCGTCGATGAGAATGATGGTATCTTCTTTGGCCTTGCCATCAATCTGGATTACATCAAAGCCTGCAAATTTTTTGTAGGGGCCAAAGTATCCGCCTACATTTGAATCAATGGGTGCACCGGTCAAAGGAGAGATGGTGGTCACAATGCTTTTTCCGCCTCCGGGATATCCCGGAGTCCCTCCCAGAGGTCCGGAGGAGATACAGATGGCGTTTTCAGGGGAATTCCATTTTGTATCGCCTGAGACTGCGTTCCACATCATCCAGAGGTCATATCCCTTGCCGCCGATAAATTTTTCTTTTACAGCTGCTTCTATTGGGTTGACGGAAATATCGGTTGTGTCGAGATTGACGCGAAGGGAAAAATCAGTATATCCCTTATTTACCTCTGCCCGTTCATAGGAGACGGATGTTGTCTCTTTAAGATTCAGTTGACCCATTTTTAAAACTCCTTAAACTTTTTTTTTGCAATTTATTTGTGTTTATAAAGTGAAACCTGTGGATCTGGCAAAATCCACAGGTGCGGTTCTACACCTGATACGTTACTACCTTTATTTGTACCATATATGCGCCATTGGGTATAGATACGCAATATACTTTTTTATTGGATACAAATGGTTTAACCATTCCTAAACTATTCCCATAGGCTTGTCAACCCGGGAATCAAACCCAGGCCAAAGCAGGAGAGTGACGGTATCGGCCGGTGAACAAGTGACTGAAAATATAATCGGAAATTTCTGAAAGGGGGAAACACAGTACTGAAAATTAGTCAAAAAACTTGACTTTTTAGGTTGTTTCACGTTACTAAGCCCATGGAAATATGGATAAATTTTAAAATTAAGGTGTTTGTATGCTTGTTTTGGCCAATTTTTTTGAAGCAATTGCTGTGGTACTGGACTATGCGTTGAGTATATATATGTGGATAATTATTGCGGGTGCGGTTCTTTCCTGGGTCAGCCCGGATCCTTACAATCCCATTGTCAGATTTATAAATACGGCTACCGAGCCTGTGTTTTATCAGATTAGAAAAAGACTTCCGGTTAGTTTTGGCGGACTTGATATATCTCCTGTTATTGTGATTTTAGTGATTATTTTTCTTCAGACATTTGTTGTGAACAGCCTCCATGGGCTGGCACGTTCAATTGTTTAATTTACAAAAAGGAGTTTTTCTATGGGGATAACACCACTGGTTATACGGCAAAAGGAATTTACAACCCGGTTCAGAGGATTTGATGTCCAGGAAGTGGATGTGTTTCTTGAGGAAATCTTAAAGGAACTTGAGTCCCAGGGCCAGACCATTGAAGATGGAAAACGGGAAAATCACCGTCTGAATCTTGAAAATCGGGGATATCGAAACCGGGAAGATTCTATGAAAACGGCCATGATCCAGTCCCAGAAGGTTTTGGATCAAATGAAGGAAACCGCTAAAAAAGAAGCCCAGCTCACAATTGCCAATGCGGGTGTGGAGGCGGAGAAAATTTTAAACCGTGCCCACAAAAGGCTTTCCCAGCTCCACAGTGATATCATTGAACTCAAACGTCAGAGAATCCAGCTTGAAATGCAGATCTCTGCAGTGCTTGAATCCCATTCAAAAATGCTTGAGATGACCAAGGAAGAAAACAAGGCAGCAGACGAAACCGACTCTACCCTGAGATTCATTAAACAGGCCTAGGGTTCTCATCAACTTTTAGAAAGCAGGTGTCCAAATGGCCGCGATTGATGCTTTTTTTAAACTCATGCACGAACAGGGCGCATCCGACCTTCATCTGGCGTCGGGTCAGCAGCCGGCACTGAGGCTTAACGGTGATATTGAACGGATTAAATATGAAGAGTTGTCCAGTGATAAGCTCCGGGGGATTCTTTATGAAATTACCTCCCAGGAAAAAATAAAGGTTTTTGAGGAAACCGGGGATGTGGATTTTGGTTATGAAATCCCGGGACTTGCCAGGTACAGGGCCAATTATTTTATGCAGAAAAACGGAATATCTGCCGTGTTTCGTGAAATCCCCTCCAATGTGCTCACAGCAGAGCAATTGGGTTTGCCTGGGGTTATTTCAAAGCTAGCACAGCTTCCCCGGGGTTTGGTGCTGGTAACCGGCCCCACAGGATCCGGTAAATCCACCACCCTTGCCGCCATTGTTGACGAGGCCAATAAAACCCGGAAAGATCATATTATTACGGTGGAAGATCCCATCGAATTTGTTCACCAAAGCCATGGTTGTATTGTGAACCACAGGGAGGTGGGACTCCATACCCAGACATTTTCCTCGGCCCTTCGGGGGGCATTGCGTGAGGATCCGGATATCATCCTGGTTGGCGAGTTGAGGGATCTTGAAACCATTTCCCTTGCCATTGAAGCAGCTTCAACCGGTCACCTGGTGTTTGGTACCCTCCATACCTCCAGTGCACCCAAAACCGTTGACAGGATTATTGAGGTTTTTCCATCCACAGAGCAGGCCCAGATTCGGTCCACCCTGTCCGATGGATTGCGGGCCGTGGTTGCCCAGGTATTGTTCAAACGGATAGACCAAAAGGGTCGGTGTGCAGCCATGGAGATTCTGATTGCCACCCCGGCTGTCAGGAACTTGATTCGGGAAGGAAAAACCCACCAGATACCCTCCATGATTCAGACGGGAAAACAATATGGCATGCAATTGTTGGATGATGCCATCATGGACTTATATAAGAAACACTGGATCAGCCCGGATGAGGCCTATGCCAAGGCCAACAACAAGGGTATTTTCAGGCCGTTCCTGAAAAGCCCGCCCACTGATTTTACCGAAGCCTGATCCTTTATTTTAAGCCGATGCTAGGACTTCAATAAAATATACCTAAATTAAAACATGACCCATTTTAATAAGACCCATTTAAATAAGAATAAGGGGATGGCGTGAAAAAACAGCAGATTGACCATATGCTTTCAAAAATGCTTGATTCCCATACCAATGTTTCGGATTTGAATCTGACACCGGGAAAGCCGCTACAGGTAGAAAGTTCAGGCCAGTTGGTGCCCGTTGAAATTGAGCCGGACTATGCCGTTCTGACTGCCTTTCAAACCGAGGTCTTTGCCCTGAATTTAATGAATAATAATAGGAAACTTACCGAAACCCTGATTCGGGAAGGCTCCTGTGATCTTTCCTACCAGCTTGGCACCAAGGCAAGGTTCCGGGTAAATATCTTTTCACGGTCGGGCAAATATTCCATTGTTTTAAGAAAGCTTGAAACCAAAATTCCCACCATTGAAGAGCTGAAACTGCCCAAGAGTTTTTTGCCCATGGCCGAGGAAAAAAATGGGATTATTTTTGTCACCGGTGCCACAGGCTCGGGTAAGTCCACCTCCCTTGCCGCTCTGTTGGACAAAATAAATGAGACCAAATCCGTCCATGTGATTACCCTTGAAGACCCCATCGAGTACCAGCATTCTCAAAAAAGATCCACCTTTAACCAGCGGGAACTGGGTATGGATTTTGATACCTTTGCCAGTGGGTTGAGAGCCGCTTTGCGCCAGGCTCCCAAGGTGATTTTGGTGGGAGAGATGAGGGACAGAGAAACCGTTGAAATAGGACTCACTGCTGCGGAAACCGGCCACCTGGTTTTGTCCACCCTCCATACCGTGGATGCCGGCCAGACCATTAACCGTGTTCTGGGTATGTTTTCAACCGAAGAGGAGCGGCAGATTCGTATCCGTCTGGCAGATACGGTGAGGTGGGTTGTGGCCCAGCGCCTGCTGCCCAAGGTGGGCGGGGGCAGGGTGGCTGCCTTTGAAATCATGGCCACCAATCTACGGGTAAAAGATTCCATTCTGAATGGGGAATCCGAAGGGAAAACCTTTGATGACATCATCATGGCAGGTAAGGCCCAGCAAATGATCTCCTTTGACGAGTTCATTGTAGCTCTTTTTGAGGAAGGGCAGATTGATGAAGCCACGGCAACAGCCTATTCGTCCCGGAAAGATATAGTGGGAAGGGGGATTGATTCCATAAAAAGCGCCAGGGGGGAGTCCACCACCAATATTGATTCTTTGGAGATTGACCACGGATATGAAGGGGAGAAAAAACAATGAATATTATCTGCCCCCATTGCAAAACAAAACTGAATATTCCCGACCACAGGATACCCAGGGACAAGGATTCTTCTTTTAAATGCCCCAAATGCCAGGAAAAGGTAAAGGTGGCAGCCTCCCAATTGAAGCTGTCTGCCCAGGAGTTCCCAAAAAACAGGGAAGAAAAAATAGAATCCTTGGGGGCCGGTGTTTTGGCTGTCCATGGCCAGGAACATGCCCTGGTTTGTATGGATGACTCACCCGGAAAAGAAAAACTTGTGGCCGCTGTCCAGAGAATCGGGTTCCAGGTGGAAACCCCGGATTCCATTTCCGAGGCCTTTAAAAAAATGGCCTATCAACTTTATCCCCTGGTTTTGGTGGATGAATCCTATTGTCAGAATAAGGGCTTTAAGGCCATGTTCACCCACATGAATGAATTGGACATGTCTTTGAGGCGGCGGATCTGCCTGGTATTATATAGTGACAGACTGCCAACCGGGGATCCCATGTCTGCCTTGCACTCCAGCGTCAATTATATTGTGGGGTCTGATAGTCTGGGCCATTTGGAGGAAATTTTGTCAACCGCTGTAACAGAGCATAAAAACTTTTATAGGGTTTATAACGACTCCATGCGGGCGGCAGGCAAGGCTTGATTTTTTATGATTCAAAAATGGTATGACCCTTTTAGCACTGGTGAGTGGGCCAAGCGGACCTTTTCCTTTTTAAACCTTGGGCTTTTGATGCTTATTGTTGCCTTTGGGGCATCTGAATTTCGGTTTGACTGGTGTGAAAAGCTGGTGGGAACCTATCTGTCGGCAACCAACGCTTTAAGACCTGAAACCGGTGCTTTGTGGGAAGCTGGCCGACAGGCATCCAATGCCCACAAGTCCCTTGATCGTATCATAACCCAAAAACAGGATTCCCGCAGAAGTGTTCAGGGAGCAGACTCATTTTCCCATCTGCTGGAACGTCTTGGGCCCGGGGAATGGGTTACCCTGGAAAAGGAACAATTTAAAATCCTGTATCTGTCCATTTCCCCAGGCATTGCCAGGCAGCTTATTGACCCTTCCCATCTGGTTTGGCTGTTGAACGGAAACATCACAGACCGGATTTTTTGTGAAGGCTTGGCAAAGGGGATTAGCATCTATTTTATTGATTCTCGGAATCGGGTGGTCCGCCAGATTGATTTAAAGAAAAATACCATTACAGAAATTGAATCCCGCAATGCACCGGTAAAAGGAAGGATAGCTGAAATTGAGGCTTTTTCAAACCGGATCTATCCTGCGGCTCAATTTTTTGATGCAATGTTCAAGCTGCCAACCGAGATGATTTCCGAGCTGATGGTGGATCCTGATCTTTTGTTGAAACAGGAGGGAACCATTCAACAGGTGGGGATCTGGAACGAAGCCGAAGGCGGGTATATCAAACTTGGATTTGAGTTTGAACACCGGGGGGAAAACCGGGTGTTGCTGATTCAGGCCAGGGAGTGGGCTGTGTGGCAGTTGAGTATTCACCTGAAAGGGGTAGACGAATGAAATTGTTTTTGCGCTTCTCCTCCCTGATCAGATCTGTATTTATTCTTTTTCTTGGGTTGGGTGCCATTGGGGTTCTTACCGGTATCTTTTTGATATTTCATGTGGCCGGAGATTTACCCAAATTACCGTCTCCCCTGAGCCGGATCATTGAAACCCCCCAGAGCCTGATCTACGATTCCACAGGCCAGCTGATCATGGGGTTGGGGGAAAGAAAGTTGGTACCCCTGGAGCTGGTGTCCAAAGATTTTATCAATGCAATTGTGGCAACAGAGGACCACAGGTTTTTTGAACACCACGGCATAAATAAACTTCGTACCCTGAAAGCCCTGTACATCACCCTGTTTAAGCCGGGGCGAATACAGGGTGCTTCCACCATTACCCAGCAACTTGCTAAAAATATGTTTTTCAGTTTTGAACAATCCTGGCAGCGTAAATTCAAGGAGATGCTGGTGGCCCTGCAGATAGAAACGGCCAATACCAAAGAGGAAATTCTAAATGCCTATATAAACCAGATTCATTTTGGAGCCGGTGCCCAGGGGATTGAAACGGCATCCCAGACCTTTTTTGGCAAACCCGCTCTTGAATTGAATTTGGCCGAGGCCTCTCTTTTGGCAGGGCTTCCCAAGTCTCCCACCAATTATAATCCCTTTCGCTATTATGAGAGGGCCTTGAAACGACGTGATATTGTCCTTGGGCGGATGGAGGCATCGGGGTTTATTTCTCACCTTGATGCCCAAAAGGCTGCGGCTATACAACCCCAACTCCACCAGGGCCGGATGGATGCCAGGAGCGGAAGTTATTTTCTGGATGCCCTGGTTAAGGATTTGATTCAAACCTATGGTGAAGATGTTGTATTCCATGGGGGGATCAGGGTCTATGCAACATTGGATACTAGGGTGCAATCCTTTGCCCGGCAAGCCGTAAAACGAGGCCTTGAACGTATGGATGTTTTGATGGGCATCCAATCAAATGAAAAGAACCCAATGAAAAAGGATCTTCCCCAGGGAGCATTGGTCGCCATTGACACCGGTTCAGGTGCTATCAAAGCCATGGTGGGAGGCAGAAATTATTACACCAGCGAGTTTAACCGGGCCGTAGACAGCAGACGCCAGGCCGGCAGCGGATTTAAACCCTTTCTTTATTATGCGGCATTTCAAAAAACCGGGATGCATCCCGGATCAGTGATGACGGACAAATCTGTACGGATAAAGGTTGCCGGAGCAAAAGATTGGGAACCTAAAAATTTTGAACGGCGTTTTTTTGGTGACATGATTTTAAAGAACGCCCTGACCAGGTCTGTAAACACCATTGCTGCCCAATTGGTGAGTATGACAGGCCCTGAAGCTGTGACCGCCCTTGCCCGGGCATGCGGGGTTAAAAGCCCTTTGGAAAATGTCTATTCAGTTGCCCTTGGCACCTCCCTTGTAAGTCCTTTGGATATGGCAGGGGCGTTTTCCGTATTTGCCAATCTTGGCATTAAACACGAGCCTTTCCTTTTTTGGCGGGTCGAGGATCCCTTTGGACGGGTTTTGTTTGAGCGGATTGTCCAGAACAAAAAGGTGCTGGATCCAGGGCTTGCTTTCCAGGTGGTGGATATGATGAAGGCCGTTGTGGATACGGGATCGGGCCGGTCCATCCGGCGCCTGGGGTTTGGACGGCCTGCCGCCGGGAAGACCGGTACTACAGACAACTATTACGATGCATGGTTTACCGGGTTTACCCCGTCTTTATGCACGTCGGTGTGGACCGGTTTTGATAAAAATAGAAAACTTAAAAATTTACAGGGAGCAGGGATTACCGGTGGCAGGGGGGCTGCTCCCATCTGGGCTGATTTTATGACAAAAGCCATGGAAGGAGAGCCGGAAAGGGAGTTTGTTGTTCCGAATAATATCCGGTTTGAGAGGGTGGATCCTGTTACCGGATGTGCTCCTGTTTCCGATGGTGATGCCGTATCGGTACCCTTGAAAACGGATCAGACCCTCTGCCAGGAGAGGGCGCTATGATCCGGATTATGAAAAATTTTAGCCTCCGACTCTGGATTATAACCCTGGTGGCATCTCCTGTTTGTTTCTATGTCATGCCCATGGTATTAACGCTTTTTCCCGGTGTTCATCCAACGGTGTCCGGTGGTATTTTGCTTTTGTCCCTGGGGACTGTTGTTGGGACATCTCTTCATTTTATCGGCCGAAAACAGATAGAAGGACGGATCAAAGAGGGGGAGATCTGGGAACGGGCCGGGATTCTTTCCAGGGCAGAAAAAACATATGTAAAAGCGATCCGAATATATGATTCATTTTTGTTATCTCCTTTTTTTTTCAAAAAAATCGGCATCCGTTTGACCGGAACTCTGGCCAGGTTTTCCCTTACCTCAGGAATTGAAATCCCCCATCTCAAGCTTGCATCTGCTGTTTATCTCAAATCAAGTCCCGGAGATGAGACCCTTGCTATCCTTTGGCTTGATCAGCTTAAGCAACATGGGTTGGCAGGGGTAATGGAACAGGAGGTGTTAACCTCCCTTGCAAATATTCATTATACCCACAAAAAGCTTGTACTCATTTTAGCCGAGGTATTGCTGGATCTGGGCCGGATGGATTATTCAGCAAAACGCGTGTACAAGACCCTTCTGGATGATCCGGAACTGGCCCCGGAGATTAAAACTGATTTTCGGGTAAAAATTTATGGACTGATAGGGGAGCCCGAAAGATCAACAACTTCAGGTGAAACCCTTGGAAATAACGGGAAGGCCAGGGTTGTTTCCACTGTCAATTCAATGGGGTTCAAAAACCGTTTTCTTAACCTGTCCTTATTTTCATTCTTGTCTTCATTTTTATCCTTAACCCTAGCTTTGTTCACCACAGTGGCCAAGGGGGTGCAAACTGTTGTCAAAGGGATTGCTTCTGTCCTAAGTTTTTGTATCCTTTTTTGGGGTCAGGTAATTTCATATGTCAGGGAAAGGGAGCGGGTAACCTTTTATCTCAGGGCAGGAGCCATGGGGCTTTTGTCTGTGTGGCTGCTGTTTTTCATGGGAAATACCATTTCCCATATCTTAAAATCCAGGGACCTAAAAAAGGAACCCAGAATGATTGAAATTCAGGTTCCAAAGCCCTTTACCATCCAGGTGGCAGCCTATTTAAAACAGGTTCATGCAGATCGATATGTTGCAATTTTGAATAAGAAAGGCATTGCCGCAGCAACGACAAAAGTGCAGGGCGGCGGCAAGAGGTGGTATGTGGTGAGGATCTCTGAATTTTCAAATAAAGCTGCTGCCGCAGCCTTTGGGCTAAAACTCAAGGAGGAAAAAATTATAGATGACTTTTTCGTCAGCAATAAATAGGTGGATCGTAAATTTTAGATCTGTTACAGATTGATCACCTTGTCGGCATATTGCATGGCCGTGACAATATCCAGCATATTGGTGGTCTGCCCCACCTTTTTTTCTTCCATAAGTCCCAAATGAGTCAGGCAGGCCCCACAGACAAGAATGCTAATATGCGCAGCTTCCAGATCCTGGAGTTCTTCCAAGACCGCTGAATTAATTGTGGACAATTTAACCCCGTGGTTGACCAACACAAGTTGCCAGAGATCTTTTCCCATTTCTTTGAGGGTTTTAATAAAATTAATCATGAGTTTTTCACCCAACTCGGCATCTCCCCTGCCCATTTGGGTGGCTGAGATCATGATCATTATTTTTTGAGAAGACCCTGGACTTTTGTCGGTTTTCGGGGCTGGGGCCGGTTCTAATACCCTTGCCTCGGCAGCATCTTTTATGCCCTCCACAACAGAGGAAATGCCATCTGAATCAACAGCAACTTCAAATCCGTGAAAGCTTAGAAAACGGCTGACATTTTCTACGGCAGCATCATTGTCAACCAATATCCGGACATGATTCAAAGCATTGGTTTCAAGAAGTTTTTTTGTTTGCAGCACCGGGGCCGGGCAGTCTAATTTTCGACAATCAAGTTCTTTTATCATCTCATTTTTCTCTTTATGGTTACAGGTTAATCTTATATTTTAAAGAGGGCGGCAGATGAAGTCAACTAGAGATATTCAATGGAGATCTACAACCCTATTTATATTTTGAATGGGTGAAAATGATTTGACACAAACCCTGGGGTATGGTCATTATCCTCGTATACAATAAACAACTGGTAAAATTAAAAAACTCAAAGGAGAAAGAAAATGATTATTATTTCAAATGTGACCTATCCCCCCGAAGGAACCAGGGAAATAGCCAACCGTTATTTGACTGCACCTGCCTTGCCGGGGTTTATCACCAAAAAAGGGCCTTATATCTCAGCGAGCAACACCCAGGGAATGCACTCAATTACCTATTATGAACTGGAAAATGATCGGCTGGCAGACGGGCTCAAGGCCATTGGCGACAGCCTGGCCATCTATTTTGGCGTGCCCGGGTATAAATATGACATCAAGCCTTACTTTGAGCTGGAGGAGGGGTTAAGTATCCTGGGATTGTGATACCCCATTTACTTTTTTTGCCCAGCCGCAGATGGTTTCAAAGCCGGCAAATTTCCATTTATGGGGAAATTGCCGGCATTGTACTGGTTTGACCGGGTTGATTTTACAGCCAACCTGGGTGAGGAAAGTACAGGAGCCATCTTTTTTTTCGGTCAGGGATAGACTGGTGCGGTCTTTTGTCAAACGGGTGTATTGATCAATGAATTTTTGAACTTCCAGTCCTAAAAAAGAGGCAATGGCATCGGGTTCATTTGTTCTCAGTCTTACATAGCCCGGTTCTCGACAGCAGGCCTGGCAGCCAATGCAATGAAAATTTGATAGATCCACGGGACTGTTTTTCTCCAAAAAATATGGTGTTTATGTTATTATAGGCGATTTATATCAGTACTTTCCCGACAGATCAAGTCAATGAGTTGTCGGGGTGTCAGGCGTTTTCTGGACAGGAACGCTTTGCTGTTTTCAACCACCACCTCTGCGGGCATGGGGCGAAGATTATACGTCCCGCCCATGGCATAGCAATAGGCCCCTGCATCCTGGATGGACAGGATGTCATTTTCACGTATCTCAGGGAGGAACCGGTCCTTGGCAAACAGATCACCTGTTTCGCAGATATTGCCGCAGATGTCGTAGACAGAAGGTTTTCCTTCGGGGTTACTGATGTTTTTGATGGTGTGATGGGCATCATAAAACATGGGGCGGATGAGTTGGGGAAAGCCTGAATCTGTTCCGCAAATGGTCCGGTTCCGGTTGTGTTTGACGGTGTTGACCTCAACAAGGAGCTGGCCTGCCTGGGCCGTCAGGTACTTGCCGGGCTCAAACCTGAGCTCCAGCTCTTTGCCGTAGCTGCTGCAGAAGTTTGAAAATCGTTCAACCACCTGGGCGCCCATTAATTTGTAGTCCACTGGAACTTCATCCGGGCCGTAGGCCACCTTAAACCCGCCGCCAAAATCCAGAAAGGCTAAATCCGGAAAATTTTCTCTTGTGGCAATGGAGAAGATCTGTTCCATTGCATTGAGGATGGAATCGGGTTTTATTAACCCTGAGCCTGTGTGCTCATGGATCCCGACAACCTTTAAACCATATTTGCCGGTGATGGCTTTTACCTTGTTTACATCTTCCAGCAGGATGCCAAATTTTGTCAAATCCCCTCCGGTTTTTATCTTGTCGTGTTCGCCATCCACCACCCCCGGGTTGAACCTCAGGCAGACCTTGGTATTGGGGTAGGCATTGGCGTATTTTTCAAGTCGGGACAAAGAATCTATATTCAGGAGGACTCCGGTTGCCGCAACCTCCTCCATTTCCGTGTCTTTCATGTTGTTGGCCGTATAGATAATCTTTGAGGGGTCAAATCCGCAGGACAGCGCCATATAAAGATCTCCCGGACTTACAGCATCAATACCGGCACCCAAATTTTTTATCGTTGTTAAGACGGAAATATTGTAATTGGCTTTCATGGCATAAAAGATTTTCAGAGTCGGCCAGGGAAAAGCCTCACAAAATAATCGGTATTGGTGCTTTATCCGATCCAGGTCATAGACATAGGTTGGGGTACCAAATTTTTTGGCAATGGTGTTGAGCAGAGGCGCATTTATTTTCATATAAATTCTCCGTTGTAGTTTATGGAAATAATATATGAAAATGCAGGCTTGTCAAGAGTAATGTTCTTGGTATTATCTAATTATTAGAATATTGTTCTTTTATATCTCAAATAAACAGCGTTAAATTTGGTGTAGTCAGGGTTTCAGGAGATTGTTTTAATAAGATATCTATATTGGAGCGGATTCCCTCCATGGTGTCGGCCTTGATCAGTTTTTTTAATATGGACTGGGAAAATTTAAAATTGGCACAAAAATAAGGCGCAAATTTTTTAAACATTTTTACGGCAAAACGATCGTCATAGTGCCGGCTCAACAAATGGGTGAGGCGAAGGGCAGTGAAATGATAGATATCATCCCCGGGCAATTTCCCCTTTGTCCACTGGGCAAAAATCCAGGGTCTTGCCACGGCCATCCTTCCCAGGGAAAGTCCCTGGCAGTTTGTTTGGTCAACCATTTCAATTCCGTCGGAAATGTTAAACAGGTTGCCATTGCCAAATACCGGTATGGAGACGGCCTTTTTTACCCGGGTGATGATATCCCATCTGGGGGGGCGATTTCGTCTGTCAGGGGCCACCCTGGGATGGAAGGTTAGGGCGTCGGCACCGGCATCTTCAAATCTTTTGGCCATGTCGGCTGCAAATTGAGGATTGTTTTCCCAACCGGTGCGAAATTTTACAAAGAGAGGGCAGGAAACCGCCTGTCTCACCGCTGCAACAATTTCAACGGCAAGATTCGGTTTTTTTAAAAGGGCTGCCCCGCATCCCTTTTTACAAATGGCTGCCACGGAACAGCCAAAGTTAAGGTCAACCCCAAAAAAGCCTTCTGCTTCAATGCGGCGGGCTGCTGCTGCCATGCTTTGGGGCTCTGATCCGAAAATCTGACAGACCAGAAAGGAAAGTTCCGCCTGCCGCCAGGTAAATACATTGGAGAGAACCGGGTTTTCATGGGGTACGGCCCTGGCACTGCACATGCCGGTAAACAAAAGACCAAATCCCCCAAATTCCGATATGAGCTCCCGGAGGGCAATGTGCCCAAGGCCCGCCATGGGGGCCAGAACCATTCTATTTTCGATGGTTTTACTGCCAATGGGCAGAGGGGTGTTCAGATAGTGGGCAAGATGTTCTTTTGTTTTCATTGTTGGCCTATCGGTTGCAATATCTTAGTGGATTAAAAGCTTGGATATATAGCTGAAATTTAAGGGGTTTGTCAATAGAATCAATGGGTGATCGGTAATGGGTTAAGAATATGTCCAGTTTAAGAAAAAGATATCAACTGACAAAAAAAAGGACCGGAACCTTATTGGGGAGAGCCAGAGCCTTTACTGTCCTCTGGACAACCTCAGGCCAGATCTCCACAGTCCAATTATTCACTATTTGGAAACACGTTATTGATGGTTGTTTGAATGAAATCGGAACAAGAATTTTTCTTAGGAAATTGTTTGTTCTGAAATTAAATGCCGTCCCCAGTGATACCGGTACACAGTTGAAACTTTGAAGTTTTTAACGGCTTCAAAATTTTATTTTTTTATAATTCGTTTACTCTTTTCACTTTACCTTGTCTAAATTTACAAAAAATAGCTCTATCAGTGATTATCAATATAGAGCTTCTCATTGCACAAATAAAGTACTCAACTTTTGGAGGAATAAATCATGGAAATAATTGTTTGCAATATTGCCAAAATCAGGCTTGAAACAAGGTAATTAGGATATGTCCCAAGGGAACAATAGTAAAATTAATTGTTTTAATAATGGATTAGTCGTGCTAATTTATATCTCATGTTTGATAATAAACTCATTGAAGCGTTAGCACTGGTTGTTCAGGAGGGCGGTTTCGACAAGGCTGCCAAGGCATTGTATATCACACAATCTGCGGTTTCCCAGCGGGTTAAATTGCTGGAAGAGCTCACTGGAAGGGTGCTGATAGCTCGAACTACCCCACCTCAGGCTACATTAGCCGGTCGTAAATTTTTAAAGCACTATCTTCAGGTCAAACGACTTGAGGACGATCTGATGGGAGAAATGAATGAGACTGATAACAAAGAGTTTACGACTATAGCAGTCGGTGTCAACGCCGATAGCCTTGCTTTTTGGCTTCTGGAGGCAATCCATCCTTTTTTACTTGAGGAGAAGGTGTTATTCGACATCCGGGTAGACGATCAAGAACAAACCCATCGGATGCTTAAAGATGGTGAGGTCATGGGATGTATCAGTATTCAAGACCAGCCGATACAAGGGTGCCAAATCGAATATATCGGGCGCATGAATTATCGTCTGGTGGCTACTCCGGAATTTGCGACCAAATGGTTCCCTAACGGCCTTACCATAGAGGCTGTCCGCCGAGCTCCTGCTATTATCTTTGATCGACATGATGAACTACTTCATAAACTTCTCCACCAAACTTTTGAAGAAGTGCCCACCTCTATTCCTGCTCACTATGTGCCATCTGTTGAGAAATATGCAGAATTCATCGCCCTAGGACATGCCTATGGCACCCTGCCGGACCAGCAAAGCAAGCCTTTGATACACTATCGTCAGATGGTCGATCTATCACCTGGCTACCATTTGCCAGTAAAGCTCTATTGGCATTGCTGGAATTTAAAATCAGATGTATTGGAAAAGTTGACTCAGAATCTAATTCACAAAGCAAAAACACTTTTGAAAGAATAGGGGTGAACTCCGGTGAGTAAATTGGCTATGATTGTGGCCTAAGAAAATTTGATTTTGCTACTAGAATTTAATCTTGCAGCGTTCACAATTAGGCAGGCTAACAGTGGGCCATCAGCGTTGCATCAAAGACAAATAGGCCTGCTATTGAACCTTTACAGCGCCTTGTAGATGAAACAAAATTAAGCGTTATTTATGTCCAATTTATTTCATCTGCAGCCCTTCGGTGTGTTTGAAATGATGGTGGTTCATTTGGTTGGAAAGGATCAATTGAAAAAAGTATCTGCCATTTTTATGGAATCCAGGTAAAACCCGGGAAGTTTTTTAATAATTTTGCTGCCAGCCATCCGGGAGAATACATCATGTTCCCAATTTCCTTTTTCAACGCTTTCAATAATGCTTAATATTTTTGTACACTGGGGATCATTGCCCAGGAGGGCTGTTTTAATCTTATTGGAAAATGTAATATTGCCAAGAATGTTCTCCATGGACATATCCATCATGGCATCCATACGTGAGAAAAGACCAATGGTAAAAAGCTCTTCCGATGTAAAATGTGTCGTTAAAACGGTTGCACACAGTTCGCACATTCTGGCCCGTATCATGGAGAATTTGACAAGCTCATCGGGCTTGCTTTCGTTCAGGCCTGACACCGCCACCACATTTATGAATTTTTTTAGTTCATCTGTTCCAAGGTAGGTCATGGCATCTTTAATGGTATCAATGGAAGAGGGCCTGTTAAAATATGCAGAATTGATAAATTTGAGCAACTTAAATGAAACCGACACGTCCATTTTAATCAATAGTTCAATTTTGGTAAGATTCAACTTTGTTTTGCCCATCTCATTAATTAGTTTAAGTTTGCTGATCTGGGTCGAAGAAATATCCTTTTTGGAAAGAATTTCAGGTTTTGAGAAAAAATATCCCTGGAATAAAGCAAATCCCATTTTCTTTGCTGTTTCAAATTCTTCATAGGTTTCCACTTTTTCGGCCAACAGTGTGATCCTATAGTTTGACTGGATGTCTTTTACGATATGCTCAAGGGTATGAAGCGGGGTTGCCACGAGATCGAATTTGATAATGGAGCATAACTCAATCATGGGTATAAATTTTTTATCATAAATAAAATCATCAAGCGCAATTCTGAATCCCGCCTTTTTGAATTGCGAGAGGGCTGAAATGATTTTTTTGTCGGGTTCTATGTCTTCAAGCACCTCTATTATGATGTGTTCTTTTGGGAAAAGAAGAGGGGTTTTTTGAAGAATGAGTTCTTTGGTGAAATTGATGAGCCCAGGTTTCTTACCAAGAATTTCATTGAGATCAAATGAAAAGAAAGTATTGGATAGAACTTTGGAGGTAGCGGTGTCCCCGTCAATATTCGGGAATGAATTTTCTAACCCGTTCCTGAACAACATTTCATAACCGAAAACATTTTTTTTTCGTGTGAAAATAGGCTGTCTTGCAACAAAAATATTCATAACTAATTTGTTCCTCTGGAAAATTCAACATACAGCAGATATCGCTATAAAACAATTTTTTTTGTAAAATGAATATCAAGAATTTATAGACGGACCTTCGGCCATGCTCGGTAAAGATCTTTCTATTAAGCTGGGCGGTTTTCGAGCATTGCATTCCTTGACATACGACTCTCGCTATAATACCTTAAGGCGTTAATTTATAGGATATATTAAATGAGCAATAGACATGAACAGGAGAAAAAGCAGTTTAAACGGCTTTTTCAGCAACAGGGTGTTGATAGATTTGATGAAAGATTTCAGGTGCTTGAAGCCTTTTTGAAGCTTGAGCACCATGTGACAAGAACAGATATTTCCCGCCAATTGAAAGATGATGGCGTTCATCTGGACGATGGATTTGTGACCACCAGCATGGAGCATCTGTGCAGGTTTGGCTTTGCAAGTCGGGTGGACTTCGATTCCGGGGAAGAAATTTTATATGAACACCGGCATCTTGGGGTGCACCATGACCATATGGTCTGTGCGAAATGCAGTGCCATCCTGGAGTTTAAGGATGAAGCCCTGGAAAATCTCCAGAAAAAAGTGGCCGAAGCCTATGGGTTTTATATGCTCCAGCACAAGATGGAGATATACGGGCTTTGTTCCCAGTGCATGGCAAATAGAAAGAACCGGGTTCCCCTTAACATGGCCAAACCTGGTGAAAAACTCATTGTCAAGGAGTTGGAAGCCGGGAAAAATATGCAGCTGCGGATTTCGTCAATGGGATTGAAAATGGGAGACACCATTGAGGTGGTTTCCAACGGGTTTGGGGGGCAGGTGGTCATTGCTGTGGGGGAGAACCGGTTGGTTATTGGAACCGGTATGGCCCAAAAAATTTGGGTTCAGCCCTTTGAAAGGATAGAGATTCTAGGAGGGGCAGGGTCGCAGGGTATACAAGCCGGTGCTGGTACTCCATCCATGGATCTGAGCCGGATGAAGGCTGGACAGGAGGGGACCATTGTTCGGGTGTCCGGAGAAAGTCACCTGAGGCGTAGACTCCTTGAGATGGGAATTAACAGGGGAACCACCATATATGTGGAAAAATATGCACCTTTAAAAGATCCCCTTGAACTGGTTGTCAAGGGATACCATATTTCCCTCCGGGTTGAGGAGGCAGCCAATATTTTGGTTGAAAATGTTACATCTAAAAAAAGATAAAAATGAAACAGAATCTAACCATAGCCCTGGCAGGCAATCCCAATTGTGGTAAAACCACCATCTTCAATAATCTGACCGGCGCCAGGCAGAAAGTAGGCAATTGGCCAGGTGTAACCGTTGAAAAAAAAGAGGGCAGCCTGCGTCATAAAGAGTATGACCTTAAGGTGGTCGATCTTCCGGGAACCTACAGCCTGACACCCTTTTCCATAGAGGAGATCACGGCCAGGGATTTTATTATTGATGAAGCCCCGGATATTGTTATCAATATAATTGATGCCTCCAATCTTGAAAGAAGCCTCTTTCTGGCACTTCAGATCCGGGAGTTGGGCCGGCCCGCCCTCTTTGTTTTGAATATGGCAGACATGGCAGACGCCAAGGGCATCAAGATTGATGAAAAAAAATTATCCGCTTTACTGGGCCTGCCGGTGGTTTTTACCATTGGGAACAAAAACCGGGGAACTGATATTCTTGTCGAAGCAGCCCTCGCGGAAGTAAAATTTTTTAATCAGCAAAAAGAATTTAGAATGATCCGGTATGGCAAAGAGGTCGAAGCGTGTATTTCAAAGGTGGAATCCGCACTTCGGCATGCAGAAATTAAGGACAATGATGCCTTGATTCGCTGGAAAGCCATCAAGATTCTTGAGGATGATAAAATAATCAAGGAGAGTATTGGGGGTGCACCTGTGGAGGGGGGGGCAGATGTTCTGGTGCAGGCTGCCGCCTGCCGCAGTCAAATCTATAATTTGTTTCAGGATGATTTTGAGATCGTTTTAACCGATGACCGATATGGAGTGATTGCAGGTATTGTAAAAGAAACCGTCACTAATCTGGCAACCAAACGGATTGACATGTCCCGGAATATTGACCTGGTGCTGACGGATCGTTTTTTTGGCATTCCGGTTTTTATTTTTTTTATCTGGGCCATGTTTCAACTGACATTTACCCTGGGTGCCTACCCCATGGGGTGGATCGAGACCTGCGTGGGGGTATTGTCAGGTGGAATTGACAATTTGATGCCCCCCTCTATGTTTAAGTCCCTTCTTCTGGACGGGATCATTGCCGGTATTGGCAGTGTGGTTGTCTTTTTGCCCAATATTTTAATTTTGTTTTTCTGCATTGCATTGTTTGAAGATACCGGCTACATGGCAAGGGCGGCCTTTCTCATGGATCGGGTCATGCACACGGCCGGGCTTCATGGAAAATCCTTTATCCCCATGCTCATGGGGTTTGGCTGCAGTGTGCCGGCCATAATGGCCACCCGTACCCTTGAAAATGACAAAGACCGGATTCTGACCATTTTAATGACACCCTTTATGTCCTGTTCTGCCCGGCTGCCGGTTTACATTATTCTGGCCGGCAGCTTTTTTGCCAACAAGGCCGGGACCATTATCTTTAGTCTCTATCTGTTTGGAATTATAATGGCTATTTTGTCCGGCCGCATTTTGCGCGCCCTCTTGTTTAAAGGAGAGGATGCACCCTTTGTGATGGAGTTGCCGCCCTATCGAATGCCCATGTTGAAAAGCCTTTTGATTCACATGTGGGACAGGAGCAAAATGTTTTTAAAAAAAATGGGCGGCGTGATTCTGGTGGGTTCAATTATTATCTGGGCGCTGTCAAGTTTCCCCAAAAATATCTCCTATTCCGTGGATTATGATCGATTGTCCGCCAATCAAAGGGATGCGTATTCTGATAAAATTAAATCAGCAGACAGGGCTTCCGATGTGGCACTGGAGCAGGCACTTGCAGTGGCGCTTGGGGATATCGAAAATAAAAAAGAGCAGGAGCGCATTTCAAAATCTTATATCGGTCAGATCGGTAAGGCTTTGGAGCCTTTATTCAGGCCCATTGGTATTGGGTGGCAGGCCAGTGTCGCATTGGTGACAGGCTTTGTGGCCAAGGAAGTTGTGATCAGTACCATGGGGGTATTGTACGGGGTGGGTAAGGAGGATGGTCAGGCCCTGGAGGCTGCATTGAAAAGATCGGGGATGACACCCCTGTCAGCTTTGTCCATGATGGTTTTCGTGCTGTTGTATGTTCCCTGTTTTGCCACGGTGATGGCTATTTACAGGGAATCTTCTGCCAAATGGGCCTGGTTTAATGTGATATATACAACTATGGTTGCATGGTCCATGTCTTTTTTGGTATACCAAGCGGGAATGATTTTATCCTGATCAAATGGGATAATATAAGTGGAGAGTTGATATGAAAGATAATTTTGGTGTTCGCCTGTTAAAATATATGGTGTTGGTGTTGGTCGGGATGATGATTGTTGTTGGCCCGGGGTTGGCTGCTGAGCGTATGGCCGTTAAAGCCTCTATTGCCAATCTTCGCTCGGGGCCGGGGGGTAAATATGAAGTGCTGTGGCAGGTGGAAAAATATCATCCGCTTCTGGTGGTTGAAAAACGAAAAAACTGGTATAAAATTAAAGATTTTGAAGGGGATATGGCCTGGATACATAACTCCCTTTTGGGAAAAGTTAAAGGGGTTATTACCACCAAAACCAAGTGTAACGTCCGCTCCAAGCCGAATAAAAAAAGTGAAATTATGTTTACGGTTGAACGGGGAGTGCCTTTCAGGGTGCTCAAGCGCAGTGGCAACTGGATCCGAATCGAGCACGCAGACGGTGAAATCGGATGGATCTACAAGAGCCTTGTATGGTAACTGAATGTTTTTAAAGATTAAGGTGGGGTTATGGCAGAGCAGGGAGTATCAAACGAACGGAGAAAAGAACTTGAACAGATAGATCCTTTTCAGGAGAATCTTTTAAGAACATTGGCCTATGTAAAGGAAAATAAAAAACAATTTTTGTTGCTTTTGGGTGCAATCATTGGGGTTATCGTTATTTTTTCAGGCATTATGTTCAGCTTTAAAAAATCGGAAAATATTGCATCAGACCTGGTTGCAAAGGCAGTCATAACCTATGTGAAAGCCGATGATCCGGTTAAGGGATTTGATGCGGCAAAGGATGAATTTGAAAAGATTTTTGCCGATTATTCAAACACCAGTGCCGGAAGAATGGGAAAGGTCAAATTTGCAAAAATTTGTTTTGACGCAGCACAATACGACAGGGCCTTTGAATTATATAAAGAGGCATTGGAGATGTTTAAAAAAGAAGCGGGTATGAAAAATTTCCTCCTGGCCTCTCTGGGGCATGTCTCCCAGGCAAGAAACGAGCTGGACAAGGCAAAATCTTATTTTCTTCAGATTGAAACAGGATCCTCTGATCTTCTCAGGGATGAGGCCCGGTTTGCCCTGGCCGGTCTTTATGAAGCCTCCAATGATATGGCGTCAAGCCTGAAAATGTATGAAAAAATTGTCAGTGACCATGAAAATTCCATTTACAGACCCATTGCTGAAAGCAAAATCAAGACGGTTCGATAACAGATGCAAGGGTCTATCTTAATAATGGTTCCATCTTATTAAAAGATCCAAACTAAAAAAGGCTGCCATTTGGCAGCCTTTTTTAGAAAAGGAAAAAAAGATGAAAAAACTAACCCTTGGTTAGTGATTAATTACACTGCAAATCTCCTGCCACATTTTATTTTTTTTTGTTTTTATAAAAAAAAATTTTTAACTGCCTTAAAATATAGCAATATAAAATTTAAATTATTCCAAAAAGGAGGCTATCGGTTCATATGAATCTTTGTCTGGTTTGAGAAAGTTCAAAATTTTGAACTTCCTTGGAGCGGTTTGAGGGGGATGAGAGGATTGAAGGCTGGAAATAAAGGGTTCTTGAAGGGGGTTCACAATTTTGAACCCCCCTGCATTGTTTGTGAATTTCCTATGGATTCAGCTACTTGTCTTGGTATGGCTCCTTGTCTAAATTGAATTTTTTTAGTTTTTGGTTCAATCCGCTCTTGCCTATTCCCAAAATCTGTGCTGCTTTGGTCTGGATATTTCCAGCTAGCTTCATGGCCCTTTGAATCATCCTTTTCTCGACTGCAGCAAGGGTTTCTGAAAGGCCTACCCCATCTGGGATGCCATCCAATTGAAGGGTTATGCTCGGGTTTTTTCGCAACTGGGGGGGGAGATCTGCCGGACAGATCAAACTGCCGCTGGAAAGGATAACTGAGCGTTCAATGACATTTTCCAGTTCCCTTACATTGCCTTTCCATTCATAATCCCACAGAATTTGTGCTGTTTCCTTGTTGATACCGGTTACATTGCTTATGGACGCGGCATCACTGGTGTATTTTTTAATGAAATGGTTGATCAACAGGATAATATCTTCCTGGCGATCCCTTAGGGGCGGAATCGTCGTTTTTACCACATTAAGCCGATAATAAAGGTCTTCTCTGAAATTACCTTTTTTAACTTCTTCTTCAAGATTTTTGTTGGTGGCAGCGATCAAGCGGAAGTCAACCGGAATGGTCATTGTCCCCCCCACCCTTTCCACCGTTCGTTCCTGGAGAACCCGAAGGAGTTTTACCTGGAGCGTCATGGGCAGTTCGCCAATCTCATCCAGAAACAAACTGCCCTTGTCGGCCAGTTCAAATCTTCCTTTTTTCATGTTGGCAGCCCCTGTGAAGGCTCCTTTTTCATGTCCAAACAACTCACTTTCCAGCAAGGATTCAGCAAAGGCTGAGCAGTTGACTGCCACAAGGGATTTGTTTTTTCTCGGGCTGTTGTAGTGGATGGATTTGGCCACAAGCTCCTTGCCCGTGCCGCTTTCTCCTTCTATAAGCACAGAGGCGTTGGTGGGGGCTACCTTTTGGATTATTGCATACAATTCCTGCATGGGCTTGCTTTTACCGATGATATTGTCAAATTGATATCTTGTATGCATGGCATCCCTGAGAATCGTGTTTTCCTCTACGATTTTATATACTGAGATGGCTTTTGCAATGTGGGCAATGAGTGCCTCATTTTCAAAGGGCTTGAGAATAAAGGTATATGCTCCCTTGTGCATTGCTTCAACAGCTTTTTCAACACTGCCGAATGCCGTCATGATGATGACCGGCATATCCGGTTTGATCTCTTTTATTTTTTCCAACAGATGGATGCCGGTCATGCCAGGCATTTTAACGTCGGTGAGGACAAGGTCAATGAGTTGGGTATTTAAAATGTCCAGGGCCTCCATTCCACTTGAGGCTGTAAAGGGTCGATAACCTTCTTCCTGAAGAATCTCCCCTATAATCATTGGATAATGCTTTTCATCATCCACAATCAATATGTTTTCCATCCGGTATAGCTCCTAAATCGGTAAGGTGATTTCAACTTTTGTTCCCACAGGGTCTGCATCGGAAATATGGATGCTGCCTTTGTGGGCTTCAATAATATTTTTAACAATTCCAAGGCCAAGGCCTGTACCAGTATCTTTTGTCGTGAAAAATGGCGTCCATATTTTTTTTAGTGCCTCTTCACTGATACCCTCACCATTATCTGTGAAGCAGATATGGACCCGATCTGTTTCAGACCATGTGGAAATAGTGATGGTTCCATTTTCTTTCACTGCATGGAAGGAATTTAATAAAATATTTAAAAAACTTTGGTAGAGCATGGCTGTGTCCGCCATAAGTTTCGGAATATTTTTTTGATAATCTGTTTTAATTTGTATTCGTGATTCTTCAATCTGGGAGGTCAGAAATATTAGATTTTTTTCAATCACTTCATCTATGGCGCAGGGCCTTAGATCCGGTACCTTTGGTTTGGCAAAATCAAGAAAATCGGTAATAATATGGTTCAGTCGGGTTGATTCCTCTACAATTATATCAGGAATTTTGCTGTCAGGATCCAATTTGGCCAATTTTTTTTTCAACAACTGGGCACTGCTTTTTATGATCCCCAGGGGATTTCTGATTTCATGGGAAATGCCTGCAGTCATACCTCCAATGGCAGACAAGTGTTCGGCCCTTCTCAATTTTTCTTCAAGTCTGAGGCGCTCTTCAGCTCTCTTTCCAATGATTTTTTCTCCGTGTTTGACCACAAACCTGAGGATGAAAAACAGGATGCCCATGATAATGGAACAGGAGGCTACAATCAGTCCCTGGAGTTTGAACACTTCCTTGTAATCATCGGATATGTCCCGGATCACTTCGATAACGCCAATGACCATCCGTTCTCCCGAGCGGGAGCGGGAGAATGCCGCTTCCTGAATTAAAGGAGCAAAGGTGATGATTTTGGTTTCCTGGGGAAACCAGAGCATCAACTCAAGAAAATTGCCTTTTTGGATCAGTTTGGAGGTGGCCTGGTTTTTCATTGCCTTTTCATAGTGAACACCGCCGGCATTTTCCTTTCCTATCTGGCCTTCTTCAAAGCTGTATCCAATAATATTATCGGTTGTATATATATTGACCATTTCAACATGGAAGCTGTGCAGGGTAGATTTGATGACTCTATCCAGAAGCTTGTGCTGGCTTTTTTCCCTCAGCTTGATTTTTCCGTGTCGATATACAACCGGTGCGACAAATCGCAGAAAAATTTGATGGTTAAGGTTTTCAACCAGAAGTGAATTGTAGTCTTTGTTTTTTTCAAGGAGTATATTTCTAACCCAGTGGGCATTTAATGCCGCAATGACAATGGTGGCTGTAAGCATGACGATCAAACTGGAGAAGGTAAATGCTTTTACCAGTACAAAAGGGCGAACCACCTGGGTGGTTGATCCTGTCGGTTGTGCTTTTTTCACAGATTCCCCTAATGTATGTATTTTATTTCATACTTTTTCAGTTTAATATTTGACAGACCCCAATTCCTTTTGTTATTCATTACCCTAAGATAACGATTGTACTTGACTTTAGGATCATATCGTATCAAGTTATAGTAATATTATTGTTACATATCAATATAAAATATTGATTGGGTTGCATGCTTCCCAATGGTATGGGTTTGCCGAATAAGGATGAACGTGTATGCTATTTAGTAAAAGGGACCATCTTGTCGGTTTGGATATCGGCTCTTCCTTCATAAAAGTCGCTGAGCTTAAAACCTCCAAAAAAGGAAATATCCTTAAGAAATTTGGAGTGGCCCGGGTTCCTTCCGGTGCGATTGCTGAAGGCCGGGTGGTCGATATGGAAGGGGTTGCCAATACCATTCGAACCCTTTTTAAATCCCAGAAAATAAAAGAAAAAAATGTGGCTATTTCAACAGGAGGGCATTCTGTTGTCATTAAAACAATCAATACGGCAAAGGTGGCTGATAAAGATCTCCATTCGACCATCCATTCGGAAGCGGAACAATATATCCCCTACGATATCGATGATGTGAATATTGATTATCAGATTCTTGGGGAGAGCGACTTTTCGTCGGATCAGATGAATGTTTTGCTTGTGGCGGTTAAAAAGGACATCGTTGCCGAGTATATCGATCTGATTACCCTGGCCGGTTTAACCCCTAAAATAATTGATGTCGATACCTTTGCCCTGCAAAATGTTTACGAAACCATGCCTGGATCCGGTCCTGAACAGGTGGCTCTGTTGGTGGACATCGGGGCTTCAAAAACCTCCTTGAATATTCTAAAAGGAAATACCTCCCTGATGATGAGGGACAATGTTTCCGGAACAAATCAGATTGTAGAGGAACTTTCAATCCAACTTGAGATCAGTATTGAAGAGGCTGAAACTATGTTCCGGGGAGACAAGGTCCAAAAAGATTCAGGAACTTTAAAGGAAATTCGCGAGAGTGTCGCAAATACCTGGTGCGCTGAAATTTGTGAAGTGGTTTATGCCTTTCAATCCAATACCAACAATAATAAGGTTGAAAAAATTGTGTTAAGCGGAGGCGGCGGGTTTGTGGAAGGATTTTCAGACAGGATCAAATCCGAACTGGATGTGGAGGTTGCTTCGATTAATCCCTTTGAAGGAATGATTCTGGATGGGAAACGATTCCCCGCTTCGTTTATATCCGGGGTTGGGCTTCAGGCGCCAATTGCATTGGGTCTTGCGTTGAGAAGGGTGGATGATAAATGATAAAAATTAATCTTTTACCCTTTCGGGTTGCCAGAAAAAAAGAGAATATTCGCCGCCAGATATCGGTGTTTTTTCTGTCCCTTATGATGATAATCCTCTTGCTGACTTGGTATACCCTGGGTATTGATAGCAAAATAGTTGAAACCCGTGCCCAGATAAAACAGGTCAATGCACAGATTGCCCTATACAAGGAAAAGGCGGACAGGGTTACTGAGATAAAGAAAAAGTTGAAGATTCTTGAAGACAAGTTAAAAATTGTCTCTTCCCTGGAAGAAAAACGACGGGAACAAGTGATTCTTTTGGCTGAGGTGTCTGATAAAATTGTTCCTGAAAGGTTGTGGATCGAAAGCCTGAAAGCCGACTCAAGCAAAGTTATCCTTAAGGGGGTTGCCTTTGATAATCCAACAATAGCAGATTTTATGAAGAATCTTGAAAGTTCAGCTCTTTTTTCCAATATTGATTTAAAGCGATCCAAGGTTCAAAAGTTTAAAGATAATGTCATACTAAAATCCTTTGAGTTGCTTTGCACCAAAAAAACAATTGTGCCGGCAAATAACAAGACTGGAAAAAAAGGGAAATAATGGCCCCGGAAATAGAGAAAAGTAAAAAAGACGAAATCAAGGAAAAGATAGATTTCCTATTTGCAAAAATTGGGGGACTCAGCAAAGTTCAGCGGTTGCTTATCTGTGTTTTGACAATCGCTGTGCTGGGTGGCAGTTATTACTATTTTATATTTGTTCCCAAGAATGATATCTTAAGTGCCCTGACAACCCAGCACGAAAGACAGGTTGCAAAATTAGCGTCCTTTAAACAAAAGGCAAAAAAACTAAAAAAATTCGAAATAAAAATGGCAATGGTGCAGGAAGAATTTGATATTGCCATGAAGGCATTGCCGGAAAAGAAGTCGTTACCCTCCCTTTTGAGAGGCGTATCCAAGGCCGGAAGTGATGCTGGTTTGGTGTTTCAGCTTTTCCAGCCAGCTTCGGTTGTCGACAAGGAATTTTACAAAGAAATACCCCTTTCCATGAATGTTGAGGGCAGGTATCACCAGATTGCGGATTTTTTCTTTCAGGTGGCCGGCTTAAACCGGATTGTCAATATTAAAGATATGTCCATGACTGCGAATAAAAATAAGTCTGGACTGATTCAGATGCGTTGCAATGCGTTGACCTATATGTTTGAAGCATCTAAAGAAGAAAACACAAACCAAGGAAATACTAAAAATAAGAGAAAGAAAAGAGGATAATCCTGATTGGTATGGTGAAACTACTTAAAACATCAATTGTCATCTCAATGAGCGCCTGGCTTATGGTTTTAGCCGGGTGTGAAAAGCAGTCTGAAACAAAGGAGCTGAAGAGGGCATCGGTGATCGTTTCAGGTACGATTTTGCCACCACCTTCGAGACAAGCTGAAAAAAAATCAGCCCCAGAGCCGGAAACTCCGGAGCAAACCTTGAAAAATCAGCCCCCCCTCCCTCCAAAAATCGATGTCGTGGCAATGGCCCAAAGTACTGGGATTGTGACAGAGGCGATGGCCAAAAAAGAACAGGTGGTGTCTGCTGTAAATTCCGAAAATGCCGATGGCGTTGAAATGCCAGTAAAATATGACCCACAGGGTAGGGTTGACCCGTTCATACCCCTTCTCCGGGAAAAAGAGGTTTTAACGCCGGATATTGACGACAAACCCAAGAGAATCTTAACGCCTCTTGAAAAACTGGATTTAAGCCAGATAAAGCTTGTGGCGGTTATTCTGATGAAAAACAGACAATTGGCAATGGTGGAAGAAACCACTGGAAAAGGATATGAAGTGAGGGTTGGAACCTATATGGGTAAAAATAGCGGACAGGTTTCTAAAATTAACCAAAGCAGCATTGTTGTAACAGAATATGTGAGAGATTATAAAGGGAAACGACAGGCTCATTTCCAGGAAATTAAATTACATAAAAAAGAGAGCGGGGAATAAAATGCCGTTTTTTCATGATAAAAAACACCGTCGGATTACACTGGTTATTGCAGTTTTAACTCTGTTTATTCTGGCCGGGTGCATGGGTCGGAAAACTGAAAATTTAACCGATCCGCAGGAAAATAGTGATAAAGCCCAGTCGGGGCTAACACCGGAATCTTCCACTCAGCCTGAAGAGATTGCCGGGCAAAAATATATCAAAGGAGTCCAAATACAAAAAACGGACAAAACCATTGAAATACGGATCCAGGGAAATCAAAAACTGACCTTTACCTCCATTAAACAGGCATTCCCCTTTGCCATCTGTGTATACCTTCCCGAAACCAAAATTAATCAGCCCCTTATCCCTGGCCTGATTGAAGATGATCGTATTGGAGGGATTAAGCTGGATTATGCGGACAAAAATCAGACCACAGCAAAACTGGAAATTCCTTTGAACCAGGATATCCCCTATACTGTGCAGGAAGATGGTGAGCAATTACGGATTCTTCTTTCTCTTGAACAGCCCCGGGATAAAGAGACTGTGGTTCTTTCTAAACAGGGGAACGCTGTGTCTGAAACGGTCGGTGCTGGGGAAAAGAACCTTTCAACACCGGCTCCGGTAATTATGCCGGGGGGGGCAGTCATGACCGGTATAGAGTTCAACACCGTTCCGTCGGGCAGGTCGGATATACAGGTGGAAACCAATTCTCCAATACGGTATGATACCAACCGAAAAAGCGATCAAATATTAAACCTGACCCTTTACAATACAAAAATTCCAGCCCGCCACAAGCGTCCCCTTTTGACCCGGTATTTTAATTCTGCCGTGGAGAGCATAGAACCGAAAATGGCGTTTGCCAATGCCCAGAATTCCATAATAGAGATTAATATCAGGGAACAGGTTCCCTTTCAAATTATCCAGGATAAGAATACCATTACAATGGTGTTTGAGCCCTCTCAAATTGCCCCACCCCAATTTAATAAGGCCAAAAAAGAGTTTTCCAACTCAACAATTGAGACCAAGACCCTAGCGGTGGACAAGACCACGGCAAGAACCATGGCGTTGTCAGCAACTCTTTCCCCTGATGGTGTCAAAAAAAACAGCCAGGTTAAACAAAAAGCTGAACCTTTTATGCCGGGTGATTCTCCCCCCGTGTATACGGGGGAAAAGATAAAGCTGGATTTTTATGATACCGATATTAAGAATGTTTTCAGGATTCTCAGGAGCGTTTCCGGACTTAATTTTGCCATTGATAAAGATGTTCAGGGCAAGGTGACCATGACCTTGGAGAACCCGGTCCCCTGGGATCAGGTGCTGGACCTTGTGCTAAAAATGAATAGTCTTGGGAAGAAGAACGAGGGAAATGTGATCCGCATCGCCACGCTTGCTACCCTGCAAAATGAGGAGAAATCTCTCCAGGATGCCATTGCGGCCAAGAAGAAAACCCTTGAACAAAAAAAGAGTCTTGAACCTCTGATGACTCAATATATCGCCATTAATTATTCAGATGCCCAGGCAGATATAAAGCCCCATATAGAGCAGATGCTTTCCAAGGACAGGGGTAAGATATCCGTGGATCAGCGGACCAATATGATTATTCTCACCGATACCCGTGCAAAAATAGATCAGGCCCTGGAAATTATTGACCGATTGGATACGGTCACCCCCCAGATTATGATCGAGGCAAAGGTGGTGGAAGTCACCAAGGAGTTCGCACGAAATATAGGCGTGTCATGGAATCTGTCCAATGCCGCTGCAATTACCTCAACGTTTGTGGATGATTTTAGTGTGTCGGTTAATAAACCCTCAGGCGGTGGACTTAAGACGGATTTTTCATTTTTTAGATTGTTCGGATCTTCTGCAGCGGCTTTAAATGCCCAGCTTGAGGCATCTGAAGCCCAGGGAGAGGTTAGGATCGTCTCCTCTCCGAGAATCTTGACCCTGGACAATAAATTGGCCAAAATTAAACAGGGAAAAGAAATTTCCTATCGTGAGCTGGATGATGCCGGCAATTCTACCACTAAATTTAAAAATGTTGACCTGCTTCTTGAAGTTACCCCCCATGTTACGCCGGATAAACGCATTTCCATGACCGTAAATATCACAAAAAATGATGTTTCCAGCATAACATCAACAGGGGCTCCCACCCTTGCCATCAACGAGGCCACAACAGAACTTCTTGTGAACAACAACGATACGGTGGTCATCGGTGGGGTTGTCAAGACAAAAAAGACCGATAAATCAGACGGATTGCCCTTTCTTGTGGGCCTGCCGATTATAGGTCCCCTTTTTGGAACCGATAAAAAAGAGGATGACCGGAATGAGCTGCTGATATTTTTGACCCCCTCAATTGTCCAGCTTGAACAAAAGCGGAACTCGAGAGCGGCCGCCAAACAAGAATAGTATTATGTGGTACGATTAAAAATTGGCTGTTTCAGGTGTGTGTGCCAAGTATAAGGGTGAACTTATAACAGTTCCGATAATCGGTTTTCTGCTTGCTTGGCAAGGGATGATCTTTCCGGTACCAGCTTCAACACCTGTTGCCATGATGCTACCGCCTGCTTCGTCTTTCCCATTTTTTCGTAGACCTTTGCCAAATCTGCATGGAAAATTGCCCTAGTTGGTGATCTCTTGAGGCATTGGTTCAGGTAATCCATGGCCCTGTTTGTCTGGCCGGTTTCCATGTAAATCTTGGCCAATCCGTGGGAAGCCGCGGTAAACCAGGGCATGGCATCAAGGGCTTTTGAAAAATATGTTTCGGCTAGGTGGAATTCCTTTTTTCCAAAATAGGCCCAGCCGATATTTGACAGGGGAAAATGGGGGGTGGGATACAAAAGGCTGTCCAATACCCTGTTAAAATTTTCTATGGCCATGTCCCATTTATTTTGACGAAGATAGGCCGCTCCCAGATTATTGCGGGCTTCAATAAAATCTGGTTTGCGGGCCAGGGCCTTTTTGAAGGCAATGACCGCCAGATCGTCGCGGTTTTTACCCATATATGCCAATCCTAGGCTGTTTTGAAGATAGGGATCATTGGGGGTCAATTTCTCCGCTTCAATCAGTCTGGTCAGTGCGGCTGTGTAATTCCCCTGGCTTTGGAAAATATCTCCCTCTTTTTTCATTGTCTGGGCAATCTTGACATTGTTTTGCCGGCTGCCAGAGCTTGCACATGATGTGATAATAAAACTGAAAAGCAGTAATGGTATAAGTTTTTTTATGGACATGGATCTCCTCAACGCAATGCTTATTGGTTTAGAATCAAAAATTGAATATTTTCTGTTTCAAGGAATGAAATGGCTTTGGTGCTTGGTTTCTGCCGGGTAAAAAAGAGTTTTTCCATATCCTTGGCAACATAGATGCCCTGTATAGGTTCAACCTTCCCGGAAGTGGTAAAGGCGGGGTTTTTCCAGGTGGAATACCCAAGGCGGGTAAAGAGGGTCAGAATCAATTCTGACATTGTTAATCCAGGGGAAATGGTGAGGATCTGGTATCCTTTTTTTTCGATTTCCTCAATAGCCAGTCCATAGACACTTCCTGTGTTGATCAGCAGATCGGACTGATCCGTTCGGACAATCCGGCCAAAGGATGCGTTCATTTCAATGGTGCCCATGGAAAAGGATATTTTTTCGTCTGGGGTATATGGGTATTGGGTAATAGATAATAGTGTTGAGATAAACTTGGAGGGAGTTGTTACCTTGTCAGCCAGGGATGATTTATCCTTTTCTAACGCTTCTGCAATGGAGATGGTCTTGTCTATCTTTTGTATTTTTATCTGTTTCCAATATGCCTTGATATTTTTGACCAGATCATTTCCCAGTGATATGCCGTTTCCATCCGAGGGAAGGATCAATGTCCTTTTGCCGTCTTTGCTTTCAATCAAGGGTGTTTGGATTAAATCGAGGATTAAATCAGGCTGCTCAGTTTTTCCGGGAAAATGCATCTGTCCCTGGTTGATAAGGGTCCCCTGGATCAATGCTGCATAGCGCTTCAGCTGGAGCATTTGCTGGGGTGAAATAATCGGGAGGGCTGGGTTGGATATTTTTTCAGCGGGATCCTGGGTTATTGATCCGGAATTTTCCCTACCCTGGTATAGAAAAGATTCAAACCAGGGTTGTGACAATATTGCCGGATCCGGAATCACCACCGGGCTTCCCTGATAAATTCTGTCAATGTTTTTAATGCCAGGATTTAGATGGGTAAAGATTTTTTGGGCCTCCTGGGAGATGGAGCCATCCTTTAATAAAAATTGGCTGCCCAGAAGGTCTGATACGGTGTCTCCGGCCTGGATCGTTTGTTTTCGGATAAAGGGACGGATGTCAAATCTATCTGGCACGCTGGAAAACTCTACAACCTGAACCTCAACAACACCCGGTTTTTTTTCGTGATACGTCTGTTTATCAATTTTTTTCAGGGGGATCAGAATATTGATGCCGGGTGCGATGGCATCAATATTACTGAGGCGGGGGTTAATCTTCTTGAAAATATCTAAAAATCTTGGGAAATCGCTTTCGGAAATTTCGCCCTTTTGTCTGAATATTTTATAGAGCCAGTCATTTTTTTTGACCTGGTAAGGTTCACATAAAATATCTTCATTCGCATAGGTGAATACGGAATATTGTTTATAATAAGTTTTCACCCCGGCGGCATGGCCATGGGTTGCCAAGAGAAAAATTGCGAGCATCACTGCCGAACCGCTTATCTTAAACAATAAAAAATCCTTTTTCATCGGGTTATAGATTTAGTTCTTTTGCAATTTTTTTTGAAATCTCCTGGACAAAACGGTGGAAATCTTTTTCTTCAAGTCTATTTTCCTGGGATGGTACCAACTCTGGATTGTCAGGTGTTATTAAGTCAGGCAGATTAATAAATCCTGGATGAGATTGGATTTCATAGGTATCAGGGATCTGCTCTTTAAAATACAACTCCTGGAACTCGGAAAATTTTATGGCATGGGCCGTGGCATCCAATATGGCGGTATCCTCTTTTGTGACAATTCCCTGGGCCGAGGCATTGATAAGGCCTGCCAGGCATTCTCCGCCCTGGGTGCAGGTGATATGGCCATTTTGGTTGGCAGTCAGCTGCCAGTCCATGATGGATTGTTCGGTTACCTGGACAAAAAAGACATTCTGATGGGAGCTTTCTTGATTGTATCGTTTTGCAATTTCAATGACCCGGGGCATGGATACCGGATTGCCTATCATGGCTGCCTGGGCAACACTGGGACGGGTATTAACGGGTTTGAATTGGCGTTTGTTTTCATCGGGCTCCAGATAGTATTGAAAGACCGGGTCTGCATGTTCGGACTGAACACCGATTATTTTCGGAAGCTGCTGGATAATACCTGCTTTATAAAATTTTAAAAATCCGTTCATGATCGCAGAAATATTACCGGCATTCCCAATGGGAACCACCACTGCCTTATTTGTCATATCCCAGTCAAAATCCTGGGCAATCTCATAGGAATAGGATTCCTGGCCCAGGATCCGCCACGCATTTTTGGAGTTTAAAAGAACAACAGGGTATTGAGTTGAAAGGTGCTCTACAATTTTCATGCAATCATCAAATACACCGGGAATTTCAAAGACACGAGCCCCGCTGCCCAGGGGCTGGGCGAGTTGTTGAGAGGTGACCTTTTTATGGGGCAACAGCACGGCTGACTTGATCAGGGGCTTTAAATAGGATGCGTACAAAGCTGCAGCTGCCGAGGTGTCTCCTGTGGAAGCGCACACGGCAATAACATCGGATACAAGATTCTGATCAATCAGATATTTGATGCTGGAGAGAGCACTTGCCATTCCTCGGTCCTTAAAAGAGGCGGAAGGGTTCTGGCCGTCATTTTTATAAAAAAAGTTGAGTCCTGTTTTTTCCTTAAGATGCGGGCTTGCCTCAACAATGGGTGTATGACCTTCCCCCAGGTAAAGAATGGAATCCAGGGGGATGCAGGAACCGATGAACTCATGGTACCGGTAAATTCCCTTTAACGCGGGAATTTTTAACATTTTCCGGTAATCAAATATCTTCTGCCAGGTGTCACCCGAATGTCGGGTAAGGGCTGCTTCATTTTTATCATGGATCAACAGAACCTGATTACAATCAGGGCAAACATACAACAGCTTTTCAATGGGAAATTCCGAAGCACAGCCCAGGCATCGGTAGAAGAGTTTTCCTTCAACCTTTGGAATGATATGGGGCCGGATGTTTTCGGGGAATATTTCAAGATTCATTTTCAATTACCTTCTGGCCTCCCATATAGGGTACAAGGGCGTCTGGAACCGTGATCGATCCGTCAGCCTGTTGATAATTCTCTAAAATAGCGGCAAATGTTCTTCCCACGGCCAGGCCGGAACCGTTTAAGGTGTGGCAGAATTCCGGTTTTTTCTGACCGGGCCGCTTAAAACGGATATTGGCGCGTCTTGCCTGGAAATCCAGACAATTGCTGCAGGAAGATATTTCCCTGTATTTGTCCTGGCCCGGCATCCAAACCTCAAGATCATAGGTTTTTGTGGCGGAAAATCCAAGATCTCCGGTGCACAAGGTGACCACCTGGTAGGGAAGTTCAAGTTTTGCCAAAATGGACTCTGCATTTGCCAGAAGGGATTCCAATTCATCAAAGGAAGATTCAGGCGTGGTCAGTTTGACCATCTCCACCTTATTGAACTGGTGATGCCGGATCAGACCCTTGGTATCCCGGCCATAGGAGCCGGCTTCTGATCTGAAACAGGGGGTATAGGCGGCAAATTTAAGGGGGAGTCGGCTTTCATCCAGAATTTCCCCGGCATGGATATTCGTTAGAGGGACTTCAGAGGTGGGAATCAAATAATAGTCCCACCCCTCTATTTTAAACAGATCTTCTTCAAATTTGGGTAATTGTCCCGTTCCGGTCATGGTGGTTTTATTGACCATAAAGGGCGGCAGGGTTTCTTTATATCCATGCTCGGTTGTATGAATATCCAACATGAAATTAATCAGGGCCCGTTCCAGCCTGGCGCCGGAGCCAAGGTATAGGGGGAAACGGGAACCGGTCAATTTAGCCGCCCGGGGCAGATCAAGTATGCCTAAAGCCTCTCCGATATCTGCGTGATCTTTAATTTTGAAGTCAAATTTTCTTGGGTTGCCAATGGTTCTTTCCAGGCGGTTTTGGGTATCATCCTTGCCCTTGGGCACATCGTCATGGGGCAAATTGGGCAGGGCAATGAGAAACTCATGGATGGCCTGCTCAACAGAGACCAACTCCTTATCAATCTTTTTGATGGTCTCTGATACGGTGCGCATTTTGTCAATACTGGGTTGGGAATCCTGGCCGGATTTTTTCATTTGAGCGATGTCGTCGGAAACCGTATTCCGCTGGTATCTTAATTTTTCAATATCCAATAAAAGTGCTTTTCGTTGTTCTTCGTTTTCCAGAAAATTTGAAAAATCAATGTTGGCCCCTCTTTTTTCCATCTTTTTTTTAACAAAGTCCAAATTGTTTTTTATATATTTTAAATCCAGCATTTTAATCCCAATTTAATCCTTAATTTTGTCTGGTTAATCCTTGCTGCGGTTTGATTTCAAAAGATTCTTCACAATTTTAATCAGATATCACGGGCCTTGTAAACAGTCAACGATTATTGCAGGTTGACAACGGACTACATCTGTATAATATTTTCTCAAATCTTGTTTTTTGAAATCAAAGGAAAGGCAACCATGGAAGAAATGAAAAATACAAAGAATAGTGTACTAACCCAGGTATCCGAAAGACTTGGTGCACTTACCAAAGAAGAGCTTGGGGTAAAATACAATAGTATCGAAAATAAGCTGTTTGAGTTTGCAAATTTTATGGAGGCCCAACTGGCTTTTTTAGCTGCGCCCACCTGCACAGGAATCTCTGCAGAAGGTATTATCCCAACCGAGGCAATTATCAGAAAAGCCCTTCACATCGAAAAAGGGATTGTGTTGCCCGTATTTACAGATGCAAAAAATAGTATTCAATTGTATAAAATTACCGATTATGAAAAGGATCTTGTGAGCCGGGACAGCGACGGATTGGAGCCGGATCCTGAAAAATGCAAAAAAATATCCCTGGATGATATTGACATCGCCATTATCCCAGGGTTGGCTTTTGATGATAAAGGGGGTCGGGTTGGATTTGGAAATAATTTTTATTCCAAATTGATCACAAAGCTTCCCGAAACCTGCAGAAAGGTATCTCTGGCCTATGAGGAGCAGATCGTGGATCAGATTCAGATGGAGTCACGGAAATTTACAGTGGATATTATCATTACTGACAAACGGATTATTTATAAGATTTAGTGGGTATGAAATTTAGCTGGCCCTGGTGAAGATACAATTTGCCGAACGCACAACGTGTTATTGCTTTTGCACCGAGGTTTTATTCACCATGGAAAACATGAAGAAAAAAATGGAACAATTCATGTCTTTCATGGTGATTTTTTTAGTCCGTCGGGTTCAATACACTGCCAAACCCCTTTAAATCTTCTGTTTTACCCATGACAATCAGAGTGTCCTTGGCTTCAAGAAGGGTCTCAAAATGCGGTGCAAACATCATTTCTCCAGATGCTTTCTTGATGGCAATGATGATAAGATTAAAATCCTGGCGGATACCCGAGTCCTTTAATGCCAATTGGGTATATCGGGATTGTTTTGAAATAAAAAGTTCTTCAATCTGGATGGCGTCACTCTTTTTTGACAATGCCACATCAAGGAAGGTACGGACATTGGGGCGAAGCAGTTTTAACCCCATGGAGATGGCACCGGTGTCATAGGGGGATTCCACCCTGTTAGCCCCGGCCAAAATAAGCTTTTTACGGACCCCGGGGTGGCTGGCCCGGGCCATGATATAGATATCTGGATTCAATTGCCTGGCCGTCAATACCAAAAATACATTTGCCGTATCTGTTGCCAGGGCTGCAACCAAAAAACCAGCTTTTTCAATACCAGCTTTTATCAGCAGTTCTTCATCCAATGCATCTCCGATAAGGTAGTGGATTTTATCCTTCTCCAGTATCTCTGCCTGACTCTCATCCTGTTCTAGAACAACAATGTCTGGTGTGTCTTCTTTGATGAAATTGCACAATACCCGACCAATACGGCCATACCCGCAGATAATATGATGCTTGTCTAACTTTTGTATTTTTTTATCCAAACGTTTCCTCCCTAACAGTGCCTTGATTTCCCCCTCCACAATGGACTGTACGATCACACCAGCCAGGTAAAGAAAGTACCCAACACCCGTGAAAATCAGGATTATGGTGAAAATCCTGCCACCATTGCTGGGTTCATGTACCTCAAGGAAACCAACGGTGCTCAGGGTGATTGCGGTCATGTATGCGGCATCAAGAAAACTCCACTGCTCAATGAGCATATACCCGGAGATGCCTATGCCGAATATAAAAACTGCAATAATTATGGCGATTTCCATTTTTAAAATTTGATTCATAAACCCTATCAATACGTGTGTTCACGGTAAAAAGCAAGGCAAGAATCTCTAAGGTTTATAGGCCTAAGATTCTTGACGGACGGATTGGTTGCTGATATGAAGGGTGCATGAATGATGAACCCAATAAATTTGCCCGTTGGCGCAGGGATATGGTCGAAAATCAAATCATTGCCAGGGGGGTTGCCGATGCCGCAGTGATTGATGCCATGACCCGTGTTCCCCGTCACCTTTTTGTCAGTGAGGCCATGGCGGAAAGTGCCTATGGAGATTTTCCCCTTCCCATTGGTGAAGGACAGACCATATCCCAGCCCTATATCATTGCCGAGATGACCCAGAGACTTGAACTTTCCGGCTCGGAACGGGTTTTGGAAATAGGAACAGGTTCCGGATACCAGGCCGCTATTTTGTCCAAGATTGTGTACAAGGTATATACCATTGAGCGGAATAATACCCTGTTCGTACAAACCCGAAAACTTTTTGACCGGTTAAAATATCATAATATTGTAACCCGGTATTCCGACGGAACTCAAGGATGGAAACAGGAAGGTCCCTTTGATGCAATCATTGTGACGGCGGGTGGAAATCAGGTTCCAACGCCATTGGTAGATCAGCTTGCCATTGGGGGGCGACTTGTCATGCCGGTGGGCGGGCTTCATTCCCAGGAATTGCTGAAAATCGAGAAAACAGAAAATGGAATTCAAACCACAAATCTTGGCGGATGCCGGTTTGTAAAGCTCATCGGTCAGCACGGATGGAGCGAATAGGATAACCCCCTTTATATGAAGAATGATACCCCCCGGCCCTCCCTTGTCAAAGAGTTGTTTATGGGATTCTGCCTTGGCACTGCCAATATTATCCCCGGGGTTTCCGGCGGCACCTTTTTGCTTGTTTTTAAAATTTATGAACGTGTTTTTGCTATTGTGAACCGTATTAATAAAGGGTTGATTGTTCGGTTTGCGGCACTTGTTTTTAGCCTGGCGAAAAATTTAGGTAGAAATGGGAGTGGTAAGCGCCTTGCCGCATTCTTAGAGGAAACAGATACCCTGTTCCTATTCAAATTGATTGTGGGTGCCCTTACGGCAATCCTTTTACTATCCAGTCTGATGAAATATCTGCTTGTCCATCATTTTGTCTACACCTATTCCCTGTTTTTCGGTTTGATAATGCTGTCCATTATTATTCCGGTTAAAATGCTTAAATCTCTGAAGGGACCAGCGGCTTTTATGATTCTTTTGGGGTTGGCGCTAACGGTTTTTATTTCCGGGTCTGTGAATCCCTATGATAAGGTGAAAATCAAATCCGATACCCTGGAACGTCGGTACCAAAATCTTTATCCCCAGGGAAACTCCGGCCTAATTTTGCAGCCCGGCAAGCAGGCCGGTATTCAGGCCGATGGTCAGTTTGAAAAAGGGGAAGGCCAGGCCAAACAATCAGATTTATTTAAATTTGTCGGGAAATACACCATTAAAGAGTATGTGTATGCAGCTGTCTGCGGTGCTGTCTCAATCTCTGCCATGGTACTCCCCGGTATCAGCGGGTCTTTGGTTTTGATTCTCATGGGTGCTTATTTTGATGTGATTTCAGCCATCTCCCTTCTAAAATCAGGACAATTGGATACCCTGGCGTTTCTTTGTTGTTTTGGTGTTGGTATTGTGGTGGGCGGTCTTTTGTTTGCAAGATTGATCAGTTTTGTATTGAATCGCTATTATACTTCGACCATGGCATTTCTCATCGGTTTGATGATCGGCTCATTGCATGCCCTTTGGCCCTTTAAACGGGTGATGATCATGGGACAGCAATATGTCAAGCAGGATGGCAGGATTTTGGTCATTGAAAATGCCCAGATTTATACCAATATCAACATTTTACCCGGAAGCGGTCATGAATTGGTGTTTGCCCTTGTGTTTTTTCTTGGGGGTTGCGGGGTGATGTATGCTTTTATCCGGGCAGAATCTTCTCAGGTTTCCTGATTCGGATCGGAAATCCCGGCCGTAAGCCCTCTGAGAATCAGGGAAATGGCAAACCGGATATCTGTCTCAATTTTTTCAAAATTAAACTGGGCAAGTGTCAGGTTGTCCTTTTGTAACAGCATTTGCTGCTGTTTAATGCCATTTGCCACACAAAGAATAATGCTGGCGGTCTTTTGGGTATCGTTTTTGGGGATCTGTTTGGTTTCAATCGCCTTGTCTAAAATTTCACGGATTATTTGGGTTTCGCGGAGATTGAATCGGTTGAGCAGATCCTGGAACAGGGGTTGAAACTGGAGTTGTTTGGATGTTTTTATGGACAGCTTATGCAGGTTGACCACTTTTTGGAAATAGCGTTCCCGTTCCAAAAGGTAGGTCTGAATTTTTTTTTGCCAGGTTTTAATACCATCTACTTTTTCCGTGAGGCCGGATAAAAAAATTTCTTTTTCCTGGAGAATGATCTCACAGAAAATAGCCTCTTTGTTTTTATAGTAATAGTATAGGGACGCTTTGTTCAGACCTACCATTTGTCCAATATCGTCCATGGTGGTCTTGGCAAAACCATACTGGGCAAAACAATGGGCTGCAGCCTTGAGTATGTCCTCTTTCTTGGTTGATTCCTGCATGGCACCCCCTGGGTTCAATGATTCGAACGATCCTATTTTTTGTTTGATAACTTGTCAAGCTAAAATCGCTGGAATAGCCAATTCCTATGATTCGATATTGATTGCACCATATTCGGGAAAAAATAAGTCCATGGTTAATCAAACAGGGCATTTGATGCAACGCGGTAGATGGGCCAAAAGGCAAGCTATTTCGTTCAAGTTATAAAATTTGCGGTCCTTAGTACCGGCCGGGGTGGGATGCAGTTCACTGATTGAACAATTTTGACAGGTTCTAAATTCCGCTACGCTGAAGGTGGAAAACTCGCTGCGCTCAAACAATTCCACCTTTTAACCGCTTCACTGCATTAAGAACCTGTACAAAATTGCAATCAACGATTCACCCGCATCCCACCCCGACCTCAACCCCAGATTCCAATCGGTCTAAATAATTCAAATTTTACGTATTAGAATTTTAGACTATGTAAGGAATAAAAAATGACCTCCGGTAGGTAGATTAAAATTTTCCCCAACCACAAGACCTTGTGTTAGGTTATGATTCGGGAATTCCTGGATTATTAATAATAGTCCGGGCCTTTAAACCCAGCCTTGGCAGAGAAGACGTATAGACACAGTCCACAGTGAAAAACTCAAAGATACCGATGCAAATCAAAACTATTTTCAGATAAAAGTTGAAGTCATAATGATGCAAGTAAGTATAATTTTTCATACTTTGGAAAATCAAGACTACACGTTACTATAGTCTCTGCCGTTGGGCTCCTGAGAACCGAGTCTTTCTTTTGGAAGCCATTCCCTATTTCAATTTTCCCTCGTCGCTGTTTATAACATGACCCACATATTCAAAATGTTCATATATATAAAAATATTGAGGTCAGTTGAGAAATTGGATACTGACAAGAGTTTTTCAAATCGATCTTGGGGTAGATTTTCCAACTACCCGAGCTGCTTCGGCAGGACCGACCAAGTTCCGAAACATGGGTAAAGACGTCCGAATTTAATCGTGGGTGGAACAATCTCAGTCAAGGCAAACCCTAATCTCTACAAGCGTGCCGTCTCCTGATTGAATATCCAGTGTACCTCTTATCGCTTGCGCCCTAATCTTCATGCTGTTTAAGCCCCTTCCTTTTTCAATGTCTTGTCCGAATCCCTTACCATCATCTTTAACCGACAGTGTGAAACACTCTGGACTTGCAGAGAACTCAACATCCACAGACTGTGCTTTGGCGTGCTTGACAATATTCGTTAATGCTTCTTTATAGATCCGTAAAAGATTTAAAAACAGGAGACTGTCTGGGGGGACGGCCCTTGGATTGATTTTTGATTTAAAGTCAAACTTCAAACCCATGGAGATCACCATTTTATCACCCAGTGCTGTAAAGATTTTTTCAATACTATTCCAATCAATATCCTGATCCAGGCTCTGCATAAAGCTTCCAATTTCCAGCAGGCTGTCACTGGAAAGAGATGAGATGGTTTTTAGGGCCTCGGTCTTTTTGGAGCTTGTTGAACTGTTTAATCCTATCTCAGAAATAAATTTTATATTGGTGATAAGGCCACCGATCCCATCGTGGAGGTCGTTGATCAGGGCTTCTTTTTCCTTTGATTTACGTTCCAGGGCACTTGAATATTGCTGTAGTTTATTCTGGGTGCGGTTATCTGTCACCCGCTGAATAAATTCAAGACTCAAGACAAACAGCATAATGGCATAGGGGACATATGACGTATCCGAGCGGATCCACCCGAATCCCACCATAATGTCGTGAGTGCCACAAGCGATTATGGGTATAAACCCTACCAGATAAATTTTTGCTTTCAGATCATTTTTATACCACACATCTTTTATTGTGATGCCCACCGCAATAAACATAATGACAATTAGACTAAACCGCTCTGTATTCAGAACGTAAGTGCCGAGGTCCATGGGGATCCAACGATATGAAACCAATATAAATACCACCTGGCAGGCCAATGCCAAGGCGACCTGGAACCATAATATTTTATACAAGAAATGGGCTTTTGACGGCCTGAAAGTTTCCCATACAAATCCTACAGTGCCGATTGGAAACAAAGCCATGGTCATGATGAAAATATTGAACCAAAACACCGGAGCAAAAAAGACAAAATCCTTTAATGTCGTCTGGCTTATCGTATAAAACCCCTGGCTGATGGCAAGTATACCGAACATGGAAATGGGCCCGACATTGTTTCTTTTTTTTAGGTAGGTGATTAGAGCCATTATCCCGAGAAAAACCATAAAAAGGCTGAGGACGAATTTAATGATATCACTTTTGATGATTGCGGAAATTAGATCAGATTTCTCTCCCAAATAGACTTTTCCCCGGATTCCGATGTTGGCGTAATCGGAAAAGACCTTCAGAGTCAGTGTTTTTCCCTGCATCTGTTTTTTCAAAGGGATCAGGTGTGAGGTCAGGCCTGGAAAAGTCCCTGTTCCCTGAGCGTAATCCTTTCCAAAACTGTACACCTGCTCATCGTTCACAAAAGCATCAAACGCCAGCAGGACACCTAATCTGGTAATCAGAACGGTTGGCTGGTCCCAGTCTCCATCCGACAGGGGGTATCTGAGCCAAAGCAGATCACGGCCATTCCTTCCGGGCGGATTAATCGGTTGGTCTATTGATTTCCACTGGGGTCCACTATGAACCTGTTGAGAATCAGATACAAAGTCGCTGTCGTTACGATTCTCATCGCCCCAGACATATTCCCATCCACCGGATGTGTAAGCAGAAGAAAACGCATTGGATGCCATGTCCGGTTGATTCTCAAAGATACCGTCATGGACGAGGGCTAAAATCGGTAAAAGAAGAATGATCAACGCCAGGCCCAATGAGAATAATAAATCTTGCTTTTTGTCCGTTCTCATTATCCTAAACATACCCCCTTTACCGTGTCCAGATAAACTAAGCCGTATGACTTGTGCTGATTTCCATAAGTAAATGACCCGGGGCAAAAAGTCAATTCATTGCCTATGCCAAAAATAGCCTTTACTCCAGCAATTGATTATTAAAAAAATTTAAAGTAAAGTAGCATTTGGTGTTTGGTTTATCCATATCTATCATTAGACGCCTATTTTATTAAGGAGAAAACAATGGCTATACGAATTCTGATTGCAGATGATCAACAGCTATTCAGAGATGGCTTGCGGGCATTAATAGAACAAGAAAATGATATGGATGTTGTAGCGGAAGCGGAAAACGGAAGAGATGCCATTGAATTGTCGAAAACTGTTAAACCAGACCTCATCGTCATGGATATCAATATGCCGGATCTCAACGGTATTGACGCAACACAGGTCATTTGTAAAGAACTACCTGGCATAAAACTGATCGCCCTGTCCATCCACTCTACCCAGAAATTTGTCTCTGGAATGCTCAAGGCAGGCGCATCAGGGTATGTTGTAAAGCATTGTGCGTTTAAAGAGCTTGCCATGGCCATCAGAACGGTATCTGGGGGAAAGCCTTATCTGTGTACTGAGATACTCAGCACGGTGATGGACGAATTCGTTTTAAATTCCTCTTCTGGACAACAATCAGTTTTTTCCGCACTTTCAACAAGGGAGCGGGAGGTAATGCAGCTTGTTGCCGAGGGCATGAAATCCGAAGAGATTGCCTCACACCTGTGTATCAGTGTTAAAACGGTTTCATCACACCGGCGCCACATCATGAAAAAACTGAATTTGAAAAACCAGACAGACATAACCCGTTATGCCATCAGTGAGGGGTTAATCTCATCAGAATATTAACATCAGAAGTTCCCCGGATAGTAATCTCGCTGTAGCCTTCTACCTTTTTCCATTAAAGAATCAGATTTATTAACCATGAAAATCAGCATTTCTGCCAATAGATTTTTTCTGCAGTTGGTATACTGTGGTTCACAGATAGGATAGACACAAGATATATTCCCCTAAAATTAAAGTGCTTCCAAACAATAGACAGTTGTTTAATCAATACCAAAAACAAGGGGGTTCATCATGAACAAATTAACCGCAGTTATCATCATTGCCTTAATCTTGGGGTTTACGTCACACTCTTTTGCAGGAGACAAAAAGCATAGCGCTGTGACAGGTAATTTTTATTACGATATTGCTACCGGGCATAAGTACATTAAAAATCCGGGTACCAATACCTACAGAGAATATTCTCAAAAAGGAAAGCTGCTCAAAAATGAAATTCTAAATAATGTCCCTCTTTTGGCCACCAATAAATATATCAGGGAAATGAAGTGGGATCATTATCTGCTCTACCAAAAAGTGAATTATCAAAGAAAGGAACTCTTGGTATTGTCACCGGAACAGGATCATCCCAACGGATGGGTCTGCAAAAAACTTCTGATTACCATGAACTGATTGCTTGAGAGTATTCAGGCCTAAAACGGGCACCTCCACTGAATCAGACTCTCACAAACGGGCAGGGCTCTGGCTCTGCCCGTTTTTTTTAATAATGGGGCAATCCTTTACCACTGCACCTTTAATATATAATTTGGGGGTGTATAAGGTACTGCCAACCTAAAAAAAATAAAGACTTTTGCTGAGCATTCTGTCTATTTGTTATACGCTGAAATCCTTTGTTAAAAATCGTTTATATCTTTTGGCAGTAGTGATAGCTGCTGGGAATTCGGCAGCGACTTTATGTATTCATAGGACTCAGTCCAGACAAAATTTAGTTAACCCTATATGGGGTATACCATGCTTTTTCAGCTTTAAATTTTCAATTCATCTATATGACCCGATACCGCTGTCATAACCCAATTTTCCGTATTGATTTTTATAATATATCAACTTGATAGCCGGTTGGCCGAGTCAAGTATTATTATCCTATGGATAACTGCAATAAAACATCCAAAGTATCAATGATACCATTTCTAATCTTGATAAGATTTGACAGATATTTAAAAATCCAAAAAGAGAACACTACTGGCTATAAACAAGGCTTTTCAGGATTCAAAAATTACTGTGGACTATCCCTGTTAATCCGGATTCTATCCAAAGTTTTTCAACCACCATATGTAGTACCCCCAATTTTTTCATCCCAAACTCTAAAAGTAAACTTAGTTGGAGAATAACATTCCCGCCTGAAGATATGGGTTTGGAAACTCTTTACATTGGTAAACTTACAAAACAGATATGAATCAAAGGGATGACTTTTTTTGGCAGGTGCCTGTGATGTGCACAAGGGTATCCAGGCATCGGCAGGGTGAAGGGACAGAGCGGCGTCAAATGATCGGATCACCAGGACGGTATAAGATTCGGTCATTTTCGCTTCCCTTCCGCTCAGGACGAGCGGAGGGATTTAGCGGCGTTCCTTTACCCTGGCGGTGCCGGGTAAAGGGATAGGCATTGAGGGCAACAAGGTATGATAAGATTCCTATAGGGCTTCCGGGGTAAAGGCAACCACTTCATCAATGGTGGCAGCATTGCAAAAGAGCATGACCAGCCGGTCAACTCCCAGGGCAATGCCAGCCGCATCGGGCATGGTTTCAAGGTTGGTAAGAAATTTTTCCGGCATGGGAAGCGCCGTCTGACCTCGTTCTGACCTGATCCGGTTTTCTTCAAGAAACCGCTGCCGTTGCAAACCTGGATCCGTTAGTTCTGTGAATCCGTTTGCCAGTTCTATTCCTGCCGTATAGAGTTCGAATCGCTGGGCAAGTTTTTTGTTGTTGGGTTTGAGTTTGGCCAGGGAGGCCAGGGGGGCAGGGTAATCATATAGGATACAGGGCCGTTTGATGCCCAGAAAGGGCTCTACCTCAAATCCCATGATTTCATCAAAACTGCCATCTTCAAGGGCCTGGAAAGCAGACTTGGATCCATGGGTGTCAAATGCCTGTTCAACGGTAATTTTGTCAAAGGGGAGGTCAAAGCTAATGGGTTGGTTCTGGTAGACAAGGGCCTCCCCCATGCCCAATCCCTTTGCAATGTGCCTGAAAAGGTTCTGGCAGTGATCCATTAAATCCAGATAGGTGGCGTCTTTTGCATACCACTCAAGCAGGGTGAGTTCAGGCAGGTGACGGGGGCCGCGTTCATTTTTTCTGAAACATTTGCAGATCTGGAAAATTTTTGGAATCTTTTGGGATAATAGGCGCTTCATGCAAAGTTCAGGGGATGCCTGTAGAAAATGGGATTCGGATAGCATCGGGTCAATATGGGCTTCGGGAATAATGGAGGGGCACCGGATGGGGGTTTCAACTTCAAGAAAATTTTGGCCCATGAAAAAATCCCTGATGAAATGGATCACCAGGGATCTTGTTCTTAAATTTTGAATATGTCGGGATTCCATGGCGGGGCGTTTTTTAAAAAATACCTATTTAATCTCATAGAGATCATTTGGCCTGTCCTGGAGATAAATCCGATCATACTTGGTTTTGTCTGCCTTTTCAAAAAAATCATATCCTTTTTCCCGGCATGCTTTGCAGGCATTTATGGGAATATGGACCCCCAGAATATGGTTTCCCGGCGTGGCTTTTGAATCAATTTCAAAGCTGCCGCCACAGTCCCTGCATATCCAGATTTTTTCCTTTTGCCGTTCAAAGATATTGTCCGTATCATAGAAAACCTCTCTGTGGCGAATAATCTGTTCACCGGGTTTGCCGGATTTTTCCCGCAATTGATCCCGTTGCTGCCAATAGGAATTGATCTGGTCAGTGGTTTTCTTTATTTTATCGGTGATGCTCACCGATTGTCTAAGTTTTTCCGGGTTGTAATCAGGTTCCACAACCCCGGAATAGTCCAATCCGGCCATGGCAAGAATAATGCCAAGATTGACATAGGGCAGGGCACCTTCAATGGCATATCCACCCTCAAGAACAGCAATGTCCGGTTTGAGCAGAGAGGTGAGCTGGGCATACCCCTGGGCGGAAAAATTCATATTGGTCAAAGGGTCTGTGTAGTGGTTGTCCTGGCCGGCTGAATTGACCACGATATCAGGTTTGAATTCCGCCAGTATGGGCATCACGCAATTGCGGATGACATAGAGGTACCCTTCCGTGGAAGTGCCCGGCGGCAGCGGAATATTCAAGTTGGACCCCTTGGCATTGGGGCCGCCAAGATCGCTGGGAAAGCCGGTGCCAGGGTACATGGTTCTGCCGTCCTGGTGAAGGGAGATGAACAATACATCCGGATCATGCCAGAAAATATCATTGGTCCCGTCTCCGTGGTGGCAGTCTGTATCAATGATGGCAATCTTTTTTACACCAAACTTGCTCCGGATATACTCGACCATGATCGCTTCCATGTTGATATGGCAAAATCCCCTGCCACCGTGGGACACCCGCATGGAGTGGTGGCCCGGGGGCCGGACAAGGGCAAATCCGTTTTTGACTTCCTTGTTCATCACTGCATTGGCAATGGCAATGGCGCCCCCGGCACTGATGAGATGGGATTCGGTTGTCACCGTCTTTTCATCGGGTACACAAAAATGGGTTCGTTGGATATCATGGGCTGAGACAAGATCTGGTTTGTACTCAATAATGCCAGGAATATCAAAAACACCTTCTTCAAGTACCTGGTCCTGGGTATATAGAAGCCGCTCTTCTCTTTCCGGATGTGTGGGGTCAATGGCCCAGTCAAATGCAGGGAAAAAGACCAGTCCTGTTTTATCTAATGCTTTTAACATATTTCCCTCATAATTCTAGTGCAAAATCGTTTCAAAGCCTTTGATCAGGCCTGGTTTGAGCTGGATTTTTGCTCTGTATATCTTTCCCCTGGGTGAAAAATTCCGGACTATATTGAATTTCTGGAATTCAACTACCTCCACTTCATCCAGGTTCTCCGGGTCTGCTCCTGAGTTCAGGGCTTTTTCCTTGAGCAGTGTATAGGCGGTTTCAATCAAATCATCTTCTGAATAGGTTTTGGAAATAGGTTCGGCAAAATCTTCTTCATGGGCCGTCACAATTCCCTGCTCGGTATCGGCATTCAAGGAAACTTCGCAGGTGGTTCTGGCAAGGGCTGCCCCAATGGCATTGGCAACGGATGATTCCGGAACTGCCATGGTTTTAATGTGGTAGAGTTCTTCTATTTTCTTTGCAAAATACTTGGCCGGTCCCCCCAGCAAAAGAATTTTTCGGGGACTGAGTTTATACCCTTCCAAAAAATCATGAACCGTATACACGGGCTGGGAATTGAGAACGTCTATCATTTCAAAGGTCTTTTTTAAAATAATGGTGCAGCATTTTTTAAAAATATAATCTGCGGCTTCCATATCGGAAAGATCCAATTGTTCGGCAATGGTATGAATTCCTGATCTGGCCTTGTCCTGGTCACCTTCATCCATCAGGCCCAAAACAACCAAGGCATCGGTGGGGGTCGGGGTGGTGCCGCCAAATGCCATGGCAGGTCCCTGCCTGTCCGGACCAATGGACAACTCTCCTTTGTTCACCCGCAGGCTGCTGTCCCCGCCAATACCCTTTGAATCGGTTCTAAGGGATCTGATCAGGCTCTTATAATGCCCCCTCTGGATTCCCAAAGGTTCCAGCAAGGGAGCCTTATCCACCAGAAAGGCAATATCGGTGGTGGTCCCGCCAATGTCCAGAACAATGGCATCCTGGTTGTCTGGGGCATGGGGAATAGCGCCCATGATACTGGCGGCAGGACCGGATAAAACCGTCTGGCCTGGAAAATCCATGGAAGATTCTAGGGACATGGTTCCACCGTCTGCCTTCAGAATCTGGATGGGAATGGTCAGCCCTTTTTCGGCAAGTGAGTTTTTAACCGCCTGGAAAAAGTCTTTGTGCAGGTCAAATACAGCCGCATTTAAATGGGTGGTGGCAATTCTCCGGGGAAAATTTAAGTTTCCAGATACATGGTGGCCCAGGAAAATCTTTTTAAAATCCTTATGGAGTATCCGCTTGATCAAAATTTCGTGGGAGGGATTTCTAACACTAAATTTACTGACCACTCCTATATATTTCACCCCGGCTTTTTTCAAGCGTTTGCCAACGTCTTCAATTTCCATTTTATTTACCGTGGCTTTTTCCCTTCCCCGGTGGTTGATGGATCCTGAGACGGTGTAATAATGTTCTCCGGTGCAAAAAAATTTAGGATCAATGCCAGGACCTGCTGAAACAATCATGCCAATGGGGCCCATTTCCTGCTGGACAAGGGCATTGGTTGTCAGGGTGGTTGAAATGACCACCCGCTTGATCTCCCCGGGATCTGTAGTACCCAGAATCTTGGTAAAACCTGAGAGCACGCTATTGAAAAGGTTGCCGGGGTCAGTCGGCACCTTAACTTTTTTTTCAATACCCTTGCTGCTTAGGAGAACAACGTCTGTATGCGTACCGCCAACATCTAATCCTATTATCATGGCAGGTTCCTGTTCATTTGGATTGTAATCAACTGATACTTCAAAATCACCTAGGTTAAGTATCAGCAATATCAGGGGAGCTTGTCAGAAAAAACAAGGGTTGTCAATGAAGTTTTTATGGGTGTTTAAAGATCTGGAATCCGTTTCAAACTTGAAAATTATCCCAATTTAAATTATGTGTTATGAACATTGTTTTTTTGAATAAATAAACATTACTTATGGAGTTTTCCTATGGCAGTTATTGAATGGACAAAAGAAGGGAGTGTTGCCGTGGTCACCATGTGCAACGGTGCGAACAAACAAAATCTTGAATTTGCAAACCAAATGAACCAGTGTTTTGATGAAATACAGGCGGATGCAAATTTATTTTCCATCCTTTTGACATCTTCGGATGAAAAGAATTTTTCCCAGGGGGTTGATATAGAGTGGATGGGACTCAAAATGCAGGAAAAGGATTTTGACAGTATTAAATCCTTTATGTATGGAATGAATTCAGTTTTTAAGCGTATTCTTTTGATGCCGATTCCTGTTATTGCAGCCATCAATGGCCATGCGTTCGGAAACGGTGCCATGCTGGCCAGTGCCTGTGACTTTCGGTTTATGAAAAAAGACCGGGGCTTTTTTTGTTTTCCCGAGGTGGATGTTAGTATTCCCTTTCTCCCTGGAATGATCGCCTTTGTCCGAAAATCCATTCCTGAATACCAGTTTAACGAGATGATTCTTTCTGGAAAACGAATGACGGCAGATGTTCTGGAGGCAAGCCATGTGATCATGAAAGCCTGTGATAATCAGGAGGTTCTCATGGCAGAAGCCATGGGGTTTGCCGGCACATTCATGAAAAAAAGAGGTATTTTCGGAGAATTAAAAAAACGGATGCACAAAGAGGCTGTCCATATCATCGATACCCAGGATCCGGTCCACATTGATGCGCTTGATTTGTTTGTCCAGGAATAATTCTAAAGAGTTCATAGATTTTGTCGGGCAAAGTCTATGAACTTATTGCAGATAGGGGACTGGGTCCTTTTTTGAGGAAGGGTCAGGTAAAAATATCGGTTAAGGTCAAGGCCCGTAACAGATAGGGCATGAAGCCTTCCGGTTGCAATTTCATCGGCCACGGCAATGGTGGAGAGAATGGAAATGCCCACCCGGTTGAGTATTCCCTGGATCACGGATACTGAATTGCCCATGGTGATGCGGGTATCAAGATCCAGGGAGTTAAACCCTTTCTTGTCCATGCTCGTGAGGATGGATTGCCAGGTTCCGGAACCTTTTTCCCTGGCAATAAAGGGTTCAGAAAACAGGCTTGAACAATCAATGGCGTCTCGGTTTGCCCATTTATGTCCTATCGGTACAATCAGTTTCATCTCATCGGCCACAAGTTTTTCCTGGAGGATGGCAGGGTCATCTTTTAAGGCTCCCACCACCCCGAGTTCAATATTACCTTGTTTGATGGCATCAATAACCTGCATGGTATCCCCGGCAGACAGGGAGATGGCGACATCCGGAAATTTTTGGGTAAATGCCCCCATAAGCTTTGGAATGAGATAACCGGCAGGAATGGTACTGCCGCCGATATTCAGTTTTCCCTTTGTATGTCCTAAAAAATCAAGCATGGCAGATTCGGTGAGATCCCTTAATCCCAGAAGTTTTTTAGCGTGATCATAGAGAATCATGCCTGCCCTTGTGGGCTCGGTGGTTTTGCCAAGTCGGTCCAAAAGCCTGCATTGGAAATGCTCTTCAAGCTCTTTGATGTGGGTGGATACGGTCGGCTGGGACAGATTGATGAGGTCTGATGCCTTGGAAAAGCTTTTTTTCTCAACCACAGATACAAAGATGTGAAGCTGCCATAAATCCATTTTTTTCCTTGCTGTTACGTAATAATTGTTACTTACAGTTCTTTTTTGATAAAGGTCAGTTCAGTTTGGGAAATTTTTCCATGAGTTTGATTTTGACCGGCTCGGGCACCATATCGGAAATATCCCCGCCAAACTGGGCTGCTTCTTTTATGATGGAAGAACTGGTGAATATCCACCGCAGACCTGTCATGAGGAATACCGATTGAACATCCTTATTCAATTTTCGGTTCATCAGGGCCATCTGGAATTCGTTTTCAAAATCAGAGATGGCCCGCATGCCCCGGATAACGGCGACGGCATTCTTCATTCGGGCATACTCCACTAAAAGGCCGTCAAAGGTATCCACCTGAACCGGTTTGAGCCCGTTCATGCTTTGTCTGATCATTTCAACCCGTTCTGCCGAGGAAAACAATGATCTTTTAGATGGGTTGTGCAAAACAGCCACAATGACCTCATCAAATATTTCAAGGGCTCTTTCTATTACATCCACGTGGCCGTTGGTCAGGGGGTCAAAGGAGCCCGGGTAAATGGCTATTTTTTTTATATTACTCATTGTTGTCAGATCCTTTATTCATTGTCTCTTTTCTTAAAAAGGAGATAAAAGTCTTTGAATATTTTTTTTGACGATAAATGTCAAGCCCGTTAATCGGTTTGGTCAGAGACTCCTTAAATGATTGTTCTATGACAAGGATGCCAGTAGGCGCCAGCAGATCAATGAATCCGGCCTTGCCAAGGGTTGTTTCAACATATCCCTTTCCATAGGGCGGGTCCACAAAAATAAGATCAAAGGGAGGAGTGCCCAGGGTTTTGGAAAGGGGGAGACAAATAATATCATGGTGAACGAGCAAGGCTTGGTCTCTCATTTTGCACAGGTCAATATTTTTTTGGATAATGGTGCAAGAAGATGGGGCTGCATCCACAAAGACCGCATGATCAGCCCCCCGGCTCAGGGCCTCAAGTCCCATGGCGCCTGTGCCGGCAAACAGGTCCAAGACTTTTGTGTTTTTTATTGCCGGCCCCAGTATATTGAAAATAGCTTCTCTGACCCGATCAGAGGTGGGTCTGATATCATTCCCCTGGATCTGAATTAGTTTTCGTCCCTTACATTTTCCGCTGATGATTCTCATGGCTGATCCTAGGACTTTGGAATTCTCTTCTTTATATAATGGACACTGGTGCCGATTTTTTTGGCAGTTGCCTTGAGGTCACCCCTGGCCTGGTCTACCTTTCTGCGGATATATTCTTGCTCAAATCTTTTTCTGGCCAGCTCCAGATCATCCATGCTAAAGAGCTCGCGGCGTTCAGTTGATTCTTCAAGGTCTTTTTTGGGGGCGGATTCAGGATTATAGGGCAGGGGGATATCTGCCAATCCAATTGTTTCGCCCTCCACCATTATGGACAGCCGTTCAACAAGATTCTTCAATTCCCTTACATTTCCCTGCCACTGGTATTGGTCCAGCAGGTCGAGGGCTTCCTGGGAAAGGGTTTTCTTGGGATCGGAAGACTGCTTGGCCATCTTCTCAAAAAAGGTATCTATCAGCAAAGGAACATCCCCTTTTCTATCCCTTAGGGACGGGACATGGATGGGAATGACATTGATCCGGAAAAAAAGGTCTTCCCTGAAAGCGCCCTTTTCAATCTCTTGTTCAAGGTTTTTATTGGTGGAGGCAATGATCCTAACGTCCATGTGAAGTGTTCGTCCGCCGCCAATGCGCTGGAATGTTTTGGATTCAAGAGCCCGTAAAATTTTGGCCTGGGTATTTATGTTCATATCCCCGATTTCATCCAGAAAGAGGGTTCCCCCCGATGCCATTTCAAATTTACCCTTGTTTTTTGAAGTTGCTTCCTCAAAGGCCCCTTTTTCATGACCAAACAATTCACTGTCGATATTTTTTTCAGGAATGGCGGCGCAATTGATAATGATAAAAGGTTCTTCCGGTCGGGTGCTGAATTGGTGGATGGTTCTGGCCACCATCTCCTTGCCCGTCCCGTTTTCTCCGGTAATCAGGATGGAGGCATCAGAGGGAGAGGCCGCCATTATTTCTCCGTAAAGCTTTTGGACCGCTTGGCTGGCTCCGGTTATGGAGTTCTTTTCGATTTCTTTTTTACGCAGATATATATTTTCTTCTTCCAGTTTTCGAAAATTTAATGCATTGCTGATGGTCACCATGACCTTGTCTATGGACAGGGGTTTTTCTAAAAAATCAAAGGCGCCGGATTTTGTGGCATCCACAGCCGATTCAATGGATCCGTGTCCTGTGATCATAACCACCGGGAGATTGGGTGCCATCTTTTTAATCTCCTTTAGGGTATCAATACCGTCCATTCCGGGCATCCAGATGTCCAGCAAGACAATATCCGGGGATTCGGCCTCTATTTTTTTCAGGGCCTCATACCCGTTATAGGCATGCATCACTTCAAAACCATCATCTGAAAGGATTCCCTCAAGTGAGTCTATGATGCTTGATTCATCATCAACAATTAAAACTGCCGGATACATAAGATAAGTTCCTTTCTTGGTAAGCACATATTACTCCGGATCAGGATCAGCCCTTCTTGTTTAAGGGAGATCATGCCGGAAGTTCAATGATAAATTTTGCGCCCTTGGGCAGGTTATCCTGGACCCGGATTACGCCGTTGTGGTCCGAAATAATCGAATTCACAATGGCAAGGCCCAGTCCCATACCTGATTTTTTGGTTGAAAAATAGGGTTCAAATAATTTGGTTTTTTCTTTGTCGGAAATTCCCTTGCCATTGTCGGCTATTTCAATCCTGACAATTTTCAGAATTTGATCATAGGAGACGTCGATGGAAATGATTCCTTCTTTATTGACGGCGTAGACTGCATTGTCAAACAGGTTTATAAAGGCCTGTTTCATGTGCTGATGATCCAGTTTTAAAAAGGGGATATCTTCACCAAAATTTGACTGGATATCCACCCGTTCAAGTCCTTCTCTATACAAGACAATGGTTTCTAAAATAACATTCTCTATTCTGTCCTTTGAAAAATTGGTGTCCGGGAAGCGGGCAAAGGTGGAGAATTGGTTCACCAGATTCCGTATCAGATCCACATGTTCCACAATGGTATCGGCACAACCATTAAAAATATCATCATTGATCTGTCGTCCGTATTTGCGTTTCAGCCGCTGGGCTGATAATTTTATGGGGGTTAAGGGGTTTTTTACCTCGTGGGCAATCCGTCTTGCCACTTCCCGCCAGGCCACCATGCGCTGGGCCTTTTCAAGTTCGGTTACATCGTCAAAGACCAGAACCGCCCCAATATTATGATCTGTATCATCTTTTAAGGTGCTGTAGTGCAGGGAAAAATGTTTGGGCACACCGGATATGCTGGCGGAAACCGGGACCTCCATATTTTTCATGCCCTGAATGGCCTGGTCGTATATTTTATTGGCCGTTTGAAGATATTCCCCACGGAGCACCTGTCTGAAGTTTTTGTTTAGGATATTCTGGCTGTTGATGCCCAACATGGATTCTGCGGCCTTGTTAATGGTAGTGATGTTTCCGGCATTGTCCATGGAAATCACGCCGGCGGAAATGTGTTTCAGGACGATTTCAATATATTGCCGGCTTTTTTCCAATTCTATATTCTGCTCTTTGAGCATATCCCCTGACAGGGCAATTTGTTTTTGTCCTGATGCCAGCTGGCGGGTCATGGAGTTAAAGGATTTGATCAGGGTGCCCAGTTCATCGTCGGTTTGAAAATCAATCTGGTAATTGAAATCTCCGTCTGCAATTCTCTGGGTGCCTTCCGCAAATTTCATGATGGGAATGGTGATGGATTTGGCCATCTGAAATCCGAACCATATGGCACAAAATACCACCAGAAGAGCCACAATGGACAGGGCAATATAATAGGAAATCTGGGCCGGTTTTTTGGTCAGTTTAAGTTGCTGGTACTCTTCAACCCCCTTGAGGATTGCTTTGAGATTTTCCGACAGGTCAGGGGATATCAGGGTGGTGATAACGATGAATCCTTCTGCTTTTGATGGGTCTATGCCAAAGGGAATGGTGGAAATGGTCCGCAAAAATTCCCCCTCTTCAATGGCCTGATAAATGGTGTTACTGGCCTTTGTTTTAGGGATTTTGGTCAGATCTGTTGTGGTTAACAGTCCAAAGTAAAGGGGTTCCACTTCATTGGCCAAAGAGAGGCAGATCCGTTTTGCATCCAATGTATAAACTTCAACTCCGTGGCGGTTGAAGGCCCTCTGGATCACCTGGGTATAGCGAGTTAGTTTTTTTTGGTTGGAAGGTTTCAGCAGTTTTCTTGAATCAATCTGAAAGGCTGCTCTTTTGGCAGCAAATTCATTTTGTGCTTCAATATATTCGTATAGTTTCTGGCCCACGGTCAGGGAACTATCCAGGGTCTGTTCCACCGGTGCATTAAACCAGAAGGCAATGGAGGTTGAGATAAATTGTATGGAAAAAAAGAAAAGCACGGTGGTCGGCAGCAGGGCAAGGATGATAAAGGCTGTTACCAGCCGTGTTTTCAGCTTGGAACCCAGAATATTGTTTTTTTTTTCGTAATACAGTTTTGCCAGGTTCCGGAACACCAGCAAGAACAGGCTTAACAGCAATAGCAGGTTGATATTGATCAGAATGAACATTAACACGGTGCTGGACAGGGAAAAATCCGCTCCAAGGGGGGTAATCCTTGTTTCGATAATGGTAAGGCCCCCTACAATGATAAGAATGGCCAGAATAAGAAGGCCTTCTCTTTTTCTTCGGGACCGTCTCTGTGCTGAATTTTCTTGTTTTTCGATCATAAACTTGGTGGTTGGGCCGGCTTTGACTGCGGTTATGGTTAGTAAGTAAAGTTTATTAAATACCAATCTGTTTCAAAATCCCAGAAGGATACAAAAAAGAAAACATAATGAAGGGACAGGGGCAGTGTGACCTTGTCCAGTTCCGCTTTAATCCGGATCTGGTATTTATCTCCCTTGACCAAGTTTTCCAGGGGAATGATCTTGAGATTATCCACCTCTGTCATCCAGGATTTCGCCTCTTCAAATGAATTTGTTACAGCCGGTTTTTCATCCTTCCAGAGGCGGGAAACAGAAAACTCTTCCTTCAGGGTATTGTATTTAACCGTGGATTTAATTTCAATATCGGCAATTTTTTTGTCCAGCATGGAGTTGCCGGTTTTATATAGGGAAACATAAAAGGAGAAGGTGGTGGGAATACCGTTTTGAACTGCCTGATTTATTTTGTCAGTAAATGCATTTCGCACCTCAAAATACGTCAAAAGGTCATCCCGTGTATTGGCAAGCTTGATATTGACAAGAATGGCGTTGTTGTCCGCAAAAAGGTTTACCGGAACAACCATGGCGATCCAAATAATGAAAATAAGAGGGAGAAGATATTGTTTTAATTGCAACAACAATTTCATGGTCAGGTATCCTATTTTATCCTTATGGGGCCGGTTTCCCAGGAATCTTTCTTTTCAAGAAAGGTTTTAATGAACAAGTGGTTCAGGGTATGTCCAGACTTATGGGTAATAATGTGTCCCTGAATGGGCATACCCAGAAGGGAGAAGTCTCCCAGGCTATCCAGCAGTTTATGCCGTACAAATTCATCGGGGTAGCGCAACCCTTCTGTATTTAATATTCTATCTTTATCAATACCGATGGCATTGTCAAGGCTTCCCCCTTTTCCAAGGTTGAATCTTTTTAAAAGCTCCATGTCCTCGACAAATCCAAATGTTCTGGCGTGACTGACATCTTGCTCAAAATTATTTGTTGCCCGGTCATAGGTGATCTTTTGTTTTCCAATCAGGGGATGGGAAAAATCAATGGAACAGGTTATCTTAAAACAGGATTCCGGCAGAACCATCACCGATTTGTCCTGGTCTTGAACCTGGATGGGTTTTTTAACAATGATAAAATGTCTGGGTGCATCCTGTTTGACTGTTCCGGCAGCTGTCATGGCCCTGGTAAAATCCTTGGCGCTGCCGTCCATAATGGGCATTTCGTAGTCATTTACTTCTACTAGTGCATTGTCGATGCCAAGGCCGGCAAAACTGGCCATTAGGTGCTCAATGGTGGAGACAATGGCACCATTGGTTCCCAGAACTGTGGCCAGACTGGTATCCACCACCAGCTTGAAGAGGGCCTGGATGTCCTGGGTACCGGGCAGATCCACCCGCCGGAATTTAATTCCGTGATTTTCCCTGGCGGGTTTGATGGTGATATTGGTTCGTTTGCCTGAATGAACCCCGGTGCCTGACAGGGCTACATTTTGGGCCAGGGTTTTTTGTCTGTAATAGTTATCCATAGGTTTGTCTGGTTTCTTCTTTCCTTAAAATTTGAAGTATATATAGCTGTTTTTAATACACAAAGCAAATGAGAAAAATCTTTGGTTAATTCTCAAATTTTGATAGTAAAGTAAATAGAGTGATTTTGTGTATTTGTTTTTAATTGGATCTTCCTGGGGGTGGGGATGATTGCACGGGTAAATTCATGTGCGGTTTGCGGAATAGACGCAATGGTTGTGGAAGTGGAGGTGGATATCTCCTTTGGTCTGCCGGTTTTTAATATGGTGGGCCTGGCTGAAGCCGCTGTCCGGGAAAGCAAGGAGCGGGTGAGAACTGCCATCAATAATTCCGGATACACCTTTCCCATGGACCGGGTGGTGATTAATTTGGCTCCGGCAGACGTCAAAAAGGAGGGCACCGGACTGGATTTGCCCGTGGCCCTGGGTATCCTGGCGGCATCGGGTTTGATCCCCAGGGATGTTTGCCTGGGATGGCTGATTTGTGGGGAACTTTCCCTGGACGGAAGGGTTAAACCTGTAAAAGCTATGCTGCCCTATGCCCTGGCTGCCAGGGAACATGGATTCAAGGGGATTATCGTCCCAAAAGAAAATGCTGACGAAGCTGCCATGGTGACAGATATTGAGGTTTTACCGGTCAGTCACCTCGCCCAGGTGGTTGATTTTTTTTCAGGATTTATTCAGATCACCCCCCATAAAGTGGACCCAAAAAGGTTTTCCGGCAGATGTGATTTGTCAAACCTTAAGGACTATTCCGATGTCAGGGGGCAGAATCATGTCAAAAGAGCCCTGGAAATTGCCGCCGCAGGGTCACACCATGTTCTGATGACAGGGCCTCCGGGATCTGGGAAAAGTATGCTGGCCAAAAGACTGGCCGGTATTTTGCCTCTGCCTTCCTTTGGGGAATCCATGGAAATTGCCCGGATATATTCGGTGATGGGACTTGTGGGGAAAAATTTTGAAATTTGTGGGGCGCGTCCCTTTCGGGCTCCCCACCATACTATCTCCGATGCCGGGATGGTGGGGGGCGGATCAAAGCCTGCTCCCGGAGAAATCAGTCTTGCCCACCATGGTGTGCTTTTCCTGGATGAATTGCCCGAGTTCAAGAAAAATGTGCTGGAGGTATTGCGCCAACCCCTGGAAGACGGCCAGGTCACCATAGCAAGGGCCGGGGCAAAGGCCACATATCCCTGTCTGTTCATGCTGGTGGCTGCCATGAATCCTTGTCCCTGCGGCAACTTTGGGAATCCTTTACAAAAATGTTCCTGCAGCCGGCCCCAGATCCAGCGGTATCGGTCAAAAATATCAGGCCCCCTTGTGGATCGCATTGATATTCAAATAGAAGTCCCCCAGATCTCCTATGATGAGATGGCCATGGATCATCCTGCTGAATCATCCATGGTTATCCGGACCCGGGTTGATAAGGCAAGGACAATTCAGGACAAACGGTTCAAAGGGCAGGGACTGCTGTGCAATGGACGTATGGGACCGGATCACCTCAAGAAATTTTGTCTTCTTGAGAAGGATGCACAATCTGTTCTCCACCAGTCCATGGACCGGTTGGGATTTTCTGCCAGAACATTTAACAGCATTTTAAAGGTTGCCAGAACCATTGCAGACCTATCCTGTGAAAAGAAAATCGGTCGTCACCATGTTCTGGAAGCGGTTCAATATAAAAGCTATGGCAGGGGGGAGGCCTCTGGCTTCTGAATGGGACCATTAAAATAGGATCATTAAAAATAGGATCATTGGAACAAGATTAACCGATATTCGGTTTGTGGTGATTCTGGTTTTTAGCCATGGGATGGTTTACAATCATTCACACGTTCTTATTATTAGGGGCTGCTATATATAGGGATGCCCTGTCCTTGGCAGGGCAAAACTTAAGGATGCGGGCAAGAAACTTGGCAAGAAAGTTGGTAAGAAAAATATTGGGAAGCAATTTATGATTAAAAAAGATATTTTTAGTAAGGATGTAAAAGCACAGTTTAAAGCCGCGTCCAAAGACCGGATGTATCGGTTTGTCATGGCCGACGGCATGATAAAGGGGGCCGTGGTCCACGCCACCCGTATGGTCAATGAAATGCAGGCCAACCATGGGCTTGGGCCTTTGGAAACCCTGGTGCTGGGTCAGGCTTATATTGCTGTAACCCTCATGTGTGCAGGCCTTAAGGGCAAGGACAGGGTCGGCTTTAATATCCGGTGTTCTGGACCTGTTCAGGGTGTGGATGTGGAAGCCAATACCTTTGGCGAGGTCAGGGGATCTTTGAAAAATACAATCCAGGTGGAAGATTCAAAGCAGATTAAATCGCTATCCACCTTGTTTGGTGCCGGTTTTTTAACCGTAACCAAATATCTTGAAGATGCCAAAAGTCCCTATTCAGGGCAGATCGCCCTGGAGCACGGCAGCATTGCCGAAGATCTGGCCACTTATTTTTTAAAATCAGAGCAGATTCCAACGGGATTCAAGCTGAGTCTTTTTTTTAATGATAAAGAAGAGGTGGAAGGTGCCGGCGGTATTTATCTCCAGGCCATGCCAGGGGTCTCTCCAGAACAGGTCATTGAAGCGGAAAATAGGATTCAGCAGATTCATTCTCTGGGTGAGGCCTTTGCCAGGGGGGATTCTCCTGAAAAATTAATTGAGAATCAATTTGAAAGTTTGTCCCCCCGATTCCTGGATAGTTCCCGGGTGGAGTTCTTCTGCCGCTGCAATCGGAAAAGAATGGAAGCTTATCTTAAAAATCTGTCTGCCCCTGATAGGGATGAGATCCGGGAAAAGGGACCCTTCCCCCTTGAGGTCAGATGCCATCATTGTAATTCGGTATATCTTTTTTCCAAAGAGGATATGAGTTCCCTATGAATCCGGAATATATGGGGTGGATTCCAGGGGATGAAAAATAAAACCTTGCAAAAGAATGTAAATATATTATAAATACCGTTAGTGTAGGATAGCCATGCAGCGGCTATAATAAAGCTAAATATTTTGTCGGGGATTCTGTGGAAAATAAAATTGGATGAGGGCTTGTGCCCTAGGGTATCCCCGGTGTTGTAAATAAAATGTAAAGACCGGCATGCCCATTCAGTCTGACCTTTTGCGCGACAAGGTCGGCACCAGTCTTTAACCATACCTAGGCGTTAACCATAACTATAAAGAAAGGCCAAAAATTATGTGTAATAATTGTAACGAACATTCTCACCAGCACCATCACCACCCGGAGATTGTTCAGCTTATGCCCGTTCAAAACAACCTGTATGCGGTTTACAAGACAAAAACCCCCCTCGAATTTGCGGTTGAAACAGGAAAAGGCGATCTTAGCCTTGTATCTGTGCTGTTCATGGGACTGATCCGCCATGGTGACAAAACAATGGTGGAAGGCTTTTTTGCCTCAGGTGCCATTAATTCCTGCGAAGATGTTGAGGGTTTCAAGGGGTATGTATCCTCCCTTGAGGATGCGGAGAAATTATACGCCTAGGTCTTTGTAAAACGTCTCAAACCAAGGAGAACAAATGCATAAACTTTTAAATGACAGCCCAGGTGAAAAAGTAATGCTCCTGGGGAACGAAGCCATCGCAAGGGGTGCTGTTGAAGCAGGAGTGGCATTTGCCACCACCTATCCGGGCACCCCCTCTTCTGAAATCTCGTTGAATCTTTTCCAGATGTCCCAGGAATCGGATCTCTACTTTGAGTACAGTACCAATGAGAAGGTGGCCCTGGAAGTTGCGGCAGCAGCAGCAAATTCAGGTCTTCGAACCTTTTGCATGATGAAGCATGTGGGGGTGAACGTGGCGGCCGATCCTCTTATGACCCTTGCCTATGTGGGGGTCACCGGCGGCATGGTTATTTTAAGCGCAGATGACCCGGCCATGTTCTCCAGTCAGAATGAACAGGACAACCGTTATTATGCCAAGTTTGGCGGTCTGCCCATGCTGGAACCCTCTTCGGTTGCCGAAGCCAAGGAGATGATCAAATATGCCTTTGAACTGTCAGAATCCCTTGGCCAGCCCGTGTTGTTGAGAACCACCACAAGGATCAACCATTCCAATGCATTTGTGACCTTTGGAGAAATACAAAAACCCCAGACAAAGGGCCGGTTTATTAAGGATCCCCATCGGTGTGTAACGGTTCCTGTCGTATCCCGGGGCCTCCATGTCAAATTGCTGGACAAGCTTGAAAAAGCAACGGGTATGGCGGATGTTTCCCCCTTCAATTTTGTCCAGGGCAGCGGAAAATTTGGTGTTATCACCAATGGGGTGAGTTTTCATTATGCCGAAGATGCTGTAAAAGATCTGGGTATTGAAGACAAAGCCCGGATTTTGAGGCTGGGATTTACCAATCCTTTGCCTGAAACATTGATAAAAACTTTTCTAAAAGAGTGCGATCGAGTATTGGTCATTGAAGAGGGCGAGCCCTTCATGGAAGAAGCCGTTAAAGCCTTTGGCCAGGAAGAGGGGATTGTTATTCCCATCAATGGGAAATTTAAGGGGAGCAAATCCAAGGGCGAAAAAACCAAAAACTTATTCTCCCGCCTCTCTGAATATGATCCGGCAATGGTCCGGGAAAAAATTGCCGATTATTTTGGTATTGAGTATGCCCCGGTGGAAAAAATGGACAATACCGATATTCCGGAAATTGCCATGCGGCCCCCCAATCTCTGCTCGGGCTGTTCCCACAGGGCTACCTTCTATGAGGTGAAGCAGGCTGCCAAGGATATGGATGTCATTTATCCCACGGATATTGGTTGTTATACCCTGGGATTTATGCCCCCCCTGAGCATGGGTGATTTTGTAGTTTGCATGGGATCTTCGGTCAGTACTTCCTGCGGGTTCAGCCGGGCAACCGACCAGAAAGTGGTTTCTTTCATCGGGGACTCCACCTTTTTCCACTCGGGGATCACAGGGCTTGTTAATGCGGTTTTCAACAAGCATAATTTTACCCTGGTCATCCTTGAAAATGATATTACGGCCATGACCGGCCACCAGCCCCATCCCGGCGTGGATATGGAGCGGTTCGGCCTTGATACCTTTGGCCGGGTGAATATTGAAAAACTGGTCCGGGCCCTGGGGGTGGAACATGTTTCCATTGTCAAACCCTTTAAGGTGAAAAAGAGTATTGAGACCATCAAGGAAGCCCTGGAATTTAAAGGTGTTTCTGTTATTATTTCCCAGGAGCCCTGTATCCTCTATGCCAAGAGCATCAAACTGAAAACACCCAGGCCCTTTGTGGTAACCGATAAATGTACAGATCACAAAGAGTGTATCAACGGAATTGCCTGCCCCTCATTTTATATAGAGGAAGGCCGGGTAAAAATTGATGCCGATACCTGTGTGGGCTGTGCCCTTTGTGCCCAGATTTGTCCGGAAAATGCCATCAGGCCCTTGAAACAATAACCTAAGAAAAGGATACCAAAAAGATATGAAAACAACCAGGCTTGTAATCGTAGCTGTTGGTGGACAAGGCAATCTTCTGGCTTCCAAGGTGCTGGGTGAAGCTGCACTGATTTCAGGGGTGCCGGTACGAATGAGTGAGATCCACGGCATGGCCCAGCGGGGCGGTGTGGTGGAATCTGCCATCGTGTTCGGGGATGCCACAAGCTCCATCATTTCCGACGGGGAGGCTGATATTCTGCTGGGCTTTGAACCGGCAGAGACCTTAAGAGCCATCAACCGGTGCAGCAAAAAAACCATGGTGATTACCAACACCGCCACCCTGCCGCCTTTTACCGTGGGTATCGGTAAAGGATCCTACCCCGAGGTAGAAGAGATCAAGACACTGCTTGAGGCAAAAACCGCTGGGTTAGTATGGCTTGATGCCATGGCCCTTGCCCGGGAAGCCGGCAGTCCCATGAGTGTTAACATTGTGCTTTTGGGTGCCCTGATTCAGACCGGCGCCCTGGGATTCACAAAGGAAAGCGTGATTGAAGCCATACGCAGGAGAACCAAACCGGCCTTTCTGGACAAGAATCTGAAGGCCTTTGAATTGGGGATGGAAGCGGCTAAAACACCTTAACTATTAAAAGAGTATCAAGGGGAAAAAACCAAAAAGCACCTGGTTTTTTCCCCTTACTTATAAAAATGCTTATAAAATTGATTGTCAATTTGCCAATCCGTTGATTTTTAATGGAATAGAGAATCGTATATTGAAAGGACAAAATTTAGAGTGAGCACTCAAACCAACAAGCCAAACCCAAGGGTGTACGTGATAAACGGTCCGAATCTGAATATGCTGGGCAAACGGGAGCCCGAGGTATATGGATCCCTTAGTCTGGATGAGATCAACCGGCAACTTGACACCACCGCAAAGGGTTTGGGCCTGGACCTTATTTTTTTTCAGTCCAATCACGAAGGGCTGATAATTGAGCGAATCCATGAAGTTTTTGAGGAAAACCCCGCCGGCATTATCATCAATCCCGGTGCCCTGACCCATACTTCGGTCGGATTGCGGGACGCACTGCTCCTGTTGTCCTGCCCCATTGTGGAGGTTCACCTGTCCAATATCCACAAGCGGGAGCCCTTCCGGCACACCTCCATGATCGCGGATATTGCCACGGGCCAGCTTACCGGATTCGGCCATTATGGATACCAGATGGCCCTCAATGCCATCCACCAATTGCGCCAGATTTTGTGATCAGGTCATGTCAAGGGGATTAATCTTGTGCGCTACCCGGTTTGAGATGGGTCGGTTTTTAGATCAATGCACCGGGCTGGTCAGGCGAAAAACCCCTCCAGGACTAACCCTTTATTCCGGAGCCCTGGATCACCTGCCCTTTGATTGCATGATTTCCGGCCCCGGGGTTTTTAATACCGTCCATGGGTTGACCGTCTATCTGGAACGATCGCGCCCAAACCTGATTTTGGATACGGGAATTGCCGGTCTTTTTGAGAATGCCAATAATATCGGAAATGATATTGCCGGGGATACCGGCCTTGGGGATATTGGAATTGGTGATGTCGGCCTAGCCGTTCAGGAGCAGTATATCCACACAGGGGTGGGGTGCAACACCCCGGATTTTTCCCCCCTGCCATTTGACCTTATTGAAAATCAGCCCTTAACCCGTCGGGGCATCTATCCGGTTGACTCGGGCCTTTTAGATATCTATCACAAGCTTTTAACCCGAAACATTCCAGCCCCTGTTGTCCGGGGCAATTTTATCACCGTCTCATCCATTACCGCCTCCCCCAATCATGCCCAAAAAATTTTTCACCGTTTCTCTCCTGTCATGGAAGCCATGGAAGGAGCGGCTGCCTTTCATGTGGCCGCTTTGTACGATGTGCCCATCATTGAAGCTAGGGCAGCTTCCAACCTTGTCGGGGAACGGAACAAAGACAAATGGGATTTTCCCCTGGCCTGTGAGCGGGTCAGGCAAATTTGCGAGGTTGTCATTCAGGGTGGGTTTAAAACAGGGTGATCTTGCTAAAAACCGGCCTTTTTTGAAATAAGATACCTTATTTGGATTGGATCCTTAGGTTTCAGGTGCAAGGATGCAGGATTTAGAACCAAGGTAGCGGTTATGGTTCCTGATTCACTGAGTTTGTCCAGGGGGATCGGTTCTGTGAAAATAGTGGCCATATCTATCAGCGCCAGGCCTCCACCGGTGATTTGAACGGTTTCAGGGGTTGCCCAGGCGTCACTCATGACCAGACCCCTGGGCAATTTTCCGACCCAATTGGGTTGGATGGGCACCTGTTTTTCAATCAGGGTGTCCAGGGTGATATCAAGTTCCGAAGGCTCTATTTTCTTGAGTTTTATTCCCGGAGGCAGCAGGATATTTTCCCTGGTGATGGACAATTTGTTACTGCCCACCACGGATTGTGACAGGTTTAGTTTTATATTGATCTGTTCCGGCTTGATGGCATTAATTAAGGGTCTTGCCCCGCTGATCAAAAGTTTTACACTGGAAGCAGAAGAGGATACGATTTCCATTTTCTGATTCGGGTTTATAAACTCCACTGGCACCTCTTGTGTTGCCAGGGTTTCCATACCATTTGAAAAACGCAGCCATATTCCTGTGAAGCACAGCAGACTTATGACTCCCACCGCAACCAACTCCATTGTCCGGCGCTTGATTCGGTTTGGGGCTGAATCCTCCCCGGCATGTTCCTGGAGTAATTTTCCAAGGGCCAGTCGATTGTGGATGGTATGGTATTCATTGTCTTTGAACAGGGTAATCTCGCCCCGTTCTTCGGAAACCACAATCACCAGGGCATCTGTAAGTTCTGTTAATCCCGAAGCTGCCCTGTGACGGGTTCCGAAAAAAGAGGGCAGTGCCTTGCTTTTTGACAGGGGGAGTATCACCCCTGCGCTGGTGATCCGTTCCCCCTGTATGACCCCTGCGCCATCGTGGAGGGGATTGTCCGGCCAGAAAATACTTACCAGCATCTCCCGGGACAGCTTGCCCCTGATGGTAATTCCGCCCGGGGCAACACTGTCAATCCCTTGTTTTAACGGCAGAACGATCAATGCCCCAATTTTTTTCCGGGCCAGCTCAAAGACACTTTCAACAATAATATTTACGGGGGTGTTAAATTGATGCCTGGGGATCCCCCAGAAAAATGATTTCAGACTCTTGGTCTGGAGGACGCTGGAAATTTCATTTCGGAAAACAATGATGACAATCAAGGCGGCCACCGTAATGATTCCCTGCATTGCCCAGTTGGTTATCACAAGACCCAAAACAACGGCTGCCTGGCTGACTGTCCAGAGACCACAGATGGCCAGGAGGGCCCGGATAACATTGGTGCCCCTGAACAATACATATAGCCGAAATAAAATATAAGAATTTAACAGGATGTCCAGGGCGTCCTGCCAGCGAAATCCGGCAAATAAAGAAAAAAGTGTTTCCATTATCAATCAATTAACCATGCTGAATCTTAGGGTTTGTAACCGGGTATCGTTGTCATCCAGAATTTCGACCCGCCAGGGGCCCTTGTCCGCGTTCCGCAGCTGTATTCTGCTGAAGGATGACCATTTGGGAGGAGACAGGGTCAGCCGCATGGTGAAGATCAGTTTGTCCTTTTTATACCATTTATGGAAGATATGGGTTTTTTTAATCACCGGGTCAAAATTTGAAAAGCAAAAAACCTCTCCCTGGGAGATTGAAAATACCACCGCCGGATTCGCAGGCTGAAAATTTTCAATGGATTCACACATGACTGCTTGAACCAAGGTTGCATCCGAGGGTTCCGCATAAAGGTTGCTTGTAATAAACATCCCCAGGGCCATTAAAAAAATAAGAAGGCTCATGGGGTGGAAGTGTAAGAATTGTTTCATGGATCTCACTATAGCGGACCCGCCATTTTTTTCAAGACAAAACAAAGGATTTTTCGGGACTGCCAAGGGAATTGACCAGGGAAGGGCAACCGTCGGGCGGCGCAATCCTGTCCTTTGCACCGGCAATGCGTCATGGGCCTTTTCCAATGGGGCATCTTTAAAAAATCAGTAACACTATTGTAAAAATTAAAAAAATGCGCTAAAGGTGATCATGATCGTTTTTAGATCATGATCACCTTTGTTGATTTTTTGATGAATGGAGAGAGGCAAATAATGACATCCAAACCCCCAAAAGCCACAAGACGTCAAAAGCAGAAAGAAAAAACACGGTCTATTATACTGGATGCAGCGCGCTCTCTTTTTTCGGAGATTGGATTTGCGGATACCACAATCAGAAACATTGCTAAAAATGCAGAAGTTGGTTTTGGGACCGTTTTTAATCATTTTCCGGATAAATCTTCTTTATTAATTGCAACATTAATCGATGACCTTGTTAAAACCCAGACAGAGGCAATGGTTTCTTTTCCTGGGGATGGCTCAGTGGGGGATAAATTTTTATACCTCTCCCATCAATTCTATCTTTATTATGCAAAAAATCCTGCTTTATCCCGGACGTTGATAAAAGAGATGTGGTTTGTAAAAGGGGAATGGGGGAAAATTCTTAAGGATCAGGCAGATCAGTATTTATTGTTGATCACCGGAATAATTGAAGAGGGAAAAAGGAAGGGTGAGATTAAAGCGGAGGTAATCAGTGGTATCACGGCAGCCTCCTTTTTCTCACAATATTATTCTGTGCTTTTAATGGGTCTTAATGAGGAAACCGTTAATCCGGATGATTTGGTTGCTATTTTGAAAATGATGATTGATCAGACAATCGATGGTATCGGTTCAGGCGTTGGGAGTGGACAGGGTGATGAAATTGAGAAAAAGGGTTTAAGCAAAATTTAAAAGATGGAGACGTTTTGAAACTTAACACTATATTTTCGTTAATACAAATAATGAGGACACCAGGGCTTTATAAAATCATAAAGGATTGCCAGTCATTTATACGATTTCATTTTTTTCATTCCGCCCTTGATTCCGGTTTATTAAATGCATTGGAAACACCACAATCAATTAATGATTTGATTCATAAGCTTAAGGTAAAAAGAGTTGATCTTTTACATGCTATTTTAGATGTAGGTCTTTCGGCCGGAGAACTTTCATTTACCAACGGGAAATACAAATTAAAAGGGAAAATTTCAAAATCATTAATAACTGAAAAAGGGGATGCACTTGGGGCTGTAATTCAGGCAAATGCCACTTACTATAATTCAGCCTACAGAGAGTTAAAAGATCGAATGCAAGGTGGAGATTTGAGTGATAACCTTGAAAACATAGGCAATCTTGTTGCCAGAGTTTCAAAACTCCAGGAGCCGTTAATTAAAAACTTTATTCGCGATACCGTAAAAAATAAAAATCCTATGAATTTGCTTGAGATCGGATGCGGTTCCGGGATGTTCATGAAGACAGCCTACAAAACCAATGAGAATACTGTTGGTCTGGGTCTTGATATGGATACTGCTGTTGTGAATCAAGCAAAAAAAAATATGGAAAAATGGGGCCTTTCGAATCGGTTCACCATTTCCCAAGGTGATATTCGAACTTTTGAGATTGAGGATTCAGGCCCTTTTGACCTAATTACTTTATATAACCTGATTTATTATTTTGAGCCTGAAGAGAGGCCTGACTTTATAAAAAAGTTAAAATTAAATCTTTCAGCCCAAGGGAAAATAGCGCTTGTTACAACTGCCAAAAGCAATGGAACTGATATTGTCGCTGCAAATCTGAATCTTATAAATTGTTCTCTAAAAGGAGTGACAGCTGTCCCTGAGATTGAGTCACTAAAAAGGTTATTCAAAGATTCCGGTTTTCTTAAAATAGAAGTAACACAAATTATTCCTGGCAGTGCATTTTATTCCATACTCGCATCTCTTTGACACCGCAAAATAAAGTGGCAGGAAAAAGAGGATTCATGATAACAGCTAGCTATTTCAGACAAGGTGCAAGGAACCTCATATGATGAAAAATAATAATATTGACTTTATTGTACCCAAACGAGAGTTTGGCAATACTGGTATTCAAATATCAAAACTTTGTCTTGGTGGAGGATCCTTTGGAGACACAGACAGCCAAATTATTCTTGATGAAGCCTTGAAGCACGGTGTGAACTGCTGGGAGATCGTTTCATTTACTGGAAAGGTTTATTGCGAATACTTCAAAAAAAATCCAGGAATACGAGAGAACGTTTTTTTGTCTGGAAAAGTCTATTCAACGGATCCCATTGTTATGCAGGAACAGTTGAACATACTCCTCAAAGAGAATGAAATTTCTTTCATAGATTTTTTGGCGATACATATAGTAGATGACACCAAGGTACTTACGAATGATGTTAGAAAATGGGTTGAGAAAGTCAAAAAAGAAAAAAAGATTCGATTTTTTGGGTTTTGCACGCATAAAAATATGGATACTTGCCTTAACAGCGCCTCGAAACTTGGCTGGATAGATGGGATTCAAACATTTTACAACTACCGGATGCAACGTATTAAAAGCATGGAGGATGCATTGCAGAAATGCCATGAAAAAGGCATTGGGATATTTGCTGTTAAATCCATGGGGTTCAGTGTTCAGAAAAAAACTGAGAATCAAAAGCTTCCGAGCAAGGAAAAGTTAGATTCGTTGTTGACAGCCGATCATATTTCCTTTGAACAATTAAAATTAAGGGCGATCTGGCAGAATCCTTTTTTAACATCAATCTGTTCTCTCATGCCGAACTCAGCTATCTTACAATCGAATGTTTTGGCAGCTATGGATGAGAATCCAGTCAAATCTGAAATTGTAACAGTATTGGCAGCCTATGCAAATGCCACCGGAAAATATTTCTGTAGGCGCTGCGGCATCTGCGAAACGGCAAATACTGATAGGATACCCATATTCAACATTATGGAAATGCTCATGTATTCAAGAGGATATGGCATAACGGATATGGTTGCTAGGATGTTTGCCCGATTACCAAGCCAAATTCAGCGTAAAATAGCCAGCAGCGATTATTCGGGTGCCGAAAAAATATGTCCCCAGAAAATGCCAATAACAAAACTCATGAAGGAAGCCTATTTAGAATTGCACAAAGAATAAATGGTGTTTGCGGTATCAAATGACAAATGCGTTTTATATGCCAGATGCTTAAGTTCTTAACATAATGACAACAGCCTTATTACCGTCATCATTATGTTGATATAAACTTTGTGGTCCTGATTAAGCAACAATCTTTCTGGCAAATTCAATCGCTTGCTGCTGAACAGAATCATCTAAGGCATCAGGTGTTGTGCATGACCCGATAAAAAGCGTTCCGGCATTAATAGCCTTGTGATATTTTTGCATGCGTCCAAAAGCGGTAACCACGCCTTCCGCATTATTTTCATAGGGTCCGGCGCCTGTTGTAATGAGTGCCTGACGCTGGCCATCAACAAGGGATGCGTGGTCCGGTTGGTTGGCATTGGTATACAAACTATATGTTCTGTCAATTACCGCCTTAATCTGGGCAGAAAGACCCCAGAAATATAACGGAGAACTAAAGATAACCAATTGTGAATTGATCATTTTTTCCAGAATATCAGGTACATCATCTTTTTGAACACATCCAATGGTATCGGTGTGTTCCTTACACTTTCCACATCCCATGCATCCTTTTAGATTTTTAGAATGCAGGTAAATACTATCAACATCATGTCCCAAGCCTGTTAATTCTTCTTTAACCCAGGTTAATACCTTGGCCGTATTTCCTTTTTTCCGCGCACTTCCCTGTAATATGGTGATTTTCATACTATCTCCTTATGTTTAAATTATTTGTTTCTCATCGTCGTTAATTTATGCACAAGCATTTAATTTGTCAAATGAATGATTTGAATACAAACAATCAAAAATTGTTATCTTTTTTTTAGTTTCAAATTATTTGGCCGAAAATGCCCTTTTATACCAGCGCAGGTGTTACATCCGGTATTGATTTGTCCCTGGCCATTGTGGAAGAAAACTGGGGGCCCCAAGTCACATCAAAAGTAGCCAGAGAACTGGTTGTGTATATCAGAAGGAACAGTGATCATGACCAGAAGAGTATTTATCTGGATTACCGGGATCATTTTAACCCGAATGTCCACAGCGTACAGGATTGGCTCATATCCAATCCTGGAAAAAAATATACGATTGATGCATTGGCAGACCGCTTTGGTTTAAGCGAAAGAAATCTCACCCGGCTGTTCAAAAATTCCACAGGGATCACGATTAACCAGTATGCAACCCTGATTGTTCTTGAACATGCTAAAAATCTATCCCAAAATCCGAATAATACAATTGAATCCGCAGCCCTCCAATGTGGTTTCCATGATGGGAAACAACTGAGAAGGTTATGGAAAAAACATTTTGGAACAACACCTTCCCAATTCAGATCAAGGTGTTCGATGAAGAAATGAAATTTAATGGCAGTTTCCTTGTAATATTTGCCCGCCTGCCTGTCCCGGGGTAAAATTTGTTTACAGGCCCCGGGAATACTGTTATGGGGTTATCCAAGATATTTTTTTCGATGAAAATTTTTTAAAAATAGCAGAGGATCGCAGGGGTACGCCCCTGTTCCCTCGTTTCACTCGGTCAATGTGGATATGGCCTTTCCGGGAGGCAAACCAACGGCAAAAGAAGGCGGAACAATCTAAATATATGGGCGGTTCAGTCAAAGCTCAATCGGTTGCTCAAGGGGTTCCGAAGTTGGGTCAAACACAGTGTTCACTGCTGCAAAAAAATCAATATTGAGCCTGTCAAGAAAGTGATCCCATTCAAGGCCGAATCGGTAATATGCCAGGGATGCCAGTTTTTTGGTGATGATGGCATCCCGGTACTCCTGCAGGGGATCTGCATTCAAAAGGGTCATGATCTGTTTTTTACCCAGCGTTTTGATCAGCACCTTAGGCAGATACGCCTCCATGATCTGCCAGACAAGCCCCTTTTTTTTCAGGAGTGAATTGAGCTGCCCTTTAATGAGGGCCTGGAGGGCCAGTATATCTTCTCCGGCCTTGTCCGACAGGATGGACAAGGGAAGATTCGGATGCCTTTTATGAATACCGATGAGCATCCGGGTTTCTGCAGATGAACAGGCTTCAACCCGGGTTAGAATTTCCCGGATCAGGTTCCACCGGGCTTTGGTATCATTCAAAAGCCGGGTTTCATAGGCATCGGTCAAGAGCAATCCGGTCAGGACCTCGCCAATGGCGCTTGAGAAAGCACCTCCTTTGTCTGCGGTGGAATCCTTGATCTGCTTGATCCCGGTTTCAGTGGAAATGTACAGTCTTGCCGCATCGTTAAAAAAGAGGCCGGTACCCTCCACAATGAACTTCAGTTCCCGGAAATTTTCAAGAAAGGGGATTACGTTTTTATGGGTGACCATGTTCTTGAATCCGCCCCAGGGAATGCAGGCCTGGATCCCGGCCTCACGGATATAGGGTTTGTTTGCAGGGTCAAAGATAAAATTGCGAAGAAATACTGCGCCATCCTCAATCACCCTCCCGTCGGGCAGGGTCAGATATTTTTCCCCACCCGGGACTTTAAATCCCTGGGGAGAAAGTTTTTCAGCTGAAAAATCCTGGGCGCTTGATCCGGAAGCCAAACAGCCCATGAAGGCTATTTTCTCAAGTTCTGTTCTGTCCAGTCCCTGGGGGTCGAAAACAAGGGCGGTTTCATCCATGACAAGGCAGATTTTGCCCTGATACCCCAGGAGCGGGCCTGCACCCAACATACCGTTCGGTCCGCCGATAATCGCCAGATTGAGGTCTTTTTCCTTTAAATGATAGTGGGAGATAAGGGTTCTGAATGCCGCCATGATGCCGGTGCCTGCCATGCCCCAGGTTTGTATTTTTCCTTCTATTTCTTGGTGAATTTGTTCCATGTCATGGGTGATGACAAGGGATTTGCCGCTAACCTGCAGGTCTATTCCCTCATCACCTGCGGCCACAAGGCCGAACAGCTTTCCATTGTCCAGAATACCGTAGGTATTGTGGGGAATGCCGAAACTCTTGCCCGAGGACAGGGTCCGCCAGTGGGGATATCCCCGTTCTTTTCCCCTCAGGGCCAGATCATCCATGAATCCTGTTGTCCCCTGGCCCGGGCCGAAGAAAAGCATCTCCGGTCTGCCATGGTAATCCACGACGCTATCATGGGAGAGCATGAGATCCAGGATGCCATCAGTGAAGTCATACAGGGCGTCTTTGGCATATTCCCCATAGACGGCATGGGGAATGATAATTCCGGCTGAACCGTTTTCACAGATCTCCTTGTGTTTGAGCCGTTGGGCCTTAGGACCCAGGGCATAATTGAGAAGTACGGCATTGTCCAGTTTGCCGACATGGTTGGCAGGCGTGATTTTCAACAGCCGCACCCCCCCGCGTGAGATGTTGCCTGCCCTCATATGGGTGGCGCAGGCATAGTGGCCGTTGACAAAAAAGATGCCAAATACGGGCCCCCGAAATACCAGAGGATCTAAAATTTTGCTGTCCAGCCTAAAACCAAAAGAACGCTTCTCCGGCCGGTAGAAATTGGTTTTCAAGGTGGAATAGACCAGCTTTGCCATGAAAAGAAAAAGTTGTCTGCCCAGCTCAAAATCCATGAACCGGGTGTCCAGAAGCCGTTTAAATTCGTTTAGCCTTTCCCCGGGATCCGGGGCCGGGGAAAGGGAGGCCAGGGCCGGATCAAACCGATGTTCAAACAGCGTGTATAAAAATTTAAGCAGGTCTGGATGGGCCATGGCCGTTGACCGGATTGTCTCCATATCAAAGGCGGCCCGATTGGCGTTGTGGACCCTCTGGGCAAATACCTCTTCATAGGCACGGCACCCGAGCCTTGACATGATTTTTCTATCAATTGCATCTTCACCTTCGGCAAATATGAACATGCGGGTAAAGTCCATGGCATTGCCGGCAAAGAGCATCTCTTTAAACGTGAGTTTTCCCTGTACATAAAGTTGTGTGACCGGGTTGACACTAAAGGCCAGGAAGGCCCGAATGTCATCAATGATCTGCGCTTCCCGGGTTCTTGAAACTTCTCCCTGGATATAGAGGGAACAGATGGACGAGGGAATGGATGCCCCATCCCAATATGGCTCCCAATAGGCCCGCATCAGCGTGAGGCCGTGGTCTTTGAACAATTGCCTGAAGATGGGAATCTGGGGTGAGGCAAAATCCGAGTTGAACATAAAACGGGTTTCCCCTGTCACCGGCAGGTTAAAACTTTCTATCAACGGGGTGACCGAAGCCTTGGCATCGGTCAAAAATTTTTCATACCGCCGGCGGGTGGGTTCCGGGGTGACCGTGTAATCTCCGGCCAGGTTAAAGAGGAACCTGGAGCTTTTAAACTCATTATTCGTATAATCATTCACGGTTTCCGGACGGATAATATAGGTGTAGTACCCGTTTTCTTTACCGTAATAATACTCCCGTCTGTGGCCGGAAATCAGGCTCTCAATCACGTTTTCCATGCTGTCCCGGGTTTCCCGGGTGGCAATCCGCACCCGCTGGACATCGTTGCCGTGGGCCAGATCAAAGTCGATGTGGGCCACCCGGCCCACCAGGATCACCCTATTGTCCTGAACTGCGATGCTTGAGGCAATGGAGGCCAAAAGATGTGTCAGCGAAGCTTTGGTGATATTTTCAAAAAAATAATTGGGCAGTCCCAGGTCGTTGAGCAGAATTCCGGCGGCCATGTTGATGCAATTTGCCGTGACCAGGCCTTCGGCGGAAAGATCAATAACGGCCTTGTAAAGCACCCTGATATCCAGGTTTACGCTTTCTGCCTTGTCAATGATGTGGGGGTGGGAAACAGCGTCTGTAAAGCGGGTTTTCACAGGGAATATCCTCCATCCATAGTCGCTTCTGCCTGGGCCGAATGGCGGCCCCTTTTCAGCGTCTATATATTTGCCAGATAACTGACCAGATTAATTTTTTTATTGGTGATCCCCAATTTTTTGCGGATGTGATTCCGATAGGTCTCAATGCTTCGGTAGGAAAGATTCAGCAATTTGGCAATTTCCTTGGAGCTCAAGCCCCCCCGGATCATTGTGCAGATCTCGTTTTCCCTGGGGGTGAGTCGATGGCTGGGCTGGGATATCCGGGTACCAAAGGATGAGGTTAGTTGTTTAATATTTTCTTCCAGCAGAATCAGATATTCTCGTTCTATCCCGGAGCCTCTGTTGTCCATTCTCCTGATCAGGGGAAGCAAAAGGTTGTCCACATTGGCCATTACCTTTGTTTCAAGGCTCTCTTTTTCTTCGATAATCTGATTCATCACCTCCCTTAAGGCAATGTTCTTCTCCTTTAACAAGAGATTTTGTGCCTTGAGTTTTTGTTTGCTTTCACTCAAGTCTTTTTCGGCCTGTTTACGTTCACTGGTCCTGCCAAGTAACTCGGCAATGGCATTGAGAAGGGACCGCTCTTCTTTTAAGAAAGGGCCTTCTTCCTCTTCGGGACGGTTTTCCAGATAACATACCGTCAAGACACCAATGGACTCCCCATAGGCCACCACCTCGGTCTGCTGCTTCCAAAAGGTATTTTTGTAGTTGTGGGTCCGAAAACTATGGTCATTGAGGAGAAGCTGGGCACAGGTGATTTCTGGAAATTGCCAGGAATCGGGTATCAGCTCCACCACTTGCTGAAAGGTGGTTTCAAGGGAGAGTCCGGTCTGCTCCAGAATCTTTGAAATACCGTAAAGGCAGTTGATCTCCTTGATTCGTTCCTTGAGGTCACGGGCCTGGTTTTTAAGGGTGACTTCCATGAGCCTGTGCTCATGTTCCATTTTTTCCAGTTCCCGGTTCCGCTCCAGAATCTTTTCTATATCCGGTTGCCCTGGACTGACCTGCCCTGTGGTATTGGTATCAATCATGTTCTCTTTTTACCCCTTTTTCCGCAGCGGGTGCGGAAAAAGGGGGTGATTATGCGGTTAAAACCCGGAGAATTCTATACCAGGATTTACCCGCTTATACAAGTCCCTGGTCGAGCATGGCGTCAACAACCTTGACAAAGCCAGCAATATTGGCCCCGACAACGTAATTGCCCGGGTGTCCGTACTCGGCCGATGCATCCACACAGGAGGTGTGGATACTTTTCATGATCTGTTTGAGCCGGTTGTCCACCTCTTCCCGGGTCCAGGCGATACGCATGGCGTTCTGGGACATTTCAAGGCCGGATACGGCGACGCCTCCCGCATTGGCGGCCTTGCCCGGTGCATAGAGAATCTTTTTTTCCAGAAAAAGATCCACAGCCTGGGGGGTTGAAGGCATGTTGGCGCCTTCTGCCACAACAAATACCCCGTTCTGGATCAGGTTGGCCCCGTCTTTTCCATTGATTTCGTTCTGGGTGGCGCTTGGGAAGGCGCAGTCCGCCTTTATGTCCCAGAGGGGATTGTGATCAAGGGAGGGGTCAATTTCTGTGTAAACCGCTTCCGGATATTTTTCTACATATGCATCAATCCTGCCCCGTTTGATATTTTTAAGCGTCATCACCCAGGCCAGTTTTTCCCTGTCAATGCCCTTTTTGTCATAGATGAAACCGGATGAATCCGATAGGGTCACGGCCTTTCCCTTTAGATCTAAAATTTTTTCCACTGTGTACTGGGCCACATTTCCAGACCCGGAAACCAGGCAGGTTTTCCCCGCTAGGGAGTCCTTTCGGGTGGCCAGCATCTCAGCGGCAAAATAGACACAGCCGTAACCGGTTGCTTCAGGCCGGATCAGGCTGCCGCCCCAGCTAAGGCCCTTGCCGGTCAGGACGCTGGCAAATTGATTGGTCACTTTTTTGTACATCCCGAACATATATCCTATTTCCCGGCCACCGACGCCGATATCTCCTGCAGGAACATCTGTGTTGGGACCGATATGGCGGTAAAGTTCCGACATAAAGGCCTGGCAGAACCGCATGACTTCATTGTCGGATTTGCCCTTGGGATCAAAATCGGAGCCCCCTTTACCGCCCCCCATGGGCAGGGTGGTCAGGGCATTTTTAAAGACCTGCTCAAATGCCAAAAACTTGAGGATACTCAGGTTGACCGAAGGGTGGAACCGCAGCCCTCCCTTGTAGGGTCCTATGGCAGAATTCATTTGAATTCTGAATCCCCGGTTCACCTGCACCCCTCCGGTATCATCCATCCAGGGCACCCTGAACATGATGACCCGCTCGGGTTCAGCGAGGCGCTCAAGTATTCTGGCCTGGCGGTATTCGGGATGGCGGTCAAGAACCGGCTGTACCGTTTCTATAACCTCCTGGACGGCCTGGTGAAATTCTTTTTGTTCCGGATCCTTGTCAATGATTCGCTGTAATTCTTCTGACATTTCATTGCCTTTCTTAATAATGGTAAAATAGTGAGAGTGAACTTGCTCTAGGCTGCAATTGTATTGGCTGTTTGACTCCCCAGTATGACGCACCGGGAATGTTTTCCGTCGATTTTAATACGTAAATGAGAATTCAGGCGCAGGTGGCCGATAAATTCGGTTCCATGATCCACCTCTACCCCGGCCAATTCCTGGAAGCTGAACCGGTCCCCGCCGGGGCTGGAGGTTTCATTGACCGTGATATAGGGAATTCCCATTGCGGTAATATTATGATAAAAATGAGAGCCCCTGGACGGGTCTGCGTGGATGGCCGTGTTTCTTATTTCCACAATGGCGCCGACACCTGCGATATCAGGCCAGTTGACGGGGATACCCAGCCAGTGATCCGAACTTCCCCACCGTCCCGGTCCTGCCAGGAGAAAGGGTTTGTTTTCCCGAATAAGTTGCTTGTTGATCCGGCTGATCTCCCGGGCCATTATCCGGGTTTTGTCCCCTTTAAACCTGCCGGGCCTCACATAAACAATATCCTGGATGGTGTCAACGGTGCCGTGGCCCAGGGCCATGGATGACACACAGAGCGCGTGATCCTGATCGTCCTGGGAAATGGCCCCTCGGCTCTGGTCCCCGGGAGAGGTCATGGGTCGGGCCTGGAGGATGAAAAACTCCCAGGAACCATCCTTTTGGTCCGGCAGGTTGACTGCAAATTCAATTTCCACGGCCCCCATCCCCTCTTTCCCAAGGGACAAAAGGTCGTTGATCACCCCTGCCAGGGGCGGGTCATCATATTTCAATACCCGGGCAAAGGTAAGTACCTTGGGCCCCGGACAATACCAGCTATCCCGTATCCTGTCTTCTCCGGCAACATAGGTACTGGCAAACGCCTTTACCGGAGGCTCTTCCAGGGCATCCGCAAGCTGCCGATGTTCCAGGTTGGACAGGGTGGAAAAATGAAGTCCCTCTGGGTATCCTTTCATCTTTAGGGCATAGAAACTGTCCTGGGTGTGGGTTAAAAAATCTTTGGCCGTTGACAGATGGGGCGTGATCTTGGGATACCGGGGACAGAACCGAAAGCTTTTTCCCCCTTCGGAAACCGTTTTTCCCAGCCCCAACGCCATATGGACCACCCCGTCTTCAGCCGTCATGTGTGAAAACGGATAAAAATTGGCAGATTGGGCCGTCCCGGAGATACCCGGATAAAAATAATCTCCGTAGGGGCTGCCCGCAAGTTCCTGGATCATAACGGCCATGGTGTCGTAAAGGGGCAAAGCGGAGGTGTTTTTGCAAAAGGTGCGGGCATGTTTGTAATAGGTAGAGGCGTAGACCAGCTTTACCGCGGTAACCAGATGGTCCAGCCGGACAGCCGGATCATCATGATTATTGGGAATCTTATAGGTTTTGTATAGCCCGGCATAGGGCGCAAACCGGTCATCTTCCAACTGGCTTGAGGATCTCACGGCCAGGGGCACCCTTACCTGATCAAGGAAAATTTTAAGTTTTTGGGTCAGGTGGCCGGGCAAGGGGGCGTCTATAAATTTCTGGACCACCGCTTCCACCGGGAGCCCTTTTTGGGCGACGGCCTTAAGCTGGTTGTCCGCCACAAAGTCATCAAAAATATCCGTGCAAAGCACCAGGGTTTTCGGAATTTGAATCTTTGTTTTAGGGCAGCGGTCCCGGATCTCAGGGTGGCGGTTCAACAGGTCCGCCATAAAAGCCAGGCCCCTGGCCTTGCCGCCCATGGAGCCCTGGCCGATCTTTGCAAACCCCATGATCTCGGCATCAAACAGATCGGAATCAAATTGGAGGGTGAGGCCTTTGTGATTTTGGGTTCTGAGGTCACGGATCTGGTTGAGAATGTGGCAGCGCAGCCCGTCAATGGTATTGAAATCAGCGGCTTTTACCGCCCTGACCTGAAGCCCGGCTCCAATTTCACACCGGGCCATGAGCCAGGTTGAAAAATGGTTTCTATCGGCATGGAAGAGGACCGATTCATCCGGGATGGCGGCCAGTTTTTTTTCAAGTGCCTTGAGGTTGGATGCCCGGTCAATCTGACAGCCCTCCTGGGTGCAGAACACAAAATCACCAAATCCCAGGTGATTCCGGAAAAAATGACCAAGTTCCTGGTTTAGGTCCAAGACATTTTTATCCAGGAACACCGCGGGTATCTGCCGGGCTTTTTCCCCATTTTTTGTTTCAGTACTCATCAGCAGCAACGGAATTTCAGGGATATCCCTTCGGATTTTCGACAGAATGGAAATACCAGCCCCGGCATCCGCTTTGTCTGCTCTGGGAAGCCGGGTATCCGAGATGACGCAGAGCAGATGGGAACCGTATTGGTCATAGAGGGTCATGGCTTCTTCATAGGTGGTTGCCAGCAAAACCTTGGGCCTTGTGCCCATGGCCGCAAGTTTGAGGTTGTCGTTGCATCCGGTTTCAATAATAGACTGGGTCTGGGAAAGGATTTCCCTGTAGATCATGGGCAGCAAACACCCTGCATATTCGGGTGAGTCCTCAACCAGTATGATCACCCGGACATTGGCCAAACGGGTATCGTGGCGGGCGTTGAGGCGGTCTTCGGTGAGTTTTACCATGGCCGGCAGCAAGTCCGTGTTGCCGGACCAGGTAAAGGTCCAGTCAATACCTTCAATTTTCTGCTGTTTTAATTCAGACAGGATCCCCCGGGCACCGGGCAAAAGAAGGATAACCGGAATATCAGGACAGATTTCTTTGATTTTGCGGCCCAGGTGCAGGGGGGCCATCCCGTCCAGATGGGGGACCATAAAAACCAGGTCAAATTGGTTTTCTTTCAAAAGCAACAGGGCCTGTTCAACCGAAGATACCCCGGTAATCCTGGGGGGACAGGAGAGGTTCAGTCCCTTGTACTCGTTCACCATTTTTGAGGTGAGGCTGCCGTCTTCTTCCATGTTGTATATGTTGTAGGCACTCGAAATGAGAAGTATCTCCCGGATTTTTTCGGGGGCAAGCTCCCTGAAAAGCTCCGGTTTGACGTGGGCATTGAATTCTTTTGGGGTATTGCTCATGGTGTTTATCCCGATGCCGGTTAAATTATGCAAACCACTATAAAAATGCGATGTTTTTGTTTTGCTATTAACAAAAATAATTTTTATTATAATTCAATAATTTACGCAATATGATAAAAACAATATAATAATGCGTATATTTTGCACGTGGTCATACGGGTGAGATTCATCAGGACACCGGGTGGGGAATGCACAAAAGCCCGTTCAAAGGGCTTGATGTTCAATCTGTATCACCCGCTGATCAACAGAGTCGAAAATGTGCTGTTGACGTGTGCCCAGTAAAAGGCAACATTCCAAGGAATCGTGAATTAAAACAAAAAATATAGGGCAGGGTACAATGAAAGAAAAAAAATTAAAGAGAAGAGGGTTTCTTAAGCTGTCAGGGATGGTGGCAGGCGGTATTGCTGTCTTTGGTGGTTTTAAACTGTTTAAAGACGATCTTTTTCATCAAAAGGATTCTCCGTCAAAGGTATTGTCACAATCTGCTGCCAGGGGGGACATTAATGTTCAGCCCCAAAAAACCAATGTTTCTGTTCTGTCATATCAAGACTCTGACATGGAAGCTGCTGTGATAAAGGCTGCACAAGCAGCAACCGATTTTAGCTGGTTGGAAAACGGACAAATCGTTTTTATTAAAACCGTCAACAATTCGGGTGTTTCCTATCCTGCCACAAGCAGTCCGATTGCCGTTTCGGCAATGATAAAACTTCTCAAACAAAAAGGTGCAGGAAGGGTAATTGTGGGGGATATGTCGGGAGTCCAGCACCTTAAATTTTTTAAGGACAAGACAATTGGCAGCACACGGGATCTGATGAAAATCTCTGGGATGTTGCAGGCAGTTGAGGCGGCGGGTGGCGAGCTTTCCCTTTTTGAAGAGAGTGGATGGGATTCCTTTTACCAGGATCATACCGAACCAAATGAATTCTGGAACACGGGGCTCCTGATGCCGGCCATATTAAAAAAAGTGGATCATATTGTGTTAATGCCGCGTTGTTCCAGGCATGTTTTGACAGGCAGCTCTCTGGGGCTCAAGGCGGTTGTCGGCTATTGGAGAACAGATACCAGACTTGAATATCATTATCATGCGAAATCCCTTCAAGAAAGGACAGCTGAGGGGAACAGGGCAAAAACGCTTTTGGATAAACAGCGACTGGTTATTTCCACAGGGGATAAACTTTTGGCCACGTTTGGACCTGATAGGGGATATGTTCATACACCCCCTGTGGGGTTGGTGATCGCATCAGAATCTGTTGTTGCCCATGATATGGTCTCCCTGGCCTGGCTTTTACATAACAGAACCCTGCTGCCGGAAAAAGAACAGGACAGTTTCATGGACACAAGTGCTGTTGTTGCAAAGTTTGGCAACAGCATCGTGGTGAAATGGCTTGGAACTTTGGCAAACAGTCTGATGTCCGAGAGTCTGTTGAAAAATGATCTAAAACACATCTGGGATGACAGGGTATTGAACCATGCGTATAAAATTTTTGGTGGTATTCCCGATATCCATCTTGAGAATGTCCAAAACACTGTATCCGAAAAAATGATAAATACCCTTCTCAAGATGGTTCGGTATCCATAAACCGGGTGATCCCCAAAGCTAGATTTCCAGACCCGCTGGGGGACAGGCATAAATACCTTTTTCACTATCCTTCACAATCTTGTGTTTGTGAAGGATAGTGGGAATAAAAACACTAGCCAATACCTTCAAAACATTTTTCCAAATGGGGTGTTTTGATGTCCGATGTCAGGAGACTGACAATAACCGTCACGAGAAGAGAAAGGGGAAATGCCACCATAATTGGATCGACAACCATCCATGGAAAAGTTTCAATTAAAAAAGGTTTTCCGAAAATCGCCTGTGATATCCCAAGGGCGACGGCTTCTTTTTTATGAATAAACACCAGCCAGAAGATAGAACCGATGACCCCGGTAAACATCCCTGTCAGCGCCCCTGTTTTGGTTACGCCTTTCCAGTAAAGTCCCAGAGCAAACATGGGTAAAAACGTGGCGGCTGTGATACCGAAAAACATGGCTGTTGCCCTGGCAATGATACTGATGGGAAGGATGCAGCCAAGAATAAGGCTCAATAGAATACCCAAAACAATTCCCGTTCGTATAAGAAACAGGGATTGATTTTTTGAATCTTTAATGTTTTTTTTCACCAGGCTTTCATAAAAGTCCTTGCCCAGGGAGGCACCCATGACATGGAAAAGACTGGACAAGGTTGAAATAGCCGCTGCAAGTAAAGTGAGCATAAAAACATATGAAAACCATTCCGGCATGCATGTTTTAATATACAGAGGAATAACCTTATCAAAGTTACCCTGGACCATACTCAGTGCTGTTTTCCCAAATGTTTTAAAAAAATAGGCATTGGAAAGGGAACCGACTACAAACGCAACCCCTGTCATGGAAAAGATAAAAACGCCTCCCACAAGGGTGGCGCGGTTCAATGACCGATTACTTTTAACGGTCATAAACTTCACCGCCAGCTGGGGCTGAGCAAGGGTGCCGATCCCCACACCCAACACCAGCGTGGAGATGACGACCCACCAGAGGTGTGACCCGAACCGGGGCATACTGGCCCACCCCTGGTGACCAATGGCTTGTAGTTTCGCCGGGACAAGATGGGTCATATCGGTTAAAAGGACATGGGCATTTGTAAAACCACCCAGTTGCCTGTAGGTAAAAACAAGAAGAAATGCCATACCGAAAAACATGATTGTTCCCTGGAATGCATCGGCATACATCACCCCTTTTATCCCTCCCGTTGTTACATATACAGCGATGATAGCGGTGAAAACAATCAAGGCGACAATATAGTTCATACCAAGACCGGTTTCAAGAAACCGTGCGGCACCGATCAGGACAGCCCCGGCATAAAGGGGCATAAATACAAAAATAATAATACTGGAAAATGCTCGGATGATATTGGAGTCATATCGTTTCCCCAAAAGTTCCGGAAAGGTTGAGGCTTCCAGGTTATGGCCCATCTGTCGGGTTCTTTTTCCAAAAAAAACAAATGCAATAAAGATCCCGACAAATATGGTAAAAAAAGTCAGCCACAAAAGCCCCATCCCAAAAGCCCCGGCAGCACCGCCAAAACCGATGATCGCCGACGTACTGATAAATGCCGCACCATAGGAAAGCGCCATGATAAAGGGGTTGATCTCTCCTCCTCCGACAAGGTAATCTTTTGCAGAGTTGGTGTGCTTATATCCAAGATACCCTAAATAGGCGATCAATCCGACATATACAACAATAATACTGTTTAATAAGGTATAATTCATTGGTTCCCCCCCCCCCGGTAAAATTAATTAATCTTTATTCCAGTTGATCGCACCATAAACAATACAAAGAAGTGCACTTATTATGGATAAGCCATATGCCAGGAGTATCCCGATATCAGTTAACCCAAACATTTTTTACCTCCTCAAAAATTAAAGTATCATTAAGTCATAAGTCATAATGGATCTTGATTTGTTAATTTATTGACATCTGATAGACAAGAGCAAATTGGATGCCAGAGGGGGGGGTCAAAATTGCCAAGGGACGGCTTGATTTATATGGATGCCATGTCATTCAGGTAAAAGGCGCCAACAAGACACGACGCTTAAAATTTTTTACCATTTAGAATCAAATAAAAATGATGGCCAAAAGATAAATCTTTTACGCCGGGTTGTTCCAAAACGGAACACCTGATTCAGATTGAAACTGGATTGAGGAGGAGAATGACCTTAATCCGGCATTCTGATTTCATATCGTTTGATTTTTCGCCAGAGTGTTGTCCGGCCGATTCCCAGTTTTTTTGCGGCCTGGCTTTGGTTCCCGTCGCACTGATCAAGAATTGTTCTTATATGGCCTTTTTCGCTTCCGGAAAGAGAGGCAAGATCAGATGCAGACCCCGGTTTTCTGTCCGGGGGAAGCAGTGGCGCAATATCCTGTCTGGTGCACACAGGACCATCAAAAAGCAGGACAAGACGTTCAATAAAATTTTCAAGTTCCCTTATATTGCCCTGCCAATGCTGATTTGAGATCAATTCCATTGCATTTTTTTCCATTTTGACAGGTGTTTTGCTAAATTTTTTCGCAAAATTCTGGATAAAAAATTCAACAAGGAGCGGTATGTCCTCTTTTCTTTCTTCCAGGCAGGGCAAAAAAACAGGAAAGACACACAGCCTGAAATAAAGATCTTCCCTGAAACTCCCGGAAGAAACTGCTTCTTGTAAATCTTTGTTGGTGGCACAAATTATCCTGACATCAACAGGGTAGGTAGCTGTGCTACCCACAGGAAGAACCGTCTTTTCCTGCAATACCCTTAATAGCTTAGCCTGCATTGCTTTTGACATTTCCGCCACTTCATCCAGGAACAAGGTGCCTTGATGGGCAGCGCAAAAGAAACCGTGCTTGTCCACATCAGCCCCGGTAAAGCTTCCCTTGATATGCCCAAACAGTTCGCTTTCAAGAAGTGTTTCTGAAAAAGCAGCACAATTAACCGGCAGAAAAATCCTGTCTTTGCGGAGGCTTAACCTGTGAATGCTCCTGGCAATCAGTTCTTTTCCTGTCCCTGAATCCCCCTGGATCATAAGGGAGCTGTCTGTTGGCGCCACTTTCTTGATCATTTCAAGAACATCCAGCATGGGTTTGCTTTTACCCACAATTTTGTCAAAATTCTTTGATGCCACATGTTCTATTGCAGTAAAGCTATTCTGAATGAGGGCGGTATTAATTTTCTGGATCAGTTCCGAATTGGAAAATCCTTTGGTGATATAATTAACCGCCCCCATTGACATTGCGTCCACTGCATTTTCAATGGTTCCAAAAGCGGTCATGACGATGACCCGTATACCGGATCGAAGGGTGATGGCATCCTTGAGCACCGTTAACCCGTCATAGGGTTTTTCCATGCGAAGATCCGTCAGCACCAAGTTAAAATCTTCCCTCACCAGGCAGGTTTTTGCGTCGGCCCTGTTTCTTGCAGTGGTGACATGGAAACCATTTCTGCGCAAAAGGATGGAAAGACTTGTCAATACAGATTTTTGATCATCAACCAGTAGAATCTTTTTCATTTGCCCTCCAAATCAATTCAAGACATCAGCGGCAAGGTAACCACAAACCTTGTTCCGGGTGAATTGGACTCGTGCCGGATGTTCCCCTGGTGGGATTCAACCGCCTGCTGTACAAGAGCAAGCCCCATGCCAAGGCCCTTTTCTTTTGTGGTAAAAAAAGGTTTGAAAATATCTTTTTCCAATTCAGGGTCCACCCCTTTGCCCGTATCCTCCACAATCAAATAGATATTTTTTCTTCTTGGATGACCCCCTTTTATATCTTTCCATGCAGTGGTGATTCTCACAACACCCGGCTTTTCAATGGCATCCACTGCATTCTGAAGCAGATTCCAGATCACCTGGGACAGCCTGTTTTTATCCAGGTATGCTTTTGGCAACCCCTTGGCGCATCTGGTTTCTATGGTTATTGGAAATCTGAAATCCTGCCGCGCCCGTGCTTCATCGCAGATTTTCTCAATCAGATGGTTCAACTGGAACTGAACCCGGTTCAACATCGGCGGCCTGGCATAAAGCAAAAATTCTCTGATAACATTTTCAAGTGCCCGGGCTTCTGTGTGAATGACGCCAGCCAGGGCGATTTCATCCGTATCATGATTGGGACTGTCCTTTAGCATCTCGCTTGCCGAACAAATGGACAAAAGGGGATTTCGTATCTCGTGGGCGATACCTGCGGCAAGCTCCCCTATTTCAGCCATTTTCTGGGACTGGGTCAATTTCTTTTTAAGGGTAATTTCCTCGGTAAGATTTTTGATATAACAAAACACATGGGGGCGCACATCATAGGTTAAGGAAAGCGGAAGCGTCACTACCTCGGCTGTAAAAATCTTTCCTGAAAGTGGTGTGAATCGTTTAAGGGCATAGCTTGGTGCCCCCCTGTCCCAGGTGTCTTTGATGGGGCATTCCCTGCACGGTTGTTGTTGCCCGGTAAAAAAGACATAACATGGGGCGGTTATCGGTTCGGCTTCTGCACCCATGCTCTTGAGCAGTGCCGGATTAATGAGTACAATGGTGTAATCCGGTGCAATAATACATGCCCCATTGGACATGGCCTTGTATATTTCCATGAGCCTTCCCCAGGAATGCTCCTCCAATCGTGCAAGGTAAATGTGACGGGTGAGGAACATGATCGAAACACCGGCAATAATAATGGCTAAAATGACAAAGGCCAAAAGTTTTCTTTCCTTGCCAAAGGTGACATGCATGAATTGCTTTACTTCTTCAATGGGCGCGCATATCGCTACAGAGCAAACCCTCTGTCCGATGCGCAGCGGACTGAATGCGGCATACTTGTCAACAGCGCGGTATGTGTAATTGCCAAGCCCCTCATCTCCCTTTCGCATCCGCGAGGTAATGGCCTCAATCCCTTTTTCACCATTGCTGCCAAAAACGGAATTAATATTTTTGCCCACCCATTCCATATGGAACGGATTGATGATAATCGTCCCTTCATCGTCCATGAGCCACCCGTAACTACCCTTTGAGAGCGCAAAGGGTTCAAAAAAAAGAGCGCTCAGCTTGCTCACACTGATGGTGGCCGCCACAAGGCCTTTAAATTGTTTTTTTCCTTCATGATTCCTTAAAACAGGGCAGGCGATAACAAGGGTCCAATAATCTCCTTGTACTTTGATAAACTTGCTGACATGGGGTGTCAGTGTTTTCCGGGTCATGGCAAAATAATTTCGAAAGGAAAAATCTTTCCCCTGGGCCACATTATCCGGAAAAATATCGGTCATGATTCCTTTTTCATCAAGCCGGTAGAAATGGATGACATCCTGGTCATTTTTTTCGTAGAACTGTTCCAGGATGGTCTTTACGCTATCCCCGCCACGGCTGAATATATTTGGATATTTGCTCAACAACTTAAGGTCTCTGAGAATATCAGCTAAAAATTTTTCAATCCCCCCGGCTGTCTGTCTTGCAAGATTTATCTGCTGATTGTTAAACTGCTCCAGGACGTCATTGGCCATACTGTCACGGTATTCGGATGACAATATTAATGTTTCCACCACCAGAAACAAGGTAAACAATCCAAGAAAAAAAATAATCAGATGAATTTTAGTAAAATCTTTATAATAGTTCTTGTTTATATTTATTTGTTTCATGACACTCATCTGCTACCAAAATAATGTCTGCTTAGCAAACAGTATTCGCAGATTGTTTTTCAGCATAATTCCTAAATTTTGGCCCATCTACTGTGTTGCACCAAAGGCCAAATAAGGCTGTGCTTAAACCTTTAACACTTTTTTTACTGCCCTTTTCATCTGCTTCATCCGGGTTTCCAAATCCCCCGTATATCCCAGGGCGATTCTGAGTAACCCTGGAGATAATCCCATTTTTTGCTGGTCTTCAATGTCAATTTCCGAAGAGGTTGAGGAACCGGAACAACTTATCAGGGTATCAAAATACCCCAGTGAAACTGCGATCATGCCGAAAGATTCTTCATTCTGAAGTACTTCCATGAGTTCTTCGGCCTTTTCCCTGGACCCGCAGTCAATGGCCAGAATACCGCCTGTGCCATATCCGTCATTTCCCAGTTCTTTGGCTTTTTCATATTGGGGGTGGTCCGGCAGGCCCGGATAGGAAACCTTAACCTTCATTTTTTTGAGCATTTCAGCCATGGCCAATCCTCTACGGCTGTGTTCCCGCATCCGGATGGGCAAATGGGGAATCCTTTGAAGCACGTCAAACGCCACACGAGGATCCATTGTCGGCCCCAGCAGCATGACCCGTCCGGTGTGAAGATCCATCAACTCCTGAATAAAGGATTGGTCTCCACAGATGGCCCCGGCGATCAGGTCACTGGCCCCGTTGATATATTTGGTCAGTGAATACACCACAACATCGGCACCCAGAATCTTGGGTGTGAAAATTAAGGGTGAAAAGGTATTGTCTACCATAAGCTTGATATCGCGTTTGTGTGCTTCTTTTGCGAGGGCCGGGATATCTGCAATCTTGAGGGTAGGGTTGCCCATGGTTTCCGTGTAGATAACTTTTGTCTCTTTGGTGATGGCTGCCGTGACGGCTTCAAGATTTGTAATATCTACAAAGGTGGTCTTGATATTCATCTGGGGCAAAAGGGATTCAAACAGGGCATGGGTGCCGCCATAAATACTTTCACTGGCCACAATGTGATCACAGCTTTTACAGATCTGCATGATGGCACAGGATATTGCGGACATCCCGCTGGCCGTGCAAATGGCTGACTCTGTTCCTTCCATGGCTGCCAGGTACCGTGATAATACATCCACTGTCGGATTAAAGTGGCGGCTGTACAGGAAACATCCGCCTTGTTCAGGTCCCTTTAACCCGTTGAAAATTTCCGGCATGGTCCCGGGATGCATTACTGTGAATGTGGCGGATCGTGAAATGGATGGGGCAACACCGCCGTGTTCTCCAAATTCCCTTCGGGCGTTTAACAATGCTTGTTCAGGGTTGTAAAATTCCATACGAAACCTCCTTTGGCTGGTTGGATTTAGCGCCTTCTTAAATTTAAGAATACCAACTAATTTAGCGCCTTCTTAGAGCTAAGAATACTAAATCTATAATGAAATGTCCTTGCTATCTGAACTGAATTTAGCGTACAAAACAAAAGAATATTTCAAGATTTATCAATTATAGGGAAGAATTTGTCTAATTACAAACTTGATCAAACAGATTGTGCCATGCTTGCCTTATTACAGGAAGATGGACGGGCCTCCAATGTAAAACTGGCAAACAAACTCAATTTGAGTGAGACGCCGTGTTGGCGCCGTCTTAAACGTCTGGAAAAAGCCGGTTATATCCAAGGATATCAAGCAAACCTCAATCGGCAACTATTGGGTCTTGGGGTATTGGCTTTTGTGCAGATTAGTTTTTCCATCCACACGGATGAATCTTTGATAGAATTTGAACAGGCCATTCAAAAAATTCCTGAAGTTCTTTCCTGTCACAATATCTCAGGGGAGTCAGATTACCTGCTTCTGGTTGTGTCAGAAAGCCTGGAGTCCTATGAAAAATTATCCCGCAACGTTATTCGAAGACTCCCTGGCGTAACATCCATGAAGACAAGTTTTTCTTTAAAGGAAATAAAGGCATCAACACGGTTGCCGATAAATGAATCGGAAAAGTCATAAATCACTTTAGGAATAGAATCTGAAATTTAAGTGAATGGTCTGAAAAACAACCCAATAAAACAAAAAGGGATCTTATGAATATAGCACTTCTATATGAACATCCGACTTGGTCTGATACCTTGATTGAAACATTTAAATCCAATGGTATTGATTTGAAATTAATCAATGTTGCCAACCTTTCTTTCCGCCCGAATATCGGTCCTAATTTTGATTTCGCTGTCAATCGCGTTAATATGATGCCGTCTTCGGGAAGAAATTCATCGGTTGTTTTCCAAACGCTCCATTACCTGAACTGGCTGGAGACCATGGGGGTCACCATTGTCAACGGTAGTCAGGCTCACTTTGCCGGCGCCTCCAAAGCGCTTCAAAACGGCTTGTTTTCAAAACTGGGACTCCATTGCCCCCAGGCAGTTGCCGTCTATCAGGCCCGGGATATTCTGAAAGCCGCTGAATCAATTGGGTTCCCTCTCATTATCAAGCCCAATATCGGTGGTTCCGGAAGCGGAATTGCCCGATATGACAGCTATAATGAATTGGAAACTGCTGTTAAATCAGGTACGGTTGATTTGGGTATTGACGGCACAGGCCTGGTGCAGGAATACATCCATTCCGATGGATATGTCTACCGGGTTGAAATTTTGGGTAACCGTCTTTTTTATAGCATTAAACAGAAAATGATAGCCCATACCTTTAACTATTGTGCTGCCGACGGCTGCTCCGTCGCCCTGACACCGGAGAATAAAGATGCTTCCTTTGACCATTGTGCCCTGAACCAGGAAGCCCGTATCCAGACCTTTGAAGCCGATGAAACAATTGTTGCACAGGTTATATCCATCATAAAAAGTGCCAATGCCGATCTTGGCGGTGTCGAATACCTCATGGACACCAAAACCGGGAGACCGTGTTTTTATGATTTCAACCCCTATTCAAATTTTGTCCCCAATGGTCAGACCCTGCTCGGATTTTCCCCGGAGCAGCGATTTGTCGACTACATAAAGGATACCTGCCGGAAAAAGTCAGCTTATTGTTGATTTTTTGTTGATTGTCGTTTCTAATTTTAAATTTTTGATTTCAATCATGGGATGTGTTGCACCCGACTGCCGGGGCTGATCACCTTGAATAAACAATCGAGGGCAGCCAGGTGGCCAGCTGCGGCCAAAATACCACCATCAAAAGCCCCAGCAACTGGATCAGGATAAAGGGGATAATACCCCTGTATATATGGCCGGTTTTTATCTCGGGCGGCGCCACTGCTTTTAAATAAAAAAGGGAAAAACCAAAGGGGGGGGTCATAAAGGATGTTTGAAGATTAACCGCCAGCAGCACACAGATCCAGAGAGGGTCAAATCCAAAATCGTCCACAAGGATGGGAACCAGAACCGGTACATGAATAAAAATGATCTCAATAAAATCCAGGACAAACCCGATCAAGAAAATCACGCCCATGACAATGGCCAGAACCATCCATTTGTCGTGTTCACCGGCAATATTAAACAAAAAGTTCCGGATCAGTTCATCCCCTTCCAGCTCACGAAACGTCAGCCCAAAGGCATTGGCGCCAATCAGAATAATAAAGACCATACAGGTGAGCCGGGTTGTGGTGGCCGAAACTTCCCTGAGGATAGTTAAATTAAATCTCCGGTTCCAGACTGCCAGCAATATGGCGCCCACACTCCCAACGGAAGCAGCTTCCGTTGGGGAGGCAATTCCGGCAAAAATAGACCCAAGCACGGCTAATATGAGGAAAAGAGGCGGAAACAAGGCACGAAATATTTTTTTTATCAGCTGCTTTCGGGTCTGCCCCTCTTCAGGGGCCATGGTCACGGGCGGTGCAATTTCAGGCATTACCATGGAAATAATAAAGATATACGCCATATAGAGTAGGACCAGCATCAATCCCGGCAGCAGGGCAGCCATGAACAGATCTCCCACCGGGATCTGGACAATGGTGGCCAACAGCACCAGGACAATGGAGGGGGGAATGATCTGCCCCAGGGTTCCGGACGCACAAACCGTTCCTGCGGCAAGTTCCGGTTTATACCCATGACGCAGCATGGTGGGAACGGCCATGAGCCCCATGGTAACAACGGTGGCACCCACAATCCCGGTGGATGCCCCCAGAAGTGCGCCCACCACAACCGTGCTGATGGCCAGGCCCCCCCGGATTTTCTGGAACAGCATGCCCATTGTTTCCAGCAATTCTTCGGCCAGTCCTGATTTTTCAAGGGTCACCCCCATGAATACAAAGAGGGGAACCGCAATGAGAACCACATTTTTCATGGATCCCCATATCCGCAGGGGCAATAGTTCGAAAAATCCCCATCCAGATCCCAGGACCCCGAAGAACATGGCCGTGCCCATGAGGGTGAAGGTGACAGGAAAACCTGCCATGAGTAAAAGGGTAAGCGCAAGAAACATCCAGCCTGCCAGATATTCAGATCCCATTAATTTTCGCCCTCCTGATTTTCGCCCGCTTGATTCTCATTGGGGACACCCAGGACGATTTGCAGATTACGAATAAACATGGAAATCCCCTGGAAGAAAAATAATATAAATCCCAGCGGGATGCAGCCTTTTATGATAAACCGAAAAGGGATTCCCCCGGGGTCAGGTGATCCTTCCATGAACTTCATTGACTCCCAGGAAAAGACAGAAGAGGTATAGATAATCAAAGCAACTCCGGGGAAAAGAAACAAGAGGCAGCCGACCAGATTGACCCATGCCCGCGCCTTTGTGGAAAGGCGCTGGTAGATTACATCCACCCGGACATGCTGGTCGTATAAAAGGGTATAGCCGGCTCCCATCAGAAAAATGAACCCAAACAGATGCCATTCAAGTTCCTGGGTAAATACAAAGCTTGTGTTAAAGGCATACCGCATGACCACATCTATAAATACTACGGCAACAAGAAATATGACAACCCAGGAAACCAACCGTCCGATCTGTTCATTTACAGCATCTATTTTATCTGCAAGTTTTTCCAGAGATGACAATATCCCCATGCCAATATTCCTTTTTTATGTATTTAACCCTGTCTATCCTCGGACCGTTTCGTCTTGTACGGTAAAGGATAGGTTCTATGCTTTTAAAGGATATCTGTCAGCAACGGCATTATAATAAGGCCTTTCAGAAACTTCCCCCCAGGGGCCGATAATATTTTTAAAGCGCTCAAAACTTTCATTTACCTTCTGGGCCATGGTGTCCTTGGCCGCAATATCGGAAATAGCGTCTTTGGCGTGGGATTTGAGATCGGCCAGCACAGGGTCGGGCAACCGCATCAATTTGACCTTATGCTGGGTGATCAACTCTTCCAGGGCCTGGCCGTTACCGGCATTAAACCCCTGGGTTGTCCAATTGTTGACCTGGGTGCAGGCGGCATCTAAAATTGCCTGGTATTCCACTGGTAAAGCACCATAGGCTTCTTTATTGAAGATAAATTCCACAAAGGGCCCTGGCTCATGCCAGCCCGGATAATAATAATATTTTGCCACTTTATAAAACCCCATTAACTTGTCATGGAGGGGACCGATCCATTCGGTGGCATCAATGACACCGCGCTCCAGGTTGGTGAAGATTTCACTGGCAGGGCAGAGAATAACGGTTGCACCCAGCTTTGCCATTACCTTTCCCCCCAACCCCGGGATTCTCATCTTAAGGCCCTTGAAATCATCCACAGATTCGATTTTCTTGTTGAACCATCCTGCCATCTGGGGACCGGTGCAGCCGCCGGGTCTGGGAATCACGTTAAAGGGCGCATACACCTCTTCCCATAGTTTAAGCCCACCGCCAAATTCATACCAGGCCGCCATACCCGCTCCGTTAAGGCCGAAGGGAACCGCAGCAAACCATTGGGCTGCGGGTGCTTTGCCGGCTTGGTAATACCCCACGCTTGATCCTGCCTGTACCGTGGTTCCCTTGCTGACGGCATCAAAGGTCTGTAACGGGGGGACAAGTTCGCCGCCGGCAAAGACTTTTATTTTAAAGAGACCCCCACTCATAAGTTCCACCTTTTTTGCGAGCAGTTCTGCGGCATCCTGCAGATATGGCAGCTTAGGCGGCCAGGTGGTTACCATTTTCCATTTGATTTTTTTCTGGGCATGGACAGCCGGGGCATTTACAATGCCACCGGCGGTAACCGCCGCGACAGTACCAACTGCAGCCTTTTGTAAGAATTGTCTTCGCTCCATGGGATCTCCTTTGGTTTAGGGTAAAACAAAAAATATCTTCTTTTGCCAACAAAAACACTTGGATTCTGAAATTATGGATATAATATAGCTATTATTACTCCAATTTATAGCTATCGATTTTGTGCAAGTCAATACTTATTTTTACAGAAAAAAGCATCCTGGCAATAGCCAAGAAATGAATTATGGCGCTATTTCTGCTCAACTTATTTCTGCGGTCCTAAACCTTGAAGGCCTCCATTGTCTTTTTGAGCTTTCCGGCAAGGCTGGACAGCTCTCCGGCACTGGTGTTCACCTGTGATGCCGTGCCGGATATCTCAGCGGCTGCTGAGTTGACATTTGTGATATCCCTTGCAATCTCTCCTGCTGCCGCGGCACCATGGGCGATGTTATCATTTACATCCCCGATGCCGGTGAAAGCCTGGGAGAGGTTCTCGGTAACCTCCCGTGTGGTGACCGACTGCTCTTCCACTGCCGAGGCAATCTGGGCAACAATTTCATTGATGTCGTCAATGACTTTTGTGATGTCGTTGATCTCATTAGCCGTTGCCGAAGTGCTCTGCCGGGTGATTTCGATATTCTGGCTGATGTCCAGGGTTGCCTCTGCCGTCTGTTTTGCCAGTTCCTTGATCTCATTGGCAACAACCGCAAAGCCCTTGCCGGCTTCTCCCGCCCTGGCCGCTTCGATGGTGGCATTCAGGGCCAGGAGGTTTGTTTGTTCAGAGATGCCTGTAATGGTTTCGGTGACCTTGCCGATGTCCCTGGCCGCGGTCCCAAGCTCTTTTACTCTGGACGAGGCCGAACCTGCCTTTGATACGGCATTTTCGGCAATTCCCCTGGCTGTTTCAGCGTTTTTTGCAATCTCTGATATGGTGGAACTCATCTCCTCGGTGGCAGAGGTGATGGTATTGAGGTTGGATCCCGCCTGTTCCGCCGCCGCTGAGATGGAGGTCATGTTTGAACTGAGTTCTTCGCCGGCAGCAGCGACGGAATCGGCGTTGTTAGAGGTGTGCTCTGCACTGTTGGTCATGAGACCTGCCATTTCGGTAAGGCTTGATGATGATGAGGCCATGGTGTTGGCTGTCTGGGTAACATCCTTGAACATCAGGCTAAGGCTGGATGACATATTGTTCAAGGCTGTTATAAGGGATCCCACCTCGTCGCCCCGCCGGATCTCAAGTTTCTGGGTGAAATCCCCGGTTGCCATGGCCTGGGACATTGCAACCCCCTGCTGAAGGGGAATAACAATGGAGCGGGTAAGAAGAATACCACTGGTTATGGCCAGCACCACGGCGATCACCATGATCATGAATCCGTATTTGTCTATCCTATGGAAAAACGCATAGCCGGACAATACAAAATCAGAGGCGTTCTGAGTGTTGATCTCAACAATTTTATCGATCATCCCAACGGCTCCCTGCCCGGTCAAAAGGCAGGGGCCCATGGCCTGGTCAATCATTTTGATTTCCAGGTTTCGAGCCTTGTTCGTCTCATTGCGGATTGCGCTAAACCCCTTGCCAATGCTGTTGACCGCAGGGAGCAACTCTTGTTCAAACAGCATTTTTGACTCGGAATCACCCGCTTGTTTCAGACCTGACTGAATCCTGGAGGCCACCTTCCGGTAATCATTGATGCGTTTTTCCAGGGTTTCAAGATTTGAATCCAGGGTTTTGTTTTCGATTTGATACCTGGATCTGACCGCCTTGATCTCCCCCAGGAGTCCCTGTCCGAGACTGCTGTTTGTTTTTTCGTTGTTGAATAACGCCATGGAGAGTGATTGAAATTGATCCATGAACTCCGCCCTTGCCTGGTCGGTTACCGCCATCAACGCTGTGGGATTTCGTATGCCGGTTTCTTCAAGAACCTTGAGATGGCGGAAAAATTGAGTGTTGGCTGCCTCCCAGGCTTTAAATTTTTCTTTGTATGATCTCCACAGGGGAGCCATCTTCTTGTCCATTGGGATTTTTTCAAAGGGTTCCAGATTTTCTCCATAGACCTTGAAAACGTCCTTGAGAATGAGGTTTTGTTTGTCCATCTCCTTAGGGGTGATAAAGGCGTCAAGCATGGTGCGCTGGCAGACAATGAAGCGGGCTACCTCTTCTTTTAATTTTGAAAGGTGTTTAATGGCCGGTAGATTTTCCTGCCCCACCTGTTGCAGGTAACTGCCAAGTCTCATGGTGGAAAATCGTCCAAAAAGGCCCATTCCCACACAAACAAGGGCAATGCCCAGGAATGCGCCTATCATTTTTTGGTTCAGTTTTAAATTTTTCATGGAACTGTCCTAAACTATCCCGGGAATTAAACAGGGTTGTCAAAAAGTGGCAGGACAAAGCCCCCGGGGTTACACCTGGTCCTGCCGGAAGGGGGTGCTGCAAAAAGTCTGCCAGTTGTCCTGGGTGAAGCCGCTTCCACTCCCGATGGGGTAAGATCCCTGTGATGTACTTCGTTCAGCCCTTTCAGCGTTTTTCAAGGGATGGGATTCGGGAGTGATCTTGCTATAACTTTTTACATGGCCCCCGGGTGGGTGGGCCCTGTCAGGGTTGAAAATTCAGTTGGAAATCGAGTGTATAACTTTTGTTATAGTGTATTCCTCTGGTTATAGAAGCCCAATGGCCAAATTGTTTTTTCCCCCATGAAAGCAAGGATAAGATTTGTTTTTTCTATGATTTTGGTATACCAAAGCGTGTTGGGAAAAATGGTTAAGGAGGACTGATCAAGTCATTAAAAATGGATGTTAAAACAATTATTGCCGAAAATCACAGGCTGCAAAAGGAATTAAGCTGTGAAACGATTCGGAACCGACACCTGCAATTAAAGCTGAGGCATAGCCAGGCCATGCTGGAAGCCACGGATAAAGGGGCGTTGATATTGACCGAAACCGTTGTGGACTGCAGCTTCCAAACCTGTAAGATATGGAAGACAGGACGGAACGACATTATTGGCAAATCCCCTGCTGATTTTGCCCCACGATACCAGCCCAATGGCGAAAGATCCCATGATATGGCAAAAAGAAAAATCCGATCTGCTCTTTTGGGAAACCCCCAGCGGTTTTTCTGGAAAGATAAATTGACTGATGGATCCATTATTGATACCGAGGTGTTTTTAAAACCGGTTACCATAAACGGGAAAGAACATGTGGCAGCTTCCATCAAGGATGTGACCCAGGCAAAACGAAAAGAAAAGAACTCCATTGTATTGATGAAAACAATGAGATTCGTTTTGGAGAAAAGAAAAAAAGCGATTCACAATGGGAAGAGGGACAGACAAATTGAAGAAAATGAGCTGAAAATTGCGGACATTCAGCTGCAGGAAGCGTTTGAAATCGCAGATGAGGGGCTCGCACTCATCGATAACCAGAAAAATATTCTCAACATAAACCCTGCCTATTTCAGGATAACAGGGGGGGATCATCCCGGGCAGGTTGACCAAAAATGTTATGAAATTTTCCCTTGCAAAGGATGCGGAGAGGGGGTGAACTGTTGGGCCGATCAATTGCTGCAGAAGAATGAAACCGCAGACTTTGAAACCCGGTGTATTAATGACAAGGGCCAGGTAAATCCGTGTATCGTCTCTGCCAGAGCCATTAAAGATTCTTCAGGACAATTGTTGGGCATTGTACAAAGTTTTAAGGATCTGCCCTCCTATAAAATCGGTATTGACCAGCTGAAATTTTCTGAAGAGATGCACCGTGTTATTTTGTCCAGCATTTCCGATGCTGTGTTTATTACCAATGATGACGGAAATTTCTTTTTTATCAGCCCAAGTGTTAAACATATTTTTGGATTCAATCTGGAAGAAATCTGGTGGATGGATAATATTGAAAAATTACTGGGAAGCCGTTTTTTTTCCATAAAGAAACTGGATGAGAGACAGGAACTCAAAAATATTGAAATTAACATCAAAGATAAATTTGGCAATGCGCACTACATTGATGTCACCGCCAAGAGAGTCTGCATAGGCGGAGGCACCATTTTGATCTCCTGTCATGATATTACCCAGGAAAAAATACGCAGCCGGCAGCTGGAACAGGCGGGGAAAATGGTGACCCTGGGAATATTGGTTTCCGGTATGGGACATGAAATCAATAATCCCAACCAGTATATCGGTTTAAACACACCACTGCTCAGAAGAGTATGGGGGGATGCCGAGAAAATACTGGAGGAAGAATATAAAACTCACGGAGATTTTTACCTGGGAGGATTGAAATACTCCCAGGCAAAGGAAAAAATACCTATGCTGTTTGATGGCGTGATTGAGGGGTCCCAACGGATAAAATCAATTGTGTCAGATCTGAAAAACTATGCCCGGAAAGATGTTTCAGGAATGGATAACAAGGTGTTTGTAAATTCTGTTGTAAAACATTCCCTAACCCTTGTGAACAACCAGATTAAAAAGAGCACCCATGATTTCACCGTGCATTATTCAAAAGAAAAACCAATCATCCGAGGGAATTTTCAGCAGATTGAACAAGTGATTATCAATCTTATTCAAAACGCCTGTGAGGCATTAACCCAAAAAAGTCAATCCTTACAGGTTTTTACCGGTGTTGATAAAAACACTGGATCTGTATTTCTTGAATTCAGGGATCAGGGCCAGGGCATCAGGGATGAGGACCTTGACCATATCACAGATCCTTTTTTTACCACAAAAAGAAGCTGCGGCGGAACAGGATTGGGGCTGTCAATCAGTGAAAAGATCATAAAAGACCACCGGGGGCAATTGATATTTTCATCCGAACTCGGAAAAGAAACCATTGCCAGAGTGTTGTTGCAGCCATGGACTGGCGTCTCGACTGATCCGGGCGTGCAAGCTAGTCAATGTTTGATTAAAACCAAAAAAATAAATGAGTGATGGATATGGAACCCTTTTTAGATTCTGAATGGTCGGTACTGCTGGTGGATGACGAAAAAACCGCCCTGGACAGTATGGAAATCGTGCTTCTGGCAAATGGTATCAGCCAGGTTTTAAGATGCAGTGACAGCAGGGATGTTCTTAAAATTCTTAAAGCCCATCCGGTTAATGTTGTGATGCTTGACCTGATCATGCCCCATTTTTCCGGAGAAGAAATCCTGGAACAGATCATCGGTGAATTCCCCCATATAAAGGTCATTGTTATCACGGGAATGGACAGTGTGGAAACCGCAGTAAGCTGTATAAAAAGAGGGGCATTTGATTATCTGGTAAAACCGGTGGAAGAAAATCGTCTCATCACGACAATTAAACATGCCTTTGAGGTCCATGATTTAAAAATGGGAATGGCCTCCTTGCAGTCCGTCTTTTTTTCCAAAAAAAAGAGGAAGGATCCCTCTGTATTTTCATCCATTATTACAAAAGATCCGGTCATGTTTCGTATTTTCGAGTATATCGAAGCCATTGCCTCTTCTCGTCAATCTGTCACCATTACAGGTGAATCCGGAACCGGCAAGGAGCTTGTGGCAAGAGCCCTGCATCAGATCGGTTACAAGGATAAACCCTTTTGTCCTGTGAATATTGCAGGCCTTGATGATACCATGTTCAGCGATACCCTGTTCGGGCATGTTAAAGGGGCATTCACCGGTGCCAGGAAAAACAGGCCCGGGTTTGTGGAAAAAGCGGGTCAGGGAGTTCTGTTCCTGGATGAAATCGGTGATTTAAATCCGACCTCACAGGTAAAGCTTTTACGCCTGCTCCAGGAAAGAGAATATTATCCTTTGGGGGCGGACAGTGCACGGCCCCTGGGAGCAAGGATTATCGCAGCCACAAATTATGATCTTAAGGCACGTATGGAAAAAGGGCTGTTCAGAAAAGATCTCTATTACAGACTTTTTACCCATTCAATTCAGTTGCCCGCTTTGCGTGAACGTAAACACGACATTCCCCGATTGCTGGCTCACTTTATTGAAAAAATTGCGGCGCAAATGCAAACCACTATTCCAAAACTGGATCCCCAGGTCATTCTTACCTTTCAGGCCTATGATTTTCCCGGTAATATCAGGGAACTTGAGGCCATGGTATATGATGCCATGACAACCCATGACGAAAAAGAGATACTCTCCATAAGATCATTTGAAAATCTTATGGACTATCCCCTGATAAGGGATAAATCCGTCATGAATTCATCAAGGGAAAGGATTATCTTTCCCGAAACCCTGCCTGATCTTCATACTGTTACAACAGCCCTTGTACGAGAAGCCATGGACCGGTCTGATAATAACCAAACCCTTGCAAGCCGGTTGCTGGGAATCTCTCAACCCGCTCTCAGCAAACGGTTGAAAAAGCAAAAAGACAAGGCATAACAAAGGGAATAGCCTATAACTTTCGTTATAGCCTTCGAGAACAAAGGGGGTTACGCTTTTTTTCTTCCATTGAATCTTCCTGTGTATTCAAAAAGTTATAATCATCATAAATAATGGGTTCCATTCTCCCCTTTGTTATGTATGGGTTTATAACTTTTACTCTATTATTTTAATTGGTTATGGATAAAAATAATCGGCTGGCATGCTTTTTCCATTGTGAAATAAAAAAACAAGAAAAATTGAAGTCAATGGAGCCCGATAATCAATTTGAAAGGAGAAAGAATCAATGCGTGAAGAAAAAGCAAAATCTAAAGGATTTTCCAGAAGAGAATTCTTTAAGCGGGCAGGGAAAAAAACTGGCGGCATTGTTGCCGGCCTTACGTTTTTGCAGGGATTTACATCCACTGCCCATGCCCTTCGGTCGGACAATGATCTTTGTGAACTTCCAAAAGTACGATTTGAGCTGGAATTTCACCCTGAACTCTGTGCCGGATGCGGGTGTTGCGAAGTTGCATGTGCCCAGTTTCACGAGGGGGATGCAGGGGCAACAAACAGAAACCATTTTACAGCAAAACCCTTGATCAAAAGCATGGGCGTTTCCCCAAGTTCCGCCAATGCGCCTGGCTGGCCGCAACCCCTTGCCATGGCAACCTTTGCAGAGTTCAGCACCAATGAGTTTTGTCGCCAGTGCGATTCGCCGGAATGTCTGGATATCTGTCCTGAAAATGCAATCTATGTGGATTCCAAAACCGGCGCAAGGGTTGTCGATGAAGAAAAATGTGTCGGATGCGGTGAGTGTGAAACCGCCTGCCAGTTTGATAAGATACATGTAAATCCTGAGACGGAAAAGGCATATAAATGTGATCTGTGCGGCGGAGATCCCCAGTGCGTATCCTGGTGTCCCACAAATGCGATAACTTTCAAAAAACGATAGGAACCAGGAGGATATATAATGACGAACGACGTATATGGAAATATGGGCAAGATCCTCAGGATTGATCTTACAAAAGGAAAGATAACAACTGAAGATGCCACTCCCTATTATAAGGAGTGGCTGGGTGGCCGGTGTTTGGGCCATCATATTCTTTTTAAAGAGGTGGATGTGGCGAAAACAGATCCGCTTTCACCTGAGAATATGATATTGATCGGCACCGGGGTTCTGGCTGGAACTACTTTTCCAAGTTCCGGACGGACACATGCCACCTTTTTGTCCCCCCATAATACCAGCGGGTGGGGTGATGCCAATTGCGGTGGCCACTTTGGCCCTTCAATGAAACGATGCGGCTATGACCTGCTTGTTATTACCGGTAAATCTCCGACTCCGGTCATGATCCATATGGAAAATGATTCGGCAAAACTGGTGTCGGCTAAACCGCTTTGGGGCAAGGGATGCAATGATACCCAGGCTGAATTGTTAAATGCCTATGGCGAATCATCAAAACTGCTTTGCATTGGTCCTGCCGGTGAAAATCTGATTACATTTGCCAATGTGCGTACCGAGCAGACAAACTCCATGGGACGCACCGGCCTTGGCGCTGTTTTTGGCTCCAAGAATCTTAAGGCCATTCTTGTAAATGGAACCAAACCCATAAAATTGTTCAAACCAAAAGAATATTTCAATCTTTGCCGTGAACTTCGTGACGCCCTGATGGACCCTGATTATGGTAAGGTTCACAGCCTGACCTACAAGATAATGTCAAAAAACGGGACTCCCGGAATAACCAAGCTCATCGGTCAGACCGGTATGACACCCATCCGAAACTGGCAGCGGTGCGGTGTGGATCCGAAATTTGACAACCTGGTCACCACCTGGAATGAGAAATGGGGCACCAGAAGAGAGTCCTGTTTCGGGTGTCCGGTCCATTGCCATGCCTCCTATAGTATTTCAGCCGGCAAGTATCCGACAAGGGGTGGCGGTCCTGAATATGAAACCACCACGGCACTGGGCCATAAATGTGATATAACAGATGAAAAAGTTGTTTTAAAGCTGAATACCATGTGCAATGATTACGGCCTTGATACGGTTGAAGCAGGCGCTGTTTTCTCTACGCTCATGGAATTGAGGGAAAAAAATATCATCGATAAAAGGTTCACGGATGATGTGGACCTGGTGTTTGGAAACGGCGATGCCATGGTGGAACTTATGCCCAAAATGGTGTTTAAAAAAGGGTGCGGTGAAAAGCTTGCCCTGGGGCCTTATCGCCTTGCAAAAAGTCTTGGTGAAAAAGCCCTGGAATCGGTATATCACCAGAAGGGCATGTGTGCCACCGGTGTTGAAACGAGATCCACCATCGGTTCCATGCTTCAATTTGCTGTTTCTCCCAGGGGGTCCCACCACCTGAACGGTCTTCCCACTGCCGAGTGGGTTAATATACCGGCCCTATCTGTGCATGTGAGCGGGTACAAGGAAGCCGGGGATATAAGGTCTTACCACCCGGAAGGTAAAGCAAAGCTGGTCCAGTATTATGAAAACCTCTTTTTTATGAGTGATTCCCTGGGGTTGTGCAAGTTTAACTTCGGGCATCTGGGATATTTTCATGATACACCGGAAAATCTGGAATACATGTATGACATGATTATCAAAGGGATTTATTATGCTTCAGGTATTGAATATACCAAGGAAGAGCTGTTTGCCATCTTTGAAAAATCCAACCAGATTGAAAGGGCGACCATTGCCATGCGCGGCATCAGACGCGAGGATGATCAGCCCAACTATAAGTGTTTGAATGAAAGTTGTCCTGGAGAGCACCCGGTAGGGCCTGTTCCCCTGCCTCCCATTGATGGTAAAAAATATAATAAAATCCTGGATGCTTACTATGAGATACGGGGTTGGGAAAACAAGACAGGAATTCCCCGGGAGGATCATTTGAGAAAACTGGGTCTCGGGTATGTTGCAGAGAAAATGAAAAAAGCACTTGCCTGACAAAAAAAAAGATGTATTTTAATCAGATCCCGGCTGTTTTATTCCCAGCCGGGATCTGTTAATAAGGTCAGGATATGGCGATCTTTGAACGGATTGTATGGAATTTAAAAAAAATGACAGCAACAAATGATAGCAAAATAAGGCGCCAGTAAATGACAGGTTATAAGCAACGAACCATCAATGTTTTTTCCGGGCAGGAACAAGATGGAATCAGCCTGGAACTGATCCAGGAAGTCCCCCTTTCAATCAGGATACAGGGAAAACCATATACACTTGTGATGCGCACCCCTGGTGATGAACTGGCCCATGTTGCCGGATTTTGTCTGGCTGAGGGGATTGTGGATTCCTTTGAGGATTTTGCCACTCTGGCATACTGCGATGAAGATGTAAATGTTGTTACCGTTACTTTAAAACCAGCCAGGATCAAACGCATACCGGATATTTTGAGTCGCAGTGGGTTTATCAGCCAGACCAGTTGCGGCATCTGCGGCAAAGAGCTTATTGATGACCTCAAACAAAAGATAAGGCCTGTACCAAAAGCTGTAAAAGTGGATACAAGTATTGCAACCCATTGTCTGAACAGACTTTCGGATTACCAGACCCGCCGCCATTGCTGCCATGCGGCCGTGATTTTTGCAAAAGACGGAACCCTGCTGTCTTTGGGTGAGGATGTCGGACGTCACAATGCCCTGGACAAATCGATCGGAGCACTTTTTAAAAATGGAACCCTTGATAGGGCAGGCTTTCTGGTTATGTCATCACGGGTCAGTTATGAGCTGGTTCAAAAGGCTGCACGGGCAAAAATCCCTGGGATATTTTCAATTTCAGGACCCACTGCCCTTGCTGTGGAACTGGCTGACAGTGTAAACATGACCCTTGTTTGTCAGAACAAAAATAAGAATCTGTTTGTTTTTTGTGGAGAGCAACGTCTTTTTTAATATCCTGTCCATATGCCGGGGCATCTTTAGCAACTGCATATCAAACAGCCGCAGGAATAGAAAAAAATACTAGTGATAACACCACTTGCTGGTCTGTCCACCCCTGGTTTTTTTAATCCCCATGCGTATACAGACCACGCCGCCCAGAATCATGACGCTTGCCAGCATCACTCTGGCATCAATGGCCTCATCAATATAAATCCAGCCAAGGAAAACCGCCACCAGGGGGTTGATATAGGAATGGGTGGATACCAGGGTGGAATTAAAATTTGCCAAAAGAAAATTATAGGCTGCAAAGACAAACAGAGAACAGAAAATCGACAGGTAGAGCATGGCGAACAGGAATTCAAAGTTCAGGGTAACGGTTTTTAAATCCTGCCACTCGCCCATCAGCAAGCTTAGTAACAGATTGCAGAAAATGCCCCCTGCCATCTGGAATAGCACATTGGTCAAATTGTCTGGCGGCGTTTCCAGAATGGTACTCCATATTGATCCGAATGCCCAGCACATGCAGGCGAAAAAAATCATCAAAAAGGGTATCAACGGAGCGCTTGCAAGGGTTGAAATGCTGGTGCCTCCCATGAGAATCAGGCTGCCTGCAATGCTGATTGCGATCCCGATCCACCCGACAAATCCCATTCCGGAATTTCCCTTGAGCAGTTTTTCAAACAGAATAAACCAGACAGGCAGCATTGCAACCAGGATGGCCGTCACCCCGGTGGGCACATAATAGATAGCCCATACAACGGGGCCGGTACCCAGACCGTGGAGCAAAAAACCCACCATAAATGCATTTGTCCATTGTCTCCTTGTCACCCGGGTAATTTTTCTGGGTCCAAGCCAAAGAAAAATGATTAGAACGGCAATGCAAAGCCGTAGTGCCAATGAAAAATAGGCTGGTATGGTATCCAGGGTTACCCGGGTGGCCAAATAATTAGATCCCCAGATAAAATAGACTGACACAAAGGAGAGAAAGACTTTAAGTTTAAACAGTGTTGCCATGGGGGAGGTCCTGGTATTCTAATGGGAGCTGTTTTGTTTGTAAGAGAGCCAGGCCACCCCTGCTATGACCAGGGCGGCTCCAAATATCTGAATTTCGCCGAGGCGTTCTCCCAGAAGGAAAAAGGCATAAACCCCTGCAAACAGGATTTCCGACATGACCAGGATGGAGGCCACACCTGCCTGGATATATTTGAGCCCGATCATATACAGGGAAAAGGCACCAAATGTGGACACTGCAATGAGTCCGCAGAAGGCCGCTATAATGGTGGGATTCAGGGGAAAGGGCTGGGACACAAATGGCTGCATGGGCAAAAGCATGAGGCTGGCAATGCCGAATCCAATGGCAAGGCTGGCGGTTGCGCCGTATATGGGCACCACCCGTTTTCCGCACAGGGTCCAGCTCGCATAGAAAAAGGGTACGATAAAGCCCAGGGTGAGCCCTTCCATATTTGTTTTTTCCAGGTCAAACAAGTTCAGGCCCGAGGCCAGGGCTGTGCCCAGGAAGATGAGGGCCATGGAGATGATTTTCTCCCGGGTCAGGACCTCTTTCCACAAATAAAGGGCTGCAATGCTCACCACTGCCGGCATGGCTGCCTGCTGAACCGTGGTAATGGCAGCCCCGTTGATGATGATGCTTTGGTTGTAAAAAATATGGAAGGATCCCAGGCCCGCCCCCATGCCGATGATCCAGGGAAGGTCTTTTTTATCAATTTTGAGATTTTTTGGGTGGCTCAACAGAGTAAACACAAGCAGGGTAACACAGCCCAGCAGGTCCCGCCAGAAGGCAAGTCCTATGGAAGATGCCCCGGATTCATTGACAATAATCGTGATAAAGATGCCGGACATGCCCCAGGCTGAAGCCGATGCAATCACGGCGGCAGCACCCAGCAAGGAGGTGTTCATCTTCCGGTCCAGCCCCCTGGAGTGGGGTGTGTTTTCAATGGTCATTTGAATTCCCTTTTTTCCCATGGAAAGTTAGTGATAAAGTCACTCCTTTGCCATACCATTTGGGGCACCAGGTTCTTTATCAATATTTGTGGTTATCATGCAAAATTCACACCAAATTAAATAGTTTTTCATGGGAATCAAAGAACCGGGGTAGGACAGAAAATTTCATTTGTTTTCAAGGGGTTGAAAAGATAAAATAGACTCAGCATTCAGATCCCAAGTCATGGAAACAGGTTTGTTTTTTTAAAGATAAAATTAATTTTAAAAAAAAGATAAAGTTAATTTTATCTTTTGTTTTTTCCGGGGGCCTGTGATCATATTAAGGCAAGTGGTGATTCTCAGTCCTGTTGCGGAACCGCAGAGAAAACGGCATTTTTATGGATACAGTTGCAACTTTCATACTATTTTCATCGGAATGCCGAAGAACTGTTTATTATTTTAGAAGGAGAAGCCACCTTACGTTCACCAGAGGGATATCAGACAATATCAAAAGGGAGCATTATATTCTTTGAGGAAGGACCGTATGGTGCGCATCAACTTTACAATCATAGCGATGACCCATTCATATATTTAGACTTACGCACTAAGGCGAATGTTGATGTATGTGAATATCCTGATTCAAAGAAAATAAACATTCTACCTGCGATGGACATATTTGAGGAAGGGTCAAAGGTATCCTATTATACCGGAGAAGAAGGTGTTAAGGATAAGTGGCCAAAAGAAATAATTCGTTAACTATTAAGGATTTAGAGGATTGTGAAAGATCAATAATCCACAAATAAAGGACCACCATGCCTCCTAAAACTTTCATCTGCATACAATGCGGCAACTGCTGTCTCAACCTCAGCGATGCTTTTCAAACAAGTGTCAGTGATGAAGATATAGCCATGTGATTAATATTTCAAAGAAGTGGAACGGTTGTTGCAAATTTCAAATAAAAATAGAATTGGTTGCTATTTAACATTTGGGAGGAGTTGAATCTTCTGTGGAAGAATCAGGCGTATCAGTATGAAAATAACCGTTTTAACAATTTTTTTTGCAATGTTTTTTTGCATCGACTGTCGACCCCTGCACCCTGGAGAGACAGGGGAAATAATTACCCAGACTATTGCGATTGATTTGACCTATGCGGATCGGTTCCCGGTTTCGGTTGCGATGAAAACAAAGAACCCTAATATAAAAGGGAAATAAAACCATAAAGAAAAAGCTCAGACGGGTTTCTCCGAGCAAAACAATCACACGGTATATGCAAAAATAATGCTTCTCTTTGGCGTCGGCTTTTGGGTCTTGCCGGGGTGTCAAAGAAAAAAACGATTCAGTATAAAATTGACAATAGTGTCATTAAATTGGCGTTGTTTGTTCTATACATAAGCCCCAAAAAAAACTTTAAAAGAGTGAAGGATATTTATAATTTGCCTTCAAATTGGGTGGTTTCAACACCATTTAGTATTCGGATCTGTTTCATCTTATAATTGGGGAAAATTCCCAGGAGATCTAGGGGCAAAAATCAACATTCACATCTTCAAAACCCAGGGTCACGGTGGCGTTGGTTTTTGCCATACGGCTGATGCGTTTTCCTTTGCGGATGACAAACAGCCTAGCAGGGCGAAGGCGGATACATTCCTGCTTGGAAGATGCCTGGAGGATAACCATGTCTGCATTGCACCCGGGTTCAAGTCCATAGTTTTCAAGGTTCAGTGTTTTTGCACCATTGGTGGTAATTCCGTCAAATAAGGCTTCCTGCTGGCCTGGTCCTGTCATGTGCAAGGCATGGGCCCCCATGTGAACCACCTCCAGCATGTCGTGACTTCCCATGGGATACCAGTGGTCCATGACATCATCATGGCCAAGGCTGACATTGATACCTGCACCAATAAGTTCCGGAACCCGCATGAGACCCCTTCTTTTCGGGTAGGTATCATGGCGCCCCTGGAGATTCATGTTCACCAGAGGGTTGCAGATACAGTTTATCTTTGCTTCGGCCATCAGGGGCAAAAGCTTTGACACATAGTAGTTGTCCATGGTGTGCATGCTGGTGAGATGGGACCCTGCCACCCTCCCATGGAGTCCAAGCCGCTGGGTTTCAAATGTAAGGTGTTCGATGTGCCGGGAAAAAGGATCATCGGACTCATCACAATGCATGTCCACCATCAGCCCCCTTTTCTCTGCAAGCTCGCAGAGAAGACGGATGGATTTTTGTCCGTCTGTCATGGTTCTCTCAAAGTGGGGAATTCCTCCCACCACATCAACTCCCTTATCCAGAGCACAGGTTAAAAGTTCCATGCTGTTTTTGGATCGCAGAATACCGTCCTGGGGAAAAGCAACCAGTTGAATATCTATGAATTCCTTCATTTCTCGGCGAAGCTCGATGAGGGCATCAACGGCCATAAGGCTGGGATCTGTCGTGTCCACATGGCTTCGAATCACAAGGTTTCCCTTGGCAATGGACCATAACAGCAGTTTTTTTGCCCTTGCCTTAATGGTTTTCCTTGTGAGTTCGGGCTTGAGTTCTCCCCATATTTTTATTCCTTCCAGCAGGGTGCCGCTCTGGTTTAACCGGGGCATACCCATGGAAAGGGGGGTGTCCAGGTGAAGATGACTGTCGATGAAAGGAGGGGTGACAAAATATCCGTCTGCATCAATAATCTCTTTGGATTTTGATGGGATATTTACGGCAACCTCAAGGATTTTTCCGTCCTTGCAGCCGATTTGCATCAATTCTTTTTTGCCGTGGATTTTTGCGTTTACAACCAGCAGGTCAAACATTTTTAACGTTCTCCTTTTCGAAAGGGGATCAGCAACGCCTTGGGATAGGCTGCTTTTCTGGACATGATGACCAGGGCGATGATGGAAAACAGGTAGGGCAGCATGAGATAAAACTGATAGGGAATTGCCATGCCGGCCTGTTGTTGAACCCGCATCTGGATGGCGTCAAATCCTGCAAAAAGAAGGCAGCCTGCCAGGGCTTTATAGGGCTTCCAGGATGAAAAAACCACAAGGGCTATGCAGATCCATCCCCTGCCGTTTACCATGCCGATGTAGTAGGCATCAAAGGCGGACATGGTTAAAAATGCCCCGCCCACAGCCATCATGGCACTGCCCGCACACACCGCAAGGGTTCGGAGAAAAAATACGTTCAATCCCTGGGCTTCAACGGCCAAAGGATTTTCACCCACCATGCGCAGGGCAAGGCCCAGGGGGGTTTTGAACAAAACAAATCCCACCAGAATAACCGCTGCAAGTGCAAGCCAGGTCAGGGGGGTATGGCTGAAAAAAATTTCGCCAAAAAAGGGGATTTCACTAAGCCAAGGAATTTCTGTGGGTTGGAAGGGAATAATTTTGGGAGGAGTTGTGGCACGGGGCAGCATCATCCGAAAGACATAGGCACTTAGACTGCTGCCCAACATGGTGATGCCAAGGCCTGTCACGTGCTGGGAAAGTCCCAGGTAAACCGTAAAAAGAGAGTGGAGAAGGCCGAACAAGACACCGATAAATGCAGCAAAAACAACGCCTCCCCACAAACTTCCCCCCAGGTAAACCCACATCCATCCGCCCATGCATCCGGCGGCCATGATGCCTTCAATCCCCAGGTTTACAACCCCGGCCCTTTCACAGACAAGTTCCCCCAGGGTGCCGAATACTAGCGGGGTGGCCATGCGTACGCAGGCCATCCAGAATCCGGTTTCAAGAAAAAATCCTATTAAATCCATAATGAATTACCTCCTTTTTACCCTTTTTTTATCCGATACTTTGTTAGGAATACGGCAACAAGCACGGATAAAAGAGACACGGCAGTGGTCACATCGGCAATATAATTTGATATGTTAATGGCCCGGCTCATGGAGTCTGCACCAATATAAATAATGGCCACAAAAAGTGCACTGGCCACCACCCCTAACGGATGGAGGGCTGCCAGCATGGCCACCACAATGCCGGTATAACCAAACCCCGGGGAAAGATCTGTGGTCAGGTAGCCTTTTACGCCGCAGAGCTCGCTGACACCTGCCATTGCAGCAAGGCCGCCGCTGAGTAAAGCGGTGCGGATGATGGTTCTGGTGACCGGCATCCCTGCAAAGGTGCTGGCCTTTATACTGGATCCAACCGCCCTTATCTCAAAGCCCCAGGTGGTGTAGGCCATCAGCCACCATACAAAAACAGCAGACAAAACAGCAATGACAAAGCCAAGATGAAATCGTGTTTTTGCCATGAGAATTGGCAGTATCGCCGAATCAAGAACAGGCTCGGACTGGGGCCATCCCATGGACATGGGATCCTTCCAGGGGCCGAAAACAAGCCAGTTCACAAACAAAAGCACCACAAAATTAAGCAGAAGGGTGGTGACCACCTCATCCACATTGAGCTGGGTTTTAAGGAGGGTGGGAAGCAGCAGAAAAATTCCGCCGGCAATGGCGCCCCCGATAAAAAGGTAGGGGATCATCATAAATGGGGGTAATATTTCTCCTCTTGTTCCCAGGAAAACGGCCATGCAGGCCCCGATATAAAATTGGCCTTCTCCCCCGATATTCCATAGCTTTGCCCTGAAGGCAACGGCTGCGGCAAGGCCGGTAAAGATGAGGGGAGTTGCCCGTGTGAGTGTCTCGCTCACGGCAAACCTTGTGCCAAGGGCTCCTTTTACCATGAGCATCCATCCTTCCATGGGGGATGCACCCCCCCAGATGATCAGAACAGAGCAGACAGCCATGGCAACTCCCACTGCAATAAAAAGGGCTGCTATAAGTTTCAGTGCAGAGGTGTTTTCACGAGCTTCAAGTCTCATTTTTTTCTCTTCTTGATTGTTCTTCTTTATTTGGGGGGAGGCCTGACATGATCAGCCCCAGCTTTGTCCGGTTAACCCTGTCAACATCCTGGGAATCTGATAATCTGCCATGGTAGATAACCTGAATCCTATCGGCCACCTGGAACAGTTCATCCAGATCTTCGGAGATGATAATGACACCGGCCCCTTGTTCGGCCGCGTTTATAAGTTGTGTGTGGACATAGGAGGTGGCCCCCACATCAAGTCCCCAGGTGGGCTGGTTGGCAAGGATTATTCTGGGCGATCCTGAAAGTTCCCTTGCCAGAATCAGTTTTTGCATATTACCCCCGGAAAGTTTTTGAACCGGGATATCGATATTGGGACAGCGCACATCAAATTTTTTTACCAGTTTTTTGGCCCGGGCGGCAATGTCCTTAAAGCGCAGAATGCCCCACTTTGAGAAGGGAAATTCGCCATAGTTTTCACTGGCAATGTTTTCCATTATGGCCATATCTCCGATGAGCCCTGTCCCGTTCCGATCATCCGGGATCCGTCCCACCCCTTCTTTAATCATCCGCCGGGGGCTTATTTTTTTAAGCCGGGTTGAATCAAGATAAATATCTCCCGTATAGGTGGTGATAAGCCCTGAGATCAAATCGGCCAGCTGTGACTGACCATTGCCTGAAACGCCTGCTATGCCGATGATTTCATTTGATCTGAGATCAAGATTGAGATCCTCCAATACTTTTTTCCCTTCCGGGTCAATGAGAAAAATTTGCCTTAGGGAAAGCACCTTTTTACCCGGGAGTTGCCTGTGCCGGATCGTTTGGGGGATATCACTTCCCACCATTGCCTTTGCAAGAATTTTAGGGTTTGTCTGGCAGGTCAACGATTCAAACACAAGCCTGCCATGGCGCAGGACAATGCATCGTTGGCTGGCTGCCATCACCTCACGCATTTTATGGGTAATAAAGATAACGCTCAAACCCTCCTTCACCAACTGGGCAATGGTTTCAAAAAGTTTGTCTGATTCCTGGGGGGTCAGCACAGCGGTGGGTTCATCAAGAATGAGTATTTTTGCATTCCGGTAAAGTACCTTTAATATTTCCACCCGCTGCTGCTCTCCCACGGAAAGGTCTTTTACCATTGCCTTTGGATTAACCGTCAATCCAAAGCGTTCCATGAGATCCTTTAACTTTTTCTTTGCTGCACCGGGGGTACTTTTAAAGCTGATAAGAGATTCGGTGCCCAGCATAATATTATCCAGAACACTCATGTTTCCGGCAAGGGTAAAATGTTGGTGCACCATGCCGATTCCAGCTTCCAGAGCAGCTCGGGGAGAGCCGGGAACCAGTTTTTTCCCAAAAACCTCAACCTCACCTTTGTCTGCAACATAGTGGCCAAAAAGAACGGACATCAGGGTGGTCTTGCCGGCACCGTTTTCACCCAGAAGGGCCACAATCTCTCCTTTTTCCAGGGAAAAGGAGAGATTTTCATTGGCAACAACAGAGCCGAAATGTTTGGTTATTCCGGATAATTTGAGTATGGCGTCAGTCATGGGAAGATGAAGTGGTCCCTGGCAGGGGACCACACCTCTTTCTATTTGTGGTCCTTAGAAGGTTGATTTCGGCTCTTCATCATTAATCTTGATGACAAGAGATCCTGCTTTGATGGCGGCTTGGGCCTCAACTACCTTGGTTTTGATATCGGAAGGGATTTTATCTTCAAATTCATAAAAGGGCGACAGGGCAGCGCCCCCTTTTCCCATCATGGTCCATTCCTTGTAGTTTTCTGCCTTAAACTTGTCCGCTTTAACCAGGGCGATGGCTTCATTTACGGCATTGTCCATATTCCAAAGCGCCGATGCCACAACCACATCCGTTCCATTTTCCTCTTTGTTCATGTCATTTACATTGCCAAAGGCAAGGATGCCTTTTTCCCGTGCAGCATCCACAACACCAGCCCGTTCTGCATAAAGGATATCAACCCCGGATTCAACCTGGGCATAGGCAAATTCCTTTGCCTTTGGCGGATCATACCAGGAACCGATGAAGGAAACTTTAAACTCAACACCGGGGTTTACCGATTTTGCACCTGCCATAAAGGCATGGAAAAGACGGTTCACCTCACCAATGGGATATCCCCCCACCATGCCGATTTTATTTGTCTGGGTCATTTTGCCTGCGATCATGCCCATGAGGTAGCATGGCTCATGGATATAGTTGTCAAAAACGGATAGGTTCGGGTTGGCAGGTCCAAAGGTATCTCCCATGAGATAGGCAACCTTTGGGTAGTCCTTGGCCACTTTTCTCACATCTCTGGATATGCCAAAGGCCTCTCCGACAACAAGGCTGACCCCTTTTTCGGAATATTCTCTGAGCACACGGATATAATCTGTATTGGAAACCTTTTCTGAATACACATATTCAATCTTACCCTCATCCGCTGCTTTTTGAAGCGCCTTGTGAAGACAGGCATCCCATTTTTGCTGGATAGGCTGGGTATAGATACCCGCCACTTTAATTTTTTGTGAGGCAAATACGTTTGCACCCAAAAAAGCCATACCAAAGAACAGGAGGCCGGCAACAATAGATAAACGTTTCATAAATCATCCTTTTTTATTTTAGAGAAATGGTTAATAAAATATATCATTTTTTGCTGGTGATTTTTTTGAGCGAAAGTTAGCATGGTATCTATCAAAATACAACTGAGTGTGACCGATAAATAAAAATGATTTCTTCCTTGACCATTGATGAATTAATTGTAAATACTATACCCGCTGTTTTATGCTGGCCTGAAGTCTTTTCTATTACGCTATCAAGGAGAAATCATGACTCAATATCTCTGGAAAATTATCGTTACAATGCTTCTCACCTGCAATTTGTTAAATGCGCAATCGCTATCCCAATTTGATTCGGAAAAAGCATCTTTGCTCGAACAATTCGAGGTGGTCTTGTCAAAATTGGGCGATAATACTTTTGGTGTGCCAATTGTCTTGACTTCTTTTGAGCAAGGGGGGCAGCTTAAGGGAGAAATCATGGGTGTACTTGAGCATGATTTCGAAACTTCCAGGCAAGTTTTTACCCAGCCCCGGGACTGGTGCAATATTTTAATGATGCATCTGAACACCAAGGCGTGCACCTATGAAAAAGGCACCAACCCAATTATACATTTGTATAGTGGCCGAAAAATATATAAAACACCGGAACAGGCAACAAAATTGTCAATGAAATTTAGCATTCTTGCAGACGGCCCCGACTACCTATCCGTTGGATTATTTTCCGATGACGGACCTTGGAAAACCAGTGATTATCGTATCGAATTAGCGGCAATTCCATTACCCCGGGCACTCTCCGATGAAACCTTATCTAATGGTACCATTATACGGTTGATATTTTCCTATCGAACGAGCTGGTCATCCAGAAATCTGGGGAAAATTTATCTTGCTACCCTGGCTCGGAAAAAAGTTGGATTTACAATTGTTGGCAACAAGAATAATATGCCAATTTATATTAAAGGCTTACAGGGACTCATCGAACGGAACACGATTCGTTATTATTTAGCAATCAAAACCCGGCTTGATTCGATTCCCAACGAACAGGATATTGAGCAGCAATTCAGCAAATGGTTTGATGCCACAGAAAAATACTCCCGTCAACTCCATGAAGTTGAAAAAATGGAATATTTGAAAGCAAAAAGACAAGAGCTTGAGAATCAGCGACGTGAGCAAAAGAAATTGGACGCGATGTAAATGGTGGTTAACCTATGATTTTTTCACAATATTCTGTTAGTTTTTAGGCAGCTTTTTCAAATGTATAGCAAAGGGTCTTCAAACCAAACCCATAAGGAGTTAACATGTCAAAGAAGTTATCAATTGTGCTGCTTGGTTTTTTTGTGCTTATCGGTGGTGTTATCCTTTGTAAATACCTAGGAAGGGACGACGTTTTTAAACCAAACCAAACAAGCGCATCTTTCATGATTCGTTATGCAGAAACAGTCAAAGATGCTGTGGTTTCAAATAAAATTGAGGCTGAAAAAAAATATGTGCTTATGTATGACATTTATATAAAAGCCAGAAGCTATGCTCTTTTAAACAAAATATTTTTCTTTTTTTCCGTAGGGTTTGGATTGGCGGTACTTGTATGGCCGGCTTTAAGTAGTATTTTTAAGGGGAAACTGAGTAAATGGGAATGGGTGAAATCCGCCACTGTTCAGACCACAGTTACGGGAATCGCAGCACTTACTTTTGCGATGTATGCCCAGTACAAAGATAAACAAACCTCTGCTGAAACTCTGATGCGGTACGTTTTATATTCAGATGAAGATATACCGGCACTTTCAAAGACAGTTTCTGATGGGCTTGCAGCGATTGACCGGGGATTTAGTTTTAATAGTATTTTGGGAAAAGAAAATACGGATAATAATAGCGGCCTGGGATCAGGGGGGAATCATTGATGGGCAGGCTGGCGGTTTTGTCGGTATTAAGGCAAATGGGTTTTAATATTGTTCTATTTTTTTTATCAGATAATATGGTATTGCAAATATCTAAGATTCAATTTAATTAACTTTATACAACAGGAAGGTAAGTACCATGGGCGGTTTTTTCGGATGTGCGGCAACCAAGGCATGTAATAAGGAGCTCTTTTACGGAACCGATTATTTGTCTCATTTGGGAACAAAGCGGGGCGGGCTTGCAACGGTGGGAAAGGACGGGTTCCAGCGGTCTATTCACAGCCTAGAAAATGCCTATTTCAGGTCAAAATTTGAGGCGGACATTGACGGGTTGACCGGTAATATGGGGATTGGCACCATCTCGGATACCGATTCCCAACCCATTATCATCCATGGTCATTTGGGAACATTTGCCCTGGTTACGGTGGGTAAGATTGTGAATATGGCCCAATTGGCAAAGGAGGCCTTTGACCGGAATGTTCATTTTGCCGAAACAAGCCAGGGGGATATCAACCCCACCGAGCTTGTGGCCACCCTGATCTGTGAGGCCCCCTCCTTTGAAGAGGGAATCAAAAATGCCCAGGACAGGATTGAGGGGTCCTGTTCCATGCTGGTATTGACCAAATCCTGTATATTTGCCGCCCGGGATCGGTTGGGAAGGACCCCTGTTGTTATTGGAAAGCGGGAGAATGCCTTTGCCGCCAGTTCCGAATCCAGCGCCTTTTCCAATCTGGGCTTTGAGGTGGAATACTATCTGGGACCCGGTGAAATTATGCTGATAACCCCCGAGGGAATGGAGCAGGTGCAGGCCCCCGGTGAAAAGATGCAGGTTTGTTCTTTTTTGTGGGTATATTATGGCTATCCGGTTTCTTCCTATGAGGGCATTAATACGGAACAGGTCCGCTATAATTGCGGGGCTGCCCTGGCACGAAACGAGACGGAACCGGTGGATCTTGTGGCAGGTATTCCTGATTCAGGAATAGGACATGCCATAGGATTTGCCAATGAAAGCAAATTGCCCTATATGCGGCCCTATGTGAAATACACCCCCACCTGGCCCAGAAGTTTCATGCCCCAGAACCAGTCCATGCGGGATCTTGTGGCCCGGATGAAGCTTATCCCCATCCGGGAAATTATCCAGGACCGGAGGATTCTCTTTTGTGATGATTCCGTGGTACGGGGAACCCAGCTCCAGGACAATACCCAGATCCTCTATGAATACGGGGCAAAAGAGGTTCACATGCGCATTGCCTGCCCCTGTTTGATTCATCCCTGTGAGTTTTTGAATTTTTCAACCTCCAGATCCACCCTGGATCTGGCCGGACGTAAAGCCATTTATCATATTGAGGGAACCGAAGATATTGATCTGACCCAATATGCGGTTGATGGATCTGAAAAGCACCAGGCCATGATTGCCCACATTGGCGAACGGTTGGGGCTGACAAGCCTGCGGTATCAAAAGCTTGCGGATCTGGTGGCGGCCATAGGGCTTCCCAAGGAAAAACTATGTACCCATTGCTGGGATAATTCCAGTTATTACTAATTTATAGTTATCACGAGGAAGGGAGCGTAACCGTAAAAAAAGCAGAAAGGGGGTGACAGAGGTGTTTATTGATTCCCACTGTCATCTCCATGATGACAGAATTTATGGACAGGTTCCCAATATTGTGGGCCGGGCCAAAAAAGAGAGGGTCCTTTACATGGTCTCCTGTGCCACCAGGGAAGAAAATTTTGGCAAGACTGCAAAACTTGCCAGGGACCATGGGGCTGTGATTCCCTGTTTTGGCATTCATCCCTGGTTTCTTGACAGCCTGTCTGAAAACTGGCAAAAGAGGCTTGAAACTTTTTTGACTGCCGAAGGATCGGGCATTGGTGAAACCGGGTTGGATTTTACGGATAAAAGAGCGGACCAGGATCTTCAGATCCGGGTTTTTTCCCATCACCTGGACCTTGCCAGACAGCTTGAAAGGCCGATAAATATCCATATCCGAAAGGGCTGGGATACCTTTATCCATCTGCTGAAAAAATCAGGCCCCTTAAAAACCCCGGGGCTGATTCATTCCTATTCCGGATCACCGGACATGATCCCTTTGCTTGAGCGCCATAACTTGTACCTTTCCTTTTCAGGAGCCGTGACCCGGCCCAATGCCAAAAAAGTAGTGCGGGCGCTGGGGGCTGTGTCAAGGGACCGGTTCGTCCTTGAAACCGACACCCCGGATCTTTATCCAACGCTTTTAATTTCAGGTAACAAAAATAGTAAAAAAAAAAGGTTGAATGAGCCCAAAAATTTACCTGCCATTGCACAAATTGCGGCTAAAAGAGCGGGTATGGGGTTTGAAGAATTTGTAAACCATGCGTATAATAACAGCTTAACCCTGTTTGAATCAATTTTACCCTAAAGAAGTTTGCCCTAGGGTGTATTTAAGAAAATATAAAGGAAGCCTATGAATCAGTTTGCCCGCACAGAACAGTTGATGGGATCTGGAGCCATGGAGAAGATTAAGCATGCCCGGGTTGCAGTATTCGGTCTGGGAGCGGTGGGGTCATTTGCCACCGAAGCCCTGGCCCGGACCGGGATAGGATATTTGCGCCTGGTGGATTTTGATCGTGTGGATGCTTCCAATATCAATCGCCAGCTGTATGCGCTCAATTCCACCATTGGCAGGAGAAAGGCGAAACTTGCCCGGGAAAGGGTTCAAGATATCAACCCCCTTTGTGAGGTGGATGTTCACGACACCTTTGTCAATGCCGATAGTTTGACCGAACTTTTGTCCCGGGATATTGATGTGGTGGTGGATGCCATTGACGGGCTCAATTCAAAGGTTAACCTGATCTTTGGGGCCCTGGGACTGGGGCTGCCCGTGGTTTCCAGCATGGGGGCAGGGGGAAAGACCGATATCGCCATGATCAAAACCGGGGATCTTTCCGAGACCTGTGTCTGCCCCCTGGCCCGGGTGGTCCGCCAGCGATTGCACCGCAGGGGAGTCTATGAAGGTGTTCGCTGTGTTTATTCCATTGAAAAAGCCCTGAACAAGGAGCCCTATGAGGCCAGTGATGCCGTGGACGGTTTGTCCGACCACGGGAGATTCCGTCCTCCCATCGGCACCATTCCCTGGGTTCCCGGGGTGTTTGGGCTAGCCGTGGCTGCCGAGGCCATTGGAATCCTCACCCGGGATGCCGGGTGAGGATTGTTTGTTCCGGGGCCTAGCCCTGAATCTCCTCGTCCCTTAATACCCGGCGTAAAACCTTGCCGATATTGGAGATGGGGATTTCATCCCTGAATTCAATCTGCCGGGGCTGTTTATACCCGGCCATATTCTCCTTGCAAAAGGCCTTGATTTCTTCTGTGGTGGCGGTCTCTCCTTGTTTGAGCTTGATGAAAGCCTTGACACTTTCTCCGCTTTTGGCATCGGGGATGCCCACAACCGCTGTCAGTTCAACCTTTGGATTGGTATAGAGGATATCCTCCACCTCCCTGGGGTAGACATTGAATCCCCCCACAATGATCATATCTTTTTTTCGGTCTGTGATGGTGATATATCCGTCGTCATCAATGTGGCCGATATCACCGGTGAGAAAATACCGGTTGTTGTCAATGGTAACAAACACCTCATCATTGGCGTCGGGCCGTTTCCAATAGCCCTTCATGACCTGGGGTCCGCATGCAGCCACCTCTCCATCTTCCCCCGTGGGCAGCTCAATAGTCGGGTCTGTAAGGTTCAAAATTTTAACGTCAGTGCCGGGTAAAGGAAAACCAATGGAGCCAATTTTCCGGGTTTCTCTGTTGGTGGGATTGACGCTGACCACCGGGGTTGTTTCTGTGAGACCATATCCTTCAAATATGATGGATCCTGTTTTTTCTTCAAATTGTCGGCAGACCTCCGGCGGAAGGGGCGCGCCTCCTGAAAAACACCCCATGAGGGAGGAGAGGTCATACTTGTTTAAAAGGGGGTGGTTGGTAAATGCCACAAAAATAGTGGGAACCGCCGGCATGATCGTGGGCTTGTGGGCTTCAACAAGTTTAAGCACCTCTGTGAATGGCGGTTCTCCGGCCCTGGGATCCGGGACGCAGATCAACCGGCTGGCTGATGCAACAGCGGACAGGAGGGCCACGGTAATACCAAAGCTGTGATACCAGGGCAAAACCCCCAGATAGGTGTGAAAACCGCCAATATAAATTTTTTCCGGGGGTTTCCCCTCTTCGTGGACCAACCGGATAAATTCACTGCCTGCCATGACGTCGTAGGTAAAATTGGTATGGGTGAGTTCTGCCCCCTTGGGGACCCCTGTGGTGCCGCCGGTATAGAGCATGACCGCGGTGTCATTTTCAGGATCAATGGTTACCTGGGGAGGGGTTGGTGGAAATTGGGCCAGAATATCATCAAACATCAGGTGGCCCGGTTCGTGGTGGGCTGCCTTTGGGATTTTTCCCAGCAGTCCCCCGAGAAATCCCTTGAGTCGGGGAAGATATGATTTGATGTTGCAGACAACCACTGTGCCTACCTGGGTGTCTTTAATGGCTTTTACGGTATTGGGATAAAAAATGGGGTGGTCCATGCAAAAGACCATTTTTGATTCCGAGTTGTTGAGCTGGAGGTTCAACTCGGAGGGTGTGTAAATCGGGTTGCAGTTTACGGCAATTGCGCCGGCCTTGAGAATGCCGAATAATATTTCCGGGAACTGGGGCAGGTTAGGGAGAAAAATAGCCACCTTGTCCCCTTTTTCAATCCCTTTATGGGCAAGAAAATTAGCAATACGATCCACTGTATCTTTTACCTGGGCATATGTTTTGGTGGCCCCGTTAAAAATTGTAAACACATTGTTCGGATACGCTTCGGCGGCATCATCCAGCAGTTTAAATACCGGAAATTTATAATCTGACACGGTATGGGCCACACCTTCAGGCCAAAAGGGGGTTTTCCAGGCTTGATCGTTCATGGTTCTCTCCTTTTTGTTGAGGATACCCTGACGGGCACCGGATGAATCCAGGTTTAAATCAATGGCTATTTTTTAAGGAAACGGTGTTTACTTTGTTATACCTGCATCTTTAAGATCTTGGAAAGGCTTTTTTTTAAAATAAAATAAAAACATCTTTTATGTCGGATTGGAAGCGATTTTATCTTTCGATCTCTATGCTTTTTTATCGTATTTTTGTTTGAAAAGGAAAAATAATATCATAGGATTTGCTGTTTATGAAAAAATGCACTATATTAAATCTAAATATAAAGTATTTTTTTAAATGGTTAATCGTAATAATCAGGAGGGCCCATGAAAATCAGCAAAAAACAAAAATTGGCAAATCACGAAAAAATTATTGCCGCCACTGTGGATTTGGTGATCTCAAAGGATTTAAAATCAGCCACCATGCGGGAGATTGCCAGGAAGGCAGGTGTGGGAGATGCGACAATTTATAATTATTTCCCCACCAAGGAAGCCATCCTGTATGCCTATTATGACAACAAGTTTGACCAGGTAACCCAGGCATTGAAAACGATTTCGGATTTTAACCAATTTACATTTCAAGAACAACTCCAGACCTTTTTTGAAACCAAACTGGACCTGTTCCTGGCAGACAGAGAGTTTTTGGCCAAAACATTTAAACTGAGTTTTTTCACCCTAAGCCAACATCAGAGCAGGGTGACACCGGTCAAGGAAAAGTTTATTGCCATTGTACGGGACATATTTGATGCCGCCATAGAAGCTGGTGAAATAGAGGATCAGGTGTTCCTTGAACTGACCATCCAGTTTTTTTGGGAATATTATATTGGATTGATTATCTATTGGCTTTCCGACGAGTCCGAAAAGTTTGAGCAAACTTCTGTTCTAATCGATAAAAGTATTGATTTGGCCTGTGCTTCAATCAGGGCCGGACTAGGGAATCGGATTTTTGACATTGGTATATTTTTTTTCAAAAACCATATCTTGTCGAGAATGGACCGGGTTAAGGACCGGGTGGATACCCTCCACGGGATAAAACGCAAATTTATGGATAAATGTCATGACTGATAAGATGTCTGATACCATGCCAACCGGAAAAATGAACCGGAGCTTTTCTTCGGGGAAAATAGCCGCCAGGATGGGAACCAATCAGCTGGGATTTTTGATAAAACGGCCCTTTCTTTCAAAGGAAAGCCAGACGATCTCCAAGCAAAAACTGGATGAAAAGAACGCAAAAATTTTGTTTAACGGCCTTTCCATGCTGAGGGGTACCGCCCTGAAAATAGCCCAGATGCTAAGCTTTGAACGAGAACTGTTTCCGGACAGTTTTCAAAAAGAGCTTGAAAAGTCCTATAATCAGGTGCCCCCCATCAACCGGGCCCTGGTCAGAAAAATTATCATCAATAATTTTAACGCTCCTCCGGAAACCGTTTTCCATTGTTTTGACACCAAGGCCTTTGCCGCGGCAAGTCTGGGGCAGGTCCACCTGGCCCGTTCAAGGGAAAATGATACCCTTGCCGTTAAGATTCAGTATCCGGACATTGCCCAGACAATTTCCAATGATATCCGTTTGTTGAAAACCATATTAAAACCCATGGCCGAGTTTGAGCTTATCAAAATTGCCTTGGATGAGATTGAACAGGTTCTTCTGGCTGAAACCGATTATGGGAAAGAGGCAAAAAATATTCTCTTTTTCTCAAAATTTTTAAATCATCCCCGGGTGCGGATTCCAGAGGTGAAAACAAAACTGAGCACCTCCCACGTGCTGACCATGTCTTGTATGGAGGGAATGGTGCTCAATGAATGGCTGGACACAAATCCCGACCAGGATAGTAAAACCCTTGTGGCACAGACCCTCAATGATATTTTTGTGAAGGGGTTTTATGAACTTCACCTCATCCATGCCGATCCCAATCCCGGCAATTTTCTGGTATCCCCGGACCTTTCGGTAAGTCTTCTGGATTTTGGTTGTGTCCGCTCCTTTGATCCCGGATTTGTTGCCCTGTATCAACGCCTTGTTTTCCTTGGGGGAAGCCGTAATCGAGCAGCATATCAAGAACTGCTGACCCAGATGAAATTTATAACGCCAACCCTTGATGCAGATATTTCAGAAAAGATGGTGGCGGTGTTCATGGATATTGGTGACTGGTTCAGTCATTTGTTCAGGAACGCCCAATTCGATTTTGGGGCCAACCCAGATTTTATGGAAAAGGGACGGCAGATCGGAATGAGAATGCATCAATTTCGTCGCCACATTCCGGGTATCAACCCGGAGTTTATTTTTTTGGATCGAACCCGATACGGGTTGATTCGGTTATTTGAGAAGATGAAGGTAAAAATTAATATCCAAAATCAATATGAATATTGTAAAGGGGGTTGATTAAGAGAATATCCAGTGATAATGGATAGATCAGAAAAAAGATAAATTTAAGGGAGAACCAACGAATATGAGAAAAATGATGATAATTCTGGCTTTTATCTGTCTTTTGGTATGGGCAGGCCCCCTGGCAGCCAAGGATATCTATGTCACCGGTATTACAAAGATAACCATGCGGACGGGCCCTGGTGTCGAGCACAAGATCGTTGCCATGCTCACTTCCGGTTCAAAGCTTGAGACCATCGAATACCAGAAGGACTGGTCCCATGTGAAGACCCAGGATAATAAAAGCGGCTGGGTATTGTCACGGTTTCTCACAGAGGCTGTTCCCCAGACACTGTTGGTAAAGCAATTACAAAAGGAAAATGGACGACTGGTATCTGTTCTTGAAGAGGCCGTGGAAAAAAAACGTGTTCTGGCTGAAAAAAATGATCTTCTGGTGGATATTGAGGAAAAATATAAGAAATTGGAGCAGGCATCTGCTGATTTTCTAAAATTAAACGCCAGCTACAAAGAGCTTGCCAGAAAGTCCCAGGATCAGAAAGACCATATCCTTACCCTTGAAAAAAACATGAATAATGAAGAAAAATTATGGTTCCTGAGTGGTGCCGGCGTTTTTATTGTCGGATTGATTATTGGGTTGAGTACCCGTAAAAAGAAAAGAAGTTCCTTGCTATGATGAAAAAAACAGATTTTTTAGTGATTGGCAGCGGCATTGCAGGGCTGAGTTATGCATTAAGGGCGGCAGCCGTTGGAACCGTCACCATTGTGACCAAAAAAAAGATTCAAAAAAGTAATACCGCCCTTGCCCAGGGAGGTGTGGCTGCAGTTTTTGGTGAGATGGATTCCTTTGATCTCCACACACAAGACACCCTGGGTGCCGGAGATGGCCTCTGTAAAGAAGAGGTTGTGAAAATGGTGGTGGAAAATGGACCCAAGCGCATAATGGAGCTGGCTGGGCAGGGTGCCCGCTTTAACATGGACGGTCAGGGTGAATATGATTTTGCCCTGGGCCGGGAGGGGGGGCATTCTGCCAAACGGATTGTATTTGCCCAGGACTTAACGGGCAAGGAAATTGAAGATACCCTGGTGGCAAAGGTTGAAAACAATGAGAACATAACCATTTTGGAAGATCATATTGCCGTTAATCTGATTTCATTTTCCTCCAGTGTCAGAAATGGTCTTGTGGTAACCCAACATGAAGATATCTGCTGCGGTGCCTATGTTTTAAACAATAAAACTGGCAAAATAGAAACTTTTTATTCCGGGATTACCCTGCTTGCAACAGGGGGAGCCAGCAAGGTGTATCTGTACACCTCCAATCCTGATATCGCCACAGGGGACGGAATTGCCATGGCCTACAGGGCAGGTGCTTCGGTGGCAAATATGGAATTTGTCCAGTTCCACCCCACCTGTTTGTTTCATCCCGAAGCCAAAAATTTTTTGATTTCTGAAGCGGTCCGGGGGGAGGGTGCCCTTTTAATCGATGAAAATGGCAACCGGTTCATGGATGAATATTCCAAGGACGGTGAGCTGGCATGCAGGGATGTTGTTGCAAGGGCCATTGATAATGAATTGAAGAAAACCGGTGCAGCTTCAGTCTTCTTGGATATTTCACACAGGGATGAAGCATTTATAAAACAGCGGTTTCCCAATATATATGCCCGGTGTATGGAATACGGCATAGACATGACAAAAGATCCCATTCCAGTGGTCCCGGCTGCCCATTACATGTGCGGAGGGGTGGCAACGGATTTGAACGGAAAAACAGATATTAAGCGGCTGTATGCAGTGGGTGAGGCCGCCTGTACGGGTCTTCACGGTGCCAATCGTCTTGCATCCAACTCATTATTGGAAGCCCTGGTTTACTCCCACAATGCCTATAAATCATCCCTTGAAGAGTTTAAGACCATTGGCAGTAAAATAGATATGGAACTGGATCCCTGGGATGAGACCAATACCCAGGACAGTGACGAAGCCATTGTGGTATCCCATAACTGGGATGAGATCCGGCGGCTCATGTGGAATTATGTGGGGATTGTTCGATCTGATAAACGGCTCCAGAGGGCCAAGCGAAGGATTGAGAATATCCAGCAGGAGATTAATGAGTACTATTGGGATTTTACGGTGACTGCGGATCTTATTGAGTTGAGAAATCTTGCCACTGTGGCTGAATTGATCATCCAGTCAGCTCTGATGCGTAAGGAAAGCCGGGGGCTGCATTATAATATTGAATATCCGGACCGGGACGATGTGAACTGGCTTAAGCACACTATTCTTAAAAAGGCCTACTAATCTTAATTTTTAATATTAGTCGTCTTTTTTATATTCCGCTATGAATTTTTTGATCTGCCTTAAATAAGGGATCATTATAATGATAACAATGGCGCCGAACACATATTGGATCATGTGGAAACGCTGTTCTAAAAACTCAAATCCATAACACCAGGCAATATTGGCTGTCAGGGTTCCCAGGGCCGTTGCCGTAAATGTTCTAAAAATACCCATTCTAAGCATGTAGCCGATGATGGATCCCACCACAGGTCCTGTCACCGGCAGGGGGGCCATTACAAAAAGGAAAATACCGATCCATCCATAGGAAGATATTTTTTCTTTTTGTTCCAGAGCCTTGGCGGCCAGTTTGTCCATGAATCGTTTGATCCATTCTACTTTCAGGTAGTTGGTGGTGCTTAAAACAAATCCCGAATAGGTAAAGCACACGATCAAAATTTCGACATAAAAATTATAGGCAATGGTGGTGAAGGGACTAAATCCGTTGAGGATGCAAAGGCCAATTCCCCCGGCACGGCTACCCACAATATGGGTTAAAAATACAATAAAAAGAATTTTGCTTGTGTCAAAGTTTATAAACCCATAGGCCCCAAGGAAGCAAACAAGCACAAGGCTCAGAAGGGTGCCGAGTAAAAGGAGTCTACCCTCAACGGTTTGAAATAAAGTTTTTTTCATTTGTCTCTGGCAATCATATTAAGGGAAATTTTAAATTATTCATATTTTCAAGCAAAAAATTTTATAAAGTAAGCCTTGGGAATTGTCAAGATGCCTCCAGATGTTCAAAATATCCCAGAGCCTGTTGGGAGTCGATCTCTGCCCCATGTAAGGGAGTTTGAATCCCTACAGCCCAGGTGCAGATATTACGTTTTTATTACAAAAATTGACAGGGATAATTTGCTGTAAACACTATAATTATTATTTGGTTCCCACAAACAAGGTGACAATGCCAAAGGTCATCTGCTTGAATCGGATTTTTTTAAATCCGGCTGCTTTCATGGTTTTTGAAAAGGAAACCGGATCTGGAAAATTTAATACAGATTCCGGCAGATAGCTATAAGCATCATTGTGTTTTGAAAAAAAGGAACCGATCAAGGGAAGAATTTTTTTAAAATATCCCAGATAGATCTGACGGAACAGCCCTTTTTCCGGGGTGGTCAATTCAAGTATCACCAGTCTGCCGTCTTTTTTTAAAGTTTTATAGAATTCCTGAATAGCCCCCTTTCGGTCCATGATATTTCGGATGCCAAAGGCAATAAAGAGTGCATCAAATTTGTTTCCTTTAAAGGGAAGGTGCAGCCCGTCTGCATTTAACAGTTCAATGGTGGAATTTTTTTTGTCCAGCAGCTTTTGACGGCCAAGATTGAGCATGCCAGGGGAAAAATCAACCCCGTAGATTTTTGCCTTTCCTCTTAACTGGGCGCTGATCTCAAGGGCCACATCACAGGTGCCGCAGGCCACATCCATGACACGGCTGTTGGGTGAAAGTTTAGCTGCCTTCACCATTTGGGTGCGCCAGAATGTGTCCTGGCGGAAGCTGAGCAGACGGTTTAAAAAATCATATCTGTGGGATATTTTATCAAACATCTCTTTGACAAAATCAAGTTCTTCATTCATCGTTGACAACCTGGATTTCTGAGTTAGTTTATGGTATTTGCCAGAACAGGTAGGGAAAGTACCATACTGGCACCAATATTACAAATATAAATGAGCCATAATGCTTGGGATGATTGGGTAGGATATGACTGATAAACGTGATTATTATGAAATTCTTGGGGTTACAAGGGATGCGGGTAAACCGGAACTGAAAAAAGCCTATCGAAAGCAGGCTATTAAATATCATCCGGATAAAAATCCGGACAACAAAGCTGCGGAAGATAAATTTAAGGAAGCGTCGGAAGCCTATGAAGTACTGAGCAATGACAATAAACGTCAGATTTATGATCAGTTCGGGCACCAGGGGCTGGAAGGTTCCGGTCATTCAGGGCCCAGCGGGTTTGAGGATATCTTTTCAAGCTTTGGGGATATTTTTGAAGATTTTTTCGGGTTTGGCGGCGGCCAGGGCGGACGGGGCAGCCGGGTGCAGCGGGGATCGGATCTTCGGTATAATATGTCCATTGACTTTATGGAAGCTGCCTTTGGCACGGAAAAAACCATTTCCATTCCCAAGATGGATAGTTGCGACGAATGCGATGGAACCGGATGCCAGCCCGGGTCCAGTCCTGAAACCTGTTCCCATTGCCATGGTACAGGCCAGTTTATCCAGAGCCAGGGCTTTTTCAAGGTAAAAACCTCCTGTCCCTATTGCCGGGGAAGGGGCACCATGATTTCCAATCCCTGTGCCAAGTGCCGGGGAGCCGGAAGGGTTGAGATTACCCGGAAGGTCCAGGTCAAGATTCCCGCCGGAGTGGATGTGGGATCCAAGCTGCGCCTCACGGGTGAAGGGGAGGGATCTCCTGCCCCGGACGGTCCTTCCGGAGATTTATATGTGGTGATCAATGTCAATCCCCATAAGTTTTTCCAGCGGGACAACACCGATATTATCTGTGCCATTGATATTTCATTTATCCAGGCAGCTCTGGGGGATGAGATTACCATCCCCACCCTGGTGGGTGAGGAAAAATTTAAGGTTCCAAAGGGAACCCAGTACGGGGACAGCTTTCGTTTGAAAGGAGAGGGAATCGCTTCTCTTCGGAGCGGACGAAGGGGAGATCAGATTATAAAAGTGATTATCAAGACCCCAACAAAACTGAACCAGAAACAAAAGGACCTTTTAATAGAGTTTGACAGACTGGACTCAAATAAAATATCAAACAAATTGAAAAATTTATTTAAGAATCTGTAATAGATCAGTTAAGGCGGTAATATGTTTGAGCTAAAGGTGAAAACTCGATTTGCAGGGGCCCATCAACTCACCATGGTGGGCCATAAATGTGAAAACCTCCATGGCCACAATTGGCAGGTGGAGGTTTGTGTTACAGGAAAGGAACTGAATGCAGCCGGTGTGCTGGCTGATTTTGGAGATATTAAGCGTGCGGTCCGCCAGGTGGTGGACAAGGAGCTTGATCATAAGTTTCTTAACGAGCTTGAGGTTTTTAAGGGGCAGCAGCCCACATCCGAACGGATTGCCGTATATATTGCCAAAAAGGTCCAGGCTCTCCTTGAAGAGAGCCTGGACCAAGGCCTTGTCGTATCCAGGGTTATGGCCTGGGAATCCGAGGATGCATGTGCCACCTATATTCCTGAATAAAAAACGCCTCTATTGAAGTTCAATGATCCGCTTGGCCGGAATCAGTCCTGTTGCAGCGGCTGATACAATGTTTCCGGCCACGCCGGGTCCGTCCCCTGCCACATACATCCCCTTGATGCTTGTTTCCAGGTGATTGGTGGTTTCAATCTGGGTGGCAAAGAACTTGATCTCGGGTGCATAGAGCAGGGTCTCATCATTGGAAACCCCCGGAATCACACAATTTAAACTCTCAAGCCCTTCAATGAGATTGGAGAGAATCCGCTCGGGAAGGGCCATGGCAATATCCCCGCACACCACGTTGGTCATGGTGGGTTCAATATAACCCTTGTGGATCCTGTTCCAGGTGGATCGGCGTCCCCGTTTGAGATCGCCAAATCTCTGGAGGATGGGTTTCCCCCCGCCGATGATGGTGGCTAACCTTCCAATTGACTCCCCATAGGCCTGGTTGTCTGTAACCGGTTCCGTGAGCACCACCTTTGAAAGAAATGCAAAATTGGTGTTGGCGGATTTTTTGCCCGAATAGGCATGACCGTTGACACAGACAAAATCCTTATAGTTTTCAAGGGAAATAAAACCCCCCTGGTTGGTGCAAAAGGTTCGGGTCTGATCGTCATAGGTGTTGGTCTGAATGAAAAATGTCGGGTCATAGATAACATTGCACAGGTCATCCATGATGTCATTGTGGACCTCAACCCGAACACCCACTTCAATGCCCCGCTGACTTACATTTATACCGTGTTTTTGGGCCACCGCGGACACCCAGTTGGCACCGATTCTGCCCGGTGCCAGGATGAGGTTGTCAGCCTTGTATTCCCCCTTGTTCGTTAGCACGCCCTGGATCCTGCCATCCTGTTCAACAATGTCAATGACCTCTTCATTTGTTCTGATCTCAAGGCCTTTGGACTTTATGTGGGTTGCCATTTGGGTGATATATCCGGGTAGATTGTCGCTGCCCAGGTGCTTTTGCTTGATCAAAAGAAGGTTGATTCCAAACCGTTTTGCCTCTTTTCTGATCTGCCTGGCCTCTTCCATGTTGGTGGGATAGATGGGGCCGTCCATTTTAAATCGGGTAAAGATTTTTTCGGTCTCGTCAATGAGTTCCTGAGCTGAACCCAGGGACATGAACTGGGTCAGGTCTGTTTTTCCCAATCTGGGAATGAAATTGAGCTTTCCGTCGGAGTAAAGGCCTGCCCCTCCGATACCCGCCAGAATGTTGCAGGGATCGCACTGGACACATTTCTGGAGATTGTGGTTGGGGCATTTTCGTTTCAGAGAGTCTTTGCCTTTTTCGATCAAAAGAACCTTCAGATTTGAGTGCTCTTCCAAGTGATAGGCCGCAAAAAGCCCGGCGGGGCCACCGCCTACGATAATTACATCATACGTCATAATTCACCTTAAATTTGATTTTTAGACAACCCTTGATGTTAACGGTCTCTCAGATAATGTCAAACTGTTTTTTTGATAGAGCGAGAGATTGATTCAGAAAAATCTATTTGTTTTGCCCGGCAATATAGGATAGACTGCTTTATTCATCTGGCCTGAATATTTAAGGTGTGCCAGTCTCTTATATTTGGAAAAATAACCGCAACAACTAAGACGAAACAAGCCTTCCCGATTTCAAGCAGATTACCCGGCTATACGGGTGAGGGTGTCAGAGTGAGAATTAACATATGGACAAACATTTCTTTTTGTTGAAGGCTAATAAAATTTGGTTCATTGCCTTCGTCTGTATCTGGGGTGCCATTTTCAATGATTCAGCTGGTGCAATTGATTCTAACCCTTCGGATATTACCAAACAAGATATTCAAAAAATGTTAACACCGGAGGAAAAACGCTGGCTGTCGAAACATAGAACGATACGGATAGCTGGCCCTAAGGCCTTCCCGCCTTTCCATTATTATGAAAAAGATGGGAGTTTAAAGGGGATGTCTTCGGATTATATTCATTTTATTTTTAAATGTTTGGATATACAGCCGGATATCCGAAGTAATCTTGAGTGGGGCAACGTGCTAGGGGGCGTTGAAGAACGGAAAATTGATCTTATTTCCTGTGCCGCAAAAACCATGGAGCGGGAAGGGTATTTGGGTTTCACAAAACCGTATCTGTCTTTTCCTTTGGTGATTATTACAAAAATCAATGCCCCTTTTACAGGGGGGGTTGGTGATCTGCACGGTAGAAAAGTTGCGTTTATAAAAAAGGCTGCGGCCTATGAATGGGTCCAGCGTGATAAAATCAGCCTAGATCCTTATTTTGTTAAAACGCCCTTGGACGGATTGCAGGCCGTCTCACTGGGGAGGGCTGAGGCCCATATCGACAATCTGGCAACGGCCACCTATTTGATTCAAAAATACGGATTGGCAAACCTGAAAATCGCCGCACCCATATCCCATGGAAATTATGATTTATATATCGCTGTTCGGAAAGACTGGCCTGAACTTGTTTCCATTATCAATAAAATATTTGCTGCAATGACACCCCAGCAGCATTTAACCATACGGAATAGATGGTTATCCCTAACATATGAATATGGCATTTCCAAGGCAGGGGCCATCAAATGGATTTTGGGTATAAGCGGTGTCTCTATCCTCATTCTTGCTGTAATCCTGGTTTGGAACCGCCGGTTAAGCAGGGAAATTGGTGAACGAAAAAGAGCTGAAAAAAAGTTGAAGGAAAGTGAAAAGCGGTTCAGAAACCTCTACAACAATGCATTGGTCGGGTTGTTCCGGACAAGGATTTGTGACGGTAAATTGATACAGATCAATCAAAAATATGCAGCCATCGCCGGATATGACTCGATCCGGGAATGTCAGCAGATGTTCATCGCCTCGGATCATTATGCGGACCCGAAGGTGCGGAAACAGATGCTCGATAAAATCATCCAGAATGGAGAAGTTAAGGACGTTGAAGCTGAAATAATCAATAAAAATGGCCGCCATATCTGGATCAGTTTTTCCGCACGAATTTATCCCGAAGACGATTATATCGAGGGTGTTCTGGTTGATATTTCCCACCGGAAACATTTGGAAGCACAATTGCAGCAAACTCAAAAAATCGAATCCATAGGCACCTTGGCAGGGGGCATTGCCCATGATTTTAATAATATTTTGTCTATTATTGTGGGCAACGTGGAATTGGCCTTTGATGATATCCCCGAGTCGAATCCGGCTCATTCCAACCTTGAAAAGATCAAAGCCGCCAGTTTCAGGGCAACAAATATTGTCAGACAACTTCTAAATTTCAGCCGTAAAACCCCCCAGAAACTGCAACCCATGGACATTGCCTTGGTGATTAAAGATGCACTCAGGTTGCTGCGGTCTACGATTCCAACCACCATAGAGATTTGTCAAGATATTCGGGTCTCGGATGAAATCATTCTTGCAGACCCAACCCAGATCCATCAAATCCTGATGAACCTTTGTATTAATGCTTCCCAGGCAATGGAACAAACGGGTGGAAATCTTACCATAAATGTGGGAAAGGTGATGTTGGACAATAAGTCGCTCAAAGAATATCCTGACTTGGAATGTGGTAAACATATCAAAGTAACCGTAAGCGATACCGGGCCGGGCATAGATCCTAAGATCATAGACCGGGTTTTTGATCCCTATTTTACGACCAAAGAAATTGGAAAAGGTTCCGGGATGGGACTGGCTGTGGTGCTGGGTATTGTCAAAGGCCATGGCGCTGCCATTATTGTTGACAGCAAATTAGGAAAAGGGGTTACATTTAGTCTTTTTTTTCCGATAGTGACGGACAATCCTGAAAAGGAAGCTGACATTATCCGGGAACTTTCCCGGGGCAGTGAAGCCATTTTGTTTGTTGATGATGAAGAGCCTATTCGGGATATGACACAAAAAATACTCAAGCGCTTTGGGTACCGGGTTGAATCAACGTTGAATCCGGAAGATGCATTAAAATTGTTTAAGTCAAAGCCTGACTATTTTGATTTGGTAATAACGGATATGACCATGCCTCAAATGACCGGTGCCAGATTGTCTGAAATGCTCATGGAAATTCGATCCGATATACCCATTATTATCTGCACGGGCCATAGTTCCCTCATGGATGAGACAAAGGCCAAAAAACTTGGCATTGCCGCCTATGTAATGAAACCGGTTTCAATGGACGAGATTGCAACAATCATACGGAAGGTTTTGGACCATTAGGGGTCTTGGTTTGCAAGCCTTGTTTTAAGAGACCTTCTCTTTAGCAGGGGCAAAGCCCGCAAAGATGCATACCAGAGCCATGAGGGTACAACTGCCTGCAATGAGGCTGATCCCGGCGATTCCGAATGATGACCAGGTCATGCCGCCGGCAAAGGCCCCGGTCACCCTTCCCAACCCACCAATGGCATAAAAGGCAGACATGGTTGAGGCCCGAAGTTCCGGCACCAATTCTGTGGTCAGGCCCATGGCCGTGACATAGGTGAATTCAAAGAAGAAAAAAACCAGGAAGAGGCCGGCTAGCACAAAGGGGAGGCCAATGTTAAGGAGAGGCAAAAGAAAATAGGCACCGGCACAAAGGCTGACCCCGATCAGGATGGATCGTTTTAAGCCGATGCGGTCCGAGAAAAAGGCGGTAAACCCTTCCCCCAGCATTTCTGAAATTCCAATCAAAATGGTGCTAAACCCTATGGCTGCCAGAGAAAGGCCGTAGGACTGCTCCAGCCAGGCCCCGTAGACAACAAATAAACTATCGCTGGCCAGGGCCATGAAAAAGGCAAACAAAAGAATCCCCAACACCCTTCGGTTTTGAACAATGGTTTTTAAATTGGACAGGAATGAACCGGGTGGCTTGGGTAATACTTTTTCCTTTGATGGTCTTTTGGGCATGAATTTTAAGATTAACCCAAAGCAGACCAGGGAAAGCAGTCCTATGATCCAGAAGGGGGTTTGCCAGGAAAAGCGTTCTATGATAACGCCTGTAATGGGGATTCCCATGAGGGTGGAACCAGCCCAGGCAAGTTCCGTGATTCCGATGATTTTTCCCCGCTGCTCAAAGGGGACAAATTCTCCGATAAAGGCCTGGAGACTGGGGTCAAAAATGCTTTTGCAAAGGCCGGCCAGAAACAGGCAGATCACCAATACCGAATACATGGGGATCAATCCGGCTGCAAAGGTGCCGATTGTCAGAAGTCCCAGGGCAAAGAGCATGAGCAGTTTATACCCGTATCTGTCTGCAAAAGAAGCGCCCACAGGTCCCAGGATGGCTGTGGCCTGGTTCACGGCAATGACCGAGGTGATGGCGGATAGCTCCACCCCGAGTCCCCGGGCAAATTCAGGGGCAAAGGGGTAGATCATTCTTCTGGTAATGTTCATCAACAGCTTTGTGAAGGTGGTTATTCCGATAAAACCGTAGAATTGTTTGGGGGGTTGTCCCATGGGAAGCTTCTTTTCTCTATAGGGTGGTCAGCAGTTTCAATTTATCAAATATCAGCAACAGCCCGATACAGATTAAAAGGATTCCGGCAACCTTGTTGATCACCCCGATTAATTTTGTGGCCCGTTTCATGAACCCAAGCATGGAATTGATAAAGATGGATATCAGGATAAAGGGAAGGGCAAGGCCTGCAGAATATACCGCCAGCAGCCAGACGCCTTTGAGGATAGTTTCCTGGTTGCCGGCCACAATGAGAATACTGCCCAGCATGGGGCCTATGCAGGGGGTCCACCCTGCCCCAAAGGCCATGCCGATGACAAAGGTTCCCAGCAGATGCACGGGTTTTTCCTTGACATGGAACCGTTTTTCAAACTGAAACCCTGCAATATTGATGACGCCCAGAAGGTGGAGACCAAACAGGAGCACAATACCCCCCCCAAGGTAGCGGATTACCCAGGAAAATTGTGCGGCCAGCCCCCCAAGAAAGGAGGCCGATGCCCCGAACAGGATGAAAATAAATGAAAATCCTGCCACATAGGCAAGGGTGGACAGGATCACCTTCTTCCGTATCCCTTTGGTGTCCGAGGTCATTTCATCCACGGACAGACCGGTGATAAAAGAAAAATAAGCGGGAATCAGGGGCAGCACACAGGGTGATAGAAAAGAGAGCAATCCGGCAATAAAGGCTGCAGGAAATGTGATGGTTTCTGTAAACACAATGACATCCTTAATATTCAGGTTATAAGTTCTTTCACCCTAAGCATCCTGGCCAGGGGTTTCAAGGGGGGGGCTCACCTGGTATTTTTCTTTTTCCTCTATGGAAATTGATCCCTTATAATTCAACCCTTATAATTCAACAATGGGAATCTATCTTGGGGAACCTATCTTGGATTGATGTTTTGGGCACATTTAACACAAAAGGGGGTTTCGGGCATTATCAGCAGTCGTTTGTGGGGGATGGGCTCCTCACAATTTATACAATACCCGAAATCAGGATCATTTATCTTTTTAAGGCATCTGTGGAGTTTATCCAGGGTCTTGGTTGATTTAACCAGGGCGGCTTCATTCATACTTTTGCTGTTTATGGCCTCCATCCGTGTTATTCTGCCAATGGCATTATCCGGTGGCACCGGTTGTGATAACCTTTTGAAGGTTTCGACATTTTTTTTTAACGTTTCAATTTTTTCTATTATTGCCAGTCGGATGTTTGCTGCTTCTTTGGTATTCATTATGTTTTTTATTTCACCTTTTGGATTAAGCTCGATATTATGAATAGCAAAAATCCGGATAAAATAACAGGCAGCAATTATCTTGGTAGCCGATACGTATTGCACCATACTCTGGAAAATTTAAGTTGAACATTATTGGTGAACCTCCCAACCGGCCGGGGAAGATTGCAGCGTACTGATTGAACAAATTCCCACAGGCTTTAAATTGTGCTGCGCTAAAAGCCGTGAGCTGCGGTCCAGTCGGTCCTCAAACAGCACGCTCTTCTAAACGCTCCACTGCATTAAGCGCCTGTACGCAATTGCAATCACTGATACGCCTGCAATCCCCTCCCCGTCTTGACAAACGCCGACCTGATCTTCACATCCCAATTATTCACTATTTGGGAACAATTTATTATTTATAGAGTGGTGTTTAGAAAAAATTTGAATCAGAATGTTTCTAAAGCATTTAATTGACTTTTTGCTGGCCAAAAGATGTGGGGTCTGGATTTTTTTAAAAAAACTAAGATCAAACTAACTTTTGTTTTAAGTGTCATGATCGTTCCTTTTTAATATAGTTGATGTTAATGCTGTTTTGTATTCAATAAATCACGAATGATTTTCGGAAGTTCCTTTCCGATGACAGGTTTTTGGAGATACTTTTTAATACCGGCCCTGATAGCTTCTTCTTCTGAAAAATTTTCATGGTAGCCAGTACATATAATAATTGGAATTTCTTCTCTGATCTTCAAGACTTCTCTGGAGAGTTTATCCCCTGTCATTTGGGGCATAGTCATATCAGTAATGATAAGGTCAAATTCAGTAGAGTTATCGGCAAATACTTGTAAAGCTGATTCACCGTTATTGAAAGTTGACACTTCATATCCTTGCCTGGACAGAATAGCTTTTAATGTTTCGAGGATAGCAGGTTCATCATCCACAAGCATTATTTTTTCTGTCTTGGTTGATAGCTCTTCTTCTTCTTTTTTTGACACATCTGCACAAGCCAACTCATCTTCAATGGCCGGTAAATATATTTGGAAAGTAGTGCCAACTCCAAGTTTGGTTTTCAATTTAATAAAACCATTATGTTTCTTCACAATACCATCAACAACAGCTAATCCTAATCCCGTACCTTTGCCTATCGATTTTGTAGTAAAATACGGATCAAATATTTTTTCTTTAATTTGATGGTCTATTCCAGGGCCAGTGTCACACACTTCAAGTTTAAGGTATTTACCAGGAACAAGGTTTAATTCCCTAGGCATTTGATTTGTTGTAAGTAGGACCTCATCCAACCCTACAGTCAAGAGTCCACCATCATCACCCATGGCATGGTATGCATTGGTGCACAGATTCATGATTACCTGATGAATCTGAGTTGAATCCGCCAAGATCATTGCTCTCGTATTAAGCACTTCTTTTATCGCGATATTTGATGGGATTGTAGAACGGATCAACCTTAATACTTCTTTTGTAAGAATGAAAAAACTTAATGGTTGTTTGCTATATTTAGTTTGCCTGCTGAAAGCTAATATTTGTTGGATAAGAGATGAAGCTCTTTGAGCCCCTCCAACAATTTTGCTGATATACTCTCTTGCCCTTTCAGGATCATTGATATGGATGTCGGCTAATTGGGAATAACCAAAGATACCGGAAAGGATATTGTTAAAATCATGGGCAATGCCACCAGAAAGTGTCCCAATGGCTTCCATCTTTTGAGCTTGGCGAAGTCTGTCCTTCAATTTCGTTTTTTCTTCTTCAGCCTGTTTTTTTTCGGTTGAATCAATAATTAACGAGTAAAAACCATTTACAATTCCTTGGGGATTGGTTTCCGATACATAATTGATTTCATACCATTTTGTGCCCTTTTTTTTTGTAGCAATAGAGAGTTCGAAATGTCCAGATTTTCCGGATAATGCCTTTCCAATGTAAGAGTTTACTTTATTATAAATCTTTTTACCTAATATGGTTTCCATCCGTTTACCAATTATGTGATCGTGTTTTAGATCAAACGATTCCACAAATGCCCGATTTACCAAGACATATCGTTCTTCAGAATTGACATAGGATATTAGTGCCGGTAAATTATCAATTAATAATTGTAATCGTTTCTCATTCTCTTTGGTTTTCTCGAGATGTTTTTTTAGCTGGGGATAATAGCTCTTTCGACTGGATTCCAGGCTCAGGGCTAAAAATTTTTCCCGTGCTGATTTGTGTGGCGTTGTTTTGTTCATATCATCCATTGTCCTTGGGTGAAAGCTACCTGCTGATATATTTATTCATAGATCTGCATGTATAATCTTTCAATGTCCTGTTTACTTGTCTCTCGGGGATTTGTTGCTAAGCATGGATCCTGGAATGCAAATTCTGACAATTTTGGAATATCAGTAGACTGAACACCCAAATCAACGAGTCGCTGGTTAATATCTAAATTTTTCCTCAAAGATGAAATTTGATCAGAGATGGCAGCTCCCCTTTCGGAAAATTTATATTTATCTATATTTACGTGCATCGCCTTTGCCAGCTGGTTGTATTTTTCAGGGCAAGCTGAATAATTAAAGGGAACAATTTTTTCAAGCACTAGCGCATTGCACTCTCCGTGTGGCAAATCCAATGCGCCTCCAAGACTGTGCGCCATCGCATGAACCAAACCAAGACTTGCATTTGAAAATGCCATACCTGCCATCAAACTGGCTGTCATCATTTTATCTCGATATGTTATATTATCAGGATTTTCATAGGCTTTGAGAAAATTATCTGAAATAATCTGAACAGATGAAAGAGCGGCCATATCCGTCAAGGGTGATGAGGCATTTGAAACAAAGGCTTCGAACCCATGACAAAGTGCATCCATACCAGTTGCTGCAGTTAATTCAGAAGACATGGTAGTGGTCGTTTTTGGATCAATTAATGCTATATCCGGAATAACCATTTTGCTGATGATGGTAATTTTGACATTACGGGTGGTATCTGCAATGATTGCAAATTGTGATACGTCAGCAGAGGACCCTGCTGTTGTGGGTATAAAAATAAGGGGCGGCCCTGGATTGGGTATCATATCAACACCTTCATATTCAGTTATGCTGCCCGGATTCCCCATTACAACACCGATCCCTTTGGCACAATCCATGGGACTCCCGCCTCCCACTGCAATGATCAAATCGCATCCTTCGTCTTTGCAAAATTCAACCCCTTCCATTACCTCATGATCTTTTGGGTTGGGTGTAACACCATCAAATACAACATAAGGGATATCCAATTTTTTTAGACTTTCCTCAACAGCAAAAGTCCATCCCGCCTTTCGAACGCCGGGATCTGTCACAATGAAAACTTTAGATGCACCCAAGTTATTCGCATGACGACCGGATAATGAAATAGCGCCTGCGCCATAGACAATTTCCGGGGCTAAAAATTTTCTAAGATTTAAAAGAGATTTTGTATCCATGAGTGCTGCTGATCCTTTGTACCATATGATTATGAATCATTATTAGTGGGTATTCGTCTTTCAATACTTCAGCCATGCCATTTTTCCTTGTGCTGAAAAAAAATTTCCATTAACGCTTGAATTTATAAAAACAATTCAGGCATTACCACCTTGGCCAACTCAAACGCATCTATGATGAGTGTTGTATGATCCTTAATGGTCATTGATCCGCTGATGCCCGGCTGCTTGAACGTGCTGTCATCGATATTCAAAAAGAGGTCGAAGGTGTCCAATGGAGGGGTTACCATAAGCCCATATTTATAGGCACCCGAAGAAACCACAGCAATGTTTATGGCATTATTTGCATTGAATCTTCGATCCTTTGTTTTGACCGTCTGTCAGCAATATTTTCACGCCTGTCCGACAATTCCAGTCCTTTTTCAGGGTCATATCCTTTGCCTTCAATCTCAAGATCAATGGATTTGTCCAATTGCCGTGATAAATTCCTGACAACCCGGCTAATTTTATTAAAAATGTTTGTCATGGGCTGCATACGGGTTCCCATCACTGGCATCTTCAGGTTTATCTATTGTAACGGCAATGGTTTCCGTCATTGATCTTATTCTTTAAATTTTAGAAGGCCTCCAACGTTTAATTTAACTTAAACCTGCTGACCATTTCATTGAGGTTTTCAGCCAGCTCGGACAATTCTGCCGCACTTGAATTCACCTGAAGGCTGCCTGTGTTTATTTCATCGGCAGCCTGACTCACCATGTGAACATCCTTGGTAACCTCTCCGGCCACAGCAGAGGTCTGGTTAACATTTTCGTTTACTTCCTGAACGCCTGCAGCTGCCTGACTGACGTTGCTGGAAATCTCCTGGGTGGTGGCAGATTGTTCTTCAATGGCGGTTGCAACAGAGGTTACAATCATGTTGATCTCATTGATGATTTCAACGATGGATCCAATGGCGGACACAGACTCCTGGGTACTTGCCTGTACGTCTCCAATCCTTGAACCGATTTCATCGGTGGCTTCTGCCGTCTGCTGGGCAAGGGCCTTTATTTCCCCGGCAACCACGGCAAAACCTTTGCCTGCTTCACCCGCTCTTGCCGCTTCTATGGTGGCGTTGAGCGCCAGCAGGTTGGTCTGTTCGGAAATATCGGAAATGGTTTCCGTAACCTTAGAGATTTCCGAAGCAGCTTTGCCAAGCTCTTTAACTTTTCCGGAAATATGTTCTGCTTTTTCAACTGCCTCAGACGTCGTTTGACTTCCTTTGGCTGTATTTTTGGCAATTTCATTAATCGTCACAGACATTTCTTCTGCTGCTGAAACAATCATTTGAAGGCTGGCAGTGGTCTGTTCTGTGGCCGCAGCCACACTGTTCATACTGGTCGACATTTCTTCGGCTGCTGAAGCGACATTATTTGCTTTCTCACTGGATTGTTCCGAACCTGAGGCCATTTGTTGTGAAATGGCGGAAAGCTCTGTGGAAGAAGATGTCAGCGTTTGGACGCCACCTGTAATATCCGCGAACATACGGGCCAGGTTTTGGGTCATATCTTTCATATTGCCATACACGCCGGTGATGTGTTTGCCATTTGCATTGAATTCAACAGTGAGATCTCCACGGGCGATGCTGTCGGCAATGCTGGCGATTTCAGACGGATCAGCTCCAAGTTGATTCATGACACGGCGGGCCACCAGAATCCAAACAAAAATGGCGGCAAGGACTGAGATGCCAATAAGGATCAAAAGGGCAATATTTCCTTTTCGTGCACTTTCAGCAATCAGGAGAGCGGATTCAATAAATTCTTCCTCAAAACTGCCTGCGCTGATAATCCAGTCCCATTTTTTAAAATAAGCAACTTTAACTTTTTTGGGTTTAACCGTATTATCTACAGGGTCTTTCCACTGATATGTATGGTCTACTGTCTTGCCGTCAGTCAATATCGTGGCCTTGGCAATTAACTCCTTGATGAAATATTGCCCATTCTCATCCCTGTCACCCATTATGTTTTTGCCATCCTGTTGGCCATTTTTAGAAATGAGGTAACTACCGGTTTTATCCAAAACGTAAACATATCCTGTTTTACCGATTACCATGTCCATAATAACCTTACGAAGGGTGGTGGTGCTTTCCTGGGGGATTCCGACATAGAGCATACCCACAAGCTGCCGGCTTTCATTATAAAGGGGTTTATAAGCGGTTATATACCATCCGTCCACGACATAGGCTCTTCCCACATAAGTTTGCCCTCGTTTAACGCTTGAAATAACCGGATTGCTCGAGCCATCTGAATTTATACTGGGGATATAGCTGCCAATCGCCCGTTGACCGTTTTTCTTGATAACATTGGTTGCAACCCGCAGCATATCTCCGTCAGGATTCATCATCTGAAACACCGTGCAGGTTGTTCCAACTAATTTCAACACCTCATCCACAAGGGGTGCTTGTTGATTTTTACTGTTGATCTTACCCAGCCAGGTATCCCCAATATATACTTTGGGAAGTGTTACAGACGAAACCATTTTTGAATACTGATTGGTCGCATCCCAGGTCTCGGACTCAAGATCAAATTGAAGACCACCTGCTTTTGCCAACAAATCTTCTGCCACATTCAATGCGTTTTCAAGATTTGTTTCAATCACCTCCTGCTGGGTTTTGGCAAGGGTATAAATGCTTTCAACAATGTGTTGAAGGTCTGCATCGGCCAGTTTAAAGCTTTCCTGTTTTGCCAGTTGCGTTTTGCCTTTATTTTGCTTGAACACAAAGCCAAAAGCACATATCAGTGGGATAATCGTCAGTGAAATCCCAATGATCAAAAGTTGTTGATTGAATTTAAGTTTTTTCAGCATTTTTTTATCTCCAAAATTATATTTTTTGCTTTAGTAATTGATCGATAATCAGTTTTAATTGATCCAGGGGAACAGGTTTTTCCATATAGAAAACAATTCCGCATTCCCTGGCCTTCCTTTCCATCTCAGGCGTGCTATTGCCGGTCATCACAACAATGCTGACACCGGGATTAAATAGTTTTAGATCCGGGATAATCTCATACCCCATGGAATCTTTGAGAAACAATTCCATCAGGACAAGCTCAAACAATTGCTCTTTAACCAAATCGACTGCCTGTTGAGCTGAAACTGCATGGCTTACAGTCATCCCCCAATCGGTCAACACACGGCTCAGCTCATCAGACGCCCGGGAATCGGAATCAATTAATAAAATGTTCATACGGTTTTATATCCTACTCTTTTTTGTTCATTTAAAATCGATGGGAACCTCTTAGCAACTTGGATGCCAAGGCGAAATTATTAATATATATTTTATAATTACTTGATTTTAAAAAGGAATTTGCTTTTACGAAATAAAGAAATGAGGGGGAGATCCCTTGGTGGTAACTGTGTCAAGTTGTCGCATTTGAACACTGATCTTAAATGAAAATTACGCCAAGGCTCCTGTCTGGAGGGGAATTGCGACATAGTGTCGCGATCATGAGTCAATGTGTCACATCGAATGGACACCAAGCCTTGTGATTTTTCTCTGGAGAGATCTTCTCCCAATTTTCAGGAGGTCTGCTGCCCTGGATATATTGCCCTTTGTTGTAACCAATGCTTTTTTAATTATCTGTTTTTCATAGCTGTTGACCAGGTTGTTGAGATCTATCGCCCCCAGAGAGGCATCTTCAACATCTGGTTGCCCGACCAAGGGATCTGTCTGCTTGTTTAACTTTTTCGTAAATTCAATGGTATCGAATGCAAGATAGCGGGACACAGCATTCTGGAGTTCACGGACGTTCCCTGGCCAGTTATGCTCTTGAAACTTTTTTACAATTGCATCGGGAATAAAAATTTTTTTTTCAGACCCGCCCATTTTTTGGGTAAAGTGATATATCAAAAGCGGAATATCCTCTTCACGCTCTTTTAAAGGTGGCAGATAAATAGGGACGATGTGGACCCTGAAGAAAAAGTCCTCCCGAATAATACCTTTTTCAGTCAATGCCGTTAAATCTTGATTGGTTGCTGCAATAATTCGCACGTCTGATTGTTTTGTCCTGGTGCTTCCAATAGGAGTATATCCGCTGCCTTCGATTGCTCTAAGCAGTTTAACCTGGAGATTTAATGGGATTTCACCAATTTCATCTAAAAACAGGGTGCCCTTGTCAGCACTCTCAAAGAAACCGACTTTGTCCATGTTCGCTCCGGAAAATGCTCCTTTTTTATGGCCAAAAAATTCGCTTTCAAAAAGATTTTCCGGTATGGCACCACAATTAACGGCAATATACGGCATTTTACTTCTTCTGCTCAAATCATGGATGGA
>JADGEQ010000010.1 GCA_016744295.1 Desulfobacteraceae bacterium | reverse complement strand
TTATAATCGTCTGCGATTATTTTAAGATTCTGCCAATTTTACGAGCTGACAAAAGACTCGGTATGCTACCTTAGACTTCAAAATCTCCGTCGAAGCCATTTCGCCCCCAAATTTTAAAAGAACATTTCGTGCTGTGTAATATAAGAAGACCGGGTACAAAGTCAATACAATTTCATTAATCAGAGTATTTTTTTTTGATCCTGTCCATATCCCGGGCTACATCTTTTTGCTTGATGCTTTCTCTTTTATCATATTGCTTTTTTCCCTTACCAAGCCCGAGTAATACTTTGATTTTATCATTTTTAAAATATATTTTCAAGGGAACCAGGGAGTATCCTCTCTCCTTCATCCGGGCATATAATTTTTTAATTTCATAGCGATGGAGCAACAGCTTCCGAGTCCTTAAGGCCTCATGATTTGCGTTATAGGCATATTCATAGGGTGAGATATGCAACTGCCGCAAAAAGAGTTCTCCGTTTCTAATATCTGCGTAGGCATCCTGAAAACTTACCCGCCCTTCTCTCATGGATTTAACTTCCGATCCAACAAGGACAATGCCAGCTTCATATTCTTTATCGATTTGATAATTAAACTTTGCTTTTTTATTGGTGGCTATGAGTTTTATATAGTCTGCATTCATGCCTTAATCTTCCGTTTCTCTGTAGGGTAGAATTTCTTTGTATTCTTTCTGGATAAAAGTGATTGTTTCTTCTGTTGTCTGGAACTCAAATAGTTTCTTTGCATTTTTACCAGCCAGGTTAAAATCCATGCTTCGAATCATTTTTTTGACAACTGGAATAGAGGCCGAGTTCATGGACAGATTGGTCAGGCCTAAACCAAGCAGAACCGGTATATTGATAGGGTCACCGGCCATCTCTCCACACATAACCAGTTCAATACCTTTTTTTTGGGCAGCATCATAGGTCATCTTGATCATTTTCAACACCGCCGGGTTTAGGGCCTGATATAAATGGGCTACCCGCCGGTTACTCCGATCTATTGCCATGGAGTATTGAATCAGGTCGTTGGTGCCGATGCTGAAAAAGTCAACATGGGTTGCCAGCTCTTCTGCCATGATCACGGCGGAAGGAACTTCTATCATGATGCCAAGGGGAATGTCCTTGTTAAAAATCTTGTCTTCATCCTCTAGTTCAAGGATAGCCTTGTTCAGTACTTTTTTTACCCGAACAATTTCCTCAACACAGGAAATCATGGGAATCAATAATTTTATATTGCCAAAGGCAGCAGCCCGTAAAATGGCCTTGAGCTGGGTACTGAAGATGTCCTCATTTTCCAGACAGAACCGGACTGCACGAAGCCCTAATGCGGGATTGGCTTCTTCCACAGGATCAAGATAGGGGTTTACCTTATCCCCGTTGATATCCAGAGTTCTGATGGTGACAGGTTCCGGATTCATCAGCTCGACCAATTCTTTGTATTTTTTGAGCAGTTCATCTTCCGTGGGAAACCGTTTCAGATCAAGATATAAAAATTCCGTTCTGAAAAGGCCAACACCATTTGCCCCGTTATCCTTGGCAGAGACAACCTCTTCAACCAGTTCAATATTGGCCATTAGATTGAGGCTGATCCCGTCCCGGGTGACGGCGGGTAAATGGCTGTCCCGTTCAATATCCGCCCGATATGCTTCAAACCGGGCCATACGTTCTTCATATTTAAACAGGGTATCTTCTTCCGGATTGACAATTATGATACCCGAAGAGCCGTCCACAATGAGAATGTCATCATTATTGATGCTAACCGTTGCCCTGCCCAAACCCAGGACCGACGGAATCTTCAGTGATTTAGCAACAATACTGGTATGAGAGTTTTTTCCTCCCCTATCCGTCACAAATCCTTTGATACTTTCCAGTTGAATCTGGCTGGCATCGGCTGGTGACAGGTCGTGTGCAACAAGAATAACCCGTTTGTTAATATCCCTGATTTTTATATCCTGGGCCCCGACAAGGTGGGACATGATCTTATCAGAGACCTGGACAATATCATTTACCCGGTCTTTCAGGTATTGGTCATCTATCTGCTGGAACATGGATTTTACTTGGGTGGAAACTTTGCGCAAAGCCCACTCAGCGTTTATCTTGTCTCTGGAAATGGTCTCAATGGTCTTGCCGTAAAGCATCTTGTCCTTGAACAAAACCATGTGAGTTTCAAGGATATTTAAGTTCTCACCCAGGTCATGATCAAGGGACTCTATTACCTTTGCATGATCATTTTTTGCTTTTGTTACGGCATTTTTAAACCGAGCGATTTCAGACGGAACCATGGACTCGCTGACAGGATACCGTTTGATGAGGTTGACCCCTTCGCGGTCAACAATATATGCCTTACCGATACAAATCCCTGGGGATCCGCTGATGCCTCTGATTGTCATCTGACCGGACAGGGTCTCATTCATTGTTTAATTCTCCAAAACCAATATCAAAAAATGCTTTAATTTGACCCACAATCTCTTTATCTTCATCAGATTCGGCCTGAATTGAGATGTGGGAGCCTTTTGCGGCACCTAGGGTCAAAATATCAATAATACTTGAAGCATCCACGGCTGAATTTCCATTGAAAAGCCTGATTTCACCTACACTTTCCATGGCCATTTGAGCAATTTTTGCGGCAGGTCTTGCATGCATTCCCAGTTCATTTATTACAATGGTTTGCTGAGAAAATAATTTAATTTCATTCACTCTAATTTCTTTCTATCAAAATTTTTCTTTTTTTTATATCTTTCAGTTGGAAAAGTCAATGTGCAACCGATCTGCAACAATGTGTATAATTGACGCACCAAACTGGTTGAAAGGCTAATATAATTGTATATATCCTTTACCATATTTTTGTATTTTTTACCAGTTTGATTTCTATAAATCACTTAACTTACGGAGCTTTTATTCCATGAAAAACCAAATGAACCAGTCCAAATATCCCATCAATGATTTCAAAAGCGGTGAATCCTGGCGATTGTTCAAGATCATGGGTGAATTTGTCGAAGGCATTGATGCGTTGCATTCACTTGGCCCAGCCGTTTCTATCTTTGGATCCGCCAGAACAGAATCTAATGCCCCCTATTATAAGAAAGCCCGGGAGGTGGCAGCTCTGTTCGCAAAATCAGGATATGCTGTTATTACCGGCGGAGGCCCCGGCATTATGGAAGCTGCTAACAAAGGAGCCATTGGTGAAGGCGTTGACTCGATCGGGTTAAATATAAACCTGCCCTTTGAGGAAAAAGGTAATTCCTATACCACCAAACAGATTGAATTTAATTATTTTTTTGTACGCAAGGTAATGTTTATAAAATATGCACAGGCCTATATTATAATGCCTGGCGGATTTGGGACTCTGGATGAATTATTTGAAACCATAACCCTCATACAGACAAAAAGGATTCGCCAGATGCCTGTCATCCTAATCGGTTCAGAATTTTGGAACGGCTTGATCCAGTGGATAAAGGGCCCAATGATGGCCAATGGGATGATTTCGTCCCCGGATTTTGACCTTTTCCATGTTCTGGATGATCCCCAAAAAGCGCTAGAAATAGTAAAAGAATTTTATCAGTAAAATGACATAAGCATTGTTATTTATTGTTATCTGGCCATTCCTTTTGCAAAATAAAAGGCCGTATTCAAAGGAAATTCTTTAATGACGAGGGTGTTAAGAATATCAACTTTAGCAGTATCCATGGAGGAGAATACTTTGCACTGGGAGGATCTACAATACATCTCCCCCCAGGAATTAATATATATGGCACAATAGTCTGAGATGTTGGACTGTTGCTTGGCAACGTAAAAATTGATGGAAATAAACAGACAGACAATTTTAGGGTTTCCCTTGCGCAATTCACTAAAATGGACCTGTTTTTTTACGGTAGGATTAAAATAATCATACATGTTTTTGAAAAGTTTCTCAACATCCTCATGGGTAACCACCGTGGGATTGGGTACCAGATTGATCATGGAGTGGTTCGTATAAAGGCTGTTGTTAATTAGCCATGCGCCGATCTCCTCAATGGAATCGGCCTTGGTAAAAGAGTCATCCTGGTGGATTTTTAAGTTTTTATGAAACAGTTCCCACCTGCTCGGACTCTCGGGCTTTGGGATGTGCTTTAAATGCAGCCGCTCAAAATGCTGATCACCTCTGGAGGCCAAAAGAATCTTTTTTATTTTATGGGGTTTTTCTAAAAAGACGATATCAACCTTACGTTCCAGCACCTCCCGGTCTTCGTCTGAAATCATCAATCTGCCCCTTGTTTGATTTTCAAACTGCTGCTTAACCTGGGTGAATTTGGTCTGCATATATTGTTCAAGGGTGGTGGAAAGCCTTTGGATGCTTCCATAGGGCCACTCTTTATATCTACCTATTTCAAAAATACGATTTAGGTCCCATCCCCATTCTTCCAAACATTTTTCCAACAAAATTTTTCTTAGGCCAAATACAGTATTGTTGATTTCCTCTTGTTTTAAAATCTCAAGTTTAAGAAAAAAACAGGTTAGCAGCAAATTGACTGAAGAGGTGTCGTTATTTTGATGATAATAGTCGATCAGATGTTTCAATAAAATGATATAAGAATCGTTCTGGGCCAATTTGAGATGACTGCCTGAATTCATCCATTCGTTTTTGTATTGATTGCACAACAGGGATTCTTTTCCATAGGCATGGATATATTTTTCAAGCAAAGCCATTTTTATGACAGATTTAAACGGGCTTTTCAACCATTTGAACATCTGCCATATGGAAGCACCAAAGTATTCATTCACTGGAATGGCGTGGATATCTCCTAGGTCCATATATCGGTGGGACCCTGGGAAGCGGCCGATACGTTCCAAAATTATATTGTAGTAATTAAGGCTTATGGTTGTGGGCAGAACAGACCACAGCGGTAATTTCCCGGCCACATGAATCATGGTTCGATAAAATTCTTCTTTCAAAAGTCTTGACTGGGCAGATCCTGAACTTTCCTGGGTGGATCCGCCAAAATCATTATGCTTGGCCTTCAGGATATCCACAATAAAAAAGGTTACCCTTGTCTTAAATTTGTTCCATGCCATGGTTTCAAGGAGAATAACTTTTTTTTTTAGACGCTCAAGAGAGTCATTGTCCATTAAATTCTCATTTATACAGACCCAATAATCAATATCCGATTCAAATGTTTGGGCAAGCGACCCAATGCTCCCCATGGTAAAAAGCCCCTCAATAGAAGGCGTCAGGCTTCTTCTGACTTTGAATTTGTTTTTCCCCGTATATTTTTCACAGATTTGCACGGTCTGGTTGGAAGGCAGATAATCGGCTATGCCACAGGGGGTTTTGCTGTGTATGGGACCTGTCTCGCAAAATTCAAAATTTTCGTGGATGAGCAGGGGAATGATTTGGAAAAAATCAGCCTGGGAAGACTTAAAAATATCAAAGGCGGTTAAAAGACTCAGTTTGTTCTGATCCAGAAATTTTGTTTCGCCATAGTGGATAAATTCACAGAAAATCAGCATGTTGATTTCCGAGACAATATTTTTTTCAATTCCGGGCAGATCATTAAAACCCAGTTGATAGTGCCGATCATTGTAATCTATTTCTTCGGTCCTTATCACCGCCCTTGCATAGGATGGAAACCGGCTGAATCTTGCCCTTACCCATGAAAAATCTGCCTGATTAATGTGGGCTGTTGCAAAGGAAACCGCTGATATCCTTGAATGAGCAAAAGATGCCCAGGATAATTGCGTATTTCCAAAAGAGATTTTGGCGAGTGTGGCATCAATAAAAACCGCATCTGTTAACTCAGCCTGGTTAAAATTACAATTATACAGACAAGCACCCTGGAAACTGCAATTCTTAAACACGGTTTTCCGGGCACTGACATTAATAAACACGGCATTGTCAAAATTGATATTATCAAAGACGCTGCCATCCATGTTAACCGTATGAAAAAGAGTGTTTTTAAAGATTGCCTTCCGAAAACATGCGGCTGAAAGATCACAGTTTTCAAAGACAGCCCCATTAAAGAACAGGTCTGAGGCTGAAAATTCCAACCCGGAAAGGATTTCATTTTCAAAGGTATGGTCTGTAAAATCAATGGATTTAACGGGCCGATTCTGCATAAAGTCTTCAATTTTTTTTTTAACAGGGTTTTGAAAAACCGATGCAAACAAGTTTTTTGGCTTTTTAGCCATTGACGCCCTGTTTTTAAATTGAGCCAATAGGGCTTCAAACGGTGCCTCGATATTTTCTTTCTCTTTTGATAATAGTTTTTTGGTTTTGATAATAAATTTTACAACATCATTTTTTAACCTTTTACCGGATATTTTTTCCTGCCCATTGATTGTTTTTACAACCCGTTCGGGTCTTTTTTTGATCATACCCAATATGCAGGCAAGATTTATATCAAAATTGTCAGTTTGATAGTTTTGCTTGTTCAATGCAATGTCTTGGATTACAAAAAAGGAGATTCTGGACAATGATGCTATTTCAATATGGATGAATGGCATGATTTCAGGGTAGGTGTTCCGAATGATTTGAAAAAGCCTGTGTACAGGCACTTTTCCGGTTACTGTAAGCGCCTTGAATGCCGCAATGGCTTCATGGCGGTCGCAGTGATAAAAATGTTTCAGAACAGGTTCAAACAACTCGGGATAAAGCCCCATGGAAGAGTTTTCAATGATGCTATAGACGGCCATTCTGATCTTTTTCACACCATCTTCAATGGCTTCCAAAAGTAATTGATCTGAAATTTTGGTCTGAATCAGCGACAGGGCTTTCAAACCCGCAATTTTTACAGCCGGAGACTCAGATCTAATCTCATTTTTGATGAAAGTTTCAGGATCTCTTAACTTAAAGTTAATATTGTTTAAAAATGGGTCTGCATCCCGTTGACGGTCAAATAAACTGGCATAAAATGTAACCACAGGCTCCCTGTGGGTGATGGTGCTTAATATATTTTTAAAAAGTTTGCCAAATTTTAACCGATCAGCAGGTATTGCCTGGAGGTATTGGTCAACAAAGGCAAGCCGCTCTGACTGACCCATGGATTGAATTACTTTCTTCAGCGAATCCAAACTTACCTGGTCCTTATAAAAGGCCTTAAATGCAAAATAAGCGCCCTGGTCCCCGAGTTTGAGCAGGGCTTGTAACAAAAAGACCATTTCATTAAAGGGCATCTCAGGTCTGATTTTCTGATAAATTCTTGCGGATACCACAGCAGAGGTCTTAATACCTGTTAAATAAGCCTTTGTATCCTCTGGATTATTTGTTTGCTGTTGAATAGTATCTATAATGATCTCAAGGTTTTTTCTGGCTTTAGACCGGACATCAAAATGAAAAGATATGATCCCCTCTAAGATCGGAAGAATTCCAAGAGAAGGAGAAAGAAGTCCTGCTTGATCAACAACTTCAGACTTGGATGCTTCATCAAGGGTATCCCAGGATGATTCAAAATCGTTAAAACTGAAAGCAATTTTTGAGGATGTCATGGTGATATGTTTTTTCCAGTTTGTACATTTACAAATAAAAGTGCTATATGAAATTGTTCAAAACCAAATATAAAGATTTAACCTGTATTGTGCAATAGAATAATTTATGACGTTATTTGATCAAAACGCTGACAAAGAAAGGCATGCTGGCTCTTACAAGGCCGATTCCATTGAGGTTCTCAAGGGATTGGATCCGGTTAAGCGCAGGCCCGGCATGTATACAGACACCACAAGCCCGGATCACCTGGCCTTTGAGGTCATTGACAATAGTGTGGACGAGGCCATTGCCGGTTTTGCAAGCACCATAGACGTGGTACTGACAAAGGACAATGCCATTGTTGTGACAGACAATGGTCGGGGCATGCCGGTCGATATCCATCCCAACGAGGGTATTTCCGGTGTTGAACTGATTATGACAAAACTCCATGCCGGGGCCAAGTTTTCCAACAAGGATTATGCTTTTTCAGGCGGTCTCCACGGAGTCGGCGTTTCCGTAGTGAATGCCCTGTCTTCCAATCTGGAAATCACTATTAAAAGGGATGGTCAAATATTTGGGATCCAGTTTGGAGACGGATTTAAAACCCAGGATCTTGAAATTCTCGGAACCGTTGGAAAAAAGAGTACCGGCACCTCTTTAAAATTTTATCCCAATATTTCTTATTTTGATATTCCTAATTTTTCAAAAACAGCCATTGAAACATCCCTTAAATCAAAGGCTGTTTTGTGTAAGGGGTTGAAAACAAGTTTTTTTGATGAAGTCAGTAATGAAAAAAAAAGTTGGCACTATGACCATGGACTGGATGAATATCTTGCTGAACATCTCGAGGGGAAAAAATGTATTTTTCCTGACCCCTTTACCGGCAAAAGCACCAATGAAGACTTTGAGGTGGCCTGGGCCATAAACTGGGGAAAAGAATCGGGAAATAATGTTGAGGAAAGTTATGTCAATCTGATCCCCACAAATCTTGGGGGTACCCATGTCAACGGGTTTCGATCCGGATTACTGGAATCTGTCAGGGAGTTTTGTAAATTCAGAAATCTTTTGCCCAAGGGATTATTCCTTGCTCCGGAAGATATCTGGCACCATGTGGGTTATGTATTGTCCGTAAAACTTTCCGAAGCACAGTTTTCAAGCCAAACCAAAGAACGGCTATCTTCCCGTCATTGTGCCAACCTGGTCAACCTTCAGGTAAGGGATGCCTTCAGTCTATGGCTCAACCAGAATGTTGCCTTTGGTGAAGCTCTGGCAGCCCTTGCCATTGAGCATGCTAAAAACAGGGTTAAAAAAGCAAAAAAAGTTCCCAAAAAAAGGGCCTCCAACGGAGGCACGCTTCCTGCCAAGCTTTCAGACTGCAGTAGTGATGATCAGGAAAGGCGGGAGTTGTTTTTTGTAGAGGGGGATTCCGCCGGCGGGTCTGCCAAACAGGCAAGGGACAGAAGGTTCCAGGCCATCATGCCCCTTAGGGGCAAAATACTCAATACCTGGGATGTAGAACCCTCAGCCGTCCTTGAATCCCGTGAGATAAGGGATATCACCCAGGTTTTGGGGGTAATGCCCGGAGAAAATGACATTTCAAAACTCAGGTACAATAAAATCTGTATCCTCGCTGATGCCGATTCAGACGGGTTGCACATTGCCACCCTTATTTGTGCCCTGTTTTTAAGACATTTTCCCCAAATTGTGAAAAAAGGTCATGTTTTTATTGCCATGCCGCCCTTGTATCGAATTGATGTGGGCAAAGAGGTGTTTTATGCCCTGGATGATTCAGAAAGAAACACGATTATAAAAAAGGTTGAACGCAGGAAGGGTAACAAAAAAATCAATATCCAGCGATTCAAGGGGTTGGGGGAAATGAATCCTGCCCAGCTCAAGGAAACCACTATAGCACCGGATTCAAGACGGCTGGTTCAATTGTCCATCAATGACGGATCTGTTGAATCTGAAGAGCAGGTCTATGAAATTATGGATATGCTTCTTGGGAAAAAAAGGGCAAAAGATAGAAAAAAATGGATTGAAACCGAAGGCAATATCAAAGAGATAGAATAATGAAAGAAACCCTTCCTTCCGTCATAGAAGAGTATGAAAAAATCCCTTTCCAGGAGTTTACCCGGAAAGCCTATTTAAACTATTCCATGTATGTGATTTTGGACAGGGCCCTGCCCCACATCGGGGACGGATTAAAACCGGTCCAGCGGCGAATTGTTTATTCCATGAGCCAGCTGGGACTCTCTTCAACGGCCAAGTTTAAAAAATCTGCCAGAACAGTGGGGGATGTATTGGGTAAATTTCACCCCCATGGCGATACTGCATGTTACGAAGCCATGGTGTTGATGGCCCAGCCTTTTTCCCTTCGGTATCCCTTGGTGCACGGCCAGGGAAACTGGGGAGATCCAAATGATCCCAAATCCTTTGCAGCCATGCGGTACACCGAATCCAAGCTTTCAAAATATGCCGATATCTTGCTGGACGAACTGGACCTAGGGACCTGCGACTGGCGACCCAATTTTGACGGTACCTTAAAGGAGCCCACCCTGCTGCCGGCCAGACTGCCCAACCTGTTGCTCAATGGAACCACAGGCATTGCAGTGGGAATGGCCACCAGTATGCTCCCCCATAATCTGAGGGAAGTTGCAAAGGCATTGATTCATCTGATCGAAAATGAAAATGCCAATATTGATGAAATTTGTAAATGTATCAAAGGGCCGGATTTTCCCACGGATGCTGAAATTATAACCCCGGTTTCTGAAATTCAGCAAACCTATAAAACAGGAACTGGTCGGATAAAGTTGAGGGCAACCTACCAGATTGAGGATGGGGAAATTGTTTTTTGTGCCCTGCCCTTCCATTCATCAACGGAAAAAATTTATGAACAGATTGCTGCCCAGATGGAAGCCAAAAAACTTCCCATGGTCAGTGATATACGTGATGAGTCCGACCATGAGGAACCCACACGGCTCGTGGTAATTCCCAGATCAAACCGAATTGACTATGAAGCGTTGGTGGACCATCTGTTTGTCTCAACAGACCTTGAAAGATCCTATTCCGTCAATATGAATATGATTGGAATCAATGGGAGACCTGAGGTTAAAAATCTATTAACCCTCTTGAAAGAGTGGCTCAGATTCAGAGCCGATACCGTTAAAAGAAAACTTAGGTTTCGCCTGGAGAAGATTTGTACCCGTCTCCATATACTTGAAGGATTTCAGATCGCCTATCTGAATATTGATGAGGTCATCCACATCATCAGGACTGCGGACAAGCCGAAAAACAAATTGATCAAGGTTTTTAATCTATCTGAAATACAGGCCACAGCTATCCTCGAGATCCGATTACGGCAGTTGGCAAAACTTGAAGAGATAAAACTTCTTTCAGAAATCAAAGAGCTTGATGCACAAAAAACTATACTTGAAAAGCTTCTAAGCAGCGAAGAAGCATTCAAAGCTTATATGATCGATGAAATAAAATCGGATGCCAAAAAATATGGGGATAAGCGCAGATCTCCCATCAAGGAAAGACAGGAAGCCGAGGCATTTTCAGCAACTGATATACTTGACATTGAACCGGTTACCATTATTTTGTCCCAAAACGGTTGGATCCGCTCTGCCAAGGGACATGATATCGATCCCGCCAAGGTCAAGTTCAAATCCGGGGATGCACTGATGAGCTTTCTTCGGACAAAAAGTGATAAACCAGTAGTCTTCCTGGATAATTACGGCAGAAGTTATATGCTGTTTTCCCATGCCCTGCCGTCGGCAAGGAGTAATGGGGAACCTTTAACCGGACATTTATCCCTACAGCCGGATGTTACAATTCCTTTCATGTTATCCCGGGACAATGAGGACCTATTCCTTGTGGGCTCGGATAACGGCTGTGGATTTGTCATCGAATTTTCAAATTTTCTGACCACTTACAAAAATGGCAAGGCGGTTATATCTATAAAAAAAGGATTTCATCTTTTAGCGCCGGAGCAGGTTCCTGATCTTGAAACAGATCGTATTGTTGCCATTACCAGCCAGGGGAGGCTCTTGATTTTTCCTGCAAATCAATTGCCCAAATTAAAAAAAGGTCAAGGGAATAAGATTATTACCATACCGAAAAAACAACTGGATTCAGATGACCCTGAAAAACTAAAGCTTCTAAAAATATTGCCTTTGAATTCTAACCTTGTTATACATTCAGGCAAACATTTTCTTAGGTTAAACCCCGGAAATCAAATAGATTATACAGGAATGCGCGGATACAGAGGGAAAAAACTACCCCGGGGATATCAAATTGTTGATAAAATAGAAGTGATACCCGTAAAACCAGCAGATAAAACAAATATATGAGACAATTGTTAAGAAAATATTTTATTTTACTTCATCTGCTCATTTTATGCTTTGTCTTTGTTTTTATTTTAATTTATAAGCAAAATTTGGGAAATGTCACGGGTACGGTGGAGAGGATACGACAGACTGGAAAGCTTCGACTGATCACTGCCAATTCTATCAACACTTATTACTATTATGAAGGAAATCCAACAGGGTTTGAATATGATTTGGCAATGGAATTTGCCAAATATCTGAATGTTGAATTGGATATTGTGATACCGGGTTGGAACAATATGTTTGCCTATCTTGACCAGGGTAAGGGAGATTTTATCGCGGCCGGACTTGCCATCACCCAGGAACGGCTGGAAGATGTCTCTTTTTCAATTCCCTATATGACCATCCAGCAACGCATCATTCACCATAATCTGGTATTTGGCCCAAAAAACAGTGAAGACCTGATGTATAGAACCATCCATGTTAGAAGGGGAACCTCTTACCATTCCCGTCTTGAACAGATAAAGGGATCTGGAATTGATTTTAATTATATTCTCCATGACAATATTCCCACAGAGAATCTCATTGCCATGGTTGATAAACGGGAGATCAGATTTACAATTGCTGATTCCAACATAGCCCTTTTAAATCAACGATACTATCCTGATATCAGGATTGGAATTCCCATTCAGGAAAAAGAGTCCCTTGCCTGGGCTGTCCGCAAAAATGATATCGACATGATTGTTGAAATCAACCGTTTTCTCCTCTATGCAAACCAGACAGGTATTTTAAAAAAAATTACGGATAAATATTATGAAAATGCCCAGGATGTGGATATCTACGAGTTAAAAAAGTTCCATGAGCGAATTCAAACCCGGCTGCCCAAATATAAACGAGTGATCATGGAAGAATCTGATCGATACAAATTTGACTGGCGGCTTGTTGCGGCGGTTGTCTACCAGGAGTCCCATTTTAATCCCAAGGCCAGAAGTTTTACCAATGTCAGGGGATTGATGCAGGTGACCCGGGAAACGGCTGAGGAAATGGGAATCACCAATCGACTGAACCCGACCCAGAGCATCAGGGCCGGTATAAAATACCTGGATAAAATGTACCAGAAATTCGGTCATATCGAAGATGATTATCAGCGGATGCTATTTTCCCTGGCAAGCTATAATGTTGGATACGGTCATGTACAAGATGCCCTGAAAATTGCCGAAAGTAAGGGACTGGATCCAACCAATTGGCAAAGCCTGAAAGCAACCTTGCCCCTGTTATCTAAATCTCGATATTTTAAAACAACCAAACACGGATATGCAAGGGGGTGGGAACCGATTCACTATGTTGAACGGATCCTGACCTATTTTGATATCCTAAAGCAAAAAACAATGTTACCGGGATTTTATTCCCAGGGCATTGGAAAATAAAAAATTTGACTTGCCTGTTTCAATTTATTAGGTATTCTTAGAATCCACTATTCTTGAAACGGTCCATGTATCAACCAAACTTTAGAAACAAAGAGTAAATTTATGAACAGAAAAATTCTAATCAACGCACTTGACCCGGATGAAAACAGAATTGCGACTATCGTTGACAACAAATTGGATCAATTTCACATAGAAACCGCTGCCAGGCAGGTGACCCAAGGCAACATTTATAAAGGGATTGTTACCCGGGTTGAACCGAGTCTCCAGGCAGTTTTTGTTGACTATGGGGCTGAAAAAAATGGTTTTTTGCAGAAGAACGAAATCCATAGTGATTACTTCCAGGATGTGGAAACAAAGGACAAGGCACTTTTTAATCTGATTAAAAAAGGCCAGGAAATGATTGTTCAGGTGACAAAAAACCCCATCAACCAGAAAGGGGCAATGCTCACCACCTTTATTTCTCTTCCAGGTCGGTTTGGTGTTCTTATGCCCGGTAACACAACCAAAGGAGTTTCCAGAAAAATCGATGAGGAAGAGGAAAGGAAACGGTTGGTTGGTATCCTGAAAAACATAAAAATCCCCGAAGGATTTGGGATGATTGTTCGAACAGCCGGAAAAAATGCCACAAAAACCATGCTCACCGCAGATTTAAAATATTTGATGCGTGTCTGGAAAGACATCGACAAACGGGCCATGAAGGATAAGTCACCCTCCCTTCTTTACAGGGAACAGACCCTTGCTGTCAGGTCTCTTAGAGATTATTTTACTACAGATATTACCGAAATTCTCATTGACTGTCCTGATACCTTCAAGGAGGTCCAGGATTTTATACAACTGATTGCCCCCAAACAAAAAAATATTGTAAAGTTGTTTAAGGGTGAAAAACCAATCTTCAGCAAATATCAGCTGGAGGAACAGATTTCATCTATATATAAAAGAGAAGTTTCTCTCATATCCGGAGGATGCATTGTCATCGAACAGACCGAGGCCATGGTCACCATAGATGTAAATTCCGGTAAATCCACCAAAAAGAAAAACATAGAGGAAACCGCCTTTCACACCAATCTGGAAGCAGCGGAGGAAGTCGCCAGACAGCTACGATTGAGGGACATGGGCGGATTGATTGTGGTGGATTTCATTGATATGAAAGAACGAAAGCACAAGGCTGAAATCACCAAAAGTTTGAAAAAATTTTTAAAAGTGGACAAAGCCAAAACAAAAGTTGGGGGTATAACCACCTTTGGCCTGCTTGAAATGTCCCGGCAAAGGATACGCCATTCCATTACCTATGGTAGTTATGAACCCTGCAAACACTGCAATGGAAGGGGAATGACTCCCTCGGTGGAAACCCAGGGTATGGCGTTTCTAAGACAATTGAACCTCAAGACCATAAAATCTGAGATCAGTCAGGTCACCTGCGTTTTACCCAGTGAAGTTGCCTACTACATTTTAAATAAAAAACGTGAGGAACTCATTGAGATGGAATCAAAAAGAAAGGTTGTGATCACCATTGAAATCGATCCTGAAATGGTTTCCGGACAAAGCCAGATTTCCGGCCAATTATAAAGTCTATTTTGCAGCTTTCTTGACATCACCGGATCTTTTGTGTAAAAAAATCAATTTCAAATAGATGGTTAAAAGGATAAGAATGGTCCTGACAAGGGGAAAAGACAAACCAAAGACTAAAATAATAATAACGATTGTCATCATTGCTGTTATTGTGGGCTGGTTCACCTTCACACCCAGGGAAAAATCCGATGATTATTCGAATAAGAAAATAGAGGTTTCGGAAGGATCCGACCCTGTTTTGTTGCCCATTACCAAACCGGACAATCTAACACAGAATGAGGATAAAGGGATTGTCAAAGGGGAGATCAATGTTGCACCGACCATTGATTATAAAAATCTGAAAAAGGACAAGCCACTTAAAGAATTGATGGAGGCCAGAAAAAAGAAAGTTGGGATTCAAAAAAGTTTGGATATGATTGTCAAATCAGATGAATCCTTTATTATTGGCGGTTCAAAGGTTTCCATGCGGGAAATTCTTGAAAAAGCATTTACCAAAAGCGGAGAGGTCTATCAGGAAGAAATCTCCGCTTCTGGACAAATAGTACCCAAGACAATCAGGGAGTATGGCATCCATGTGGTGCAACCCGGCGACAATATATGGAATATCCATTTCAATATTTTAAAAGAATACTATGCCCTAAAGGATATCCAGGTTGAATCAAAGGCAGACGAACCTGGGATAAGGGGGTTTAGCACAGGTGTAGGCAAAGTTTTAAAATTTTCTGAAACCATGGTGATTATCTATAACCTGATTGAAAAAGAGGTTGCCGAGAATATCAACCTGTTAGAGCCTTTGAGCAAAATAGTGGTTTATAATATGGATACCGTGTTTACCCTGCTTGAAGAAATTAATTATAACAATGTAGACAAAATTCAGTTTGATGGAAAAAACATCTGGATTCCTGCAAAAAAAATTAACTGATACATAAATCTCACAATATTTTATTAACATGAAGGAGGAGTACTTTGATTAGCACAGCATACGCAATGGGAGCAACTGGAACAACTGGAGGACAGGCAGGCGGAATCGCCGGATTTTTACCCATCATTATTTTGTTTGCCATTTTTTATTTTCTTTTGATAAGACCCCAGCAGAAAAAAGCAAAAGAACACAGAGAGATGATTGCTAATCTCAATAAAGGGACCCGGATTATAACCTCAGGTGGGATCTACGGTACGATTGTCTCCATTGATGACACCACCATCGGCCTTGAGATTGCTGAAAAAATTAAAATCAAAATTTCCCGTGGAAATGTTGCAGCCCAGATCACTGATACTGATTCTGCCCAGAAATCAGACAAAAAGAAAAAATAAATCCATTAGGAGTCTTTAGATTGAAACTATTTACCTTTAAACGCTTATTTATCCTGGGTATTATCGTTGCTGCGGTTGTCTGTCTTGTGCCGACATTTTTCAACACCTGGCCCCATAAAAAAATTGCCATGGGACTTGACCTCCAGGGAGGCATGCACCTGGTGTTGGAAGTTCAAAATGAAAAAGCAGTTGAAGCAGAAATGGAAAGAACCATCCATGAGATAAAAATAGAACTTAGAGATGCCGGCATTAAACATCTTGGAATTGTTCGTCAGAAGGATAATACCATTAAGGCCATACTCTCGGGTGAAGAAAATAAAAAAGGCTTTGAAAAAATTATTTCCGAGAACTTTGCGAACCTGTTAATTCCCTCTCCTACCCCAACGGCCAATGAATTCAGCTACATCATGAGTTTGCCCGATGCCGAGATGGCATCTATCAAGAAAATGGCCACTGAACAGGCCTTGGAGACCATACGGAACAGAATTGATGAATTTGGTGTCAGCGAACCCGATATACGGATGCAGGGGGACAATAGAATCCTTCTCCAACTGCCTGGTATCAGTGACCCTGACAGAGCTAAGGACCTTATCGGAAAAACAGCCCAATTGACCTTCCAGATAGTCGATGACGATGGAAATGTGGCCAGTGCCCTTAAGGGTACGACTCCTTTTGGTACAGAAGTTCTTTTTCAGAACAAACTGGACCCTTCCACAGGAAACGTTACAAAAGTTCCTTTTCTGATTAAAAAGGAGGTGCTTCTGGATGGTAGCCTTTTAATTGATGCGAGGATCGAATTTGATCAGTTCCAGCAACCCCAGATCGGTATAGAATTTAACCGAAAAGGGGCCAGACTCTTTGATAAAATTACCGGTGCAAACATTAACAAACGCCTTGCCATTGTTTTGGACAAAACCGTTTATTCGGCGCCTGTTATCCAGGATAGGATTGCAGGGGGTAAGGCCAGAATTACAGGCCGATTTACCACAGAGGAAGCCAAGGATCTTGCCATTGCATTGAGGGCAGGCTCCCTTCCGGCTCCCGTTAATATTATTGAAGAGCGTACCGTGGGACCGACACTGGGGGCGGATTCTGTTCGAATGGGATTGTTGTCCATGGTGGCGGGTGGTATCATGATTATCCTGTTCATGGTGGTTTACTACAAAGGTTCGGGTATAATTGCCGATCTTGCCTTGATTGTGAATATTATCCTTATCGGCGGCGGGCTTGCTGCCTTTGGCGCCACCCTCACCCTTCCGGGTATCGCCGGTATCATTCTCACCATTGGTATGGCTGTTGATGCAAATGTAATTATTTATGAAAGGATCAGAGAAGAACTTCGTTCGGGAAAAACTGCGCTTGCTGCGGTCCATGCCGGATTTGACAAAGCCGCTCTGACCATTGTCGATGCCAATGTGACCACATTGATTGTCGCCATTGTATTGTTTCAGTTTGGCACAGGTCCCATCAAGGGATTTGCCGTCACCCTGGCCCTTGGAATTGTTGCCAGTCTTTTTACAGCCCTGGTTCTTTCCAAAAGTATTTTTGATTTTTTATTACGCCATAAAAAGACATCAACACTCAGTATATAAAGGAATTTTATTATAATGCAGCTTATCAAGTCTGATATAAACATAGACTTCCTGGGGAAACAAAAAATAGGATTTGCCTTCTCCTTGATACTCATCATTGTCTGTATCGGGTCACTTATTATGCATAAGGGACCCAATTACGGCATTGATTTTGTGGGAGGAACACTTGTCCAGGTCAAATTTTCACAAACCGTATCTGTTTCAGATATTCGAAACGGATTGGCAGATCTTGGACTCAAGGACACTTCTGTTCAAAATTTCGGACAGCCCCAGGATAATGAATATCTCATCCGTACCACCAGTTCTGATACAATGGGAAATAACCTTGCGGACAGGATTTCAAAAGGGGTTGAAAAAGCAACAGGTATTGCCCCTAGTATTCGCCGGGTAGAAATGGTGGGTCCCCAGGTGGGTGAGGATCTGAAAAAGAGTGCGCTTCTGGCCATTTTTTATTCCTTGCTTTTTATCACCATTTATATTTCAGGACGGTTTGAATTAAAATGGATGCTTTCCGGTGTCACAGCCGGTGCATTGATGACTGCGGTTTATTTTTTATCCATCTTTAATGTCAGCATGCCCTTTTTAATTGGCGCGGCTTTGGTGGTAACCCTGGCCATTTTCTGGACCCTCAAGCTTAAGTATGCCATGGGTGCCATTGTGGCCCTGGTCCATGATGTTTTCATAACCGTTGGGATTTTTTCCCTTTTGAATCTGGATTTTTCCCTTCCGATTATTGCCGCCCTGCTGACGATCATCGGCTATTCTCTGAATGATACGATCATTGTGTTTGACAGAATCAGGGAAAATGTAAAAGGCGTTGAATCCAAACAAGCATTGCCCGGAGTGTTTAATAAAAGTATCAATGAAACCTTGTCACGGACTATCTTAACCTCCACGACAACTTTAATTGTTCTTTTGGCGCTGTTTTTCCTGGGGGGTGAGATCATTCATAATTTTGCATTTGCCATGATTATCGGTGTTCTTATCGGTACATATTCATCTGTTTTTATTGCAAGCCCTGTTGTTCTTGCAGCCCATAACAAAGGGTAAACCAAAGGTCTAAGTGATGGCTCCGGTAAAACATATTATTTTTGCAAGTATTCTTCTTAGCCTGTGCAGTATTGCCCTTTTTTCTTGCAGCACCTTTGATTTTTTCAAAAAAGAAGCGGATATATCTGCCCATGAGAGTTTGGTTCAGCCAGATGAGAATAAAGATAGGGCGGATCAAGATGAAGCGGCTGACGCACAAAAAGAACAAGTGCCAACACAGAACAATGAGAACCAGCGTATTTCTGTGTTAGAAGATGAAGTTTTAGTGTTGGAAAAAAAAATATCCGGTCTTGAAAAACTATTGGTAAATCCGAAGCCGGTTATCTACCAGATCGCATATACCGAGCCATCACAATTATATCATAAAGCAAGAAGCCTTTTGTTAGAAGGTGATTTAACCAATGCGGCACAATTGTTTGAAACCTTTATTCAGCAGCACCCCAAACACAGTCTGGCAGATAACGCCATGTATTGGCTGGGAGAGTGTCATTATTCTTCCGGCCAGTACAAAAAGGCTGTCACGGTATTCAAGGATCTTGTAAAAAGATATCCAAAAGCAGAAAAGGTTCCCGATGCTCTATTAAAAATCGGATATGCCTATCTGTCAATGGATGATGTAAACCGGGCCAATCACTATTTGAAATCGGTTCTCAAAAAATACCCTTTTTCACCAGCTGCTGAAAAGGCCCAGGAAAAATTAAAAGAATTTGAGTAATTTAATCCCAAAATGGATTTGTTTTCAGACAAATATCTGCCCTGGCTTCTGTTAAAGGAGATTCCCGGTCTTGGGAACCAACTTTACAAACGGCTGATTCACCGATTTTTATCCCCTGAAAAGGTATTGACGGCTTCCACAAGCCAACTGGAAATCGTACCGGGTATTTCCCTTCCAGTGATCCGAGAGATCCGCAGATATAAAAAATACCGTTCATCTGCCTTGGCAGAGTTAAATCTGATCAAGTGCCATCAAATTAAGATTGTCACCCTTGCAGATTCCTTCTACCCTTCGCTGCTCAGGGAAATATCTGATCCGCCCCCGTATCTGACCTATGTTGGAACCCTTGACGACACGGCTCCCTGTATTTCAATTGTCGGGTCAAGAAATGCAACAACCTATGGATTAAACACGGCAGAACACCTTGCCTTTTCCATGGCAAACCATGGATTTCAGGTGGTCAGCGGGTTGGCCCGGGGTATCGATACCGCAGCCCACAGGGGGGCCTTAAATGCTTCTGGTAAAACCATTGCCGTTCTGGGTTCCGGTTTGAACAGGATCTACCCAAAAGAAAATAAAGGGCTGTTTACCCAGATTTGCAACATTGGCACCATCATGTCGGAGTTTAAAATTAATTCAATACCCTTTCCCCACAACTTTCCCATAAGAAACCGTGTCATTGCCGGTCTCTCCTGCGGCACCCTTGTGGTTGAAGCGGAAAAAAGAAGTGGCTCTCTTATCACAGCAAGACTTGCAGGGGAATATAACCGAGAGGTATTTGCCGTACCCGGGAGTATCCAATCCCAAAAAAGCCACGGCACCCATTCATTGTTAAAACAGGGAGCAAAATTGGTTGAAACGAAAAATGATATACTTGATGAACTTCATCAATTTATTCATATTCATTCGCCTGATCAGGCGCATATTTTTCCCCCGGGTCAGTTGTTCAATCAAATGGCTGCTTCTGGAAAAAAAATAGAAAAAAAGCGTCCTTTGATGGACAAAGAACAGGTATTGGTATATAAACATCTCGACCCATACCCTAAACATATTGATTTGATTATCGAATCAACCCGGATGGACAGCGGCCTTGTCGCCGCAAATCTGACTGATCTTGAACTTAAGGGCATGGTTCAGAGGCATCCTGGTAATTATTTTTCACTTTCGGAGGATTAAAATTGGCAAAACCGCTCATTATTGTTGAGTCCCCAACCAAAATCAAAACCCTTACAAAATATATCGGAAAAGATTATAATGTAGCTGCCAGCGCCGGCCATATCCGAGATCTTCCGATAAAAACTCTCGGAATTAATATTGAGGATAATTTCAAAGCAGAATATGTTAATATCACCAATAAGGCCAAGGTGATTGCAAACCTGAAAAAAATTGCAAAAGGAGCTGATGAAGTTTATCTTGCTCCTGACCCTGACCGCGAGGGAGAAGCCATTGCCTTTCATATCATGGACATCCTCAAGAAAAAGGGGCGTGTGTTTCATCGGGTACTTATCCATGAGTTGACCAAAAAAGGAATTACCGATGCCCTTGAAACTGAGTTGATTCCGGATACAGATAAGTATGATGCCCAGCAGGCAAGGCGGAAACTAGACCGGCTGGTGGGATATCAAATCTCTCCCCTTTTGTGGACAAAAGTTCAACGGGGTTTAAGTGCAGGAAGGGTGCAGTCGGTTACGGTTAAGATAATCTGTGACCGTGAACGGGAAATAAGAAAATTTGAACCAGAGGAATACTGGACTATTACAGCAGATCTTTTGGCCAAGGACCCACCGCCCTTTAATGCCGCTTTGGTCAAAATTAATGACAAAAAAACAAAAATAACCAATGAAGCGCAGGCCATGGGTGTCCTGGCGGACATAGAGGCTGCTGATTTTGTTGTTGAACAGATTAAAAAGAAAACCATCAAAAAAAATCCCCAGCCTCCTTTTATTACCAGTAAACTCCAGCAGGATGCAATTAACCGCCTCAGGTTCTCTGCTAAAAAAACCATGGTGGTTGCCCAGCAGCTCTATGAAGGGGTTGAAATCGATACCGGTGGACCTGAAGGGTTGATCACCTATATGCGTACAGACTCCATCCGAATCGCACCGGAAGCCGCCCAGGAGGCACTGGAGTATATTGTAAACGAACATGGTAAAGCATATGCCCTTGACCAGCCCAGAATTTTTAAAAACAAGAACAAGGTTCAGGATGCCCATGAGGCTATTCGACCCACATCTGTTTTCAATACCCCAAAGAAGCTTGCCTCTTTTTTATCCGAAGACCAGTTGAAGCTTTATGATCTCATATGGAAACGATTTGTTGCCTCCCAGATGACCCAGGCTCAAATTGATCAAAAATCCATAATGATCAAAGCAACAGAAAATTATACCTTCTCTGTGAGCGGTTCTACGGTTCGATTCCCTGGATTTATGGATTTATATGCCACCGAGGAAAAAACCACGGACAATGACATCCAGACCTTGCCTGTGGTTGAAGAGGGAGATGTTCTTGAAACCAAAAAAATTATTCCCGCCCAGCATTTTACAAAACCGCCCCCACGGTTTTCAGAGGCTTCCCTTGTTAAGGAACTTGAAAAAAACGGTATCGGAAGACCAAGTACCTATGCCTCCATTCTCAGTGTTATCCGGGATAAGGGGTATGTGGACCTTGAAAAACGGTATTTTATTCCAAGTGAATTGGGATTTATTGTAAATGATCTGCTGGTCGAATCTTTCCCCACCCTTTTGGATATTTCTTTCACAGCCCAGATGGAAAACAATCTGGATGATGTGGAGAGTGGCAGGCTAAATGAAGTAGAACTTTTGACCCAGTTTTACCACGGTTTTAAAAAGACCCTGGATGATGCAGCGGAAAATATGGTCAGCGTAAAAGGGGTTGGCGTTGCCACTGGTATTGCATGTCCTTTATGTCAAAAGGATGTGAATATTAAAATCGGTCGTAACGGCCATTTTCTCGCCTGCACCGGATACCCGGATTGTTCTTTTACCAGTAATTATCTCAGGGATGAGAAGGGCAATATTTCCATTGTCGAAAAATTTGAAGACAATACCCCGGTAAAAGACTGCCCTAAATGCAAAGAACCAATGATCCAAAAGGAAGGACGATTTGGATTGTTTCTTGCCTGTACCGGATATCCTGAATGCAAACATACCGAGTCGGTTGGTCAGGAAAATTCTGACACAGATACGGGGGTGAGCTGTTTTGAACCCGGATGTGAAGGAACCATTGTTGAAAAAAAATCCAAACGGGGAAAGATTTTTTTCGGCTGCTCCAAATACCCGGACTGTAGCTTTGCCTCCTGGGACAAGCCAGTCAATAAGAAATGTCCGGATTGTGATTCAGTATTTCTGGTTGAAAAGGAAAATAAACGGGAAGGCAAATTTTTAAAATGCCCAAACAAAGAGTGCAAGTATAAAGAAAAAGCAATTCAGGAGACTTCAGCTGACCAGGACCCCTCAGTTGATTAAAAGGATTCGGTATAAGGTCAGAGATATAAAAATTAATCCCTTGGACGGGACCAGGTTTGCAGAGCTTTAAAGACCAGGTCCCGTTTGATGGGCTTGGTCAGAAAGCCATCCATCCCTGCTCCAAAGCATTTTTGCTTAAAAGCTGTCAAGACATTGGCGGTTAAAGCCAGGATGGGTATTCTGGCTCCGGGATTGAATTTGAGTTCATGTGCCCTTATATGCCGGGTGGCTTCAATTCCATCCATCACCGGCATATTGATGTCCATCAATATCAAGTCATAGCCCCCCAGGTTATTTTTAAACAATTCCAATGCTTCTTTTCCGTTTCCGGCAATTGTAACCGTATATCCGGCCTTAGATAGCATCAGACAAGTCATCTTCTGGTTGACGGGATTGTCTTCCACAAGGAGAATGGACACTGAATATTTTTGATTTTCCGCCAAAGAATGAATTGTCAGTAATTCACTGTTCAGACCATTTCCTTTGTCCTGAAATTTGGCCCCCAGAACATAACCCATCATTTCCAGCAATGTCAGTTTCCGGAAAGGTTTTGCTAAAAAACCCTTAAACCCTTCTGTTTTAAACATTTTTGCAATTCCGGGAAAGGGTACGGAACAGGCAATCCATTCAAAGGGAAATTCTCTGGGAGATAATTTCCCCCAAATATCTGAAAGGTCCGGTGAATTGGATTTTATTGATTTCCCAAAATCGATTATTCCCAGATCGAAATTTTGAATCTCACGGGTGGAAATTAACAAATGAAGCTTGTCCCAGGATTCTTGATGTACCAGCATTCCGGCACCTAATAATACATGGTTCAAAAGTTCAAAGGTATCTGAGTCCAGGGTGCAGACCAGAACATGTTTGCCCTTAAGACCGGCCGGTCGAACCCGCTGACTTTTTTTGATTGTTCCCTTTTCAAGACAGGCTGAAAAATAAAATATAGACCCTTTTCGTTTTTCAGATTCAACCCAAAGATCCCCACCCATTTGTTTGGCAATATTTTTACTGATCGCAAGTCCGAGACCGGTTCCACCGTATCGGTTTGTAATATCCTCTTCCGACTGAATAAATGGGTTGAAAATAATATCCAGTTCATCTGAAGAGATACCGATCCCTGTATCTGAAACTTGCGTCATCAGTAAAACCCTATCAAGATTTGTTTCTTTAACATCCAGAGACAGGGTAATGGATCCTTTCTGGGTAAACTTGACTGCATTACCCAACAGATTCAACAGCACCTGACGAAATCGGTGGGGATCCCCCTTTACCATACCCGGAACCCCATCGGAAATGGAACAGCCCAACTCGATTTTTGACTCATCCACCTGGGATCTGATCACATCAATCGTATCGAAACAAAGAACTTCCGGATCAAATTCCATGGATTCCAGGGACAGTTTACCTGATTCAACCTTTGAAAAATCCAGGATGTCATTGACAACTGATAATAGCGTATCGCAGGAAATTCTGGCATTTTTCAAAAAAGAAATCTGTTCCCTGTTTAAAGAGGTATCCATGAGCATGTCCGTATACCCGACAATTCCGTTCAAGGGAGTTCTGATCTCATGGCTCATGGAAGCCAAAAAAAACGTTTTAGCCTGTGAGGTTTCTTTTGCCTGACGGGCCAGGTGGTTTGCCTTTTCAATGGCAGCACACAATTGGTTGTTTGTTTGGTACAGATTAAGCAGATTCGCTTTCTCCCTGGCAATTCGAGAAATTTTTGCCAGGGCGGCGTCAATATTAAACGGCTTGCTCAAATAATCTGATGCCCCTGCATCCATAATATCGACGTAGGAATAATCAGATGTGTATGCGGTCATAATGATAAAATCAATGGCCGGATACAGGGATTTTACCGTTTTAAGCAGGGCGATTCCATCCATTCCAGGCATGGAAATATCGGAGATGATCAGATCAAAGGGTGGCGTTGGATGCGCCTTTAACATCTCCAGTGCTGTGGCTGAATCCTGGGCCTGATCACAACTATATCCAGCCCGGGAAAGTGCATTAAGCAGAAGTAACCTGACATTGGGGTCATCGTCTACAACCAGAATTTTTTGTATGGAAGCGGATGCTTTTATGGAAATTTCCTGTTTTATAGGATTATTCATTTACCCTTTCAACATATTCCTTTGTTCTTGTATCAATTTTAACCATCTGGCCCTGGTCGATAAATGGGGGAACCTGAACTTCAAATCCTGTTTCCAAGGTTGCAGGCTTTGTACTTCCTGTTGCGGTATCTCCTTTTGCCCAGGGTTCCGCAATGGTAACCACAAGATTTATAAAATTGGGAAGAGTAACCCCTATGGCATGACCATTGTGCAAAAGAACAGTACAAACGATGTTGTCTTTTAACAGGTCCGTAGCATCCCCTAACTGCTCCTTGCTTAAAAAAATCTGTTCATAGGTTGAAGTGTTCATAAAACAATAGGAGTCCTTGTCTGAGTACAGGTATTCCATTTCCTGTTCTTCAAGGTCTGCTTTTTCAAATTTTTCACCTGACCTATAGGTTCGTTCAAACAGATTGCCCGTGATCATATTTTTAAGTTTGCATTTGTAAAGCGATTGCCCCTTTCCGGGTTTCTTAAACTCAAACCCGACTATAACATATGGATCACCGTCAATTTCAAATTTTAGGCCTTTTCTTAAGTCACTGGCTAAATACATCTATTACTCCTAGGTTTTATTCAATTGATTTATAAAGAATGATTTACAGTAATTTTTATATGGTATCTAATAAAGCACAATAACGGTTTGTTGGCAAGATCCAGATAAAAACAACTTGCTTTTTTTGCCAGATTATAGGAAATAATAGGATTTGAAACATAAAATCTATTTAGGATATAACTTATGATAATTATTATTGATTTCGGGTCACAATTTAACCAGCTGATTGCCAGGCGCGTCAGGGAAAATGGTGTTTATTGCCAGGTAGAGCCTGCTGATATTCCCATTGAAAAAATTAAAGAGATGAACCCGGTGGGCATCATCCTTTCCGGGGGACCCTCATCCATATATGAAAAAGACAGTCCTGCCATCGACAAATCTATTTTTGATTTGGACATCCCCGTACTGGGTATTTGTTACGGAATGCACTTCATGATCCATTCCCTGGGCGGTACCATCAAACGGGCTGAAAAGCGCGAATACGGATTTGCACACTTAATTGTAAAAGAGGAAAAACCGCTTTTTAAGGAGATGGGGAGTCAGTTTCAATGCTGGATGAGCCATGGAGATTCTGCCCAAGAGCTGCCCAAAGGTTTTGTGGTAACGGCGTCTACCGAGAATACCAAAATAGCAGCCATTGCAAACCACGCTAAAAGGTTTTACGGACTTCAGCTTCACCCGGAGGTTGAACATTCTGTCAACGGCTCTTTGATGATAAAACATTTTTTGTTTGATGTCTGCGGATGCGAAAAAAACTGGAATATGAAATCATTTTCCGATGGTGCAATTGCCCAGATAAAGGATGCTGTCGGAGATAAAAAAGTGATTATGGGTTTATCGGGGGGGGTTGATTCATCGGTTGCTGCAACCCTGATTCACAAGGCAATTGGTAAGAACCTCTATTGCATTTTTGTGGATAACGGTTTGTTGAGGAACAATGAAAAAGAAAACCTGGAAATAAGCCTGACCGCAAACCTTGATATGAATATCAAATTTGTGGATGCAAGGAAGATGTTTTTGACCGCTTTGGATGGCGTCACCGATCCTGAAACAAAACGTAAGATCATTGGAAATCTTTTTATTGATGTTTTTGATGCAGAGGCCAAAAAAATTGAAGGTGCACAATTTCTTGGCCAGGGAACCCTCTATCCGGATATAATTGAGTCCAAATCAGCCTTTGGCGGTCCAACCTCCATTATCAAATCCCACCATAATGTGGGCGGACTTCCCGAAAAAATGAATCTTAAACTTATTGAGCCATTGCAGCTGCTGTTTAAGGATGAAGTGCGTAAACTTGGGTTGGATCTGGGCATTAATGAGGAACTAATCTGGAGACAACCCTTTCCCGGTCCCGGGCTTGCTATCAGAATCATGGGAAATATTACCCAAGAACGCCTGGAAATACTTAGAAAAGCCGACACCATCCTTTTGGAAGAGATACGGGAAGCAGGGTATTACAGAAAACTTTGGCAGTCCTTTGCCGTACTTTTGCCCATTAAAAGCGTCGGGGTTATGGGGGATAAAAGAACCTTTGGCAATTGTATTGCCATCCGTGCAGTCACCAGCAATGATGCCATGACGGCGGACTGGGCAAAATTACCCCATGATCTGTTGGGAAAAATATCCAATCGCATCAGTAATGAAGTTGATAATATTAATCGGGTTGTGCTGGATATAACATCCAAACCGCCGGGTACCATTGAATGGGAATAGAACGCCAAAACAGGATAATTCACCATGGATAACCTTAAAGATTTCAGAAATGACCCTTCAAATTTTTCTGAATCCGATGATACCCAGAGTTTGCAGGGGGCTGAATACCACCAGGAAATTAATACACTGAAGATTGAAAAATTATCAAACAGGGTAACCATCATTTCTGTGATCATTCCCTGCCTGATCTGTGCCATTCTTATTTTTGTTTATCTGGATATGAAAGAGCGGGTCGTTGACGTGGATATGACCAAGCAACTACAGGTCGAAAAAATGGCGCGGCAAATTGAAGAGAAATTGAACAGTTTGGATCTGCGAATTGCCAAAAATAAGTTTGACACTGATCAGCAATTGCCCCTGCTCACTAAAAAAGAGCAGGCTCTTGAAAATCAAGTGGCTAAAATGTCTGCATCAAAGGCTGATGCCAAAACACTCAAAAATACCATGGCAGCCCTGGAAAAAAAAATAAAAAAAAATACCAATCAAAATAAGTCGACCCTTGTAGCCATGGAAACAATAAAGCAGCAATTATTGGCTTCCATCACCAAAAGCAATGTTCAATTTAAGAAAAATGCTGACCAGATCAAGGAAGAGATTGCTCTCTTCAAGGAAGAGTTTGATGCAAGGCTATTGGAACTTTCGGCCTATGAAGAACAGATTGGAAATCTTAGAAAAACCACCAGCCTTATTGATAAAAAACTCAAAGAGATTGACTTGAAAACGATTTCCGATAAAGAACTGGATAAACGTTTCAACCAATTAAGGCTGTCCCTTGAAAAAAAGCTCCACCAGCTGGAGACAAAACAAAACCATCAAACGAGCAATCCGTCACCTGTAAAAAAAGCGGAAAAGAGCATTGAAAAAGAAAAATCTTTGGACACCAAACCTGTTCCCCAACTTGATACGGGTAACATCAAGTCAGAAAGCCTATCAGAGTAAACCTTGATCCGGTAGATTATGGTTTTTCAATCAACAGCCCTTCCCAACACAGATGAGAGATGCCATACAGAAATGCAGCTGTTAAATCAAACCCTTGATTTTTCAGCTGCCTATATGGCTGTTCAATACCTGGTCATCCACATGGACTCCTCCCCGGATTCTATTACGAACCAGACCCTTGACGCCTTGATTGTTTTAATAAAATCCAATCGATTTGATTCTCAAAAACAACGTTTTTTTCTTTATGTTGAAGCAGCCTCGGCCCTGGTTCATATGGCCCAAAAAACCTGGGTACCCGTGACCAAACGAATCATACCCCAGCTTCAGAAGATACTCGTCTCAAGCAATGATAAACGGCAAAGAGCCGTTTCCCAGGCCCTTGTCAAACTGCCGGTCCGGCTTAAGAGTGAACCCGCTTTTTCTGTTTTTATACCCACCCCGTTGAAAATTTCTCTTGATGGGCTTTTGTCCAACTTTATGAATGTGGATCCGCTGTCCATAAAATGGCAGGGCAGAAGCCTTACTTTCCGAACCGGAGACAAGGAAATGGGTATTATAAAATTTTCAAAGAACAAAGCCAATACAGCCGAACTTATCAATGAAATTTTGTGGATGGACTTTTTGAAAAAACACCCGCCCTGTCAGGTCACAAATTTTTATATCCCCTGCCCTGTCAGAGTTGAAAATCAATATTTATTTGAAATACTTGATACGCAAGGCATACTTTTTAAGAATACACAATTTGCTTGTCAACCAATTGCAATTGCATATCGTGCCCAGGCACACTATTTTGAATATCCAAATGAAGATATTTCAGAAAAAAAATTTTCCAACCGCCAAATCAAAGATATTTTTTTCAAAAATGCGCATCTGCTTGGCAACCTCACATCAAAAGGAATAATTCACACAGCGTTGATCCCCTTGTTTCACAATCGGGTGCAACAAGGTCGCCGCAATGACAATGGTGCCTATCTCTGGGAACATGGTGGTCGCCTGGACCAATGGCTTGACTCTTGCCGATATCCTAATTTTGCCTCCTCTGGACTGAGGGATTTTGAACATTTGATTAAAATGGGAGACAGTAAATCCCTTGGCCATTATATTGGAGAGCATATCCTAAGTTTCGTTCTGGTAATTGGCAGTTATTTCAGAAATAAAGCCCCCTCAAAAAGAGGAAAAAAAGGATCCCATCCCCCCTGCGATACCCGAGATCTGTTTGATAAAACTTTGTTTTGTGAATTGATAAAAGGAGTCATTGAACGTTATTATCTGGCCATTACCGGAAAGAGACCAGACATAATTTTGTTTAACGGTTTGTCGGAATTGATAGATTCTCTCATTGAAAAAATGGGAATGGACGATAATATGGAAGAAATACTTCGGGTTCAGGATCAGCAGAGTATGAGTGAAACGCAATTTGCTCAATTTCTGATGGAAAGAGGCATCGAAAACACCAAAGAATATCCACAGGGAAAGCAGGATATTATCCTGATGACAGGCCCCCATCTTGGCGGTTTTAGTCAGCCCATATCTATCCCCGCATTGATTGAATTTCTTTTCTGCCTTTCTTCCCTCTGTGTCTCAGATCGCTTTCTCGTGGAAAACGCCTTGAAAACTTAAGTGTTTTAGGCTATGATTCAACTATACTATGGGTAGCTAATTAAAAAGGAATAATCATGTCCAAGCAACATCCTGAATGCCCGCTATATAATCATGCCACCTGCAAAGAATTACACAACCCTAAATTATGTGCCATTATCCGGGAAGATAAAGCCTGTTTTAAAAAACAGCAAAAGCCCAAAAAAGATCTTCCCGATGATTCAGCCTAAAATTTCATCGAACCTGCAACCTGTCACCCGGATGGATAACTTTTTTAAAGGAAAACTTGTTTAGCCGCAACAGGGTAATTAATGGCATATTATATTGTTTGGCAATCCGAGTAAGGCTTTCCCCGGGCTTGACAACATGAATTTTTACCTGATATTTTTTTGGCCACTCTGAGTGTAAGAGAGCAAATCTTTCCTTAAATCCTTTTTCCTTGCCCTCTGGAATCAACAAGGTCACTTTCCCAGAATCAAGATGATACCCCCGGATTTCCGGGTTCATGTCCTTTACGGTTTTAAAGGGGATGGTTGCAGCTTGGGCAACCAATAGAAGGGGAATTTTAGTATTCAGATTGAAATTTATCTTTGAAAAGCGAAACTCTGGATAAAGATCTGATGGTTTCAATAAAAACCCGTATTTTTCAGGATTTTCCAGTATCATTTTCGCCGCAATAATTTTAAATACATATTGCTGGGTTTCAAGGGGAAGGTAAAGGGAGAAAAAATCCCGGTTCTCCTGGGCCTCAATTTCTGTATTCAACCCAAATTCCCCCATATTATATGCAGAAAGGGCAAGCAGGTAGGAATCGAATTCAACATTCAATTTTTTCAGGTAATAACAGGCAGCCAGGGTGGACTTGAAAATATTCCTTCGTTCATCAATGTTTCCGTCTATTCTTAATCCATACCGTTGGCCTGTATCTTTCAAAAACTGCCAAAACCCTACTGCCCCCTTTGAAGAACCGCTGTGGGGCCTTAGTCCACTTTCTACAACAGGAACATATTTTAAGTCCAGGGGCATATTTTCCTGATTTAAAATTTTTTCAATATGGGGGAAATACCTGGCAGACCGCTTCATCCACAGGATAACCTGGGGCCTGTTATGAACGGCTAAAAGGACTTGTTTTTCCAGCCGCTGCCTGATTTCCGGATCGTCGTGGTTAATTCTAATGCCGCAAAATTTTATTTCCTCTGAGAAACGAATGCTGTCCATCAATGGATGGATCTGATTGATTTGAAAGAGCTTGTTCACGCTCTCTTTGCACCCCCCGGGAAATGAAAACACAGATAAAAGGAGTACCATTGCACATGGAAAAATAAAGAACCTGTACCTTCTCATACTATATCCTGATTTTAAATTAATTCATGAAGTGACAACCATTGCAAAAACAGGAACCAAAGTCAATAATACCGTTAAATCCCAAGCAGGACAGGACAACGCCAAATACCGGCAAAAGAACATCTTTCTTGCCCCATGTGTTGTGGCGTTTAAAAAGCTTTGTCTTTCCAAATCTATCTTGATATGCCATAATCCTCAAGACAAATACAATAACAACGGAATTGGTGCCAACTTGATATCCTTTTTAAAAAACCTGATCACCCGGGCAGGTGAAATCTGCATAAAAAATCAAACTAGTTTAAAACCCGATGATGTTGAATTTAAAAATCCTAAAGATCTTGTCACCGTCACGGACAAACAAGTAGAATTATTTATAATTCAGGAGATAAATGCACAGTTTCCAGAACATGACATTCTGGGTGAAGAAACCGGCAAATCAGGCAGGTCCAGTAGCTTTCTATGGATCATTGATCCCATAGACGGCACCACCTCTTTTGTTCATGGCCAGCCTTTTTATTCGGTCAGCATTGCCCTTGAAAAAGATGGTCAAACTATTCTGGGTGCTGTCTATGCACCGGTTCTTGGGCAATTATTTCATGGAGAAATGGGCAGAGGTGCTTTTTTAAACGATTTACCCATACACGTTTCCGCTACAAAAGAATTTGGTAGCGCTGTCATGGCCACAGGATTTGCCTGTCTTCGTGGCGGACTTGAGCAGAATAATTTGACCCATTTTAATAAAATTGTACCCCAGCTTAGAGATATCCGGCGCTATGGTTCAGCTGCCATTGATCTTTGTTATGTGGCCTGTGGAAAACTTGATGGATTTTGGGAAATGAATCTGAATATCTATGACATTGCCGCCGGAGCCCTGATCGTAAAAGAGGCCATGGGAAAGGTTTCAAATTTTGCAGGGGATGAGGGATATCCTGAAAACGGGATTGTTGCAGCCAATCCATATTTGCACCCCAAATTAATTAAGATGCTTGACCAAGATACTCAGATAAAAGGCGTATACAAATAGATCTCTTTCCCCACAACAAATGGTAAAAACACATATGTATATTATTTTTAGTGTTATCTTTATTGTAAGTCTTACCGCAGGATGGGGCTATGGGCATATCAACCAAATGACCTTATTTGAAACCCTAATTTGTATTATGGTTTCGGGTTTTATCGGCAGCAGCATCATTGCCTTAATTTTTTCTTACCTTTATTTTCATCAAAAAGAAACCAACGGGGAAAAGATTGAGCGTCTTCAGCAGGAAATCAATAATATAAAAGAGATAAAAAGAATAGAACAATGAATATTCAATGGTATCCCGGCCATATGCTGGAAACAAAAAAACTGCTGAAAGATTCCATTTCAAAGGTGGACGCCGTATTGGAAGTTTTGGATGCGCGACTTCCCGTTGCCAGTGAAAATCCTCTGGTCAATAATTTATGCAAGGGAAAGACAAGAATTAAGATATTGAACAAAAGTGACCTTGCAGACCCTTCAGTAACGGATATGTGGCTTTCCTATTTTGAACATCAGCGGAAGGTACCGGCCATTGCCGTATGTGGAAGTCAAAAATATCAGGCTGAAAAGGCGTTGAATTATTGCATTTCCCGCATAACAAGAAACCGTGCCAGAAAAGTTAAGGTTATGGTGGTGGGCATTCCCAACACAGGCAAATCAACAATTTTAAACACCCTTGCCGGAAAAAAAATTGCAAAAACCGGAAACGTGCCGGCCATAACCCGTCACAAACAGCGTACTAGCCTCAAAAATAATATAGATGTATATGATACACCCGGTATTCTCTGGCCTGTCATTGAACCAAAAGAAAGGGCTTTTGTTCTTGCCGCTTCCGGTGCTATTTCCGATACAGCAATAGATTATTACGAAATCGGTTTTTTTGCTGCCGGTCTCCTGCTTAAAAAATATCCGGATCTGCTCCTTCAAAGATATGATTTTCTAACTGAGCTGCCTAAAGATGAATCAGATCTGATAGAAATGATTGCCAGGGCAAGGGGATGTTTTAAAAAAGGAGGTATTATCCACCATCAAAAAGCCGCTGAAATATTAATCAGGGATCTTCGTTCCGGACTAATCGGCAAAATCAGTTTTGAAACACCAAAGGACATTGAATCAGCAAATGAAACCATTTAAGCAATCCAGTAAAATTGTTTTTTTTATTTATCTGTTTCTTTTTAGTTTTATCCTTGTCCCATTTTACGGTATTGGGACATCATTTGCAGAAACACCCCTAATATTTCCCTTAAAAACCCATTCCATCCGGTGTATTAAAATTATCAAAGCCCTTGAACGATACCATTATCTTGGAAAAAAACTTGACAAGGTCATCTCTGCCAATATTTTTGAGCGGTATATTAAAAGCCTGGACCCGAGTCGGCAACTGCTCACCCAGAAGGATTTGGACCGGTTTGCCCCTTATCAATACCGATTTGAAAAAGATTTGAAAACAGGGAATCTAAGACCTGCCTATGATATTTTTAATCTCTATCTGTCAAGATCGGTTTTGCGGCTTGAATATATCCTAAGCCTTATCACCACCTGGGAAAGTGATATGGATTTTACCACGGATGATGTGATTCTCATTGACAATAAAACCCGGCCCATTCAAACTTCATTGGAAGATCTGTATCTATTGTGGAAAAATGAATTAAAAAATCATATTATTACCATGAAACTGGACGATCAGAAAGATGATAAGATATCAGAATCCCTTGACAAAATATATACAAACCGTTTGAAAAGACTTTCCCAGACCAATACCAATGACGTGTTTCAAATATTTATGAACAGTGTCACAACCAGCTTCGACCCCCACACTCAATATTTTGCGCCCAGGGTGTCTGAAGATTTTGACATTCACATGAGCCTTTCTTTGGAAGGCATTGGTGCTGTTCTTCAAAATGAGTATGAATACACCAAGGTGGTCAGGTTGATCCCAAAAGGGCCGGCTGACAAATCTCATCTGCTAATGCCCGGTGATAAAATTATTGGTGTGGGACAGGGAAAAGATGGAGAACTCAAAGATACCATTGGTGAACGTATTGATGATGTGGTCAAGCTCATCAGGGGACCTAAAAACACCTATGTTCGTTTAAAGATTATCCCGGCAAAAAAGGCAGATTCCACCACCACCATCAGTATAAAAAGAGACAAGGTAAAACTGGAAGAACAATCTGCTAAAAAGAAGGTTGTTACCATTACCCAGGGCAATAAAAATTTTAAAATTGGCATTATTGAAATACCCAATTTTTATATCGATTTTGCTGCCTACTACCGGGGGGAAAAAGATTACAAAAGCACCACAAAAGATGTTCAAAAAATTTTATTTGAATTTAAAAAAGAAAAAATTGATGGGGTGATTGTTGATCTTAGGGACAATGGCGGCGGGTCGCTCAAGGAATCAAATGACCTGACAGGCTTGTTTCTAAAATCAGGGCCCACAGTTCAGATCAAGACAAAACACAGGGTTTCCCGCCTCTATGATGAAGATCCGTCCATTGAATATACCGGCCCTTTGGTTGTTTTGATCAACCGGATGAGTGCCTCAGCATCAGAAATTTTTGCAGGGGCTATCAAGGACTATAACCGAGGGATTATCATCGGCACACAAAGTTTTGGCAAAGGGACTGTCCAGGAACTGAAACCCCTTGGAGACGGTAAATTAAAACTGACCAGTGCTAAATTCTACCGGGTTTCTGGAGAAAGTACCCAACATCTCGGGGTTGTGCCTGACATAAAATATCCCCAGATGTATAAGATAAAACATACCGGAGAAAGTTCTTTGGATGGAGCCCTGCTCTGGGATACAATCCTAAAAACTGGTTATAATGCCTATAGATCAATGGAGCCTTTGTATGCAACTCTTTCAGATGAATATCATAAAAGAGAACAGAATGATCCGGGCATGATTTATCTGAAAAACCGAATTGAACTTGCCAATAGGCTCAACGGCCAGGAAACCTTGTCTTTAAATCTTGCCCAGCGGAAAGGAAAAATTGACTTGTATACCAGTCTGGAGCTTGAAAATGAAAATGAATATAGAGTAGCCCTAGGAAAAAAACCCATTGAATCTATAGATGATGACGGCATTAAGCCTAAGGATTCAAAAGAAATCATGATGGAACAAACCCACTATGTTATGGCAGATTTTATAACCATCGCAGCAAAGCTGGGATACGATTGGTAGGAAAACGGTTTAATATAGTCGGGTAATTATCCTATCGCAGATATACAATAATGAATCAATTAAAGACAACCCTTTAAAAGAGAATAGGAGATAGATTATGACAAAAGCCAGTGCAAGACACATACTTGTGGACAATGAGGATCTTTGTAATCAATTGATTGAAAAAATCACCAATGGTGAAGATTTTGCTGAACTTGCAAAAAAGCATTCCAAATGTCCCTCGGGAAACAGAGGGGGAGACCTTGGGGAGTTCGGCCCGGGCCAGATGGTCCCAGAATTTGATACAGTTGTTTTCAACGAAGCTGTTGGCACTCCCCATGGTCCTGTGAAAACGAACTTTGGATTTCATATTGTTGAAATCACAAGTCGTACTGAATAATTTATTTGTTTCTCCGCTGATAAAGATCTCTTTTGCCGGCGGAGAAGCTATTGGGTTCCCAAGAGAGTTAACCTGTGTCCAGACAAGGATTCAAAAGAGCCGCATTTTATGCAACGGCACTGATCATTTTTCTGGTGTTGCTGTCTCCCTATGTCCTTGACCAGCTTCTTAATTCATCCTTTGTAAAAGATAAAATATCTTCTGCCATCGAGCAAAAAACTGGGGTTAAAATTGATCAGGAGAACATTGATTTTTTATTTTTCCCCCAACCCGGCATTCGATTCAGGGATCAGGAAATTTCCTTTAATAAAATAGTCCAACTGAATATCGGGGCTGTTAATATCGATCTTGATATTGGAAAGTTTATAAAGGGGAAATTAGCCGTTTCAAAGATCAATATAGAATCCCCCCACATTCGACTTACACCACCTAAAAACGGTCAGGATCCCCAAATGCTGACCCAGCCCTTTCAGTTCAAATTTCCAAAACAAGAGGTTCAACAACTTTTTGCACTTTTTCCAGATAGCCGGGACACCCTTGAACTCGTCGTACATAATATCCAGACGGATTATTTTGATACCATGGATGGCTCTCTCTTTGTGTCCAATACCAATCAGTCCTTGGTTTTTAAGGCGACGATACATGGATTGAACCTCCGGAAAAATCAATTTCATGATACTTCATCTTTCCAGAAAATTGATATCAGTTTCATTAGATCCGACCAACTCATCCTGGCCATGGAATTGGATAGGAAAGGAATTTTAAATGGAAAATTACAGGTTAAAGCCCCCCGTGTTTTGGCAAATCAGATTCCGGATAAACCGATAGTTGCGGATTCTTTGGATTTTGAATTTCAATTTTCACAAGACTATTTATCTGTCCGGCTTAACCCGGTTGTATTCTCTTATCCCAAGGCAAAAGTTGATATCAATTTTATTGATAACAGAAAAGATAAAAAAGCAGTTATCAATTTTACGGGAGATGATATTGATATTGCCCAGGCCAGACAGGCTTGTTTAAAACTCATGGGATCAAACACTGTGGTAAGTCAATTGTTTGATATTTTACGGGAAGGGACTGCCAGAAATGTCACGGTAGGATTTTCCAGCAATACCCTTGCCACTTTATTTGATGGAAAAAATCTATATTTGACAGGGTCTGCTGAAAACAGTCTGGTTAAAATACCAGAGACCCCTATAATTGCAAAAAACGTTCATGGTGGTGCAACTCTTAAAAATGGTATCCTTCATGTAAAGGCCCGCAAGGGTCAGGTCAGCACCACTGTCATCAATGAGGGATGGCTGGATATTGATTTATTGAACCATGAGAATATTCCATTTAAGGGTGAATTTAAACTTCATTCAGATCTTTCAACACTGCCCCAGGTGTTGATTTCCCTTCTGCCTGACACATTGTTGGCCAATGAACTTGCCAGGGTAGGAGAAATTACCGGCCAGGCAGATGCGCTCCTTAAGCTTGGTATGGACAGCCAGCAAAAAGAGCTTTTTGTCCAGGTTGAGGCCCAAAACATATCTGTTAACGGTTTTTATGACCGTATCCCCATGCCGATTAGCATCACCAAAGGACAATTTTTCTATGAAGCAGATGAAATAATTCTGAAAGATTTTTCCGGTGGCCTAAAGGATAGTTTTGTTGAGAATCTAAACGCTGTCCTAGAGTTTAACCAAACCCCACATTTTGTTATCAACACCGAGTTGGCCAGGTTTAATCTTGCTCAAATAATGGGTTGGCTCAGATCATTTGAGCCTGTTTTGAATTTGATCTCACCCGTCAAAAATATTGACGGAAAAATTTTTGCGGACAGTCTCAAATTAGAGGGCCCGGTTTTAAAACCGGAAAAATGGCAATTTGAGATAAACGGTTCAGGCAAAGATATCAATATCGGGTTTGCCCAGGGCAGGGAAAAGAAGAAAATTATAAATCAGGTAAAAGAGATATCAGGCCGTTTTCATGTGAGCGATAAAAAAGTTCAAATTCAAGAGGCTCAAGCAAGAATAGAAAATTTGTCCTGGTTATCCTATGCTATTAATTTACAAAAATTATCCAGTATCGTGATGCCCATAGAACTTTTTGGGGCAAGTTTTGAAACTGAAACAAAAAATGCCCACTTTCAAGGCCAATTGTCATCATTGTCAGGCCCTCAGCTTTCCTTTGATTTGATCGGTAAAAACATTAAGGATTTATATCCCAGGCTAATAAGTATTAAGGACAACGAAAGCTCCAACGCTATTATAATACTCAACAAAGATACCGCCAAACCCTTGCTAAATTTTGATGGAACTTTAAGTACCCAAACCCTTGAAAAGTTGTTAATCAAAGGCTCTTTTCTGCACAACCGGCTTGTTTCCTTTACTGGAGGGGAACCGGTAAAAATATTTACCGATGCAAATTCCAACCTTCACGTGGATATGAATAAAATCAATATCGACTCATTTGGATCCTTTGGAACCCAGAAAATAAAATCACAGAATCAACCTCTTTTTTATCAAAAAAACTTATATTTAAACGCGCAACAGTTGACATATCAAAAAAATATTTTTTCAAATATAGACGCCAGAATTAATTTCGACAAAGACAAAACAACGATTCAAATTCTTCATGGAAGCCTGTGTAATCTTCTGGCTAAGGGGGTCATAGAATTGGTCAATAACACCCAAAATGACCAGGTAATAACTGATTTTAAAATCCAGCCGCTGGAGAATCAAGATCTCTCAGATATCCTTTCTTGCCTTTTTAAAACCCAAAACATTATTGATGGGCCCTTTTCTTTTACCAGCAAACTTTCCGGTAATGCCTCTTCTGATACAATTTCAAGACACCAGAACGGCACTCTGATCTTTAATGCCAGCAACGGAAGAATATACAAGTGGACTTTTTTGTCCCGCCTGCTTTCAGTGTTGAATATTTTACATTTTGCAGATATCACAAAGGAGGGCATTGGATACAAAACCATTCTTATTGAAGCAGATATCAAGGACAGTATCATTTATTTAAAGAAAGGAATTATTGATGCCGACAACATGGCCCTCATTTTCAGCGGTTGGATCGATCCTATAAAAGACCAAATTGATTTAACCTGCCTGGTTGCCCCCTTTAAAACCATTGATTCTGTGATTAAGTTTATTCCGGTTGTCAATACCATGCTCAGCGGCAGGCTGGTCTCCTTTCCTGCCAAGGCCACCGGCAGTATGACAAATCCCGTCGTCATACCGCTCCACCCATCAGCTGTGGGAAAAGGATTGGTTAATATGCTGGGGGATATTTTAAAAACACCGGTCAGATTATTTGAGGAAACACCCTAGGATGAACCAAGACGCAATTTTTACTGAAAAGATAAACCTTCCCTATTCAGCCATGGATTCAAGCGGAAAAATTCGAATTGACCGGCTTTTTAATATGTTCCAGGACGCAGCCACCCACCATTGCAATGATCTGTGTATTTCCGGGTTGGATATGGCAAAAAAACAACTTAAATGGGTGGTATCCCGTTATCAGGTCCAAATAGTTAAAAGTCCCAAATGGCTGGAACCGCTGGAACTGAAAACCTGGAGATTCCCCTGGAAAAATTTATATGAAATTAGACAATTTTCCATTGTAAACCAAAATAAAGAACAACTGATTTCCGCTCTGGGAATCTGGGTATTGGTTAAAGCAAGCAATTCCAGGCCGGTCAGGCTAATCACCCACCTGCCGGAAGCTTTATTAACACCAACTAAGATCTGTCCTGAACTTATCAAAAATGATCATGATTTTAATGGTTTTGACCATGAATCTGAATTTAAAATCAGGGTCCACGATCTGGATCTGAACCAGCATGTTAACAACACGGTTTATACCCAATGGGCCATAGAAGCCGTCCCGGCCAAACTTCTTTTTGAATTTACCCCCGCGGATTGTATTGTCTCATTTTTAAAGGAATCCTTTTTCCCTGACACCATTTTATCCTGTGTAAAGATTGAGAACAGTTGTGACACTCTCATCACCCGGCACTCAATTTTCCTCAAAACAACCATGGTTAAACTCGCAAATTTAACCATGAGATGGAAAAAAATATAGAAACCATGGACACCGCCATGAAAAAGGCCTTTGGCATGGCCTTGGGTTATCTTTCCAGACGCAATAGAACCGTATTTGAAATGAACAACTACTTGTCAAAAAAAGGGTTTTCACTGGAAATCGTTGACGCTGTGGTTCAACGATTAGAAGATGAAAAATATCTTGATGACAGAATGTTTGCAAAAAATTATCTTGAAAATCGGAAGAGAAATAAACCCAAATCCATCTTTGCCTTCCGGTATGAGCTTAAAAATAAAGGAATTACGTCCACCATTATAGACTCTTTATTAGATGATTATGATGATCTTGAACTTGCTGTTCTTGCTATTACACCGAAGATTCGATTATGGCAGCATCTTGACAGGGAATTGTTTAAAAAGAAAATGTTTGGTCATTTAAAATACCGGGGATTTAGTTTTTCTGTAATCCAGTCGGTCTGGCAACAAATCTGCGCGAATGTGTGTATTGGTCGGCCAAAGTAGTGTGCCAAAAAAAATAAGAAAAAAATGTGATATTTTGAGGAAAAAACTTCTTAATTTAGAACTTTATTTTCCATCTATCGGGATTTTTTAATAAAATGCGTATCCGCCTAACAAAAAAAATAAGTTCTCCAATTGACATCGTTCATTCATTGGAATAAATTAGCTAGAATTGTCCTTTGCAATCTTTAATTGAGCAAAAAAGGTGCCTGTCTGTAAAGAAAGAGCGGAATGGCATAAAAAATGCATCAAAAAGTACAATACTAATGAGATAATCAGGATCCAAAGGAATTGTTCTTATGGTCGGCAGGAAACGAACGGTCGAAAGACGTAGAAATAAACGCTATAAGGCGGTTGAAGGGGCCTATGCAGCTATAAGTCCTAATTCCCATAAATTGGGTCAAATTATTGACATCAGTATGGGGGGACTCTCCTTTAAATATATTGATACCAGCAAGGATGACAAGGAAACCGATAGCACACCAGAGGATTCTGTTTTCCTAAGTAGTATGGGGTATTATGTCGGAGATTTACCCTTTAAGACGGTTTCTGACTACGAAATTACAAACGCACCCTCTTTCAGCTCCATGAAAGTTAGAAAACGGCATGTCCAATTTACGGATTTAAGCTTTAAGCAACTTTTTGACTTGGACTATTACCTGCGTAACAATGTCTCAGAACAGGTTGAAAAACTGCCGGAGCAATACAAATCCTGAGCAATTGAATGGCCAAGTACCCCACAGGACCGACCCTATCACAAATTAATTGAAGGGATCAGGGTCGGATTGATTTTTTGATTCAACCCCTTCAACTCCCCCCAGGTTTAATGATAATCAGAGCATCCTCATTCATCTTCAGGTATAATTCAGCTAATACGGTTAGGTCGTTGCGGGTAATGTCTGAATAATCAGATAGGATGTTGTTGGCCCAATCCAATCTTTCCGGGTGATGAACCGAATTAGCCATTACTGAATTCAACCAATAGGTATTGGTCTGTCTTAGAACCGTCAATTGATTTAAGAGTGGTTTTTTCACAAGATCCAATTCTTTTTGTTCAATCCCCTCTTGAGCTAACTCGTTAGCAATGTCTCTTACTTTTTTAGAAATAAAATCCGTGGTATTCGGCATTACGTTAACCACCACATGCATAACGCCATATCCGTCGTAAATAAGAGAAGGATGATTATATACATAGGGCGAATAGGATGCCCCAAGCTCTTCACGAATTGTTTTTCTAAGTCGTTCGGAAAAAACCTTTGCCAACAGAGATAATCGCCGTGTTTTTGTGATATCCCAAAAATCATCGGTTAAAAAAGCGATCCTGACCATTCCTTTGTCTATTTTTGTATCGAGGGTAAGTGTGAGACGTTCTCCCTTGGGGAAAAGAACCTTTCTGGTTACTGGGTTAACTTTTGTTATTTCATCTATTTTACGGCTGTCAGATATAGCAGATCCCACCCTTGCGTCTAAGGAACCGAGATAAGTGGCTCCATATTGAATAATACGATCCGGGTCAAAATCTCCGACAACAGAAACCTCGACAGGAGCGGTTTCAAAAACAGGCCCTAGCCAGGCTTCAATATCCTCCAGGGTGATTTTGTTCATTTTTTCCGGGGGTAATAGCCCAAACCTGACATCCCCTTTTGCTAGAAAGCGGTTTCCTTTGATCCGCATGATGCCGTCCGGGGTCCTTTCCATGGCCTCGTACATTTGTTTGTAATTGGTTTTGGCAAGGGTAAGCGCCTGGGATCTGAGCCCGGGATCTTTGAGGTGAGCATAAATAAGCTGGAAAATAAGTTCTGCTTCCTTGGGGTCACCCGAACCTTCCAATGCAAAATAATTATCATTGATGGTAAAGCCAATGGACACATTTTTCCCTGCCAAGGCGTCTCCAAGCTGGTCCGGGTCCATTGATTGAAGCCCGCTCTCGTGTAGAGTGGCTTCAGCAAGTAAGGATAAACCCGGCAAGGATTCAGGTTCCGATGACCTTCCTTGTCCAAATACAACTTTGAATAAAAATTCACCCTTTTTGAAATCAGTGTTTTTAAGATTTAACCGGACCTTATTTTGAAAATCAACCTGGGTGATACCCAATCCCTTGGCATTCTCTTTTTTGCTTATAATAGTTGCCTTGGCTTCCGGAAGGGAAAGGTATGGAAATGACTTGGCTTCAAACCGTTTAAACTCTTGGATCGGCTGTGCAGCACTTTTTTGATAGAGATCTAAAATCTGCTCATTTGCCGAAATATGATTTGTTTCAGATATTTTTGCATTCCCCGAAATCAAAATCAATCTTTGGTCGTTGATCCATGATTTTCTGAATGCCTGGTTCACCTGTTCAAGGGTTAAACTCTGTATATAAGGCTTTAGTAACGCCTGTTCTTGCCGAGGTGATAAAAATAAGGATTTCCGGTTCACGGCTCCGAGAATAGATTGGGCCAGATTTGAGGTTTTTCTGGTATCGGCCTGGAGTACCCTGGTATCAAGATTGGAAATAAAATCAGCCTTTGCCCTGGCAATCTCCTGGGGTAAAAAGCCGGTTATTATACCTTGCCTGAGGCTTTTCTCAACTTGTCCAAGCGTTTTTCCCCAATTCTTTGGTTCACAATTAGCCTTCACTGCGGCTATGGAAAGATTGTGTAAAAACGTTCCAGAATAGACAGACGCAGCTGAAAAGTTGGCAGATTGCTTTCTGACCATACTTGATAATCGATTCTGAAAAACCGAATCCGCAAGATTTCCCAGGACGGTTTCTTTTAATTTTTCAATTGTTTCCGGTTCAAAAGAGGTATAAGAAATCCTTTCAATGGTGACTTCTGTGCTTCCGGCTTCTGGTTCATACAGGTAAAATGCCGAAACTCCCTTTCTGGGTTTCCAGGAGATATCCCCAGTTTTCCCTGAGAGCATGGTCCGGGGCTTCATTTTGGAGAACATTTTTTTAATAAGGTTCTCTGTTCTTTTTATGTCCATATCCCCGACAATAACCAGAGCCATGTTATCCGGCCTGTACCAGCGGTCATAAAAGCCCTTTAACAGGCTTTGGTCCGCTGCCATAAGCACAGGGAGTGTACCAATGGGCAATCGGTTGTTTAAGAGGGAGCCAGGCAGTTCAAAAGCCAGTTCCTGCTTAAAGGTCCGATAGGAGACAGAATCCCTCTCCCTTTTTTCAGCCAGTATAATTCCCCGCTCCCGATCAATTTCCCCTTCCAGCAACAATGCTCCGCCAGCATAATCTTGGATCACCAAAAAAGCATCTTCAAGGGTTTGGTTATCTCCTTTCGGAAGTGTTAAATCATAGGTGGTTCGAAAGAATGAGGTACTGGCATTGGCATCAGCCCCAAAATCCATACCAATGGATTGGAAATATTCTATGAGCTCTCCTGGTTTGAAATGTTCCGAACCGTTAAAGAGCATGTGCTCAAGAAAATGGGCAACCCCCTGTTCCTCATCTGTTTCATTAACCGAGCCTGCAAATATATTCAGATGAACACTGACGCGGTCTTTTGGGGTTGAATTTTCCATCAGTACATACTGAAAACCATTGGGCAGAACCCCATGGACCGTGGCTGGATCTTTTTCAACGCCATTGGAAAAAAAATAACCCTGATGCGTTGTGCATGAAAACATGAATAGAATAATCAGGATACTAATATTCATTCCAATGGCATTGCGTTTCATCGATCTGCTATCCTTAATTCAAAAACTGTGAATTAATATCGATTTTGGTTTTACTTTTCAGTTCTTCAATCCAGGACAAAAAATATTGACCCTGTTTCATTCGGGTAACCTGTTCTCTTGTGTCCGCTAAAGTTTGTGCAATCTTTGCTTCTTCAGGTACCTGTTTCTCCTTAAATCCTATGATATAATAGCCTTGACCCACTTCCAATACCCCTGGGTGTATTGCGTTTTCCTTGTCCAGAGCAAAGGCCGCTTTAACCAATTCAGGTGCGTTTCCAATTCCTGCAACCGACTGGTTTCGTGTAAACAGGTCCGTGGATACCAGAGTAAGATGATTCTCCTTTGCCAGCTGTGCAATGGAATCGGTTTTTTTGGCTTTTTTTGACAGGGCCTGGGCTGCATTTCTGGCAGCTTCTTTTTGCAGTTTCACTGTCAATGTCAGAATAATACTGTCTTTTACTATTTCCATGGGCTGGATTTCAGGCTCAATTTTTTCAATCACTTTGATCAGATAATAATTATTTCCCAACTCTTTAACGTCGCTAATTTCATCATTGGAAAGGGCAAAGGCAGCCTGGGCAAATCCTGTACTATTTTCAAAATTAATGCCGTCACCATTTCCACTAAAAACACCTGTGGTCATTACTTTTCTTTTGGTAATCAAGGCAACCTGCTCAAGGTCATCGCCGTCAACTATGGAATCAAAGGCTTCACCTGCTTGGTAATAGGCCAGGCTCTGAAGTTCCTGATTCATCAACTCGGATTTTATTTTTTCCGTGACCTGGGCCAGGGATTCGACGGAGGCATCAAACTTTGCCATCACTTTTATGATATGCCACCCAAATATGGTCCTAGTCGGTTTGCTGATCTCACCGGCGTTCATTGTAAAAGCCTTTTCTCCAAAGGGTTTCACCATATTTTTTTTCTCAAAAATCCCAATATACCCCCCACTGTCCTTTGATGGACCTTGGGAAAAATCTTTGGCCAATTGAGCAAAATCTTCTTGTTTGGCTGCTCGTTCATATATTTTTTCTGCCTGTTTTCTGGCGGTTTCCACAGCAACCTCATCGGCAGACTCATCTACCTTTATCAGAATATGACTGGCTTCAACTTTCTCTGGGGTTTTAAAACGATCAATATTTAGTTCATAAAAGGCTTTGATCTGTTCGTCGGACACAGCCACTTTTCCCTGGTGATCCTCTGGAGTGAATTTGAGATAGACCGCCTTTCTTTTGGGTTCTGATTTATACAAGTCTTTGTTATCTTCATATTGTTTTTTTATCTGTTCTTCGGTGGGGGCGACATCGGTAAAGGAATCAGGATCAACTTTAATATAATCGACAGCCATTTTTGTATTTTGAAAAACATACCAGCTTTTGGCTTCCATATCGGATACAGTAATTCCGCTCAAAACCATATCCCTGACCTTCATTTCTTTCATGGCAGCCCGTTGCCTCACCTCAAAAATCTCTGGGTTTAGAGAATTGAATCCCAGAACCTTTTTGTATTGTTCCAGATTAAAGGCGCCGTCTTTTTGAAATGCTTTTATGGACATCAGCGCATCGGTTAACTCTTTGTCAGAAACGATCAGTTTCAGTTTTTCGGCTTCATTTGCGACAAGTTTTTGCTCGATAAGGGTATTGAGCGCCTGCTGCTTGACATTCAATGCCTTTAAAAGATCGTCATTCAAATTATCACCAAATCTTTCCCTCATCCGCTCAACCATTAATTTGTAGGCATCCTGGAATTCATTTATGGTGATGGGAACGTCATTGACAGTGGCAACGCTGTTATTTTTCTTGGAATTCATGGACCCAACCCCAAGAAAGACAAAAACAATTACAATAATAAAAAGAAAAATCTTAATAATCCAATTTCCGGTATTTTCACGCAGGTAACGCAGCATCACTTTCTCCTTAAACTGTCCAATGATAAAATAATAAAAAAAACATTCCATAGTATCGTTTCATAAATCACTGTGTCAACATATTATTCTTGATACAATTATCTTTATGTGTAAAAAAAATAATTTTTTTGTTGACAGGGATTCTTGTTTCGACTATTAATCACCATCTTCTGTTGTGGGGCTGTAGCTCAGCTGGGAGAGCGCACGGCTGGCAGCCGTGAGGTCAGGGGTTCGATCCCCCTCAGCTCCACCAACATCCAATCAAGTCGCTGTTAATGCAGTGGCTTTTTTTTGTTTTAAGCCCACCTTATTTTCGATTCCTCAACTGCCATACACTTTTATGATGATGGAGACTCCAATGCATAAGGCGTTGTCACAAACTTACCTTGTTTTATCTAGTATAAAATCCCTACCCCTTATTTGAGGATCAAAAATCCCAAAGACCTTTTAACCACCATATTCAGAAAGAACCAGGAAAGGGTCCAAAATCATCAGTCAGGCAATGCCTGATCTTTTTGACATGAAAATTTGGGCTAAATCTAAAATACGTAACAGGATAATTATTCTCAATTTATCCATGTATAGATAAAATGCTTTCACAGATAAACAATAGGGGGTTTGCAATGGAGAAACAAATAATTGCAGTTATAACCTCGGAGAACAAAAGTACCAGAATCTACGACAATGCAAGCGGTAGCCTGGTGAAACTTAATATCTTAATTCGAGTAAATTTAAAATTTAGGCGAGCGGTTCTTCAAAAACTTAATAACAGTCTGCGAGGCATTCGGGATTAAATCCTCGATCCCCTTTTTGGGAAACGGTCGCTTATGGATACCAATAATCAATTTAAAAGGGGCAGTTGAGTGTTTTATCACACCAGCTGCCCCCCACTGACATTTAATTAATCTTTTTTAAACTGAACCACAAATACATGGCTGTTTCCCCTGCGAAATAATAGTTGAACAAGATCCTCTTTTTCTAATTTTCCCAGATAATTTTGATATTCACTCGCTTTGGCTACTTTTTTATGGTTGAGTTCAATCAACAAATCTCCAACACGGACACCAGATCGACTTGCCGGGCTGTCAGGCTTAATCTTGGTTAGGATAAGTCCCTTAATTCCAACGGGGTATCCGAGCTTTTGGGCAATGGCATCATCCACCTGCTTGAACATAAACCCAAAGGTATCATATCCGTCATTGGTGGCAAGAATCTCAGGGTTCTGATCGGGTCTTTTTCCCAGGGTCACAGCAACTATTTTTTCTTTTCCCCTGCGGATTAATTTGACCTTAATGGTTTCTTTTACTTTCAGGTTGGCAATGGTGACCGTCAAATCCCTTGAGGTATTAATTCTTCTGCCGTTGATCATAACAATAACGTCACCGGTTTTTATGCCTGCCCTATCTGCCGGATTTTCTTCATACACCTTCGCAACATAAACACCGCTGGTTTCCTTGATGCCATAGTATTCTGCCAGTTCCTTTGTAACATTCTGGATGGCAACCCCCATCCACCCTCGGGAGACCTGTTTGGACTCGGTTAGCTGGTCAATGATACCCGTGGCAAGATCCGAAGGAATGGCAAACCCAATCCCCTGGCCGGATTTGATAATGGCAGTATTGATCCCTATGACCTCCCCTTCAAGGTTTAACAGAGGACCGCCGCTGTTCCCCGGATTAATGGAAGCATCTGTCTGGATAAAATCATCATAGGGTCCGGACCCGATAATCCGTCCCTTTGCGCTGATGATCCCGGCGGTGACGGTTTGCTCAAGACCAAAAGGACTGCCGATGGCAACAACCCATGATCCTACTTTGGCATTGGAGGAGCTGCCGAATTTCAGGGGTTCAAGTTTTTTAGCATCAATTTTTATCAAGGCTAAATCTGTCATGGGGTCAGACCCTATGATTTGGGCATCATATTCCTTATCATCATGGAGAATTACCTTAATTTGATCGGCATCCTGGATCACATGATTGTTGGTGACAATATATCCGTCTTTACTGATGATAAATCCAGAGCCCAGACTTTTTTCTTTCCTGGACTGGGGTCTTTGGTTGGGAAAAGGTGAGAAAAACCGTTCCATCCCCTCCTTGCCACCGCCAAAGGGGGAACCAAAAAAATGTTGAAACACCCGGCCCCCGCCCTGGATGGTTTTAACAGTCTGGATATTGACCACCCCTGTCTTTGCTTGCTCTGCAAGCTGGGAAAAATTGGCCGGAACCATTATTGTCCCCTGGTTTTTGGCTGCCATGGCCGGCAACACCCAAAAACCTGTGATAATGATTGCCAGCAAAAAATTTTTTATATTTCCTGTTTTCATATATCCCATCATGTATCTCCTTTAAAATTATGGGTTCATATCTCTTTTTACAACTGAAACCATAATAATGCAGAAACATGGTTTTTAAATGATCTGAACATTACGATATGGTAATTTCATTGTAAAAACACTTCCCTTGCCCAACTGACTTGTGACAATAAGATCTCCCTTGTGCTGTCGGGCAACGGTGCGGGCAAAACTTAAGCCCAGGCCTGTTCCCGTACTGGTTCTGGAGGACTCGGCTCGATAAAACCGTTCAAAAATTTTTTCAAAACAGGCTGAATCTATGCCTGGTCCGGTATCTGCCACTCGAATATATACAAATCCGTCTGTCTCGGATCGAAGATCAACATGTACCCTCCCCTTTTCCCGGGTATATTTCAATGCATTGTCCAGCAGATTTGCAAATGCCCGCTGGAGCATTTTCGCATCTGCTTCAATTTGAACATGGGCTGGCACTTCATGGGTAAAATCGATACATTTGTCCTCGGCCACCGGCACAAACAGATCCCAAGCCTCTTGAACCATGGCAGTCAGATTCACAGATTTATAGAAAAATTCACCCTCCCCCGCTTCGGCCTTGGAAATCACCAGCATGGTGTTGATCATATCCAGAAGGCGGTCTGATTCTTCAATGGTATTGGCTGCCATTCCTCTGTAGTTGTCAATATTATCCATGTTGATCAGGGCAATTTCTGCAAATCCCCTTATCCGAGTGAGGGGACTTTTTAGATCATGGGCAATGTTATCACTCATTTCCCGGATACTTTGTATCAATGCTTCAATCCGGTCCAGCATCCGGTTAACGGTGTGGGCCAAAAGATCCAATTCGTCCTGATTGCCGGTAACAGGCACCCGTTTTTCAAGGTTGGCAGCAGAAATACTGTTTGCCGTTCGGGTAATAGCCTTTACCCCGGACAGGGCTTTTCTTGATAAAAAAAGCCCGGAAACAGCAGAAAAAATAATGATAAATCCCATGGCAGCGATGAAAACCGTTTTAAATGCAGAAATAAATTTAGACTGAAAATCCATGGCGATTCCAGTTTGTAAAATTACATTTTGCGCCACAAAGCTGTACAACACCCGGGCTTTCTGATCATTGGGCCTTATTAGCCAGGTGGTAAATACATGGCCTTTTGTATGGGACAGGGTATTGATGGCATCAAGGTCGACGCTTATATCTTTCCAATAGGACATGTGGGAGGATGCAAACACCTCCCCGTTTGGATAGAGCAACCGGAAAAAAATTCTCTTTTCTCCAGCTGCCTGGGCTTCTATAACCGCAAGCTTACTGGCCCCCATTATTCCATTCCGCTGGATAACGGTTGAAAAATACCTTGCTTTCTCAAGCAGATCCCGGTCTGTCTGTTCCTGGAGGGTCTGGGTTGCCAAAAAATAAAACAAAGCAAATGCCACACAGGAGGACACGGAAAAAATACCCGCATACCAGAGTGTCAGGCGAAAGGCGATGGTCTTGAACAGGTCAGGCATCATCAGTTTTAAGGACATATCCGGCACCCCGCACCGTATGAATCAGTTTGCTCTGGTGGTCTTTGTCAATTTTGTCCCGCAGCCTGCAAATTCTGGCCTCCACCACATTGGTCATGGGGTCGAAATTATAGTTCCAGACATGCTCCATGATCATGGTTTTTGATACCACCCGTTCTTTGTTCCGCAATAAATATTCCAGCAATGAAAACTCAAGGGGCTGGAGGTCGATTGTTTCTTCTCCCCTTTTTACCTGCCGCTTGACAAGGTCAACGGATAAATCCGAGTGGGACAGACAGACAGGATCGGTTATATTACCTGCCCTGCGGATCAACGCCTGAATCCGGGCCAGCAGTTCTGAAAAAGAAAAGGGTTTGGTCAGATAATCGTCGGCCCCTGCCTCAAGGCCCTTTATCCGGTCATCCACCCGGCCCCTTGCACTCAGTACAATGATCGGGGCATTATTTTTGTGATCCCTCAATTTTCGAATCAAGGCAAATCCGTCCAGTTCCGGCAGCATGATATCAATGATCAACGTATCATAGGGGGCCCCAACGGCCATATCAAATCCCTGGGTACCCGTGACGGCAATATCCACTGCAAATCCCGATGCCCGAAGGCCTGTTTCAACGAACCGGGCAATTTTTTTATCATCTTCAACCAACAATAGTCTCATCAGTTTCCTGCCTTCCGATTATCCTGATCAGTCTTTCCCCAAGGAAAATATGGAGAATACAATGTCAGGACAGGTTTATTATTCCATAGCTTTGTCCCCTATTAATATAGGAAAGGGCAGCATTTAATCAATATACAATTGATTTGATTTGATTTTTTTTACCGAACCCTATAAACTTGCCGGGATTTTGTTACCCTGATTATCTATACTATTTATAGACGGAGCCGAATAAAAATTTTATGAAATATACCTGGTGGATCTTTCAGACACTTATGATGCTGGCCTCACTTTTTTTCCTGGTCTTTGGCGTTGACCTTATGAGGGCAGCCTATGCCCTCAATAATCCCTTTTATTTTATCATGACCTTTTTTGCAGCCAGTTTTATCATACTCATAAGCCTTGCCCTTGCCATTAGCTTTCTGATCAAAATGATACGGGTGTTCAAACAAATCCGGAACGTCTAAACAACCCTATAAAAAAAAGAAAATATACTTATTATGTCAGTTTTGTTCAGCTTGAATCAAGTTTCAAAAACCTATGGAGATGACACCCTTTTTTCCGATCTCACCCTTGATTTTAAATCAAAGGAACAATTGGGCCTCATCGGCATGAACGGCAGCGGAAAATCCACCCTCTTAAAGCTCATCAAGGGGATGACGCTACCCGACGAAGGGGAACGAATCGTCCGGCCTGGGGACCGGTTTGTTTATCTTGCCCAGCAAGATACATTTGAACCGGAAAAATCAATTGAAGATATTTTATACGACTGCCTGACCGATGAACCCATTGACGAGAAGGAACGTCATAAACGGGTCAACCAGGCACTTGGCAAGGGCAAATTTGCAGACCCAGCACTTTTGGCAAAACATCTGTCCGGCGGCTGGACAAAAAGGCTTGCCATTACCCGGGCCCTTTGTAAGAAACCGGATCTGCTGTTGCTGGATGAACCAACCAATCACCTGGACATCACCGGGATTTTATGGTTGGAAAAAATGCTTCAAACCGCTTTATTTTCCTTTATTGTTGTCAGCCATGACCGGACCTTCCTTGAAAATGTTTGTTCTAATATTATGGAAATAGGCAAATATTACGAACAGGGCTATTTTAAAATCCAGGGCCAATATATTAAATTTGAAAAAGAGCGGGAAAAGTTTCTGATTGCCCAGCAAAGCAAACAATCCTCCATGGCCAGTAAAATGCGAAGGGAAGACGAATGGCTGCGCCAGGGTGCAAAAGCCCGCAGCACCAAGGCAAAATACCGAATCGATCAGGCTGAAAAACTTCGCATTGAACTAGCTGCATTAAAAACAAGAAATAAAATATCAACCAAGATGGGCATTGATTTTTCTGCAACAGGCAGACAAACCCGAAAATTACTCCAGGTCCACAATCTGAAAAAAGGATTCCAGGGTAATGACTTGTTTTCCAACCTCACCTTTGAGTTAGGCCCCGGTTTCTGCCTTGGGGTGGTGGGAGAAAACGGAAGCGGTAAATCAACCCTGCTGTCCATTTTGAAAAAAAACATGGAACCCGATGAGGGAACCGTCAAGTGGGCCGAAAATCTAAGAATTGCCATATTTGATCAGGACCGGACCCAATTGAACCCGGAAATCCCTTTGCGGGAGGCCTTAAATCCTGCCGGCGGAGATTCGGTAAATTATAAGGGCAGGTCAGTTCATGTGGTCACCTGGGCAAAGCGTTTTTTGTTTATGCCCGATCAATTGGACATGCCCATAAAGCGGCTGTCAGGTGGTGAAAAAGCCAGGATTATTCTTGCCAATCTCATGCTTGAACCCTGCGACATTCTCCTGCTGGATGAACCCACCAATGATCTGGATATCCTTTCGTTGGAAGTGCTGGAACAGAGTATCAAGGAGTTTGCCGGTGCCGTGATCATTGTCTCCCATGACCGGTATCTCATGGACAGGGTCTGTCATAAAATTCTTTACCTTGATCCAAATGCCGATGCCCAGTTTTACAAGGATTTTAACCAGATTCTAACCATGCGCCAGGCTCTCCTTGAACCCGTTAAAAAAGTGTCCAAAAAAAGTGCCCCCAAAAAAAATGCTGCCAGGGTAAAATCCAACTTTTCATTTAAAGATAAATATGAGCTTGAGCATATTGAAGCGCATATTCTTGAAGGAGAAGCCCTGGTTGAACAACTGACCAAACAAGTGCAGGAACCTGAATCAATAAAAGATCCTGGTCTTATGACCAAGATCTGTTCCCAGCTTGAAACCGCCGAGACAACTGTCCAAGAGCTTTATGCCAGATGGGAGATTTTAGAAGATAAAAAGGCTGCCGCAGAAAAATAACCCCCGGGGAAATGAGCCATGAAATTTTTTTAAAATAAACCCATGATGACCATTGTTCTCTGTGTCTGTTCAATCATCATGCCCCACTCTTCAAAAACATTGTAATCTATAAGAGTGCCAGCATTTCCCCTGCTGCGGCTGAAGGGGAGATAAGATCCTCACTGACTTTTTTGGAGAGAAACGGAATTAAACCCGAAATAGATTCATTTTCATTGAACCGTGATTTAAGACCTTCCTTCACCAGGGCCCACATCCATTCAATGGACTGTTCTCTTCTTTTTTGTTCAAATTGTCCTGTTCTTTTCATCTCTTTTTGATGGGCCAATACAATGTTCCATACTTCCAGAGAACCGTTTTTAATCACAGAACTGCAACTAAGGACCGGGGGTCTCCATGCAAAGGAGGGTGTCATGATCATCTGCATGGCCATTTCCAGGGAATGCTTTGCTCTGGCGACCTGATCCATATTTTCACCATCTGCCTTATTAATGGCAATGGCATCGGCCACCTCAAGCACCCCTTTTTTTATACCCTGAAGTTCATCCCCGGCACCTGCTATCATCAGAGCAAGATAAAAATCAACCATGGTGGCCACACTGGTTTCCGATTGTCCCACACCAACGGTTTCTATGATGACAACATCATATCCTGCGGCCTCAACAACCAACATACTTTCCCGGGTTTTGGATCCCACCCCTCCCAAAGACAGGCCTGAAGGACTCGGCCGTATAAAGGTATCTTCATGGGAGACCAGCTTTCCCATACGGGTTTTATCACCCAGGATACTGCCCCCTGCCCTATTACTTGAAGGATCAATTGCCAAAATCGCAACCTTGTGTCCTTTTTTCACAAGCATAGTTCCGAGATTTTCAATAAAGGTGCTTTTACCCGCCCCCGGCACACCGGTAATTCCCAGACGAATAGAGCCACCGGTATAGGGTATCAATCCTTCTATCACCTTTTTTGATATTGCTTTGTGTTCTTCCAGAGAACTTTCAATCAGGGTAATGGTTTGTGAAAGAAGTCGTCTATTTTTCTTCAGAACCCCCTGAATATAATATTGCGGATCTTGCTGGGTCATCCTCCTCCTATCAGATTCAAAATCTTGCTTGCGGACCGGCCTACCAGTCTTTCGAAATCTTGGTTTTTGCCGAGTGGGTTCACCGTTAAATGTCCGGAGGACAGTATCACTTTTATCTCGCCGGCATCCTGTTTTTTTAATTCACCGATCAGGAGGGACAGAAGACTCCTGTCGTCTTGTGATGCTAAAATATTAACCACATGGACATCATTGTCCACTGCCATCCTGGCCACTACTTGAGCCGTCACGCACATTGGACTGATATCAACATCGAAGCCGACATCTGAATAGATAATGGCAAATATTTGCATCGCCTTTGCTTCTGAACTTTCTTCCATATTGGTGAGCAAAATTCTCGGGCGCCGGCCGGTCATCAGCTGAAAACTTTCACTGCGTTCCTGAAGTGCAATATACTCCTTGGAATAATAAAAATCCGGGTCCTCTTGCATGGTGCAATCCTTTCCTATGATAGACAATTGCTAGACAATTGATCTGAGGGTAGAATAAAAACCAACCTCACTAGTTTATCTTCATGGGATCAAAAACCGACTTTTGTGCCAGATCTGGATATTTGAGACTAAGGGTTTCAAGTTCCTTAATCACCTCTGGCGATCCGATAAAAACGATATTATTTATCAGTGAGGTACACTGTTTTTCAGGTGTGTAGAGATCGATTGTGTGTTGGGACATGACAAGGTTAAACAGATAGGTAGCGGTCCCATTGGCCAGAATACCCTTTGCCCGTATCAATTTTTTAGGAAATAACAATACCATGGATTTAAATGTATCTATATCAGATCCATTCCAGGAATAAACTGCAGACATCAGCCTGTCCGGAGGTGTTGCATTTATATTTGGATTTTCCAGAAGTTTTTCAATGGCATCGTCAAGTTCCCGGGAGGAGATCGGAATTTGTGTGTCCATCCTGTCCTCTCCTGACTCCTGTTTGAAATAAAACCGTTCCATGGGGATGTCGGCATAACTGGTTTCATAGAATTCCGGGGATGGATGGTGGGTGGCAATTATCTTCTTTATGGCAGATATGGTGTCCTGGGAAACAAGATCCACTTTGTTGATCACAAACAGGGAAGAGGATGCAATCTGTTTTTCAACGGAAATAAAGGTATTATAGGCATCTTCAAAGCAATTGGCATCAATCAGGCAAATCTGGTCTTTCATGTGAAATCGGTTTTTAAAAATAGACAATTTCAGGTCTTTTTTCAAATCCGATGGATTTGCAACACCGGTTGATTCCACAATCAATACGTCCGGCTTCAAATCATGGGCAATTTGGCTCAACGCCCTTATGAAATCTGTCTTGACACAAACGCAAAAAATTGAGCCCTTGCTAATTTCAAGAATATCAAGGTCATCGCCCTCAATCAAGGTGCCGTCCAAACCGATTTCGCCAAACTCATTCATGAGAATCATGAGTTTCTGATCTTTTGGGAACCTTTTAATAATCCGGTTAAGAAAGGTGGTTTTACCGCTTCCCAAAAATCCTGTAATTAAAATGACATTTGTAACCGTTCCCATGGGATTTTCACTCCTTGTGAATTAAATCTAATTTGTTTTTTGCTTTTTTTTATGTCCTTATTTTATTTTTCAGCACCTCAACAATTTGTTCCTCACTTAAAACCTGTCCCGATGAAATTAATGCACCGTCAATCACTAGTCCAGGTGTGGAGAACACGCCCATTTTTACAAAATAATCAATATCACCTGTTTTTTCCAAATTTGCCCCATCAGTAAGGCCTGTTTTTTCCAAAGCATTCACCACATTGCCATAAAGCGTATCACAACTTTTACATCCTGTTCCAAGGATCTCTATTTTCATTGATGTTCTCCTTAATATACTGTTAGAAAATTTGGATATTAGAAAATTAGGATATTAGAAATTTTTTTCCTGGAAACGCCGATGTATTTCCCGGCCGAGATCCTCCTGTCCGGGTATAATAGAGGAATAAACAACTATTCCGTCCATGGCAATACTGGGCAGTGATTTTCCACCGATCTCCTTAAATCGGGTAACGCCTTCAAGGGTTCTTAAATCCCACTCATGAACATCCATCATCTGCTGGTATTTTCCGGGTAAAACCTTTACCGATTCCGCCATATAGACGCAGGCGGTTCACTGCCTGAAATCGGTCAGCAAGACGTCAACAATCACTTTTTTCGTCACTGTACTCCTCCTTTGTCAGGGTCGGATATTTGTGAAAATTCATCATTGATCATGGCGTTCAGATAGGCTCTCAGCTCCTGCTCACCCGGTGTGATTTCAAAAACAAGGGTTCCGTTAATAAGAATTGAGGGAACAGGCAGTTGTTTTCCAAGACAACGAACCAGTTCCTGGTAGCGCTTTGCACCCGCCAGAGTTCGTGTAACAATTTTTTCAACCCTCAATTGGTTTCCAATCCCTGGAGCAACCGCATCGACCACCCGGGCCATATAAACACAGGGGATTCAATGCTCTCCTTCATGGAGGATTTCCAGATAGATCAGGGGGTTTTTAACTGGCATTTTTTAGTCCTAGCACTTCGTGAATTGCAGCTTCCAATTCATATCTTGGCGGTATGGCATCAAAAAAAAGTTCGTCATTGATAAACAATGAGGGAATGGGGGCAATCCGTTTTTGTTTGTATACACCGTCTTCCCCAAAAAGAGAAATGGACAAATCAATAAATCTTTTTTTACCCTGGGGTGTTTTGATATCAACCCGATGATAGAATAGATCTTCAGTATAAAAAGGCAGAATCTCATTGACTGCTTCATCCATATAAAAACAGGGAAGGCAAGAATCTGCCTTGTACATCACCTCAATCTTTATTTTTTTAAAGGTATCCATAATCCTCTGATAACGTCCATTTAAAAATTGTGAAAAAATTGGGACAAAACCCGAGTATAAGGATTGGGCTCCAAGGAGCCCAATCCTCTGCCTGGCTTAAACAGCTTACAACAGGCTAGCTGTCAATTCGGGTACTCAGTCCGGAACCTGCTTTTTTAAGGTTTTCTGTAACTTTATCGAATTGAAATCCCGTATCCCTGGCAGCTTTCAATTTTGCTGCAAGTTCTGGGGTTTTAGCTCGTTTTGCCATTTCATCGATCAATTCTTCATACTGGGGAATAATGCTTGGGAAAACAATATCACCCTCAATGGCAATTGAGGGAAGAACTTTTCCCTTTAATTCCATGAATTTGCCAACACCTGTTTTAGTCTTTACCGACCATTCCTTGTATTCGATAATGGCCTGAACTTCTTCGGGCATTGCTGCCATGGATTCCATCATGTATCCGCATGCAGCGCACTGAACGCTGTCAAGCGTTAAAACATCAACTCGTATTTTTTCATCGGCCATGTGTCACCCTCCTCTAAAAATTATTTGTCTTCGGGATATCTTGGGAAGGTTTCCTCAAACCAAGTTCTTGCTTCAATGGCCTGCATCATATGTTCCACCGGAACATCGTAGGGGAGATCTCAGCCGGGTGCAAAGGTATATCCGTGGGAACCGCCTGCCGCCAGACTGACAATGGCATCCTCCCTTGGAGATATCAAACCAAGACTCAGTGAAAGGGTTAGTTTTAAGTTTCCGCCGAATCCTTTACCATACTCCAGGGCTTTATCCCGGATAAAGTTCATATTCAACTGTTCATCTATGGCAAATCCGTGGGTTCCAAGTTTACAGACCTCATCCATCACCCTGGTGCAGTCTCCGCAGATAAAGAACGAAGAGGTCAGGTTGGCATCATGGATCACTTTGATGGCCGGTTGGCAATGGGGAGTAACAAACTCACGAAAAGTTGTATCCCTGATCTGGGAGGCAACCGGGTCCACAATGGCAACAATCTCACACCCCATTTCAACATAAAATTGTGCCGCAGCAGCACATACCTCGCCTGCGAAGGTAAGAACTTCCTGGGCAAATTCTGGATTTTTATAAACGTCGGTAAAGATACGAACTCCAGCAAGATGGGAAGCCAGGGTCAAGGGGCCGCAGACAAGTCCCATCAGGGCACAATCCAGCTCATCAAGCTGGGGTTTGGCCAGTTTCGCTGCTTCATAAATTTGCGGCCAACGCCCGGAATCCTTTGTCGGAACCATCAATTCTGCTTGTTTGGGTGTTCTGTCGGAACAGGGATGCGTGGAAACCGACGGCACATTATCTTCCCACCACTTTAATTCACATCCAACGGAATGGGCTTCCACTGAAAGATCAAAAAGTAAAGGGATGCCATCTGCCTTGTACTGCTTGGCAGTATGAACCACTCCTTTTGCCAAAAGTTCAGGGCTTTTCAGAAAAACATCGGCTTTCTCATCGATGAGAAATGCGCAATGGACGCCTGAATAGGGAACCCAGGGCGCTGACACAGTTCGCTTACCCCTGTAAGCATCGATCAACAGCTGTTTTGACATACGTGTTGCCTCCTCATTGTTCTGGTTAGAGATTAATGATTATGGAACGAACATTAGGCTACACTAGTTCCATAATACAATAGTATCAATAAGGTAAATAGTCCAACAGTCTATTTTTCATAGCCAAACAGATGATTTTAATCAAATATCGGTTTACCAGAATCATTACCCGGAACGGTTGGAATGAGCAATGGTCTTCAAAACAATATTTTCAGACGTTCCTTCAAAAAGTAATTTTTTTCCTGACGTTCCACCTTCAGGGCCAATATCAATAATCCAGTCTTCATTCCTTTTTGATTGCCGTTTGAGTGTTATCAGCTTTATTATTTTAGCATGTCCGATAGAAAAAAATTGCTGGATTTATTGGTTCGGTATATAATTGTTAATGAATTACCCATAGCGAAACCCAACCACTCGCTTTACATAGACAGGCTACTATCTCGGTGAATCGGTTTTTAAGAGTTTGCGACATTTAATTTTTATAAACCGTTAAAAGTAGGCACCGCTTGCAGGTTGGCTAAGCGGTAGGCTTTTGATTTATTTAAAGCGATAAAGGGTAGAAAAAATGAAAATCATAAAAATCATCCTGTTAACAGTTTTATTATTTGTATCCAATACGAATGCTGAAATCAAAGAGATTGATATAATATGTGATGAATGGCCTCCTTATCAGATTGTAGAAAAAGATCAAATAAGCGGGTTCAGTACGAAGGTTGTTAAAATAGTTTTTGAAAGAATGAAAGTCAATATTAAAAGCATTAAAGCGTATCCATGGAAACGTGCCATAGTAACCGTTAAAAAAGGAAGAGCTGATGCACTTTTCTCAGCAAATTATACAAATGATAGAAACAAATTTGCATTTTATCCCGATGAACAAATTGTTAATTCGCATTGGGTGATGTGGGTCCGTGAAGAAGATGCGCTTAAATTCGAATCTGTCGATGATTTACTAGGAAAAAAGGTTGGTCTTGTACGAGGATACAGTTATATAAATGACCTTTGGGATTTTGTAAAAAAACATAACATTTTTGAAGAAGTTACGAATGATGAACAAAACTTCAAAAAACTCAATGCCGGGCGTGTTAACTTTATTGCATCCGAACTGGGAAATGGCTTTCACATTGTTAAAAAATTGGGTATTAAGAATATTATACCGCTCGAAAGTAATCCGATAAAATCTGATGGCTTATACATTATTTTTAATAAAAAAAATGTGACAAAATCATTCGTTGATAAGTTTTCAAACGAACTGAAAAAATTAAAACAGGAATCTCTTTACAAATTGATCTATGAAGAACATTTTAAACTATGATCTCAGCGAAGTATTTAGAGGAAGTTTGACAATAAATTTGGTATTGCTGTCAAGAGAGGATTCCACAGCCAATTCTCCTTTATGGTCTGTCACAACAATAAAATAGGAAACCGAAAGACCAAGGCCTGTTCCTTCACCAACCGGTTTGGTGGTGAAAAAAGGTTCGAACAATCGCTTCTTGCTTTCTTCTTCTATTTTCGGACCATTGTTTTCAATTTCCATGCAAACCATGGTTTCTTCCCTATATACACGCAAAATAAATTGTGGGGAATACGTGTCTTGTTTAACATCATACATGGCATGTGCGCCATTTTTTAAAATATTTAAAAAGACCTGTTGAAGTTCGCTGGCTTTACACAAAATTTGGGGCAAGCCCTGGGCATATTCTTTTTGAATCTGTATATTTTTAAAATCAAAATTCTTTTTCAAATTATAATCACTGGCCGCAAGTTCAAGGGTCTGATCCAGCAAAAGACAGACATCTTCCGGTATAAATCCCGAAGAACTTTTTCTGGAAAAAGAAAGCATGTTTGATACAATTGCAGCCGCCCGTTTGCCTGCGCTGATAACTGAATCAAGCATTTTAAATATATCGCGCTTGGCCAGATAGGTTGTAAGGTCATCAAGGCTGATTCCGATCTCCTGGGCTGCTTTGATATTGGCCGGAAGATTTTTTGTGAACCGATTTTGGATCACCTGGGCATTTTGTAAAATCCCAGCAAGGGGATTGTTTATTTCATGGGCCATCCCAGCCGCAAGTCCCCCAACGGAAAGCATCTTTTCGGACTGAATCATCATTTCTTCCATGTGAACCTGGTCGGTGATATCGTCTATCCGGATAACCACACCTTCACCCCTATCGGTCATCAACGGATAGACGAGAATGTCGGCATACCGTATCTCTTTGCCGGTGAAAGACTCCTGTTTCAATATGGTCTTCATTTCTTTGGATTTGAGGCTTTCTTTAATTTGATGAATATTGGGGGACAGTCTTGGAAAAACATCAACAAGTTTTTTCCCGATGGCTTGGTCTGCTTTGGTGCCGGTTTCAAGTTCCGCTTGGAGGTTCCACTGGATAATTTCAACCCTTTTATCCACACCAACAAGAATAGAAGGCATGGAGTCAATGATATTGGAAAGGTAGTTTTTCAACAACTTTCGCTCATCAAGAGATTGTTTTCTCTCAATGGCCAACGCGATCTGGTTGGATACGGAAATAAGAATATTACGATCCTTTTGGGAAAGGTAATTTGTGGTGTCATAGCTATGGGCTGCAATAATCCCAAGCACCTTTTCCCCCCGGATTAAAGGAACACCAAACCATGCTTTGGAAGGTGTACCGACTATCCTTCCCTGTTCAGCTCTTTTTTTAATCTGGGCTTCGTTCAAAAATAATGGACGTTTTTTATTTAATGCTTCTCCTGTCAATGAGTTGGTTTCGGTCAAACAAATTTCAAGTTGTGAATGATCATCGTATTGATCCACAAAAAAGGGAATGTTGACCCGTCCCTTTTTTTTTGTACAGATTGCAATGTAAAAATTGGGCAGCCCCATGAGTTTGTTAAGGGATTTATAGATGTGTTCATATAATTCACCTAGGTCTGTGGTGGTGTTCACAGCATTTGAAATATCAAAAAGCGTCCGGGTTAATTTTTCAGAAAATATGCTTTTTTCTGCCATTTCTGCCATTTTTGCAACCCGTTTTTCCAACTCTTCATATGTGGGTTTGATTTTCATCAATTGTCCTTAGGTTTTATTGAAGTCGACGCCTGTTTTTTATTCTAACAAGAATCTACCTAAACGATATTTATTAATTCTGCAATAACTAATGTTACAGCAGGGTGAACTCTGGTTTGGCCGAATTCTGGATTCAGCATCCTCAAGCAAAAGTAGAAAAACAAGAAATCAGGACAATAATTTTCGATCTTCAATATGCATCGATGTCAGATTAAGAACTTCACCAATCCTATTACAAATACGGGCCATGAGTTCAAGCATCCATGAAATGTCCGATCAAAGGCTTGGGCCTTGTTTTATCTAAATTCATGTGTTAACCGTAACGTGTTCAATCGGATTTTAGCGGCTGATCAGGTATCCATATTTTTAGAATGATTGAGATACGTTGATCCTTTTAGAGGACTTTGCAATGAAAAACAATCTCACACGACTCACGGACACGGTTTCAGCGATAAAAACCACTTTTCTTTTTAGGACACGACTGCTCCCCACCCATGTTTTTATTCTGGAAATAGAGAACGGGCTTGTCCTCTTTGATACCGGAAGCCCAGGAAATGGAAAAATGATCGTGGAATCATTAAGAGAGGCGAAGTTTGATCCAGGATCAATCAGAGCAATCTGCCTGAGCCATTGGCACAGAGATCATGCCGGCAGTCTTGCGGAAATAATCGAACTCATAGGACCTGCTTCAAAGGTGGAGATTTTTATTGGCCAGGCAGATCTGACCCTTTTAACAGCCAAGCGGCCCCGGATATTGCGATTTCATCCCTTCTTAAATCTGCCGGTGTGGCACCGTCCCGGGCGGTTGCCTTCCTCTTCCAACGGCCTATTCATCCCCCTTGACAATGCCGGCTATACAAAACTTGACCGCAAGTATGGTATAAAGGCGATTCCCACACCAGGCCATACACCAGGCCATACAGCCTATCTACACCGAGAAACAGGATCCCTTTTTTCCGGGTGCGCCCTATCATTGCTGGAGCCCCATCTTGTTGGAATAATTTCCATCTTCCATGACAGAAAAGAACAAATCCGTTCCGGAAAACGCCTTGCAGATATGGATTTCAGATATCTGTTTCCGGTGCACATGTTCCTAAGATCTGATGAGATTCCATTGAAAAAGCGCCAGCCCTGCACTGGCAAAAAGGGAATCATTACAAGACTCATGGGGAACCATCTATTTTTCAGAATTTCATAAGAGATGTTTAGTTCGATGCTTCCAGGGCCCCGCCTTTTTGTGAAATAAGTGCAAGATCCTTTTCATTCCTCACGTCGTGTATCTGCCACAGATCAAGATATGGCGTGTTCAATCGTTTAAGAGTCTGTTTCAGTTCAGCCAATGCACCATTTTTGGTCCTTTGGGCAGACTTGCTCGTATGGAAAACAGTATCTCTCTTCCCAGGGTTATTTTTCCAATATGAACCATAATAAAGCTCACTGTCCATGTATACCCTGGCTGAGTCGAAGTAGGTAATACCCTGATTGACTGCCTCTTTAATAACTTTTTGGGCGTTTTGTTCATTTCCAGTTGTCCGAAGAGCTCCTTCTCCGCCCAGGCCCACCCGGGTGATTTGTTTAGTGGATTTTGGAAATATATTGGGTCTTATTGTCAGAATGTTTTTATCAATTTTATTTATCATGAAATTTCTCCTTTAGAAAATGCCAAGGTGACCTCACTGTTTTGGTCTAAATAAAAATCTCCTATAGTGCGTTATTTATGGTTTTCTCAAGCGTGTCAACACGCTTGAGCCGGGTGGCCAAATCATCAGGTGTATGGGCGGGCAATAGGCAAATTCCTCGTTCACACACATATGCTGTAACTTTGTCTCCAATGGCTGTCTTGCCTGTTACAATCGGCATGGTTCGGGCATTTTTTTTTCGCATAATAAGGATATCCTAAAAATAAGAAGATGCCCGAGAGTGTCAAGGAATCAACTTTGATGTCGGCTTTAAGTTCTGGCTTCATATTTTGTTGATAAATCCTAGTTTTTTTAAAAATGGAGCTGGGAACTATTTTTCCTTTTCTTATAGTTTTTTACCGGTTATATTTGGACATGAACAATTATGTTGGAGAGGGTACACATTGACTGAAGAAGATCGAGAAAAATGGAACTCAAAATATCTCAAGGGTAATGGCAATTCAGATCCTTCAGAAATTTTAGAAAAGTACATTTCTCTGGTATCTAATGGGAACGCCCTGGATCTTGCTTGTGGGAATGGCAGAAATAGTAGATTCCTGGCTAAAAAAGGCTTCCAAGTGGATGCTGTGGATATTTCAGATATTGCCATCAATCATTTGGCGGGTCAAGATCCACGAATAAATGGAATCTGTCAGGACATAGACACCTGGCAAATTCCACAAGATCGATATCAGATTATCATAAATATTCGCTTTATGGACAGACGATTGTTTCCAATGATTCAAAAAGGTCTTAAACCTGGCGGAATACTCATTTTTGAATCGTTCATTGATAAAAAAAAAGAGTATTGTCTCAAGCCGAATGAATTGCTAAATGCTTTCGAAGCTTTCCATGTTGTTTTTTATGAAGAAAAGAAAACAAAATACTCTGATAAGTTTGACCAATCGGTGTATTTTGTTGCAATTAAAAAAGTGTGAATACGCCTGCTCAAATATGATAGCATGGATATCCTGCCTAAAGACTGATGGGGCAAACTCAAGTATTATTATCCGAAGGTGGCGTATTCAGCGGCCGGAATTATAAAAGATATCAAATCAATTATTATCTGATATAAACCGGGTTAAATCCAGTGCAAACTATCCCTGTTATTTATAAGTCATCCGTGCAATATTTTAATAAATATCGACGAAGAGTTGAATCTTCCCCTGAATTCACCTTTGGAAATACTTCAAAATCATATTTCGGAATTCCAACAACACTCTATGGATAATCCGCAGTTTTTTATGTTACAATAGAAATTTATATTGTTGATGCTATCTTTAGGACAACGCTTATGGCGCAAAGATCAGACCACGATAAATTGGTGCAACGGGTTAACAGACAAGATTGGTATATTGAAATGAAGAAAAAAAAAGGGGAATAAGATTAATCGTAGGTGACTAGTCAAAATCGAAAAACAGTGCTGAAAGGGGCCCTCTTCTTTTTATCCAAGAAAGGGACGTGAATACTGGGGTAATGTACAGCCATGCAAATGATATTCAGATAATCCTATCCCAAACATTTGATACGAAGTTAAATTATTTTTTACGATTAGAAAGAGAGCTTTGGTCTATTTATGTTGACGGCAGTCCTTGTCAACATTGGTGTTGATTCCTTTTTGCTTTTTCATTTTAATATACCAATCTTGTTTGCCATATAAGCCATCGGTGCATTCGGGACATAGGCCATGACTAAATTTGGCTTCCGAATGTTCCTGTATATAAGAGTCAATTTGGTTCCAGTAGCCTTTATCATCACGAATTTTTTTACAAGACGCACAAATAGGGAAGAGGCCACTCAGTATTTTTACTTCAGCCAACGCCTCTTGAAGTTCCTCAATCAACCGCTCCCTTTCCTTTTCTTTTTGCTTAAGCTTTTCTTCGGCTATCCTTCGATCGGTGATATCATGGAGGATTGAAAACGAGTATTCCTTGTCTTTGATAAAAATAGGATTGGCATATATTTCAACATCACGGATCTCACCATTGGCCAGTTGGTGTTGATAAACATAATAGGATCGCCCCTCCATCACGGCCCGGTTTATCTCAGCACGGATTTCCTCCTCCGGTGTAATATTAATGTCGGGAATTCGCTTTGTTCGCATTATATCGATGTCATAGCCGTAAAATTTCAAAGCTGACTTATTTGCGTCAACAATTCTAAATGTTTCGAGATTAACGATGTACATAACAGCTCCGTGGTCCTTGTACATCCTTTGGAATGCCTCAGAATTAATGCCGAAGAAGGCGTCCTTGTCCATTTGAGTCTTAGTTTCAACATCCAACACCCTTCCGGTTCTCTTTTTATTCATCGAAGTTTCGAGCTCTTTTTTTGTCTTGTTACAATCCTTCATCCGCCCTCAGCCTCCCATTTGATACCTTGAACCGGCACCGCTTATTGTTAAATTATTATAGTAGACCGGTTGTTAAAATGCAAATACTGTCACGCCTTACCCCTCATTACTTTTTATATTTGATACTCGGTCAAGCCACTTTTTATATCATGTGGAAGTATCTTTGCGGTCAACACTAATTGTCCTTATTGGAAGTATTCAGCCGCCGAAATTGTCATGAATGGATGGATGATGGTCCTTTTTCTCTGCAATCACTCCCGGTCTGTTGGTAAAAGCCAGGGCCTGCTGAAAGTTTTTAAACTTAAATTCCCGGTGTATTTTTTTTACACCATTGGCGTCGACGATTTTCCAATATGGAATGTAGGCTCTCTGGACCTTAATCTCTTCAGGAGTCATCAAGGGATCCCCAATTGCTTAACCAGCAAGTTTCTTCCCAAGTTTTTTAGCAGCTATCAGTACAGCTTCGTTTTTTTCTATATCACCTCTTTCCAAAGCACTACCGTAAACTACACCCGTAATCTCAGCTCCCACATATCGAAAAGAATCCTGAAAACTTCTGATGGCATTCACGGCTCCTGAAGCGTATGGGTCAGCATCACCATAAGCGATGGCAATCGCAATTTTTTTATTGAAAGGGCTATCTCCATATTTTGATAGAGCAAAGCATCTATCCAACCAAAGCTTTGTTTGAGTGGACATATTAAACCAATGAACGGGGGTAGCAATCACCCAGGAGTCCGCTTCAATCAGTTTAGGAAATATTTTTTGCATATCATCCTTTATGGCGCAACCGTCACTGTCCGGCTTTTGACAGAACCAACAAGCCTGGCAGGCTTTTATATCCATTTCTTGAATGAAAATAGATTCGACTGCTGCACCAACAGACTTTGCACCTTCGGCTATTTCTCTTGCGATAATAGAACTGTTTCCTTTTTTTCGTGGACTTCCTAAAAGGACAACTACTTTATGTTGATTTTCACTATTTGACATTAAATATCTCCCTGTTAAGCTTTACCATTAATTTTAGAAACAACCCGATTTTTTCTCCATTATTCCATTCATATTTCTTTGTATCAAATCAATCAGCGATTTTCAAAAAGGTTACTTTAATCAATCAAAATAAATTGTAATTTTGGAAGTGATTTGCGGAGAAATGCCGAAAAATAATGTAAGGAAAATAAAGGAACTTGGTATTCAAGATTGGGTCGGCTTAAGAGACAAATTTTACATTTGGCAAAAGAGTAACAAATCTTAATGATTATTATCCTATAGGATTTTTTGGCAAGGACTATAGCGTTGATTCTGTGTGGGCAAACTTTACTCAAATCAACATCATCATGGGATCTCCACTATCCTGGGCATCAATCCAATAAAATGATAGAGTAGTATTTAAATGTTTCGTTTAATTCCATGGCCACTTTGATCTCAATTCCAAGATTTTTCAATGTACCGATAAGGTCTATACCAAAGGATTCAACTGTGGGCCTTTTTTCAGCGGGAAAACGGCAGGCACGGGGATAAGCACATTTTTTACAAAGGGAGCATGCCCCGCTGACCAGGCTGATTGCTTTATCATATCCTTCCAGAAAAAGCATTCTTTCCAGACTGACGGTGCCTTTCCAGTATTTGACCTGGTCAGTCCTGTTCCGATTGCTGTCTTTATAGAAATCACTGCGGTTCTGGCTGCCAACCAGCATAAGGGCTGTGGAGTATTCACTTAAAATGGTTCGAACTTCGTTTATATCCGGTGTGGCAGGCGGACAGGACCAGTTGGCTTTGTATTGGGAACAGCCATACCGGCATTTTAAATTCACCCATTGGGCCACATCTATCTTTCTTATATCAAAGGGAAAAATTGCTTCAAGGCCGTATTGCCTGCCTTTTTCATTTAGCAATCCCAATGTTTGCTCAGATATTCCTTCATGGCACCGAAAGGAGATCGTTCTTTTTTGATCTATCCGTGGCAAATAGGCAATTTTATTTCTCATTTTGGATGTTCTTTCCTGTTAGGTGCATCCTGGGTTAACCGCATTTGGACCGTTTATTATTTTTCAATCCGGAAGAATACATCTTTGGCAACTGCCAGCCCGAGGGCAACTTCAGATGCTTTGACAACTGCCGCGGGAATAGGGCAGGCCAAATGACACCCTGACTTTTCGGCAGCAATAAAAATTTTATTTTTGGTCAAGGGAACAAACAGGTCCTGGAGGCTGATATCATTGAGCTGTCGGGAAAGTTGTTGTATCATGGTGCAGTCAGATTCTGTAATTTTGATGCTGACATTTCTTTTGTCGGATTGTTCTGCTTTGACCTGGCAGTCAAACCCACAAACACCCGGATTTACAGTGACAACAACCCCTTCCATACGGCCTCCATAATTTTTCAGGTTTAAAAAAGTTGTCAACCAGCATCTTTACTATGCGGAAACTTTTTTCCAGGTAATAAAGATGCGGTTGACCAAGGGGGTGGCATAGGAAAAAGCCTAATCCCTAATTTTTTAACTCCGGTTTCACAGGGCCTTTTGGCCCCTGGTTCAATACATGGTCCGGCACCACACCTACAAGATGAGGAAATTCATCTGTCATATGGGGCATTTGCATGGCTTCCATGAAATCCTTCTCAAACGTGGGCTCAACCGTGAGCTCAAGGTATTGAACATTTCTGGCGCACCAGTTTGCTTCATCACGTTTTTTCTTGTTTAAAAGTGCAGCCCTGCAGCCGTCCCCGGCAGCATTGCCGATTCCGTGGATCTTTTCGATTTCGCAATCAGGGAACAAGCCCATTACCAGCGCTTTTTCCCTGTCAACATGGGTACCGAAGGCCCCGGCAATTTTTACCGTATCAACTTTCTCAATCCCCATGCGTTTCATCATAAGCTTACAACCTGCATATAATGCACCCTTTGCAAGCTGAATCTGCCTGATATCTTTCTGGGTGATGACAATATCCTTGTCAATGGAGGAATCTTCCTTCCATGCTAGAACGAATTCCGGCTGTTTGGTATCTGCATTTTTTCTAAAACGCGGATTTTCCTTCAGGGCTTTTTTATTGAAAACACCTGTTGTAGTTATAACACCGGAACGGTAAAGCTCAGCCAAAACATCCAGAATACCGGAACCACATATTCCTTTTACCTTCATCTCTTCAGGTTTGGAAAACTTGCGGGATTTGTCGTGGCCGATGACACGATAATCAACATCCTGGGTATCCGGATCGATTTCAATCCGTTCTATGGCCCCGGGTGCGGCCCGCATGCCAAAGGCAAGCTGGGCACCTTCCATGGCAGGTCCTGTGGCACAGGAAGATGAATACAATTTGTGCCGGTTACCCAGAATCAGTTCGCCATTTGTTCCGATGTCGATGATCAGCTGGATTTCATCGTGTTTATAGGGTTCTTCAGACAGAAGAACGCCCACATTATCGCCCCCGACAAAGCCTGCTTCATTGGGCATGGCAAAAATATAGGAGGAGGGGTTGATATCAATACCAAGATCCCTTGCCTTGATATCCAGACTGTGGTGAATTACCGGAGGAAAAGGGGCAAGGCCCACAGGTTCCGGATCAAGCCCCAGAAGGATATGATGCATGGCCGTATTGAATCCAATGGTGACATCTTCAATATCATCTTTGGTAACCCTCAGATATTCAACCCCTTCTTCAATGATTTCCCTGTATTCAGTGGGGCCGTCTTCGCCTTTCTTTTTCTTGATTTTCTTTTTCTTGGGATGGGTAAGTGCAACAGCTTTATCTATCATGGAATTGATGCCTTCTATGATATCATCGCTCATGCGCTTGAGCCCACCCGGGGTGGTCATGTGGAAGGTGATCCGGGCCATGACATCCTCACCGTATTTACACTGGGGATTCATGATGGAAGAGGTTCCGATAACTTCCATGGTGGTCAGATCGCACAGATACCCGGCACAGGTAGTGGTTCCCACGTCAATGGCGATGCCGTAGGCCCGTTTGACCCTGCCCGGCTGGATACGAATAACTTCCTTATCGTTCCACACACTGACGGTAACGGTCCAGTCCTTTGCCCGAATGGCACCGGGAAGTGTTCTCAGGGTGACAATGTCAACGGTCAGATCCGTTAACCCATATTCCCTGGCAAGACCATTGGTCATGCGTTCCCAGTCGCCAACCTTGTCCTCAAAATCCGGTTTTTTTAATTCAATCGTATAAAGCTTGACCATGGGATCATGCAGTATATTAATATCTCGGGCAGCCTTGGAGACCACCTGTTTGCCTGCCCGGGATTCTTCCGGTACAAAGACCAGGATATCATCTTCTATCTGGGCCACACATCCCAGTCTGAATCCCTTTGCCTTATTTTCAGGGTTAATGAACTTGGCTTCAACTTCTTCATTCCAGGGGGAAACGTTCTCCATGGAAGATTGGATATTGTATTTTTCAAAATGACCTTCTTCAATCCGGACAATACATTTTCCACATACCTTTGTTTCACCGCAAAGAGCTTCGATATCCACACCGATGAGCCTTGATGCTTCTATGATGTTGCTCCCCTTTGGCACTTTACCCCTGCGGCCGGAGGGCTGAAATATTACATTTACATATTCTTGTGACATTTATAGCGCTCCTTTAATTACTTGATCTCGCCTTTCTGGAATTCTCTCAAGCGGCCAATCATTTTAATGCCTTCGGATACTGCATTACCGGCAGATTCGGCATAACCGTCTGCCCCAAACAAATTGGCAACATCACGGGTTACAGGTGCGCCACCCAGCATGATCAAACATTCTGGGTTTTTCTCTTTGACCATGGCAATAACTTTTTTCATTCCCATCATGGTGGTGGTCATCATGGCTGACATGGCAAGAACATCCGATTTTACATCCAATTGTTTTTCAACAAAGTCTTCCAGGGGTACATCTCGGCCAAGATCATGAACATCCCAGCCGGCCACATCAAACATCATTTTTACCAGGTTTTTACCGATATCATGGACATCACCCTGGATGGACCCGATGACAACAGAGGCCTTTGGGGCATCCGTATCAAGGGTAATATGGGGACGGAGGATATCCAGTCCTTTATATAGTGCATCCGCACACATCAACACTTCAGGGACAAAATATTCATTGGTATCGAACAGCACCCCAACCTCCTCCATTCCGGCAGCCAGACCATCCATAACAGCCAGCATCGGATCCACACCCGAATCAAGGGCTTCCTGGGCCGCATCCGCGCAGTCATCTTCTTCATATTCAACAACGGCTTCTTTCAATTTTGCTAAAATTTCTTCCTGGGTTGACATAGTGTAATTCTCCTTGTTTTAATTCTGCCCGATTTTAATTCTACCCAATTTAAATTCTACCGACTGCGGGTGATGGTTTTTTGCCGTATTCTCTGACTGTCTTGACGTAGGTCTTCATATTTTCTTCTTTTATATCAGGCCAGATGTCACAACCGGGCCAGACAGAATCAATTCCATCATCAACACATTTTTTAATAATGGCTTCTACCTGTGTCTGGTCTTCTATCTGGCAGAGAGTTGCATAGGGATCAAAGTTACCAAAAATCAAGACATCATTACCTAACTTTTCCCGGGTCACGACAATATTATTTTTCTGGTCGACACTGAGGGCATCTGCACCGCATTCGTGCATCATCTCGATGATCATGTCTGTAGAACCGCAGATATGATTGACCGATGGCACACAGGTAATGGCATCAAACACTTTTTTCAGGTTCGGTCCCACAAGGGTTTTCCACATACGGGGGGACAATAGATCTGTTCCGGATCCCATGTCCCTGACGCTGATAAAGTCAACATCCAGTGTCTGGTAATGCTTGACCATATCCACGGTCACCTGGGTCACTTCATCAAGAAATTTTCCGATTTGCTCTTTTTGTTTTTTCAACCCCTTTAAGAGGATATCCAGTTCCATAATTTGACCTGCCAGGGTAAAAGGACCAAGCACCCAGGCTCCCACAGCAAGATCAGGGGCTTCTTCCTTAATGATCTTGAAGGCTTCATCTATCATGGGCAAACGTCCCTGGCTCATATAATTGGCAGGAATATCAATTTCATCAAGGGTTTTCCACTTGTTGGGAACCGTGGGGTAGAGAATGCCGTCGGCACCATCATAAAGAGAAATACCACGACCCATGGCTTCTGCAACCACTGCCATGTCATAGGGAATCACAACTGCATCCAAACCAAATAATCTTGCGGAGGTGATAGCGGATTCAGCCAATAGCCTTGCATCAGTATGGATTTTGGCAAACTTGGTTCCCATTTTTTCAATGGCCTGGATCACAACCGATCCCTGGCCGCTAAAACAGGGCATTGTGTCTAAAGGTTCCCGTTTGAACAATTTTTGGACTCTTTCTTTTCCTGTTAGCTCTGACATTGTTCTCCCTCTCCTGTAAATTGTTTTTTAAGCTCTCTTGTTAATATTATACCTCTGGGATTTCCATAGAATGGGCAGCCTATTTTTTATTACTCTTGAGATTTTCCACAAAGTCGGGAAATAGTTTAAAAAGCGGGTGGTTTGGATCCTTGGGCAATCGGCCGGTTTCACTGAAAACAGCGGTTGCTAAAAATGCATCGGCCATGGCAATGGCCGGAATAATTCTCTGGGCACCCACCATGGGTCCAGAAAAAATAATATCATGATACATATAGGCAGACAAAGATTCCACGGCTGCATCTGCTGCTGACCAGCCTTTGAATCCCCATTTTTCCCTTGCCTCTTTCCACATATAGGAACCATTGGAAGGTGCGCTGCCCGTTACAAATCCCCATTTCTCTTTGATCAACTTGTTGGCAAGACCGCACAGAGCCGAGGCAGGGCCGTTCATGACAGAGGTGTCTACAAACATATTCTCAAATTTAGCACCATTTCTTTCAATGGCATCCAAAAGTTTCTGGGTCCCGGCGATACGGCCAGAAGGCATCTGATCTTCCTGGTCAAAGGAGACCAAGAGAACATTTTTAACACCGATCTGGACCATTTCTTTGATTTCTGTATCCAGATCCTGTTCCCAGACCGTAATAGAATTGTAAAACATGCGATCCAGAAGCCCTTTTTCGGCACAATAAGCAGCGGCTTCAAGTTTGGGTTTAACGGTCCAGGCATCAATACAAAAGGGCATATCTGAGTTGTCAACAACAAAATCAATAAATGTTTTGAATTCTTTGCCGGTGTTGGCAACGATATCAGCCATTCCAGGGACACCGCTTTCTTCAGACAACTTGTCCTGGGTTTTTAGAAGATCTGCAGCCATTTTTTCGTCAAATCCGTCTTTCCTTTTCCCGGGGAATACTTTATCCCCTTTTTGAAAAATCGAATTACATACAACAGTGGGGTAATCTCCCGGCTGTCCACCGAATTTCACACCACCGACTTCGCATACCTGTTGTTCTGTATCAAACTGAAACATCTTCTCCTCCTGAGTTATTTAAAGAGTTTAGACCATAGTTGTTTCTGACTGCACGAGATTTTGATAATCGACTGTAGCAAAAGGGCCCAAACAAAGTAAATCGTCCCCAGGACGGTTTTCACCCTGAAAAAGACGAATTTATTATAAAAAAAGTTTAGGCCGGATATTTGTTTTTATTTTATTTGTAAGGGGGAGGCTCAGCCAAATCAAAAAGATCAGTAAATCATTGAAAACAAACTCTATTGTTGCTTTTATTAGACCTATGGGCGTCTGTTATCTGCTGTTTTGGAAAGAGTGAGCAAGGAAGCTAGATTATTCGTTTAATTTCCAATAATAAAATGACCCTAGTCCTTTGGACGAGAAAAGAAAATTTTAGAGAAAGACCTAGGGTTAAAACAAATGAGTGCAAAGGATACCTTAGAATGCAATGGGGATATATTAATACAATCCCCGGGTTTTCTTCCCTGAACGTGCGATCATATCAAGCCCTTCTGAAACAGCCATCCCTGCTGACATGGCATAGCCGTCGGCACCGAAAAGATAGGCAATATCTCTGGTAACCGGCGCGCCGCCAATCATAATAAGACAATCCGGCCGCTCAGATCTTACCATGGAAATCACCTTTTTCATTCCCATCATGGTGGTGGTCATCATCGCAGATATCGCAAGGATATCCGCATTTACCTCCAGCTGTTTTTCCACAAAGGTATCAAGGGGGACATCGCAGCCCAGGTCATGTACTTTCCAGCCGGCAGTATCAAACATCACTTTTACCAGGTTTTTACCAATGTCATGGGAATCTCCGGCCACTGATCCGATTACGATGGTTGCATTTGGAAGATCCCTGTCTTTTTTCATATGAGGTTTTAAAATTTTTAACCCTGCATAAAGTGCTTCGGCACTCATTAACACCTCAAGTACAAAATATTCATTGGCATCGTAAAGAAAACCGACTTTTTCCATCCCCTTGGTCAGTCCTTTCATAACAGCAAGGGTCGGATCTATTCCAAAGTCAAGAACTTTCAAGGCAGCAGCCCTGCAATCATCAACTTTAAAGTCAACCACTGATTTAGCGAGTGTCGCTAAAATTTTTTCCTCATTGTTTTGATTTCTTTGGGCTGCCATTTTACTGTTTTTCCTTATAAACAGGGTTATGGTTTTTAATAATCATTCAATCGAATACAATCCCATTGTTTTGAATCAAATTGTATTCGATTTACAGCCATTCGTATCCCTTGATATTTTAATCCTTTATTGCAAGATTTATCCAGTAACCAATTGATAAATAGTTCCAGTGAGCCGCCATGGGAAACCACCAATACAGTTTTGTTATTGTGGGTTCTGGCAATTTCCGAAAGCACTTCTGTCATCCTTGACAAAAGATCAGATTTGGTTTCAACCTCCTTGCAAAAAGGCAACGTAAGATAAACGGACGATCGTTCCTGTTTTATACTGCGTCCCTCCCTCAACCGGATATCCTGAATAATATTTAAGGCTTTTTGTTCGGCCAGGGGCCAGGCTGTTTGGTAGGCCCGTTTTAAATCACTGGTATAAACGGCCTGGATATTTTCCTTGGTCAGTCTTTTGGCCAACCATCCGGCCATTTTCCTACCGTAATAATTCAAGGGCACATCCGTATGTCCCTGGATTCTTCCCTCAATATTCCATTGGGTCAACGCATGGGAAACCAGAATTAATTGAGTCGCCACACCTTACCTATTATCGTTTATTCTGTAAGCCATGAGTTCTCCCCTGAAAGTACACTTTCTTTAAACAGGATCGCTCCGATATCCAGAATAGCCATAACTTCAGGTTTGCAGCCGTACTTTTCAGGAACTTTATTTTGCCAGCGATCCGATGCAAGATACGCATCAACCTCTTGTTGAGAGTTGAAAATGTACATGGCACCCCATTCATTTTTTTCTTGGTTCACCCACCAGGTTTTTGCGTACAGTGAGGGCATTTCTTTAAAATGGGGATACGACCCCAGATACATCTCCCTCATTTTTGCAAGTTCAATGGGATCTTTGGGTCGAAATACAACCCATAGTGCTTTTTTTTCCATGGCCAAAAACTCCTATCCTTTATACCGGATACCGGTTATTTCATCTGTTTTAAAATCAAATAGCACCTGTGAAGTTCGGTTGTTTTCTATGTGCACCTGGTCTGTACCATTGACACTTCCAATGACATTGGCATCAATGTTCCTGTCTGAAAACAGGTCTAAAACGATTTGGGAATTTTCAGGATTTACCGCCAGAATAAATCCAAAACTTTGAAAACAATGGAGCCAGTCGATGAGCTCAATGTCGGTGGGTCTCGGAATGGCATCCAGATTTATGGTTCCGCCTTTTCCCGAGTTTTCAAGAAAAATGGAAACCGTGCCCAGGATACCGGCATTGCTGATATCTTTCGCAGCACAGGATAATTCTCGTTCTGCGATCAACGGCAAGGCTTCAAGGCGATAATTCAATTGTTCAGGTGTTTTTCCAGAATTCGCATCCCAGCTGGTAACCGAACGGCACCCTCTTTTTCCATTGAGATCAACAGCGAGAATAAGGTCATCTCCTTCCATGGCACCATGGCTTCTCAACGTTTTCTTGGCCACACCCAGAATCGCCACGCTCAGTGATGGGGTTTTTATCCCGGGATCTGGATGCAGATGACCGCCCAACATGGGAACCTGAAGCTTTTCGCACCCCTTTTTTATGCCGTCCACGATAAGGGAACGCTGTTTCTCATCCCCGCTTGCCAGAACATTGACCATGCCGATGGGTCTTCCCCCCATTGAATAGATATCATTTACAGTAACCATTACAGATGCCTTGCCTGCGGCATAGGGCTCATTGATAATCAAATCCGTCATCATCCCGTCTGTGGCAAACAGCAAATATTCGTCTTTAAAGGGAATGACAGCAGCATCATCCCCAAAATTGGGAAGGGCATTACCGTATTGATGTGTGGCAGAGAGTGTTTCCACCACCTCTTTTATGGGGCGTTTACGGACAAGACCAACATAGTTTCTGACAGATGCAACAATTTGATCTAAATTTGTATCGCTCATATTATATCTTTCGAAACAAGGTTTAAATTTGCCAGCATTTTCTGATGGGGTTTCCCAAAATGGTTTTTAACATCTTCCATGGGGGCCCAGCCAAGCTTTAAAAAAAACGGTATATTTTTTTTTTGGATGTGGGCTGTAAACATCTCGCACCCTTTCTTTTTTACCCGCTTCATGGCTTCCTGGACTAGAAAAGATCCGGCACTGGTGGACCTGAAATCTTTTTCAACGGCTAACCTTCCGCCAATCCAGTGGTTTTGTCCGGCCCCGCGATATACTCTGACGGTGCCGATAATTTTATTTTCTTTTTTCGCAACCAGGTGAATGGAATCGGTATCCTTCTCATCATTTTCATCCTTATCTGTCATATCAAACAACCCTTGTTCATGGACAAAAACATTTTGCCGGATTCTGAATGCTTCAGACTGTTCCGTCTGATTCCGGGCTGAGTGGCAGATCAACTGATATTCTTTTGTTTCATGGGATTTTTTAGTTTCATAGGAGGATAATGCGGAGCAGGCGCCGCACCTGGCACACCCTGCCTTTATTTTATCCGTTGCAATCCCCTTGTTTCTAAGAATTTTTGCAACAGCATGGTAAATCTGCTTCATATTTTCAGAGTCGGGTGGTGTTGCCGAGGCAAGTTGTGAGCCGGGAATGGGACGAAGGGGAACCACAAAAGGGTAAACGCCCAGGTCTGCAAGAAATTCACTTCCCCAGGCAATGGACCTCATGGATTCACCCAACCCGGCAATGATAAAACTGCTTACCTGGTTGACACCAAATAGGTGTACGGCTTTTTTCCATGCTTTTTCATAATGATTAAGGCCGATTTGAGCCTTGGCCGGTGCCACTTTTGAAAGTATATTAAAGTCAAAGCTTTCAATATGGATGCCAATGGATTCTACCCCGGCATCGGCAAGTTGGTCAATAAGCCCCAGGTCATTAGGAGGTGCAATCTGAACCTGAACCGGAATGTTGGCATGGGCTTTGATAGCCCGGACACATTCGGCCAAATATGCAATTTCACTTCCCGGCGGATCTCCCGTGCCCGAGGTGAGAACCATATGGGTAACCCCATCCATTTCACGGGCGGCTTTTGCCACCTGTGCCAGCTGAACAGGGGTCTTTTTTGCGATGGTCTGTTGGTTGGAAAGCGAATTTTCAGTGGCGCAGAAGCTGCATTTTTTAGAATTTTTCCAATGAATACATTGCTGCAATACAGTGGTGGCCAGGCAGTCCTTTCCGTGGAGAAGGGCAATCTGTTTGTAGGGGACACCCTCATCGGTTGATTGGCCATAAAATTTTGGTTCGGGAACCACCTTGATGGTAGAAATTGGTTTGCCATTTTTTAGCAGCGCATAGGGTTTTAGCAGGTCATCTGATTTCAACAGATCAGATTGGGGTTTCAACAGATGAGAGGGTTCCAGCAGGTCATGTTTAAATGAGTGGGATTCCATCAAAGAAAATGGTGAGTTTGAAACATAATCTGCACCAATGGGAACGCTGACCGGCAACCCATTTACAAGAAATGCACGACCTTCGGCGGGGCCGGCCCCCCCCCTGCGTCCGATAATATCTTCCGGAACCTGAATTCCCTGACTTTGTATCTCAGTAATAAGATGGTGCATATTTCAACCTTCCATTATTCATATGAAATTGAATTTAAATCTTGGTTGCAACCATGGATTTAAACCTATCAGGCCAAAATTATTTTTCAAAAAAACCTATAATCTCTAACAGAGATCCCGGGTTTCCACAAGATTAATCGTATAATTAATTTTGTGGGAACCAAGAGCCATTTTATCATTCAAAATGACTCCTGATTCATCTTTGGACAGGCGGTTAGTCCTGGTCCTTGTTTATTTGCTGTCCGGCATTGAGGTAATGGTTCCGTCCCAGGTGTCTACCTTGCCGACAGCTTCATCGGTTTCAGGGAACCAGGTCTGGGTGACACACTTGGATTCTGTGAAGAAGGTAAAGCCGTCTTTGCCCATGCAATGAAGATCTCCGAAAAAAGAATCCTTGTGGCCGGTAAACCCAAAGATCCCAAGGGGAACCGGAATACCCACATTGATGCCCACCATTCCGCCATCTGTCAAGTTTGCAAACTCACGGGCATAGTGTCCGTTTTGGGTGTAAATAACCGATCCGTTGGCAAATCTATTCTTGTTCATGAGCGCCAGACCTTCTTCAAAGGAATCCACCCGCTTGATGCAGAGGACAGGGCCAAAAACTTCCTCGTCCCCGATGGTCATTTCAGGTGTGACATTGTCAAAAATAGTGGGGGCAAGATAAAAACCATTCTCATACCCTTCCACTTTTGCATTACGCCCGTCTACAATGAGCTCTGCCCCTTCTTCGATTCCTTTTTCAATCCAGCCTTTGATAAAATTTAAATGATCTTCATTCATGACTGGACCCATTCCGGTATTGGGATCATAGGCCGGTCCTAATGTGAGCTCGCCCACAAATTTTTTCAGATATCCAATCAATTCATCTGCGATCTGGTTTTCAACAACAATTACAGGACAGGCCATACACCTTGCACCGGCGCATCCGCAATAGGCGTTGATAATCCCCCTGGCAGTTCTTTCTATTTTTGCATCCCGAAGAACCAGCGCATGGTTTTTCGCCTCGGTCAGGGCCTGAACTCTTTTACCGTGGGCGGCAGCTGTTTTATAAATATGTTTGCCCACCTTTGTGGATCCAACAAAGGAAACCCCTTTGATATCAGGGTGTTTCAGGAAAATTTCAGCTTCATTTCTTCCTGCGGTCACAATATTGAGAACACCCTTGGGAAGTCCTGCCTCACGCCAAAGTTCGGCAAGGCGCAATGCGGACTGGGGGACAAAGCTGGCGGCTTTAAGAACCATACAGTTACCGGTTGCAATACAGATGGGGGTCATCCAGCCGTGGGGAATCATGGCGGGAAAATTCCAGGGTGCGATCCCGGCAAACACGCCAATGGGATGATGGTAAAGGACGGTATCATATCCCTTGCTGGCATTCATGAGGGATTCGCCCTTCATCAGATGGGGGGCTCCACAGGCGAACTCAACCACTTCATTCACCTTTAAAACATCCCCCATGGATTCTGACCAGTTTTTGCCTTCTTCCTGGCACAAAAGGTAGGTTAGTTCTTCCAAATGTTTTTCCACAAGTGCCTTAAATTTGTACAGCACCTGAACCCTTTTGGGGACAGGGGTTGCAGACCATTCGGGATATGCTTTTCTCGCAGATGCTATGGCCGAATCCACTTCTTCCTGGGTACACTGGGCGGCATGGGCAATAACCTCCCCTGTGGAAGGATTATAACAATCCATATAGTTTTTTGTGGAAGATACTTTAAATTCACCATCAGCAAAATATTTAAGCTTTTTTATGGGGGTGGCAACGGTGTCATCTTCAATATCAAAATACCTGTTCTCTTCCATTTGAGTCTCCTTAACCTAGTTTTCGTTTTAAATTTCTTTGGTTATTACAGCCAGCCGGCAGCTTTGTTGCCGACAAACGATTATCGATTAAATGCTATTTTTTTTATCAGTTTTGCTGCTATTTCGTAGGTTAGATCTTTACCTAAGGGGCCAATCGAACCAGCTCTGCGGGGATCGATCTCACAGATATCCATACCGGCCAGATGAATGGAATCGGTAAATAGTTTAGATATCGCATCGGCTATTTTATAAATTTTGGACTGGTCAAGTCCCTTCCAATTGCGAAATCTTACCCCTTCCAATGCGTTGTTTGCTCCGATGTCCATATCAATGGATACATACACATGGGATGTGGAAATCTTTTTTAATAATCCGCTGATTTTCTGGGGATTCAGTTTACATTCCTTTTTGGTAATAATGGTTGCACCCCTGCGCTTCAGATTCATATACACATTTGTATAATTTTTTATCCGCTTGTCCTTTACCCGCAGGGATTTCTTTTCGGGAAAATCACTTACCCCGATGATATACAGATTTTTCGGATCCACCAGTTTTTCTGTAATAAGATTATCCACAAAGGAACTGGCATTGTAGGAATCCGGCCGATTGTACAAAAAAGGGTCATTTGTATCATGGACAGAGGAGGGGTTTACCTCTGCATCATATTGGATGGCACCGGCCAGGGCAGACATGGGAACGGCATCTGTATGGCTGTCAACGATGATCAGCGACAAGTTTTCTTTCCCATATTGACGGGCAAGGGCAGAATAGACACCGCCGGTCAATGAATGATCAATACCGACCATACAGGGAATATTGGGCAAAATTTGATCACTGACAAACTGATCTGCCAGTTCTGCCATTTTTTTACAGCCATTGTTGTCGATAAAAGAGATAAAGTTTTCAGTGGTTATGCTAGAACGATCTTTAAACCCAGGCCTGGGACCGAGCCAGGAAGGTATGGGTAAGGAACCCAAAATTTGAGTTTTATCCATATCCAAATCTAATTGCAAATCAGGTACCAGGCAATCCAGGACACCGTCAAGGGGATCATCAAATTCATCGGGTCCATGAACCATGTGAAGCTTTTCCTGAAGGGAATCGTATTTTTCATCACAATCCATGGGGCAGCCAAAAAACAGTATTTTTTTATCGGATATGTTTTCCATTAATCTTTTTCGATCCACGATGCCGTCACTCGTTAGGTTATTTTTATTAATCTTGTTCATCCTAGGTAGCAGGGTAAAGCAAGCTTTCTGTCAAGTCAAGTAAATTTTAAACTATTAAAACATCTGATGTTTAAATGATTTATGTTTTTTTGCCATTCTGTGTTTCGCTATTTTGCAATTGTATTGAATATTGATGGTGCATTGAACCCCGTGGAAAATACCCAGGGGTATCCATTTTTCCACAGGGTATCAATGCCGAGTGATTGTGGTGAAAATTAAATTATTTAAAATAATCATCCCTGGCTTTTTTCAGCTGAAGAATATTTTCCAGGGGTGATCCCGGGGCAATACCACATCCAGGGCAAAGAAAATCTGTACCATTTTCAAGGGCGGCCCAGGCTTCCTTATAAGACTCTTCAGGCGTTCCCATAAAAAGAGTGGTGGCCGTTGCAACGTTGCCAAATATTCTGACATCATTTTGGTGGGCAATTTTGGCAGCCTCCTTCATATTGGCGCCCTCTTCTATACTCAACCCTTTAACCCCGGTTTCACACATCAGAGGAATGATCAGATCTGTATTGCCGCAGATGTGAAGGACCAGGGGGCCATTGGTTTTGTCAGCGATATCGGTGAGCATGGGAACAACAAATTTTTTAAACATTTTTGGGCTCATCAATGCCGGGCCCGCAGTGGGTTCTGCCATGGTGTAGTAGTCTGCGCCGTTCTCAAAGGCAAAATTAATAACATCAATCATTGCCTGCTTGGTGGTTTCAAGAATCTGTTCAACATCTTTTTTCCGCTTAAAAGTCCATTTCATGAAATTTTCAGTGCCCACCAGGTTGGCGCCACAGGTAAAGGCCCCTTCGGATTCACCAAAAATCACTTTTTGATCACCCACTTCTTTTTTGAGCAGTTCAAATTGTTTTTTGTAGGTTGGAAACCTTCCCCGGCTAAGAAAATCCGAAGGGTAATCCAATCCGTCCAGGCTTTCTGCAAAAGGGTGTTCCTTGATGCAATACTGAAGATCTATTTGGGGAACCCCCAGGGTGCACCCAAAGGCCTCACTCATGGGGGTGATATCCCAACCCATGGCTTTAACCATTTCAAAACCGGCAAGCTCTGCGGCAAGTGACAGGGTTGTCATGGCCTCGGCATCTGTATCTGCCAAGGGTCTTTCAGCACCGCATTTTTTCATCAGTTCCACCATACCATAGGTGGTTGTACATCCAACCGGGGTCATATCTACAGTCTTACCAGCCAACTGATTCAGAAACCTTTCTTTTAAATTCATCGCTGCCTCCGGAAAATATTTTTATAGTAAGCTTAAACGTTTCAGCTGTTTTTCATGTTCATTTTTATTTTGGTATTTGCAATTTTATTTTTAAACAGCGGTTGATAAATCAACCAGAAGACAGCCAGCCACGCAAAAAGAATGTAGGTCAGATATTCGTTTCCCGCAAATATCTGTTTTAAAAGGAAAAGGCCTAAAAAAACAATAGCCATTCCCCCAATCGTATAGGGAAGTCCAGCTTTCACAAACAGGGTCAGATTGGTTTTAACCTCTTTTTTCCACATGGGTGTCACCTTCATTTCATTGTGATTGCATCATTTTTATGATAAATAATCGGATTCAGGGTGGTTGGCATACCTTTATGGTTCAGGTAAAGGTCAATGGATTTTTTAAAAGTGCCACCCACCCTGAAAACCTATTAGACGGTTTCCTTTTCTTTTGCAGCTCCGTCATATTCCAATAGAAAATAGAGAATTGCACCGACTATCAGCGCCATTGTCGGCCCGGACCAGAAGGGGCTATCCCACAGTTTGACATAATTTGCCGAAACCAGAGCCGCACCCATAACACCTGCAATACCTCTTTGTACATTGGTAGTACACATGGCAAATGCCAGATAGATACACAAGTATCCCTGGATTAAAAGGGTCAAACCGAACCCGATCAACTTTGCCGGCAGGATGATCTGAACCAATGGATGGAAAACCATGGCCAGACTCATTCCCCAGAAAATTGATGTGGCACCGCCCCAATAGGAGGGCTCCTGTTCCGGTGTCGAAAATTTATACCGGTTTACAACCAATGCCTGCCCACCCGTCCATTGGGGACCGCACAGGGGAAGAAAAGGTACGCAGATTCCCTGGAAAATATTTCTAAATGCGGTAATCAGATGGTTACGGGATACCTCAAAAACAATTTTTTCATCCTTCCGGGTATTGTTGCAATCTTCAATCATGGCCTCCAGGACAAGAACATCGCCAAAGGCAAGAACATAGGCAACAACAGCAAGGGATATACCTGCAACCCACTGGCTGGCAGATGGCATTCCCAATCCAATGGCAGAAAATGAAGAAATCATATCACCCATGGGCATGGCAATAAGAAAACGATCAAATACACCCGTGGGCGGGGAAATTTCACCCGTTATCAAACCGCAGACATATCCCAGAACAAATCCCGGGGCAATACCGAAGCCTGCCACCCAGGCAAACAAGTTTGATTTTGCCCGGAAACGAAGTGCCTTGGCTGAGAACAGTATAAAAAAACTTCCAAGGGCGGCAACGATAAATGCAATGGGCATTTTCCCCATAAAGGGCTGGGCCGGATTAAAAACCCGCATCAATGAGGCAAAACCGGCACCGAGAAGTATGCCAGAACGCATGGATATGGGAAAATGTTTAATCACCCAGCGCGTGATCCCCGTGGCCCCCAGAATAAGGAAGATACCTCCCACAAGAACCTGCAGCGCTATGAGCGCCTGTATCCTTTCGGGTCCGGCGTCAAACCCCATCAGATATGAAATGTAAAGGGGAATTCCAGCTGTAATCCATCCAGAGACAGAAGGATCACCAAAGGATGTGTGCAACAAATACAAAAAGTTGTTGATACATACCATTAGAACAGCAACTTCGATGGGGATACCCAGAACTTTTACCATGGCGGCTGTAATACCAAGCGGAACACAGCTTAAAATCGCTCCCTGGATAAAATCCTGATACTCAATCCGATAGTGAACAAACGGGATACGCAGTTTTAAAGCACCTGCTGCGTAGGGCAGTTCCGGCCCGTTTCCTTGCAAATCACTCATCCATTTTCTCCTTTTTATGTGATTAAAAAAAGCTGTCCGCCGGGGTTAATCCTTTTGGTTCCCGATCACCCCGGCAACAACACTTGCGTAAAAACAAAATAATTGGAGTGAAACATCATCTGCGTTATCTGCGTTAATTAAAGAACCAGGTCTATGAGTTCGACCAGGTCATAAACTTTCATGTCGCTTTTAATCCTTTTAGATCCCTCATTCAGGTTGAAATGACAGAAAGGACAAATGGAAACCAGTTGTTCCGCACCTGTATCAAGGGCTTCTTGCACCCGCAACCCGGCATTCTTAGCTGCCCAGTCACCATAACCTGTCATGACGCCGCCGCCGCCGCCACAGCAATAGGAATTGGCACGAATTCTTTTCATTTCCGAAAATTCAATACCCGGAATGGACTTGAGTATTTCACGGGGGATGTCATAGAGACAATTATCTTCGCTCTTTCCAAGGTATGCGCCCTTCCACTGCTGTGATCCATCCTTATCAATTTCAAAATCGATCAGATGTCTGCCCGTATGGCAGGGGTCATGGTAGGTAACTTTCCAGGGAAGTTCCTTTGTAAATTCCATTTTCCCAGTTTTGAACTGCTCAAAAAGAAAGTCCGTGGTGTGGATGATTTTTATCCCGCCCAAATAATCTTCATACTCATCGGAAAGGCTATAATCTTTTTTAATGGCTCTGAAACATCCGGCACAGGAAGTAACAATGGTTTCAACACCATGGTTGTCATGCAGATCCTTGAATGTTTTCATGTTGATTTCAGCAACCCGTTTGAATTCTTCTGCATCCCCTAACCGCATGGCGGTGGATCCACAACAGATTTCATTTTCTCCCAAAATACCGAAATCAAGACCCAGCTTTTGGAAAATGGATGCCGTTGCAACGGGGAAATTTCTCACCGGCAGGTTAAAGGCACCGGTACAGCCAACATAAAACAGAATGGGGGCATTCTCTTTCATGATATTTTTGATGGGTTTTTTTGCTTTTTTAAAGGGTCGAGTCCAGTCTGTTCGAACCCTTCGGGGACCCTGGTAGGGGTTGTTAAAACTTCTCATGGACTGGGCAATGACTTTTTGGGTCGGCATGGGGCCGACGCCGTCTTCAACAGCTTTGCGCCTGAGGGCTTCCATTATTTCCGGGATCACGGGTTTATGGTCTAACTCGCACTGATTCTGGCATCCGGCACAGATGGTGCATTTATACAAGTCATCCACAAAGTCCTGTGTCCATTCCAGATCTCCACTCAATATTCCCCGGGCAAAGGCAATCTTTCCCTTGGATGCCATGTTCCCGTCAAAACCGTATTCAACACCAGCCGGGCAGATGGCCCCATCTGTCGGCGGAGGGCCAAAATCATACGCTGTTTTACAATTGCCACAAGCAGTACATTTCCATACTGAGTCTTCCAATTCTTCCAATGAAGGAATATCCCACTTCATAAAAGCCTCCAAATATAATGATAACTCAAATTTATAAAATTAGTTTCTATCTGTTAGTTCTCATCCATGATGCCTATAATGCGAGCTTTCCCGTATTCATAATATCATTGGGATCCAGCATTTTTTTGGTCTTCTTTAACAGCTCAACATATCCCGGGTGGGCCCTCTTGTTTATCTCCAACCCGAAATCAACAGGTGGTTTGTAGGGAATACCGCCATTGTCAAGATCAACTTTCAAACATTCAACAATTGCCTGCCTTGCGTTTTCAATGGTTTCCGGTGTCTTTTTGGGAAAGGGAATCATGGCCCGGAGCATCCCATAATGAACGCCTCTGTAGTTGGTGACACGGACAGAGGGGGACAGGTTGCGGGAAATGAGAATTTCTTTCCATTTATCATAAACCGGTTCCCATTTATTGACAGGTGTAAAGGTTCCGGGCCATGAAATTCCGGCACCTGCCTGCTTGGTATAATTCTTGGTTGAACCTACAATCTGGCTAGGCAGCTGGGTCCTTGCTTTCAATGCCTCTGCAGGATAATTTGTTTCTTTTAAGGATGACCCCTTTTTGGTTTCTTCATCAACCACCATTTTCCATATTTCTTCCCTGGCTTCTTTCTCTTTTTGGGTCCAGGAAAAAGTTGTGGCAAAGGAGATCCATTCGGGTGCTTCTGTAGGTTTAGGTTTATAGGGATAGGGAATGGGTACCTGAGACAGCCACCAGGATACGCCGGTTAAATCATCACAAATTTCATAATTGCCAAGGGTCCGAAGATAGGATCCCATGTGGGCAATTTTTTCAGTTGATGCGGTAAAAACTTTAAGAATCGGGGGGGTTGGATGAACCCGGATGGCTATTTTTGTGATGATGCCGGTGGTTCCAAGCCAGCCAGTAAAAAGGCCATCCACCCGGGGCAAGGGCAGACAAGAGTGCCAGGAATCTTCCTGGATGGCGCAGGAACCGACCCGGACAAGCTCTCCGGTTGGCAGCACCACTTCCATGCTGGTGATTTCTTCACTGTTAAGACCATACCTCCCGCTTAAGCCGCCGATTCCGTGGCTGATGGCGTTGGAAGAAACTGAAGAAGATGGAGGCCCCACAGGCCAACTCCACCGAAGGTTGAATTTCCCAAGTTCACTGGCCAATTGGGCATGGGATACACCCGGTTCAATAACGGCATAATGGGATTCTTCATCGATGCGAAGAATCTTGTTCATCCGTTTCATGTCCAGCAGGATCCCGCCATTTTCAGGGATACACAACCCCCCGATATTGGTGCCGGCTGTATAGGGGGTGACAGAGATTTTTTCCTGGTTGGCAAATCTCATCACCTCCTGGACCTGTTCGACACTTGTCGGCATAACAATATAGTCCGGCGATTTTGGCTTCACAAATGAAAGGTCGTATGAGTAGGCATACCGAATGTGCTTTTTATCGGTGGCATTTTTTTCACCAACAATTTCACATAGTCTTTTTGTGAATTTGGGATCAACGTTTGAATCTTTAGGCATTCCGGTCATTTAATTCCTCCTGACTAGGTTTTTGGTTTTCACTACCGCATTTTCCCTGTCATTTTGCACCACTTTCTTTTAGACGCAACTCAGGGACTGATTGGCCCGTAATTTTTTCCAAATTTTAGGGCTTAATCCTATTCGCTTTTTTGCACTTAATTATGTGGTATTGCTACTGCAGGAAATACTTCTTTATTTTTCCTGATTCTGCTTTAACAGTCCGTTTTCAGTTATAATCATGGACCCGTTTTTGCTAGACAGCATGCCCTTCTCAACATCCATAATATGGTCGACCATGGCCTGGCTAGCCCGCTCCGGGTCCCGTTGACGAATGGAAACAACTATTTTTTTGTGACCATTACACACCATTTTTAAAAACCGATCATCGGTGTGAACTATCCGCTTGATATTAATCAAGGCAGTTTGAACACTTTCTACAACAAGACTGATTATTTTGTTGCCCGTAATATCCACCAGTTTTTTGTGAAAGGCGCTGTCAAGGTCACTCATGAAACTTTCACCATCAGGCTCTTGTTCCATGGCTTTAATATTATTTTCAAGATATTCAATATCTTCGATCGTGGCTTTTTCAGCACAGATTCTGACAACCTGTGGTTCGAGAAAATTTCTGATCTGGGTGTATTCACGGAGGCCCGGATTTTGAAAGAAAAAATAATTCACAAGACTGTCTTTTACAGTGGTCAGGTCAACCTCTTTAATGAAGGCTCCGCCGGACATGCCCTGGCGGATTTCAAGGAGTCCATATGCCTCAAGAACCCGGTAGGCTTCTCTGAGAGAGGACTTGCTGACACCAAAATGTTTGGAAAAATCTTTTTCAGAAGGAAGTTGTTCCCCTATTTTTAACTCTCCCGATAGAATAGCGCCGCGAATCTGCTCAACTATATTCTGGGAGATTCTGTTTGCTTTTACTGTTTCGAATTTAAAACCCATATTACTACATTTTCCTAAATATATTTTTAAAGCATTTGATTTATGATCCATCGATTACATTTTCATTTATTAATGTCAAGCAATAATTCAAATATTAAAACATCAGATGTTTTAATATTTGCTTGACATTTAAATTTCTTTTGACTACCAAGTAGATGCACTTAAACTTGTGGTGGTATTTATCCAAAACGATTGAATGAGGATTATGGGGTTAATAATTTAAGATCAACCAATCTAAAAAAAAGAAGGAAATCAAATGGGAATCAAAATCAATGCCATTAAATGCAATAATTGCATGGCTTGTGAAATGGTTTGCAGTTACCACAGAGATGATGGATTTGCCTTTCTCTCAGCATGTATTGTTGCCTATAGAGCCCGGGAAAAAAAAGATTATTTCGGTGTGCTTCTAAAGGAAGAAGACGTGCTAGTTGTGGCACGGCCCGAAGGACTTGAAATTAACAAAATCGGAGAAGAGGCGGATCCTGACAAGGAAGCAGATGCCTCGGCAAAACCCATGCTGCTACGAGAGGGATGTGACCTTTGCGAAGATATGGATGACTACGGGCCCATGTGCGTTGCATTTTGCCCGGTAGATGCAATTACACTGGACTAAAAAGGAGACGGTGATATGGAATATTTATCGACCGATAAGATTCTAATCATAGATTTAAATACAGCCCAAGTTGAAGAAGATGAACTCAGTGACAGCCTGGTTGAAGAGAAAATCGGCGGCATTGGCATTACAAAATATTTATATGAAAAATATCAGGATGATGATCCCATCATTATTGGTACAGGGATTCTCACCGGCACCACCTACCCTGCATCCGCAGCAGGCCAGATAACGGCAAAAAGTCCGGTAACCGGAAAACTCTGCCATTGTCCGGTCATATACAAGGTAGGCCTGGAAATTAAATATTCGGGATTTGACTACATTGTTGTGAAGGGTGAGTCTCAATCGCCTGTATATTTATGGATTCATGACGGTGTGGCAGATATCTCTGATGCTTCCGACCTATGGGGAAAAAATGTATGGGAAACCACGGATACACTTAGAACCTTTGTGGGTGATGACCTGCTTCAGACCATGATGATAGGTGGTGCCGGTGAAAACGGATCTGATTATGCTCAAGTTTGCTTTAACCACTGGAACAGCCCAGACCGGTTTGGATTTGGTAAGCTGTTCGGGACTAAAAAACTTAAGGGGTTGGCCTTCAGGGGAATGGGAATGATAGAAGTTGCCGAACCTGAAGATTTTGTTGAACGATCCCTTGAAATACTCAAAGAGATCAAAGAAAACAGTTTTCTTGAAAAGAAAGGGGTGGCACCGATGTTGACTGCCCTTGGAGAAGAGGGTGTCGAAGAATGGATCGATCCTGTCACCCACCGCCATAGTGCCGATTATTTTACCCCCTATGCCAGCAATACAGCCATTTTTCTTGATGAAGATCCTAAACTGCTGGAAGAATCAAAACAAGAGGAACCAGGGGTTTTGGTATCTGATATTTACGCGCTTTTGAGTTTTAAACGTCTGGGTCTTTCTGCCAGTGATACAGGCCGAGCCTTAAAAGCGTGTGCAAAGTATGGAATTGATCCTTTGGCCGTGGCCCAATTAAGTGGAAAAACAAGCCTTGCCGATATTGAAGGATCTTTTGATTCCATCAGCGGTAAATTAACACTGCCGGGCAAGGCAATATTTACACCCTGGTGTCCTGTGGGACCCATTTTCAATGACCTAGGTCTTGGATCTGAACAGATCGAAACCTGGTGGGAAAGACGCCAGGCTGTTTCAATGATCTTCGGTATCCAGCCAATTTTTTCTCTCATGAGTCCTGAACTGACCGAAGAAAACATGCTGGAAATGGCAAGTATGGGTACAGAACTTGATCTAACCCAGGAAATTTTGGATTCAGTAATTGATGATATCCTCGGATAGCCATGACTATAATTGATTTCCAGTGATTCGTATTGATTAGCAACGGATGCTTTATTGAGATGGATGAACAGAGGCTGACGACTTGCCTCCTCTCCTCTGTTCGCCCATGGCTGGATTCCTTCGCATCACAGCGATTCCAATAAGAGATTAAAATTCCATGAAAATCATATCACCTAAAATTGGTATATATGCAGGATCTGGTACCTCCCATTCATGGCTCTGGTTTGCAGACATGTTTGAGAAAGCATCTTTTTTAGACCTGGTGTTTCTGGATGAATTTTCAGTACAGAATAATGAAATCAAATACCTTGACGTTTTGGTTATCTCCGGCGGCGATACCTTTGCAGTGGCAGAAAGCTTAGGAGAACAAGGCGGTAAAAACATAAAAGCCTTTGTTGAACAGGGCGGTCTTTATATCGGTTCCTGTGCCGGGGCTTATCTTCCCATGAAATCTTCCAAAAAACCCCTTGACCTGTTCAATTTTGTTGATGTTAAAATTACCAATTTGAGCAAAACATTGCCCATTGCAGAAATAAAGACCTGTAAATTCTGTACGGGTTACGGGTGTGATTTTATATTTCATCCAGTCAGGGAAGCGGTTGCCTTGAAAACAACTTCTTTTTTTGACAACCAGGTTACCCATGAATTTCATGCCCCCCTTTATGGCGGTCCTGGTATGGATGCCAAAGATCCCTCTTGGAATTTAGCCGTGTACCAGGATTTTACCCCTAAAACATCTTTTCTGACCAGCCGCAAAATTGCCCAACAAACCCTTATGGGTCGTGGGGCAGTGGTGCGGGTTCCCTTTGAAAAAGGATGTTTTTATCTGTTGGGCCCCCACCTTGAGCATCCTGGATTTAAACAGGCCAATCAATTTATCATCGATGCTGTGGTCCTGGAAACTGCCAGGTTAAAAAACAAGGTTGAATCAGAAAAGAGTCTGGTCAATGATTCTTCCGGGGAACCAATTGTGGGAAAAATATCCGGAAAAGAAGCCAAAGACCTCTTGTTGTCCATCAGACGGGAATTGAGCAATTCCAGAATTGTGGCAACAAGTCTGGAATTTTTACCGATTCAGTGGCTGATCGGACAAAAAGTGTATGAACCGCAAAAGGTGCGGGTCTTTCTTGAGTCCATGTGGAAACGGTTGAGGCTCCTTGAAAAAAACAAAATTTTAACCCTTAAGTCCGGCCTATCTGACAGAATCAAAACTGCTGCATGCCAAATAACCATAGAACTGCGCAGGATAAAACAACAGATTGATGCGAAACAGGACAGCCTGAAAACAGCGATTCTCATTTTTGACCTGCTGCACACCCTGTCCATTTCATTTTTTGATCTATATTTTGCAACCTTGTCCAAAGGAATAGATAAAAAACAGCTAAAATCCTAACACGATAATTTTCACAACAGGAGATGAAATTGCAAACCGGAAATAGTAAATCAAACAATAAATTTAAAACCGGATTGATCATTGTGCTGCTGACGGCTGGATGCTTTTTTCTGGTGCCTGTATTGTTCTCAAGCGCACAGGCAAAAGCCACCTCCCCTTCCCTTTCCACCTGGTTTGTGGAGATGAATCAGTATGCGGATGGGGCACACGGCAGCCTTAAATGTGAAGAATGCCACGGGCCAATGATATCCAAGAAGACAAGCAAGAAAACGGGCAGCCAGCCCGACAACAAAATAGACAAAACAATAGGCAAAACCCCCAGCCTATACAACATCCACCCTGACCCCAAAGATGCTAATTTCCTGACCCATCAGACCAAACGCAATTTTGATTATCAATCCTGCAAAAAATGTCACAAGAATGCCCATGGTCGCTATCAAAAAGGAGAGCACGCAAAGGCCCTGACCAAAGAAATAACAGAAGGCAAACCATCGGAAACAGGATTTGCCCCAACCTGCGGGGACTGTCATTCAGCCCATTATTCAAAATCCCACAGGTCACGTCCCATGATTGGAAAAGAGATGACCCAAACCTGCGGAGCCTGTCATCCAGATCAAAAGACAAGTTTTCTTGCAAATTATCACGGCAAGGCCGCTGTTAACCTTGGATATGAAAAGGCGGCATTTTGTACTGATTGTCATGGTGCCCATACCACCGTTTCCCTTAAGGATAAGGAGCTTGTGCTCAATAGATGCAAGCGGTGTCATTCCGATGCCACACCGGAATTTGCAAATATCATCATACATGACAGCACAAAAAATCTTGAGCTGAAAAACAAGGCCAAAAAATCAGGGCTAAAATGGGTTCATTGGCTGGGGTCTTTGTCATTGTTTTTTGTTGTAGGCGTTCTTGTGTTTTTCTACACCCACACAGGACTTTTGATGTTGCGTAAACTCCAGGAAAAGTTGAGGAGACATAAATAATGGAAACAACCCAAACTGCCACCCAATCCTTTCAGCGGTTTCATGTTCTGCACAGGCTTTTGCATATCATCATTATTTTTAATTTCACCCTCCTTGCACTCACTGGATTTCTCCTTCATTTCAGCCAATTCGGCTGGGCAAAATTTCTGGTTTCTGCCATGGGGGGTGCAGGAGCGGCAGGATGGCTGCACAGGTTTGGTGCCGTATGCCTTTATATGGGCATATTAATTCACGTTTCCTGGCTTTTTTATTACAAAGTTGTGCTCAAAAAAAATTTATCAGGCCCGGGTTCCATTTTACCCGGTAAAAAAGATGTTCAGGATTTGTATCAAAATCTAAGATATGTGTTTAACCGAGGGACGCCCCCCTTATTTGACAGGTTCAGTTATCTGCAAAAAGTGGATTACTGGGCTGTGATGCTCGGTATGCAAAGCATGGGAATCACTGGGCTATTAATGTGGTTTCCAGAATTTTTCACCGGTATATTACCCGGGCATTTTATCAATATCGCCTCCCATTTTCACTTTCATGAAGCGGTATTGGCGGTGATGTACATCGGATTGGTCCATATGTCTGATACCCACCTTGTTCCGGAAATTTTTCCCATGGAAAAAACCATATTTACCGGCAGGATCGAAAAAGACCGGTTTATGGAAGATCATCCTGAAGAGTGGAAACGACAACAGGCGATAAAAGCGGAAGGCTCAAGAGAATAAATTGATTGAATTGCTTGACTTGATAGATTTGATACAAAAAAACTGACCAAGAAAATTAAAATTTCAATGGGGAACTTTTTATGAATTTTAAAACAATACTCGCAATTATAATCGGTGGCGGGCTGATGATTTTTATGGCGGCACTGAATCACACGCCGGCTGTTGCAACGATTCAGCCTGATTTACAAGCTGCAATGGCCATTGAAGAGGATGTACCAGACCCCCTGGTCTGTATCGACTGCCACAGGGCGCCGAACATTAATACCAACGAAGGGGTTATTGCCTCCCAACAATTTTGTTATGAGTGTCACAGTGAAGCTGAAACAAAAAGGCTGAGGGATGCCAGTGATATCAGCCTCCAGATTACAGCAGATGATTTCAACAAAAATCAGCCCAAGCATCAATACATTGCATGTATCAACTGCCACACAGATGTGGCCCGCTCACCCCATAGGACTGAAACAGGCAGCACCTGTTTGGCCTGCCATGAACCCCATTCCGAGGGGACGGCCAATTCACCCCATTTAAGGGTTTCCTGCCAGGCATGCCACTTTGCTTCCAAATTTGTCAGATTAGACCCTGCAGACACTAGGGTTAAGCTTGCCCACACCAATTATGATGATGTTCCCATCAGCCTTTCCGATCATGTTCCGGCAGATCTATCAGATGAACAAAACTGTCAGAAATGTCATTTCAAAAAGAATCCCGTGGGAGCGCCTGCCGCGGTCCTGCCTTCCAAAAGTGCACTTTGCATCCTCTGCCATACCTCTCCTTTGGCCATGGGTCACCCTATTTTCGGGTTGGCAGGTCTGATTTTTATGGCCGGTATATTTATCATGCTTGCCTTCTGGTTCAAAGGAAGTGTAAAGGGAGAAGAAACCTCCCTTCATAAAAAAGTCAGTTTAACCTCAGACTCAGTTTGGAACACCCTGTTCTCAAAGCAACTGTTTTCCCTGATCAAAATATTTATTCTGGATATTTTGTTCCAAAGAAGAATACTCAAAGAAAGCGTCTCCCGCTGGTCCATGCATTCCCTTATTTTCACAGCCCTTTTGCTGCGGTTTGGGCTAAGTCTTTTTACGGGAATTGGATACTATTTTAATCCTCAAGGGAATTGGATGCTGGCCCTCATTGACAAAAACCACTGGTTTGTGGCCTTGTTCAATGATGTTTCAGGCATGTTTATACTCCTTGGCATTGTTTGGGCAGTGGTAAAACGATTTATTGTTAAACCCGAGCATGTTGTCTCGGAACACCAGGACACCATTGCCCTTGTTATTATCGGCGCGCTAGTGCTTCTGGGCTTTCTCCTCGAAGGGGCAAGAATTCTTGTCACCGGAATACCCGTTGACATGGCAGCCTATTCCTTTGTGGGATATGCTGTTTCCAGGCTGTTTTCCATATTTCCTTTTGACTGGGCATCCATTTATCCCTGGATGTGGTACGCCCATGGTGTTACGGCGGCAATTTTTGTTGCCTATCTCCCCTTTGGAAAAATGAGGCATGTTTTTAACACCCCCCTGACCTATTTTATTGAGGCTGTGGACGGGGTTAAAAACGAAAAACGGGTTTAATGAGAATTTAAAATTATAGGTGTTGATATGACCAAAAATGACCAGGTATCTGACTTGCCAACTGATCAAACAAAAGCGGCCCGAAAGATACCCATACATAAACTTGACATGAAGCGTTTGATAGAGTTGGATGCTTGTACCCGCTGCGGGGAATGCCTTTCCTGGTGCCCGGTCTACGATCAGGATGCAAAGGAAAAATTGATACCCCGTCGAAAAATAATGGATTTCTTGAGGATTGCCAGGTCCCAGAACGGATTTCTCACCGGAATCATGAACTCTGATCGAGTCGGTGACACCTTAAAAGGGGTGATTGCTAAAGTTTGCGGATATAAAGAAATTACCCAAGAACAGGTGGAAGAATTTGTATTCAACCTATACGAGTGTTCGACCTGCGGCCAGTGTGAAGTGGTCTGCCCTGCCCACATTGACACGGTGAATCTTTGGGAAGAGCTTCGCCGCATGATTGTCCGGGCCGGATATGGCCCACTGGAGCCTCAAAAAGCGCTTCGAAAAAGTGTAATGACCTATGACAATCCCTGGCAGCAGCCAAGGGCCGGCAGGACAAAATGGTCCCGCAGGGCTAAAAAAGATAATTTGATTGTCGAAGAACCCAGACAGATAAAAAAGACAAAGGGCAAAGTGCTGCTTTTTTTCGGGTGCACCGCTTCCTATGATGCAAATGTTAAACAGGTGGCCATCAATACCATCAACATCCTTGAAGCGCTTAATATTGACTATGGCGTGCTGGGTAAGGATGAGAAATGCTGCGGCAGCGTACTGCTCAGGATGGGTGATCCTGAATATAAGAGATTGTTCCAGGAAAATATTGACCAGTTTAACAGCCTGGGCATTGATACATTGATCAGTTCCTGCGCCGGATGTTTTAAAACCATTATGCAGGATTACCCGAAAATCGGGAAATTAAATTTTGAAGTACTGCATACGGTTGAGTATCTGGCACGTCTTCTTAAAAATGGCGAATTAGCCTTTCCTCACCCGATAAACAAGGATATTACCTACCATGACCCCTGCCATCTGGGCAGGGCAACCGGCGGATTTGAAGCCCCAAGAATGATCTTTGAAGCCATCCCGGGGTTGAATCTCATAGAGATGCCCAGGAACCGTGAATACTCGAGATGCTGCGGGGCAGGCGGGGGGCTGAAGGCTGGATTCCCCGATATCCAGGGCCGCATGGCCCAACGGCGGATAAAAGAGGCCGAAGAAACCGGGGTAAAAGAATTGGTATCCTGCTGCCCTTTCTGTTACCAGGGCCTTCAGGTCGGAATCGGGGTATCAGAATCTGAGATTATCATGAAAGATATATCTGCATATATTGCCGAGTCCCTTTTGGGCTATGACGTATTTGAGAAGGCCGCAAAAGAAGCAGAAGAAAAAAAGCTGGCCAAGGAAGAAGCCAAAGCCAAGAAAAAATTGGAGAAAGAAGCTGCCAAGGCCAAGAAAAAACTTGAAAAAGAAAACGCTAAAACCCAAACGCTGAATAAAAGTATACCTGAAGAGAGTATACCCGAAGAGAGTATACCCGACGAAAGTATATCGGATAAGGCTGTACCAGAAGACCCAGGATCGGTATCAGTTGAAAGTGAAATTACGAGTAAACCCATATGAAAACAAAAATTTATATTGTAACAGGATTTCTCGGCTCGGGTAAAACCACCCTGGTGAAAAGGATCTTAACCTCTTCCCAGGACTTATCCAAAACAATTGTATTGGTGAATGAGTTCGGCAAGGTGGGGATAGACAGTGATTTAATAAAACACACAGCAACTGCCAATATTGTTGAACTTACCAGTGGTTGTATCTGCTGTTCCCTTAAGACCGATATGATCCAGACGCTTCAAATTCTCAGGTATGACTATTCCCCGGAGCAGATTGTGATTGAAGCCACAGGGGTGGCAGATCCGCTTTCCATTATTGAAGCCCTGGGCGATAGAATGCTCTCTTCCCATTTTTGTTTGGAAAAAACCATCACTGTTGTGGACATTGATTTTTGGGAGGCCAGGGAGGCATTCGGATCTGTGTTTAAAAGCCAGCTAAGGCAGGCGGATATCATTTTGCTAAACAAAATTGATACCATTGATTCCCCGGATATTCCATCTGTTCTAAAGGAGATTAAAGCGGAATCAGGCGGTGGCATCATTATCCCTACCCTGCACTGCAATGTTGATCCTGATATTTTCTGGTCACATCCGGATCAAAAAAAAGCTTTGGAAACAAAAAATTTTAATTTTCATCCCTATGACCCGGCCAATGATGTTTATTCTCCCAAAAATTCAGAAGCGGCTCAGACCGCAAAAGATGCCGGATTTATAACCTTCTCCTTTGAAAATACCCAGGTACTGGATGAAAAAAAATTTTTAGAATTTCTCAAGGTCCAACCCCTGGAATTGTTCAGGATTAAAGGGCCTGTCAAATTTTCAGACAAAACCCGGATGCTTAATTATGTGGGAGGAAAAAGTGATTGGCAAAAATGGCCGGACAAGATCACAACCTGTCTTGCTTTTATCGGGTGGGGTGTGATAGAGGAGCAGATAATAGAACAATTGACCCGGTGTCTTGTCAAAGCTTAACGTTAATCTTAGTTCCAGGTACTCATGACTGATTCAACTACTACAAGAACAATTTCAAACCTCCAGAACAAAATAGACCAGGGTGATGTGGTCATCTTAACTGCCCGGGAAATCTGTGATCGGGTAAGAGCGGGCGACATCATTGAGATGAGCAACATTGATGTGGTAACAACTGCCACAAGCGCCCTGATGAGCGGCACCTATGCTGTGCTTTCTTTTAAGGTGGCCCAGCCTGATATTTTTAAAAAAGCAAAAAGAGTATGGATAAATTCTGTTCCGGCCCAGGTAGGACCCTGCCCCAATGAAAGGATTGGCCTATTGGATTTAATCATTCTGGGTACCCAAAAGAGCACAACCGATCCCAGGTATGGGGGAGGAGATTTGTTCAGAGAACTTGTTTTAGGCAAAAAAGTGGATGTAAAAATTGAAACGGATGAGGGAAAAATTTTAACCGCAACCACAACCCTTAAACAGATTCCCCATGCCATGCTCCATGCCTCAAGAAATGCGTTCAAAAATTATCTGGCCTTTGTAAATCCTGGAAAATCAGAAGTGTCCACCATATTTCATTCAGACATGATGAAGGGCGATTATGAAGAAATGACCTTTTGCGGCTGTGGTGAATTAAACCCCCTTGAAAATGATCCTGAGCTTAAAACCATTGGTATCGGCACCCGGGTGTTGATCAATGGGGCTCTGGGGTATGTCACGGGAGCCGGAACCCGCAGCAGCGCTGAAAAGCCGAACCTGACCGGGATTGCCGATATGCACCAGATGAATCCGGAACTTATGGGCGGATTCACAACCGGACATGGACCTGATGTGATAACAACCTGGGCTGTGGCCATTCCGGTTTTGGACAAACAAATGCTCACCCATATTCTGAAAACCGATGATCAGATTCCCCTGACAGTGGTGGATGTGAGAACCCGTCAACCCATAGATGAGATTACCTACGGGCATGTTTGGGATAGGACCAATGATGCGGTAACCTTTAACGGGGATGCCTGCCAGAAGTGTGATCTTTGCCGCGTAGAAAGCATCTGCCCGGTTGGGGCGATTCATAAGGGTTTTGAAAAGGGGATGCAGGTTAACCCTTCAAAGTGTTTTCACTGTGGCCTTTGTGTTTCCAAGTGCCAGGGGGAAGCATTTGGGGCAAAACTGGGCATTATAAAACTTAAAAATCACAGGGTGCCGATCACCCTGCGCCAGTCCAACAGGGTGGCAGCATTAAAGGCAGCAGAAGATCTGAAACAGCAGCTTAAAAATGGGCAGTTTAAACTGACAGAACCTGTTGGGAAAATAATTTTTCCGGAATAAGCTGGCCTGGAATGCAATTCATATCAAATCTGAATATCAATAATCCCAAGCTGAATGGCATATTGAATCAATTGAGACAGGTTGTCCATTTTAAGTTTTTCCATAATATTGGACCTATGGGATTTTATGGTGCTCGGACTCACACAGAGGGTTTCGGCTATTTTTTTTGTGGAACTGCCCTCAACCACCATCTGAAACACCTCCCTCTCCCGGTTGGATAAGGTATTGTACAGTTCCTCTTCCAGGGATTTTTTATTCATTCCCACATAATCCTCAATCACCCGGCTGGAAATGGAGGGGCTCAGGTAGATATCCCCTTTAACAGCGCTGTTAACCGCCTTAACAATATCCCTTGAGGCGGCATTTTTTAACAGATATCCTGATACCCCCAATCCCAAAAGTTCCCGAATATACCGACTATGATCATGCATTGAAAGGATAATTATTTTTGTACCCATATTGATCTGTTTGATCTGCCTGGTTGCTTCAATGCCGTTTAATTCGGGCATGGCAATATCCATTATCACAATGTCGGGGGTTAACTCCTGAACCTTATTTACCGCATCTCTTCCATCCCTGGCCTCTCCAAGAACCTGAAAATTTTTTTCTTCTTTTAAAATTTTTTTCAACCCCTGGCGGACAATGGAATGATCATCTGCAATGACAATTGTTATGGGTATATTACTCATCGGTCTCCTGTAATTCTCTTTGAAGGTATTGATTCTGTGATGCATTTGTTTTGTGTATGGGAATTTCAATCCGGATACGGGTTCCTTGCCCCGGTGCTGTTTTGAGGACAAAAGTCCCCCCCTGCATTCTTGCTCTTTCCCGCATGGACAAAAGCCCCAATGCAGGTCTTGCCTGGTGATCTCCATTGGCATCAAATCCAATCCCGTCATCATCGGCAATGAAGATAATCGAGGGATATCCTCTAATAATAGACAATTTAAAGGATTTGGCATGGGCATACTTCAATGCATTGGAAAGGGCTTCCTGGGAAAAGCGGTACAGCACGGTCTCAATGTCCGGATTGATCCGACCTGAAAAACCGATCATCTTAAAAATAATCTTCAATTTGGTTTGCTCGGCTATGTCTGAAATATATTGATCCAGTGCAGGTTCCAGCCCGAGATCTGTCAACAGAGCAGGATGCAGTCTGTGGGAAATTCGGCGCATTTCCAGATAGGTATGATTAATCTGCCCTTTTACATGGCGCAGCAATGTTCTTGTCTCATATGCTTCAACAGGAATTTTGTTTTCAACTGCATCCAGCTTTAGATTGATACCGATAAGAGAAGAGCCGGTTTCATCGTGGAGTTCCCGGGAGATTCTTTTACATTCTGCCTCCTGGGACTCAAACAGCTGAGCTGTAACCCGTTTCAACTCCCCCCGGTGTTTTTGAACGGTTTTGATCAGGTTTATGTTCGCAATGGCCCCGCCAACAAAATTTCCCATGGACCCCAGAAGGTGAAAATCTTCTATGGCGAGCTCTTGGTCACTCTTAATCCAAAAAGCCATGAAACCGGAAGGTTTTTCCTTTTCGGTTATTAAAAAACAGGTCAGCACAATTGGATTTCTTGTTTCAGAATTATCCAGAGACACCTTGAAAGAAGGGAAAATGGATTTTGGGGTAACAAAATTATTTTGTTCCAGAAAAAATTTTTCAAGCTCCACATCATGAAAAATAAGGTTGACCGGATTATCATTAATCTTTTCGGAAAAACCTATTTGGGATTTAAGCTCAAAGATTCCCTTTTCCTGGTTAATCAGAAAAATAGCCCCAATGGAAAACCCCAATAATTTCATAACTTCAGTCAAGGCAATGGCCAGTACCTCTTTGAGTTCACGAGCACTGTTCATTGTCACAGCAATGGTGTTTAAAAGTAGAAGTTCCTGGTGATTTTTGTACAAATTTCTAAAGGCATCCATTCGGGCGGTAATATCTTTTGCAATCCCTTCATATCCGATGATAACGCCATGTTCATCTCTAACCGCATTGGCACTTAGACTGCAATGAAGACGGTCTCCATCCCTTGTTTTAAACCCTGCCTCAAAATCTTTTACATAGCCGTTAAGGGTAATCTGTTTTCGAAAAACCTGCCAATGCATAATATCAATGAATATATTTTCTATAAATTCAAGTAGATATAAATCAGTCTTATTCTTATAGCCCAGCAGATCCACAAGGGCCTGATTAAAATCAAGAAACCGGCCGTTTTTTGAGGTAATAAAAATCATATCCTTGGTGCTTTCAAAAAGCCGCCGATATTTAAATTCTGAAATCTTCAGTCCATTTTCAAGCCGCTTGATTTTCGAGATATCCTTAAACACTTCAACGGCACCGGTAATAACCCCGTCGGTGTCAATGATTGTTGATGCCGTACCTTTAATGAAAATTTGTGCACCGTCTTTGCGGGTAATGACCAGCTCCCTTTTATTGGAAACTTTTTTAATACCAATGTCCGCCCGGAATGAACACTCGGTGTTACATGCACTTGAGTTAAACAATTCATAGCATTTCATGCCACGGGCTTCAGCCGAGGTATATCCGGTAATTTCCTCCCCCACGGAATTTAAAAATTCGATTCCCCCAACGGCATCCATAATCATAAATGCATCGGAAAGGTTGTTTAAAATAGCGGCAAGGCTTTTATTGTGTATATCCACCTTAAATCATCCATTTGCTTTTTAAGGTTCACATTGTTTACTACCATTGAAATAAGCTATCAAACCAAGACTTACATATAAAATCAATGGATATCTTTTACAATGATAAACTTTAAACATCTCATCCATGGGGTGATTAATTTTCATCCCATGGACTATTTACCCTGGACTCAATTACCACTATACTTCAGACCTATCCTGGCTGGAAGGCCAAAAACTTTCAATCTGGATTCCACCTATAATATTGGGTATTGTTGGCTTGTGTTCAGTAATTTAACAAATTGGGGAGGACTGCATGGAAGGGTATATCCAAATTTACACAGGCAATGGTAAAGGAAAAACCACAACTGCGTTAGGTCTTACCATTAGGGCTGTCGGGGCAGGAAACAAGGTATTTATTGGCCAGTTTTTAAAATCTGGAAAATATTCTGAAATGAATGCTTTGAGACAATTTCCCGATCAAATTACCGTTGAACATTACGGTTTGGGAAAATTTGTACAGGGGCAGCCTTCGGAGGAGGATAAAAAAGCCGGGGCCAGCGGGTACAAAAAAATTTATGACATACTCAAGAAAGGAGAACACGATCTGGTCATCATGGACGAGGGCAATGTCGCCCTCAAGTACGGTATTATTACCGAACAGGCCCTTCTGGATCTTTTTGACCTGAAACCCAATCATGTGGAATTTGTGGTCACGGGAAGGGGGGCAACCCAGACTATTATAGATAGGGCAGATCTGGTGGTGGAGATGAAAGAAATTAAGCATTATTATAAACAAGGTGTTAAGGCAAGGATTGGTATCGAAAAATGAAAAAAAAATTATCACTGCCCCTTTTTAATGAGCAGCCCATTGACCCCAATTGTCATTTTATTGTTTATTCGGGCGGGCCTGTTCTCTATCCCATATAATCCACGAGTTGCCCTGTTGTCTGGCGCAGTCTCTGACTGATAAGCTTGGATATTTTCCACAAGAATTGAACCCCCAGCTTGGGATCGTCTTCGGTCAGCTCCAGCAGGCCCTTTTCACCCATGAAAAAAATAATGGTCTCTTCGGCGGCTATACCAGTTGCAGATCTTGGTTCCCCATCAATCAGGGCCATTTCTCCAAAGGTTTGGGAACTTTTCAGGGTAGCCACCCTGTTATTTTCCTTGATAATATCGATGGAACCTTTAACAATAAGTCCAAGACTCCTTTCATTCGCGCCCTCTTTAAAAACGACAGCCCCTTTTTTGGCCCTGACCGGTTCAATATACTGGCAAATCTTCCGGATATGATTCCAGGAGAATTCACTGGCCCATTTGGTCTTTTCCAAAACCTGGGCATATTTTGCATATCGTTCAAGATCAACTTTTGACTTCGGTTTTGATTCCAGGCCCATGACATTCCTTCGGACAAAGGGTTCATAACTTATTCAGTTTAAAGAATTAGCCCGGGGATGTCAATATGGAAAACCCATACAAAAGGGCGCCTTTATTCTTTGGTAATAAATTCTTCCAGTTTTTGGAAAAGTGCTTCCGGCCATTGTTCAGCCGTTAAAAACAATTGTTTCTCTTCTTGTGAAAGGGAATCCCGGATTGCCGGCGGCAGACTGTCAAAGGCCTTTTGTCTTTCTTTTTGTGCTTTTTTATCCATAATTATCTGTCCTTAAATTTATGTAAACAACCGTGAAATTAAATAGGTGGTTGCTGTTTCTACTTTCAAAATTCGTTCCCCAATACTAAAGGTTTCAAATCCTGCTTCTTCCAATGTGGTCACTTCAAACTCGATAAACCCGCCTTCGGGTCCGATCACCAGCGTTGTCTTCTTATTTATACTATTGGGACAAAGATTTGAAGTCTTTGGATGGGCTGTGATACAAAGACTGTCTTGTCCAATAATCGGCAATTCTTCCTTTGCAAATTTAGAAAAATATCGTTTTAGATAAATCTTGGGCACCATTGTGTCCCTTCCCTGTTCCAACCCCAACCGGAAATATTTTTCAAGATTGTCCATTTCCAGAACCGGACTTTGCCAAAAACTTTTCTCAACCCGCCAGGAATTCATTAAATATATCTCTTTTACCCCCAGACTGGTGACTCCTTCCAGGATACGCTTGAGCATCTTGGGACGGGGAAGCGCCAGAACCAAGGTCAGAGGCAGCGGTTCAGGAGGATCCATATCAAGGGTTACCTGCATTTCAAGGGAATCAAACCCAAAAGAGGTGATACAACCTTTTCCCATCTTTTTGTTGATCAGACCACAGGATAAAAGGGATCCGGTTTCCCCTTTGAGAACCGTTTTAATATGCTCAAATCTCCGGCCCGAAATTCTCACCCTGTCATCCCCTATAAAATCTGTTTTTTCCAGTAATAATAGGTTCATGATTAAAAGGTTATCACTTCGCAGGGTGTTACCAACTTTTTAAAGGTTTGTTCCCACTTTTCCCCGCCCCTGAGGATCGCAAGCTCTTCTGCCAGATGGATCGGAGCAAGGGCTGGCTGCCTGCCAAGGCCCTGGATACAGGAGGGACAATTGGTCAAAATCTTTTTTTTCTTTGATTTTGTGCCAGAACCTGATTCTGAACCTGATTTGAATTCAGGATCGGATGCGGCCTTTTGTTTTCGCAAGAACATGGAATGGCTGATATCAGGCCGTGAAATCGCAAGGGTTCCTGCCTCGGAACAACAATAGGGTATACTTTGAACCGTTATTCCCCGGCTGCGAAGCCGCGGCAGGGCAGATTCTTTAAGAGAATCATGACAGGGAGCATGGTAAAGATAGGAACCCTTTGATGTAAGCGTCGGATTGTTATCCAGAATATAGCCTGAAATATCTTTTATGTCGCAGTCAAACACAGATGAGGCACCCAACTCGTTTAAGGATTCCATGCAGGTGCCGCAGGAAACAACACAGGCATCAAATTCAAGATCATGGAACATATCCCGGATCTGGGTCAGAATAATAATATTTTCAAGAAAAATTCTATCAAATCGATTTTTCTGGGCATTGACCTTTAGGGGATATCCACAGCACAAATAGGGAGGGGGCAGGATTACCCGATGGTTGTCTGAAAGCAGCAGAAAAATAGAAGCCATGGATATCCGGGAAAACATTCTTTCACTGCCGCATCCGGGGAAATAAAAAATTGTTGATTCAGCCCTGCCCGCAGGTTCCAGAAGAATCGCCTGATTTTTATTGGCCCTGGGCAAAAAAGATCTTAAGGTATGTATCCCAGGATTTGACACCGGGGTTTTCAATAATTGTAATGTTCTGGTTTCCCCCAGAGGTTTGATCAGCGAAAAGGGGGATGCCAATCTGACACCTACTCTTTGAAGCGCCCCGCCCACCCCTAAAAGCGTTATTCTTAACATTTTGTTCATGGACTCATTTTTATTGGCCAGATATTTCAGGGTTAATTTTGTGGACACCGGGGTATGTTTAAATTTCATGCTTTTCAGGATTGTCCGCTCTTCAATGGCAATATTTCCCGAATCAATGTTCACCGGACATTTTATCAGACACCTGTGGCAAATGGTGCAATGGTCTGCAATTTCTTCCAGATTTTTAAGCATTTTAAACCCGGTGGACTGGGTCCGCTGGGTAATATATAACAATGCTTCAATGAGGGCACCAATGGAAAGGTTTTTATTTCGCGGGTGGAAGAACATATTTTGTGCCGGATAAAATACCGGGCACTGGGGTTTACACTTGCCGCACCTGACGCAATTGGCAATGTTTAAGGCCAGGTGGGACAGGGATCCGTGTTTTAAAATCCTGGCTTCAAGTTCCAGCAGATTAAAAGAGGGGGTAAACACCTTGTTGATGATATCCGGTTCAATGAGCTTACCCGGATTCATCATGCCCGTCGGGTCTATTCTTTTTCGATAGGCATTCAATTCATCCACAATTTTTTTGTCCAAATATTTAAACTTTGTAACGCCGATTCCATGCTCTCCTGAAACCACGCCGTCCAGCGCCACAGCCCGTTCCATTATTTTATCGGCTGCCTGGTTCGCCCGTTCCATCATTTCCCGATCATTGGATAAGACAGGAATATTTACATGGACATTGCCATCCCCTGCATGCATGTGGGTGGCAATCACAATCAGCCTTGAACTTGTAGCCTTGTATATTTTTTCTATATTTTCCAGCACCTGGCTGTAACCTCTTAGGTTTTCCACAACCTGCTGATAAAAGTTTTTGGAATGGATGGCCGCTTCCAGGGCATCCCTGGAGGCAATTTCCAGTTTTTTCCGGGTGGCATAGGCCAAATCCTTGGCACGGCCCACCTTTTGGCTCAGCCAGTCCGGATCAGAAAGGGGAATGGCGCTGTCCAGATACACGACAATATCCTGGATGATAGATGTCTGGTTGTATTTTTTTTCTTCAAGGTTAGCATTGTCAATATATCGGACAAAGTCTGCCAAACTGTCAATGGGCAAAACAATATCTTCGTTGAGCTTAAAGGCATTGGTATGGGCTGCAATGGCTCCCAGCCGTTTCCGGTCGTCCCAGAACCGTTTGGCATCTGTTTTATCCTTGGCAATGGTGAGCCCGGTTTTGTCATAGGGATATAAAATTTCTTCAAGGGTTGTGACGCCCCGGTCAAGGGCAAGGCTGTCATTGGAAACCATATCAATGAGCAAAACTGCTTTGAGCCGGTCCCCCACAGATTGTTTGGTTTTATATTTGATGGCCTTGATATATTCCTCATCAAAATGTTCTAATGCCATTAAAGAAGGGGGCATTAAAGACGGAACCATCTCGGTCGGGGCCATTAAAGACGAGATCGGGTCAGATTCAACGCCCGGAGAAGCGAGCGCGGGGGCCAGTGCCTGGGATGTAAACACATTGGAGATAGCAGTGATCACCTGACCGGCCTCGGTCATGTCATTTCCAAAAAATTCAATACAGGCGGTTTTTTTAAATTCAAATTCCGGATAAAGAATAAAGCTGGCCGATGTTATGATCCCGTCGCACCCCTCCTTTTGGATGCCCGGCAGCCCATTAAGGGTCTTGTTGGTAACATCCTTTCCCAGCCCTTTTTTCCGAATCTGTTCTCCGGTAAGGCAAATGGTGTCAACCTTTTCACCCCCATCCATCACATGAAAAACCAGCACATCCCGGGGAAGAATTTTTCTCAAAGGGTGATCCTGTCGTTCAACAGTATAGGAAATCCCATCGGGCATGGTAATTTTATAGGAGAGCACATTGTCAATGGCGGTGCCGAAAAGCACAGCGGTTTTCCCACCGGCATTTTCAGACAGATTTCCTCCGATGGTGCAGGCCCAGGCCGAGGTGGGATCTGTGGCAAAAATATGGCCACAACCCTTTGCCGCATCCATGGCATCCTGGGTGATGACCCCGGCCTGAACTTCCATGGCGGCATAGGTCTGACCCAGAGTGTTTGTTTTATAAACCACCTCAGATATCCGGTTGAGTTTTTCAGTGTTGATGATCACGCAGGTGGGCGAAAGAGGGGTGGCCCCTCCTGTCAAACCGGTTCCGGCTCCCCTGGGAATGATATGAAACCCCAGGTGTTTAATCTTTTGCATCAACTGCACAACCTGCTCTTCCCTATCAGGTCTTAGGATGGCGATGGGAGAAAACCGACGCCAGTCTGTTGCATCGGTGGTATGGGCCGTGATGTTAAAGGGATCAAAATAAATATTTTTTTTACCGATAACAGGCCCAAGGTGGTTTAGAATTCGCTGTTGGTAAGCAGCAACCGATTTGATCTGTTTACAAAGGGCGGAAAGAGCCGCCTTACAGGTTTTAAGCACCCTGAGAACAGCCGGATGGGTAGCATTCTCTTCAATGGTTGCAAAATCATTTTCAAATTCTGCAAACAATCGTTTCCGCTGGATCGGGTGTTCAACCAATTCCTGGAACAAAAATGAATTTCTCTGGATGATGAACAGATCGCCCATAAACCGATGGAGCAACCGAGAGGATCTGCCTGTTCCTTTTTTTGTTTCCAGGGAAACTATCTCTTCCAGGAAGGTAGATCCAAAAAGATGTTCAATAATCTGGTTGTCGTCTGCTGAGGTGTAGTTGTAAGGGATCTTTCTTTTTGGATCTTTCATACCTAAATTTACATAACCCTATAATTCAAAGGTTGTCATATGAATGACAAGGCCAAGGTCTATAATTTCCTGGACCACCCCAGGCGGCACAGGGGTGTCGGTCCGTAGAAAGATGATATTTCGCTGTCCATCCTCCTCCCGGCCCACCATCATCCGTGAAATATTAATATTGTGTTTGCCGAGGCAGACGCCTATGGAACCAATGGAACCGGGTTTATCCACATTGTGAATCAGTCCTAGATGACCTTCGGGAATTACTTCCAGTCTGAATTTATTGATCCTCACAATTCTGGCATCATCCTTACCAAATATGGTCCCCTCCACAATATTGGTCTGTTCTTCGGTGACCACGGTCATCCGAATCAGGTTTAAAAAATTGCCTGCTTCCTGGGAGGTGGATTCTGTTATTTTTATTCCCATGCCGTTGGCAAGGGAGATGGCATTAACCGAGTTGACCGCTTCCTTGTCAAATTCTGCCAGAACACCCTTGATGGCGTTAATGGTCACCGGTTTCAAATCAAGATCCGGAAATTTTCCAATATATTCAATATCCACCTGTTTGATGCCGCCACGGGTGATCTGGGCCTGCATCTTGCCCATCTTTTCTGCCAGGTATAGAAAGGGACGCAGTTGTTTTAAAACTTCCCCGGTGACCGAAGGAACATTCACCGCATTAATAACCGTATCATCCAACAAATAGGCAATGATCTGATTGGCGGCGGCGACAGCCACATTGGTCTGGGCTTCCTGGGTGGATGCACCCAAATGGGGGGTGGCAATGACCTGATCAAGGGTCAGCAAAGGATTCTCTCCGGGAGGTTCCGTGGAAAAAACATCCAAGGCAGCGCCGGCCACCTTTCCTGACTGTATTGCCTCGTAAAGGGCAGCCTCGTTTATGATACCGCCCCGGGCGCAATTGATCACCATCACCCCCTGTTTCATTTTTTCAAATGCTTCGGCATCCAACAGGTCAATGGTGGCATCCATTTTAGGCACATGGATGGTGATGTAGTCTGCACGATGATATAGCTCATCCAGGGATACATATTCAAAGCCTGCCTTTTCAATATGTTCCGAAGAGATGTTGGGGTCATAGACAATAACCTTCATCCTGAGCCCCTTGCCAAGCCCTGCAGCAATGGAGCCGATGTTGCCGAACCCGATCACCCCGAGGATTTTATTAGAAATTTCACGGCCCTGAAGCAATTTTTTATCCCATTTTCCCGACTTAAGAGACGCTGTCCCCCGGGGAATATTCCGGGTTAAAGCCATCATCATGGCAATGGCATGTTCCGCAGTGGTAACAGTATTGCCCCCCGGGGTATTCATCACGGCCACCCCTTTTTTCGTGGCTTCGTCAATGTCCACATTGTCCAAGCCGATGCCTGCACGGGCTATCACCTTCAGATTGACAGCAGCCTCAAGCACCTGTCTGGTAACCTTTGTGGAACTTCGGACAGCCAGTGCATCATAGTTGCCAATGATCTCTAAAAGTTCTTCGGGCAATAGTCCGGTGTTGACATCCACCTCTATCTGGTCATTATTTCTGAAAATATCAATGCCTGCCTCGTCCATTTTATCACTGACAAGCACCTTCATCATTTATTCTCCTTTTCAAAGGATTCCATGAATTCAACCAGGGCATACATGCTTTCCATGGTGGCGGCATTATAGATGGAAGCGCGACATCCACCAACGGAACGATGTCCCTTAAGTCCACCAAGTCCATGCTGGGTAGCCCTTTCAACAAAGTCTTGTTCAAGTTTCTCGCTGGGAAGGCGAAAGGTAACATTCATCAAAGATCTGGAATATTTTTCAGCGGTGGCGCTGTAAAAGGAACTGGCGTCAATAAGGTCATACAATACATCGGCCTTTTGTACATTATATTCTTCAATCTTTTTCATCCCTCCCATCTCTTCTTCAATCCATTTAAGGACAAGATCTATGGTATAAATACCAAAACAGGGGGGGGTGTTGTACATGGAATTTTTACTGGAATAGGTAGAATATTTCAACATGGATGGCAGATCTTCATTGGCAGAATCCAGCATGTCCTTGCGGATGATCACCATGCAGGTGCCGGAAGGCCCCAGGTTTTTCTGGGCACCGGCATAGACCATGCCAAATTTTTCCATATCCAGCGGTTTTGAAAAAATATCCGATGACATATCCGCAATAATGGGAATCCCGCCGGTATCTGGAAATTCATAAAACTGGGTGCCCTTAATGGTATTATTAGATGTCAAATGGACAAATTTTGCCCCTTTGTTAAAGGAAATATCTTTGGGGATATAAGAAAAATTCTTGTCTTCGGAGGAGGCAACCACATCAATGGATTTTCCTAAAAGCTGGGCCTCTTTGATGGCTTTTGTAGACCAGGTCCCGGTATTGATATAATCGGCGGTATCATTAGGAGAAAGAAGGTTCATGGGGATCATGGCAAATTGCATTGAAGCTCCCCCCTGGATAAACAAAACATGGTATCTGTCATCCAATTTTAACAGACGCTTTGTCCTCGTCACGGCATCATTTATAACCTCATCAAAATAGGAAGATCGGTGACTGATTTCGGTAATTGACATGCCTGAGTTCTTAAAATTTAGGAAAGATGCCTGGATCTCCTCCAGAACAGGGAGAGGCAAGGCAGCAGGACCGGCATTGAAATTGTAAATTCTTTGATCTGTCATTGGTATTTCCCCTTTTTAAGTGAAAAAAAATCGTTAATGGATATTGGATGTCAAATGGTTATGAATTGTGCTCTCTTGTTTTATGAAACTCAATTTTGGGCCATTCTTCCATGGCAAACCCGAGCTGGTATTCACTGGTGGTTAAAAAGGTGAGCCTGCCTTCCGCATCCCTTGCAAGGCTTGACTCATTTTTTCGTGTAAACTCTTTTAAAATCTGTTCATCTTCACAGGTCACCCATCTGGCCACGGAAAGATCGATATGTTCATGTCCTGAATTGACACTGTACTCGGCCTTGAGTCTGGCCATGGTCACGTCAAACTGAAGCACTCCGACAGCACCGATGACGTGCATGTTTCCCATCAGGGGTCTGAAAACCTGGATGGTTCCTTCTTCCGCCAATTGGGTCAACCCCTTGTTCAGAGCCTTTGCCTTCAAAGGATCTTTTAACAGAACCCGCCTGAAATGTTCCGGGGCAAAATTTGGAATTCCCAGAAATTTTAAGGGCTCCTTGGAGGTAAAGGTATCCCCTATTTTTATGGTGCCGTGGTTATGAATCCCAATGATATCTCCTGGATAGGCTTCTTCAATATTGCTTCTTTCCTGGGCCAAAAAAATGGTGGCATTGGATATTTTAATATCCTTGTTGATTCTATGGTGCCTAACTTTCATGCCCTTGGTAAATTTGCCCGAGCAGATCCTGAAAAAAGCAATCCTGTCCCTGTGCTCGGGATCCATGTTGGCCTGGATTTTAAATGTAAACCCTGAAAAATCCTTTTCTTCCGGATGCACATCCCTTGTGGAGGAAGGGCGGATACCGGGGGGAGGTGCTATTTTAACAAAGGCATCCAGCATCTCTCTTACCCCGAAGTTGTTGATGGCAGATCCGAAAAACACAGGGGTCTGGGTGCCGTTCAAATACAGATCCATATCAAAAGGTTCCGAGGCACCGGAAATCAGCTCCACATCCTCCCTGAGGTTCTCTGCCTGGGACTGGGTAATCAATTCATCCAGCCTGCCATCTGCCAAATCCTTAATGAGGATACCATCCTCATCGCTGGGGGTGTAGCCCGGGGAAAATAATCCCAGCTCTTTTTTTTCCAGGTTGTATACCCCCTTAAAGCGTTTGCCCATGCCAATGGGCCAGGTGAGAGGGACACATTCAATCTGGAGCTTATTTTCAATGTCCGCAAAGATATCCAGGGGTTCCATCCCTTCCCTGTCCAGCTTATTAATAAAGGTAATAATGGGAGTGTTGCGCATGCGGCAAACCTCCATGAGCTTTTGGGTCTGGGGCTCCACTCCCTTTGCGTTGTCAATGATCATGACAGCACAATCCACTGCCGTGAGCACCCGGTAGGTATCTTCAGAAAAATCCTTATGCCCGGGTGTGTCCAGCAGATTGATTTCATAGGCTTTATAGTTGAACTTCATCACCGAGGAGCTGACTGAGATCCCCCTCTCCTGCTCAATGGAGAGAAAATCAGAGGTGGCCGCCCTATCTACTTTTCTGGATTTTACGGCCCCTGCCTGTTGAATAGCCCCGCCAAAAAGCAGCAGTTTTTCAGTCAGGGTGGTCTTGCCAGCATCTGGATGGCTTATTATGGCAAAGGTTCTGCGTTTATTTATTTCTTTTAGCAAGTTTTTATCAAGTATCTTGTTTTCAGTAGTATCGGTTGTTTCTGATCCCATTTAAATGAAATCCTTATTTAAAATTAAGGGTGGAAATTTAGCAGTATTTTCAATGAGAATCAAACAAAAAATACTAAAAAATGAATAAATTTAATAAATTCAAATCTATATAAAATTTGTTTTATTGAGGTTTTCCGCAATTTCTATATAAGAAAATTACCCGGACAAGAGGTCCTTTGTTCACTCATTTTTCTTTTTTGATTTTTTTGCCCGCTTCCGAAGTTTATAAAAATCCCAAACAGCCCAGGGAATAAGAATTGCACTTAACACCTGGTTAAACAGGGCATGTTCTGCCATTTCCGCATCTGTGGTGATCCATCCATCCCAAAAACACCAAAGCCCAAATCCCATCAAAAGAATGGTAAACACATAGGGGCTCATCTGGGGTGGTTTGGCAACAGATTTTCTCTTTTCTTCCATGGGCAAATCCTCATTAGCAGATATCATTAATATTAAGCCTTTTGTATTTACCATATTCGATTTGTTTTTAGAAGAGCTTGTATAATTAGAAAAACTTATGAATCTAAAAAGCCCCAGGATTTTGAAACCAGACCAAAACCCGGGGGCTAAAAATAGAAACAAAAAAGAACTTAATCTTTCAATTCACCTTTAAACTGACGGGTCATCAGCCGTTCGTAGATACCAGGGGCAATTCTGGAAACAAGATAACCCAATTTTCCCATGAAGGTAAATACCATCATGGGACACTCTTTTTGTGCACCATGAAGAATCTTTTGGGCCACAAATTCCGGGGTCTGCTGTTTGCCCACCCGGGTTTGTTTGTGGGTGGCTATCCTGCCGTCACACCCAAGGGCACGGTTCTGGAGACTGGTTTTAATAAATCCCGGGCAAACAATCATCACATGAACACCCTTGCTTCTCATTTCGCACCTCAAGGAGGTGAACAACCCGTGGAGAGCATGTTTACTTGCACTATAACCACATCTGCCCAAAAGGGGGGCCACACCGGCTATGGATTCATTGACAATGATCACCCCTTTTTGTTGAATCAAACTGGGAAGGGCAGCCTTGGTCATGTAAAGGGATCCGAAAAAATTTACTGCCATCACCCTTTCAATCACTGAAACCTTTGTCCGTTCAAACAATCCTCTCTGGGTAATGCCGGCATTGTTGAACAGCAGATCAATGGGTCCATAATGACGGATAACCTTTTCGACGGCTTGTTGGCAGGCATCCTCACAGGTGACATCACAAATCAGGGGCAAAATTGAATATCCTGATTCTTCAAAGGCTTCTTGCTGGATATTCAGCATATCCTCATCCATGTCCAGCATGGCAATTTTTGCCCCTGCCTCGGCAAAGGCAAAGCTTGTGGCAAGCCCAATTCCAGACGCCCCACCTGTTACCAACACCACCTTGTTTAAAAAATTTCTGGCAGGTTTTCTTCTAATCATCAATCACCTCATTTTTCGGCAATTTTTTTCGTGTAAAAATAAATGCTGTAATCAACCCTGCAATAATATGCCAGATTCCCCACCAGGCAACCACAATGGCCATCCCCCCTAACCCATCGAAAAAATTAAACACCAGAACCAGGCCCAGGGCCGAATTCTGGATCCCCACCTCAACACATACCGCCCGGCAATCCCTTTCAGGAAGCCCGGCAATTTTGCCCGACCAATAGCCAAGATTCAATGCCAGGGCATTGTGGATCAATACCGCAAAGATCACAAGGCCTATGTAAGCAAGAAAATTTTGCCAATTGGCCGCCAGGGCCCCACAGACAATTACGATAAAAAAAACCAAAGAAAAAATTTTAAAGGGTTTTTTTACCTTTGCGGCAAGCCCGGGAAATTTATGGCCCAAGGTCATTCCAACAATCAAGGGAATCCCCAGGATTAAAAAAACAGTTGTAAACACATCTGCAGGGTTAAGACTGACCTGTTGCATAATAACGCGGGTTGCAGGATTCATCCCCCCCCAAAAAGAGATATTCAAGGGAGTCATAACAATAGCAGCAACAGTTGAAACCGCCGTCATGCTGATGGAAACCGCAGTGTTCCCCTGGGACAGATAAGTGACGATATTGGATAGATTACCGCCGGGACAGGCCGCCACCAGCATCATGCCCAGGGCTACTGAAGGATAGGGTTTAATGATGAGTACGAGAAGAAAGGTAAGGGCCGGCAGCAGCAAGAATTGAGCAACAAGCCCAATAGCTGGCGCTTTCGGGCTTGTTATTATCCGCTTAAAATCTTCTACTTTCAGTTCAAGGGCAACGCCAAGCATCATTAATCCAATGGCCGCATTAATGATGGCAATACCGGTTGGGTTGAAATTCAGTCGAACCTGATCCAGTGCAGCAGGATCCATAATCCTCCCCCTTTTTTATTTCACATTTAAGAAGATTTTAATTTTTATGCTTTATATGCGCCTACATTGGCCAATGCCATGCTGGCAGGACTTACGGTTGTGGGATCCACCATAACATTGATACAGCAAACTTTCCCCGAGGCAAATGCCTCTTCCAGGGCCGGTTTTATTTCCCTAGGATCTTCCACAAGAAATCCTTTCCCGCCAATGGCTTCAACCATTTTATGGTAGTCAACTTTACCGATAAAGGTCCCCTCCTCTATGGCATGGCCGATTCTGATTTCCTGGCTGTGCCGGATCATCCCCCAGCCAAGGTCATTGGAGATAACAACAACTATAGGTCGATTCTTTCGAATGGCTGTTTCAAACTCCATGAAATTGAATCCAACGGACCCATCCCCGGTCATGAGGATCACCCGGCTGTCCGGATACAATAATTTTGCGGCATTGGTATAGGGCAGCCCAACCGCAAGGGATCCAAAGATTCCGTAATCCAGATAGGTGCCGGGAACCTTCAGGGTGCGTGTCATACCAAGCCAGGTGGTGGTATCCCCACCGTCTGCAACCACAACATCATCTTCCTTGTCCATGAATTCATTAATTTCCCTTGCAAGGCGCATGGGGTGAATGGGGATATTATCCGAAGCCCAGTCATTTTGGGCAAAGGATTTTCCCTGTTCATGGGCTTTGTTCAATGTGTCAATCCAGGGTGAAAATTTTTCCGTTAAACCGCCGCTGGTACTGCCCTGTTCAATCAAACGATTGCACTGGCTCAACAACCCCTTGATATCGCTGACAATTGGCAGATCAACACTTCGATTTCTGCCGATCTCGTCGGGTTGAATATCCACCTGGGCTATTTTTGCTTCCGGGTTAAAAACATCCCCGAACATATAATAAAGGGAAATACGGGTGCCAAGGATAATCACAAGATCGGTTTCAATATAGGCGGCAAATCCGCCGCCGGGCCGGATGGCAAGGGCTCCTTCAAAGCACAGGGGATGGGTATCAGACAATATTCCCCGGCCGGACAGGGAGGTAAACAGCGGAATCCCTGTGGCTTCTATAAATCTTTTAAGCTCATCTTCAGAATGGGATTGCCAGGCACCTGTTCCGGCAATAATCAGGGGTTTTTCAGCAGCCTGTATCATGTCCATTAACGCTTGGGCCTTGGCAGGATCCGAGGCATGGGAGCTGACACTGGTATGGGTGCGGCGCACAATGGCTTTATCCACCGGTGCATTGAGCACATCAATGGGGAATTCAAGATAGACAGGCCCGGGTCTGCCGCTTTCTGCAATTCGAAAGGCCATGTCCACATATTCAACAACTCGTTCCGCTTTCTGGCAAACCAAAGCCTTTTTTACCATTGGCTTGATCACCGCCTCCTGGGGCATATCCTGGAGATCCAGTTTTTCTTTATTGTCCAGTCCCACACACCCGGCAATGAGAACCAGGGGGGTATTTGAAAAATGGGCGCTGGCAACCCCGGTCAATGCATTGGTGAACCCGGGGCCTGCCGTGACCATTGCAACCCCTGCTGTTCTTGTCATTTTGCCCCAGGCTTCGGCCATAAATACGGCTGACTGCTCATGGCGGGTATCGTAAATCTTAACCTCTGATCCTTCAAGATGTTGGTAGATAGGGGTGATATGCCCGCCGCTCAATGAAAAAATATGCTTGATTTTTCTGTCGATCAAGGCTTGGGCCACCAGTTCTGCACCTGTAATTGTTTCCATATTCACTCCTTTTTAGGCTAACGACTAACCGCTAATGGCTAACCGCACAAATCAAAAGTTTTTTTATAATTCCATCAACTGACCACCACAAATATTGAGCGCCTGCCCCGTAACATAGGAGGAGGCATCGCTGGCCAGAAAAACCGCCATGTCTGCCACTTCACCGGGTGTTCCGATCCTGCCCAAGGGGATTGTTTCGCACATTTTTTGTTCCTGTTCTTCCACACTGGTATTTAAAAACTGGGCTTCAAGGCCGAACCGCCACTTTTCCAGATCTGTCATGATCTGTCCCGGACAGATGGCATTGACACGGATGTTGAGCCCGGATAATTCCCTTGCCATCACCTTGGTCAGCATGATAACCCCTGCCTTGGATACGGCATAGGCACCGTTAAACAGGGGCGGAACCTTTCCAGCCCGGGATGCTGTATTGATTATGCAACCGCCCTTTCCCTGCATCAGGGGAACAACGGCCTTGGATACCCGGAAAACCCCGTGGAGGTTTACATCAACGGTTTTTGTCCAGGCATCCTCATCATAGGTGTGCACCCCGTTGGGCACCCCAAAGGTGGCCCCGGCATTGTTGCAAAGGATATCGACCGATGAAAACTCAGTTTTTATCGTTTCAGCCATTTGATTCACCGTCTCGGTATCGGTTACATCCACATTCACAGCAAGGGTGGCAACCTTGTATTTTTCCTTAAGCTCTGCGGCAATGATATCCATCTCTGCCATGGTTCCCGTGCCCACATCCGCCTTAAACCCATCGCTATTGCCAAAATCGGCAATAATGATGTTGGCACCCTTTGCCGCCATCTTTTGGGCCATGGCATATCCAATGCCGGATTTTTTACCTGCTCCGGTTATCAATGCGGTTTTGTTTTTCAATTCCTGCATAAATTTTACCTCCTGACTGATTGGAATATATTGGGTTCTGGTTCAGTGTATTTATCATAATTGTTGTTTTGGTTTCTGGAGTCCCTGGATTAACTTTTTAACGCTATACTGATAAATATCCAGATGGTTTTCATTTTGAAGGGTGGTATGTTCCAATTTTTTAAAATGAATCAACCCATGGATGCTTCCCCAGAACAGAATTGAAAATTTTCTGGGGTCTTCTTCTAGGAACACATCGTTTTCAACCCCTTCTCTGATAATATTTTCAATGACCATTAAAATTTTATTGCCTGACATATCGATGAGTTTTTTTTGTTCTTCCTGGAAAAAAATCCGGGGGGATGACAAAAAATAATTGATGATATTGAAATATCCCGGCTGATTCTGACTGAAACTATAGTAAGCGGTTGCAACTTCAACGAGTTTTTCCCCAGGACTCAACTGTTTTTTTTGTATCTGCTGAATAGTGGAAAATAAAAAGACCAGACCCTCTTCCTGGAGGGCGACAAAAATATCAGCCTTATTTTTATAATAAAAATAGATGGTACCAACTCCCAACTGGGCTTCCTTGGAAATTTTATTGATGGAAATTTTTTCAATTCCCTGGGAAATTAACAGTTTACGTGCCGCATCCAGGATCTGATTGCGTCTCATTTGCTTTTCCAGCGTTCTTCTTTCTTTTACACCCATGGTTTTCCCTTTTCTGTTGAGAACGGCTTTGCAATAATCAGCGATAAGACAGAGTACCGATCATTTATCGAATACCGTTCTATAAATGATATATGTTCATGACACCTGCAATGTCAATATGTTTTTTAATAATTGTTAGTTCATGCCTATAACCATGGACTCGAAATGGTTATGGCCCTTCTAATACTTATGGGGAGGGGGGGGGTAACAAAATGGACCGTTAAAAAGTTGAAAATTGTCCTGGCAAAAATCACCAAGGACACCTCTAACATATCCATGGCGGCCAATAGTATTGGTGTTCTCATGCTTGGGATTGTCATCAACTCCCATTTTACCAAGACCCGGCGGGTAAAAATTAATGTCACCATTCGCTATGACCAGAATTTGAACTGATTTGGGAATACGCTGTACAAAAGAGATGTTCCAATAGTTTAGGAGAAAAAAAAATAGCCCAGGGTATGAAACTTATATCAGAGGGCTGGATCCCAAAACCCAAGGGCAACGGCCGAAATTTTAGCCCGATATGTGGACCGCCATTTAAACGAACTAGCAAAAGTCTAATAACCGGGATTTGTTCATGATTTGGCTATGTATCCGATTTATCCTTTAAAATTGTTATTTAAATGGGTCTTGACGGGTGTCCGGGAAATGGAATAAAGTGACCAAATTCAATGGACAATACATATTTTCAGGGAAATGCAATCAGAGTGGGTCAATTAAAATAAGGTCAATTAAAGCGGATAAATTAAAATGAAGGGAACGTTTATCCAAATGGATATGAACAATACAGATCTGATTCTAACCGAACTTAAAAAAAACTCGTATCATTGGCTGGTGACCGGGTGTGCCGGGTCATAGGGTTCAACCTTATGGAAACCCTGCTTAAATTAGGACAACATGTAACGGGACTGGATAATTTTTCAACGGGATTTCAGTACAATCTTGACCAGGTTGAAGCGGCCGTGGGCAAAGAAAAATGGAAAAACTTCAGATTTATTCAAGGAGATATCCGGGAGGCGTATGTCTGCGCAGGAGCATGCCGGGGACAGGATTTTGTACTCCACCAGGCTGCCCTGGGATCTGTGCCAAGATCGGTTGAAGATCCGCTGCTTACCAATGAAAATAATATTACCGGTTTTTTAAACATGCTGGTGAGGGCAAAGGGTGCCCAGGTAAAACGGTTTGTTTATGCGGCTTCCAGTTCTACCTATGGAGACCACCCGGGGTTGCCGAAGCAGGAAGATACCATTGGCAAACCCTTGTCTCCCTAAGCCGTGACCAAGTATGTCAATGAATTATATGCCAATGTGTTTGCCGCAACCTACGGGTTTAAAACAATAGGGCTTCGGTATTTCAATGTGTTTGGAAAGCGTCAGGATCCCTATGGGGGGTATGCCGCCGTCATGCCGCTGTGGTTTTCCTCCATGATCAAGGGAAATCCTGTGTTCATCAACGGGGATGGAGAGACCAGCCGGGATTTTTGTTATATTGATAATTGTGTTCAGGCCAATCTTAGGGTCTGCCTTGTTCAGGATGAGACGGCTGCGGACCAGGTGTATAATGTAGCCTATGGCCAAAGAACCACCCTGAATGAACTGTTTTATCTCATTCGGGAGCGGGTGGCCAAACAATATCCGGCCGTGGCATCTATTGAACCGATGTACAGGGATTTTTGCCCCGGGGATGTAAGGCATTCTTTGGCGGATATCTCCAAGGCAGCAGCGCTCTTGGGGTATCAACCGGAATTCTCTGTGACAAGGGGGCTTGATCTGGCTGCGGATTGGTATATGGATCATTTGGGCACAGATAATTAATTCAGTACTTAATCAAGCAATTAATTAAATACATAATATAAAATATAGGTTAATTAAAAATTTTTCCCATAGGGGAGTCTTGAGTTGAACGATAATTGCAAAATAGCAGTGGTTGGGCTTGGATATGTGGGGTTGCCCCTGGCCATTCATTTTGGTGAAAAATACAAAACCATTGGATTTGATCTAAAGGCAAGCATTGTTGAAAACTGCCGTATCCATAAAGATTCTACGGGGGAAGTTAGCCAGAAGGATTTTGAACGGGCGGTTCAGTTTACGGCCACCACTGATCCTAAAATGATGGGAGATGCGGATTTTATTGTTGTGGCCGTTCCCACTCCCATTGACAAGGCAAGAAGGCCGGATCTTACGCCTGTGGAAAGAGCCTCCCAAACCGTGGGTCGTGTCATGAAAAAAGGGGCCATTGTTATTTTTGAGTCCACGGTTTATCCCGGCGTAACCGAAGATATCTGTGTGCCGATTTTAGAAAAGGAATCCGGGCTAACCTGGAAAAAAGATTTTCATGTGGGATATTCTCCGGAGCGGATTAACCCCGGTGACAAGGAACATACCCTGACCCGCATTGTTAAAGTGGTGTCAGGCGATGATGAAGATACTCTGGAAAAGGTGGCAGCCCTGTATGAGTCCATCGTATTGGTAGGGGTTCACCGGACAACAAATATCAAGGAGGCAGAGGCTGCCAAGGTGATTGAAAACACCCAGCGGGATCTGAATATTGCGCTAATGAATGAGCTGGCATTGATATTTGACCGGTTGGGGATCGATACAAAAAATGTTTTGGAGGCAGCCGGTTCCAAATGGAATTTTTTAAAATTTTCCCCCGGCCTTGCGGGGGGGCATTGCATTGGGGTGGATCCCTATTATCTGACCTTTAAGGCAGAGTCCGAAGGGTATCATCCCCAGATTATTCTGGCGGGACGCCGTATCAATGATAATATGGGGCGGTTTGTGGTTGAAAAGACCATTAAGATGATGATTGCCCAGGGACAGCCCATCAAAGGGACCCGGGTTGGAATCCTGGGACTGACCTTCAAGGAGGACTGCCCAGACTTAAGAAATACCCGGGTGGTTGATATTATTGCAGAGCTTGAATCCTATGGATGCGATGTTCTGGTTCATGATCCCATGGCTGATTCCGGAGAGGCAAAAAAATATTATGGGGTGGATCTTTGTTCCTGGGAGGATTTAAAGAATCTTGGTGCAATTATTCTGGCTGTTCCCCATGGGGCGTACCGGGAGAAAAGCGTGGCGGATATGGTTTCTACACTGGGGGACGGCGGATGTCTGATTGATGTAAAAAGCATGTTGGATATGGATGCGGTTAAAGAGACCGGGGTGCCTTTCTGGCGGCTTTAACCCTGACTTTAAAACAAATTGTCCAAAGATGGATCAGATGGATCAATAGTTGCGGATCAAAGAGATTTCAACCCTTCGGTTGGCCCGCCGGGTTTCAGGGTTTTCATTGTTTGCAAAGGGTCGATACTGCCCGAACCCCTCCACGGAGATGCGGCGGGGATCAATACCCTGGGCCATGAGAAACCCTGCCATTTTTTTCAAATGGTGCATGGGTGACAGGTTCTTTTTTAAAAATTATGGGAGGGGAAAGGGGCATAAGATCTGCGTAAAGGATGATAAAAAATACAAGGATCAGGGTCATCAGATCCAGCATGGTCCAAAGACTTAAATCTTCGGCTTCAAATTCTTCCACAATTTTTTGCCTCTGGAGACCAAACCGCTTTCGCCAAACATCTCCAGTTCTGACTTTAGATGTTCAAAAAGAACGTCATTCCCTATTTTATCCCCTGATATACTGCTTTTTCATTGCAAATTTTAAGGAGGACTGGCTTTTTGGTAAATCAACTAGTCCTCACACTCAAACGGCTTGTGCATGGAGATAGTATTATCGGATCCTGACTTCCATAAAACTCTACTAAATGTACAGTCCAGCCTTCGCAAGGGTACGGCTGATGCCTGTTCCGATTGCTCAACTACCTCTGATGAAACCATCAAATTTGTGTTATTAGGCCCACATGAAGTCACCGATAAAATTAAATGAAGTGATACTCACCTCTCAAAACTCAATAACTTTTTAAAATCATCTTGCGATTTTTAATATTTCCAGGTAGATTTTGAAAATTGAATCTCTTTTAATATCAGCTTAATACTATTTATATGGAGATATAGGATGGAGAAATCGACCAAAGACCCCATATTTAAAAAAGGAATTTGGATCAAAGAGCAACAGGGTGTATTGACAATCGGTTCCCTGGATAAACAGGAAAAAGAAATCATGATGATTCCGGAAGAACTGAGTTCAAAGATATTTGCATTTGAGGAAGAGGTGCTGGATGCAATGTACGGGGAAAACATGAAGACGTTTAACCCTGAAGTTATTGACATGGAAAAATTATTATCAAACATTAAAAACAAATTCAGTGACAAACAGATACGAATTGCTTTTTCTAATCCCCAAAATGAAACATTCAGGGGTGAGTATGATGAAATTTTCACCTTCATGGAAAAATTGGTCCTCAGTTCTTCCTCCCGGGAAAAAGATGATGAAACATTGATATATATCAACGCCTCAATGCTTCAGAATCATTTATGTATCATCTACCGGGACTCAGGTTCTATTTCCGCCCCCTCAAAATTAAAAAAAGAATTTCAATTTGTGCAAAATACCTTAAAAGGCGAGATCAATTATAAAAAAACATCTGAATCCAGAGCATACTACGACATTATGATACCGTCAAAAACATGAACCCCAAAGTTACGCAAATCTTGAAAATTAGTATTTTCTGATATATGGTCTGCCAATAATACCTTTGATTGACATTATGGCCTTGGTTGTATCTATGAAATTTTTCCCATTAAAAATTGCTATTCTGTGCCTGATATTCACCCCTTTTTTATATATCCTAAGTCTCAACCTATCCCAGCAATATATTGACAAATATTATCTGCAAAACCTCCAAAATATCATTATTGGAGATTCCAAGCCACTATTAAACGGGACTATTCATATTGAAGAACAAATAGCCAATAATATTGGCGCCTACTTAAGACAAGACTTCATGGTTCAGCATGTCGGCCTTGACCTTTCCATTCAGGTTGCAACCGGGAATGGAAAAATCATTTATCCCCTCTATAGCAACATGGATTTTTTGACCACCGAATTTCATAAAGAGTCAAACACAGAGGCCATCGCCAACAAAAACTTTGAAGTTTTGAACAATGAACTGACCATAACAGTTCATATCAATCTGAGTCATGGATCAAAAATGGCCAATCTCATTTTGCTTTTGTACTCAGTACTCTCTCTAATGATCTTTTTTGTCTTCTACAGAAAAGGCAGTTTAAAGGCATACCGTAATCGGCAGTCTGAACAAGAACTCATCAAAAATTTAAAAGAAAAAGACCACTCCCACCAGCAAATTCTGGAAGGACTCAAGCATGAGCGCCAGGAACTCTTTGAGAATATCCAAGTGCTGAACACAAAATATCAGGTTAATAAAAATAAGACAAAAATCAACGAAAATGAGATGTTTGAAGAGATTCTTTCCCTTGAAGAACAGCTCAATACATTTATCGAACTGAAGAAAAGCAGAGAAAATGAAATTGACGAACTCAAATCCACCATAGAAAAATATGAGAGAAGAAAGGGATCAAAAATAAAACGAAATGAATTTGATTTTCTTACAAAACTTTTTTCAGTTCTTTATAAAAACATAGAAATCAACCGAAAAGCCCTGACCGGATTATTAAACCTGACCGAAGATCAGCAGATCAAGGCAGAAGAGATCATCCACCAATTGGATCAAAACCCTGAACAAATAATTATTAAAAGGAAGGTTTTCTCAGGGAAGAAACACAAAACAACTTGTCTTGAGGTATTATTTGCATATAATGGGCGCCTCTATTTTAGAAAACAGGAAAATCTAATTGAGGTGGTGGTCATCGGCACCAAAAATACCCAAACCAAAGACATGGAGTTTCTTCACAGCTTATAGACAAAAATTATGTATACTTCATTTTACAATCTTCATTCAAAACCCTTCCAGATAAGTTCGGACCCGGCCTTTATGTGGTTTGGAGAAAAACACAAGGAAGCATTGGCCACATTAAAATACGGTATACTGGATAATAAAGGGTTTCTTTTATTAACCGGTGATGTGGGCACAGGAAAGACCTCTCTGATCAATTCTTTGATTCAAAGTTTAAGCGAGGATATTATTTACGCTTGTGTTCCTGACCCAAGCCTTGAGAAAATGGATTTTCTCAATTACATTGCCCTGGAATTTGGTATGGACAAAGAATATTCCTCCAAGGGAGCCTTCCTAGTCCATTTTAAACGATTTTTAATGGAAGCCGATAAAAACAAAAAAAAAGTATTGCTCATCATTGACGAGTCGCAACTTTTAACCCAGGAAATGCTGGAAGAGATTCGCCTTCTATCAAATATAGAGAAAACAGATGCCAAACTAATCAATATTTTTTTTGTCGGCCAGAATGAATTTAATGAGATACTTAACCAGCAAAAAAACAGGGCTGTAAGGCAACGACTGACCTTAAACTACAATATTGACCCCCTGACACCGGATGAAACCTGTGAATATATTAAACACCGCTTAAAGGTAGCAGGAACAACTCAAACTATTTTTGACACCGCTGCGATTCAGGAAATCTTCATGTACTCCGGAGGATTCCCCCGCAGAATCAATATTATTTGTGATCATTCTCTTTTGTCAGGGTTTGTCCAGGACAAAAACCAGATCGATCATCTGATCGTAAGAGAATGTGCCAAAGAATTAAAAATACCGGCCCATGTCAGGAACCGAGATATCAACGGTTTTTCCGCCCCCCATCCCAAACCGATGCCGATTCTAAAATTCCAGCCCACAACATCTCCCCCGGAAAAACCGGAAAACACCCGAAAAAAAACCGGATCTCCCCTGGCCTGGGGAATTGCATTTGTATTCATTATTATCCTCCTATGGTTTTTTTTATTCCCGCATCATTTAAAATTATCGGTGGCAGCCACCAATGCCCGCCTTATTGTGTTAAAAAAGCAAATCCTACCGCTGATGCCCGATTCCCTTAAACCCTATTTTGCTGAGCCCCTAACTTCGGAAAACCCAAATCCGGAAACCAAAGAAATCATCTTAAAACCGGTCCAGGCTGCTATAACATTGCCCGATGCACCCATAAAAGCAGACGAATCGACAATACTGGAAAACGCCCTACCCATAAAGCCAGATCAGGAAAATATGGTTCAAGAAAGTAGTGACCCCACCATTTCCCCTGCCCCCCCAAACATTGAACCGAAACCGGTTCTGCAAAACCTATCGGTTATTGAGCTGACCAATGACCAGGACAGGATTGAAACAAAAAATACCCCTCCCCTGCCTAAAGAAAAGGTAATGGTCAGGTTTAATTATAACACCAATGACTTCACCGAAACCGGTTTTGAAAGTCTGAACTCTTTTGCAGAAATTCTATCAAGGACCCCTGAAGCGACGGTTTTAATTACCGGCTATACCGACTCTGCCGGAAATAAGGAATATAATCGAAAATTATCTGAATTCAGGGCCAATATTGTTAAGAGCTTTCTTCTTGGCAAAGGCGCAAATTCCTATCAGATGAAGGTCAAAGGAATGGGCAGCGAAAATCCATTAGAAAATAACAATACCGCCTGGGGCAGAATGATGAACCGGCGAGTTGAGATCGAAGTGCTTGAATAAGCAAAATATATTTTGAGTTCGGTAAATATTTACATACTATTATGTAATAAACTTCACAACAATGTTGTGCTTTTTTCGCAATCACCGGTTTGATTTTTCGTTTAAAAATAGAAGTGTTTGATATTACAAGTGAAATTAAAAATTTACGATTGGCATAAAAACTGCATTAAACTGTTTTTAACAGACAAAACTAAACCTGGTGAAGGGAAACCACGGATCTGAACAGAAGGAGTGATGTATGATAAATTATAAATTATTATTGGCAGTTGTATTTTTATGTCTCGGTATGACTGCAAATGGTTTCTCAATAACTATTACAGGACCTGTTGCAGGAGGTAGCGATTATGCCGGTACTAACCCAGGCGAAATCGACACTTTATTAGATTGGACAACAATAGATGACTTGGGCAAGGCTAACTGGAAAACTGAAACGGCGTGGGTTAATTCAATCATAGCACCAGACACAGCAACTTTTGATATCAAAGAAGAAGATGTAACACTTTACTCAACCGATACATCTGGCGTGTACGCAGTCTATCTTCCTCCCCCCGGGTCAGAGTATTTTCTTGTTAAGAATTCAACATTTTTTGCGCTGTTTCAGAATCTTGCTGAGATTGACTGGGGTCTTTTTGATACCACAGAATTTGATAACACGCTACTATCAGGTATGAACATTGGTGATTTTACAGTTAGCCATGTAACGCGCTTTGACGGTTCTGGTGGTGGTGGCGGTAGCTTTGTTCCCGAGCCAGCAACTTTATTGCTCTTTGGATTTGGTCTTTTAGGCCTGGCCGGACTTGGCCGAAAAAAAAGAATCTGACAAAAAATTAACCTTAGTTTCACATAGAAAAAGGGGAGCTGATTTTGGGCTCCCCTTTTTATATGAAGAGCGCGCATTCTTCTAAATCGATTAAAAACGATATAAAATTTCAAGAAAGAAAAGATCGTAATCCTTAAAACTTCCAAACCATGTATCTTTATCCCCGGAGAAAACACTGGCCCCGATACTGCATTCAAGGTTTGTAATGTATGTGTATTTCAGAGAGGGTGATAGATACCATGCATTGTTGTTAAAATTGTTTGAATATTTCAGGCAAGCGCTAAGCCAGTCTGAAATAATATCCTTTCTTATTTCACCAATAAGGGTATAGGTATCCTGATCAAAATAGAGTATATCAGGATTGTAGTTAGATATATGCCTATGAGCAAACTGTAGATTCAGATACGTATTTCCCTTGGTTGTATAGTCTGCTCCGATAATATAAAGAAAAGTGGGTTTTCTTGTCGAGATAAGCGAAGAGGTTAAGAAAGATTCATTTTCCTGCCAGGCGACTTCCCCTCTGACACCGAAATCAGCAAGAGTGGTTTCAAATTCAAAACCGGCAATATTGGTTCTTTTATATTCAACCTCAATATCTTCATCGGTCAAGACTGCCGTGCCCAGGGTTGAGGATAGGCTTTGGGCAGAAAGATCACCGTTTACACTGATGTTCTTGACTGGAAAACTTCTAAAATAGGGGGTATCCTCTGTTGTATGGTGAAAGGTTAAGCCCAGATCAACATTTCTGATTGTGGTGGTAAGTCTTACGGCAAATTCCGCTTCTGTGTCCGGGTCTTTTTCATTAACGCCTATATTATCAAAGTAGTTTTTTAAGGAAGGAGAAATAGGGGCGTTCTGCAGTTCCTTTTTCATGTGCCCGAATATGGACCAGTTGGTATCAAAGTAATCTATTCTTGATTCTTCAAAGAATGGAATAAAAACCCCTTCCAGGGTAAATTTATCGAAAAATAAATTCAAATCAGCCATCCAGATCGGGATTTTTCTTTCTTCATAATCAGGGATGATAAATTCCCGCAAATCCTGGGGATTCAGTGTATCAACCGGGCTTACCTGGTCTGTTTTGCCCCAGCGGATGATTTGCTTGCCAATGGAAAAACCATATTTTTTCGCATTGTATTGCCACTTTGCTTCGTAGAGGTCCAGGTTGTAGTCATCTGTTTCATTCTCAGGGCCAAAGTAGAGATAATCTGATAACACTGACAAGGTGGCCATATTCTTGTATTTGCCTTCCAGCAGTATCCGGTTTCTAAGGCTGGTGTTGTTTTCAATGGCATCATCTTTCTTTGTTTGAAAGGTGCTTCTTATTTGCACCAGTCCTGAAAGGGTCAGGTCTGATTTTTCTACCTGGTTTTCTGTTTCATTAAAAATATTATCCGATAAAGCATCGTCAAACAAGATGAGAGATCCTTTTGGATCTTTTGCGGAGGTTGTTTTGGTTTCTTTGGTATCAAAAAAATAGACCATCGGCACCAATCCGGATTTCTCATCATCTATACCTAAAGATACCCTGATTTTGACAGTTGGCTTCCCGTTGAGCGTTTCCAGTAGGACCTTGTAATTGTATGGAAGTTCTTTTTTAATTTTAAGGACAACTCTTACGGTATCTTTTCTGTTCTGGCCGATACTGATGTTCTTTACGGCTTGACCCTTGGTCTCTTTATGGATTCTTACTTGGGGTACAAAGGTGTCCTTGATATCCACAACTATTCGTTCCGGGTTATTAAGAACAAAATATTTTATTTCGGGAAGCTTTTCCAGGAAGACAAGAACGATTTCCTGGGTCAAATATTTGTCAAACGTTATGTTTTTGACACGATTGGAGGGAAGAGCGGAAGAAATTGCCGGCAGCATCAGGAGCGCTGAAATGACTGAAGATAAAAGGGTTATGAAGATTTTGTCGAGTTTTACTGCTGTCATTACCAGTTCCTTTGTAAGTGTTGACTACCAAGGAAGCAATAAGAATGCCGTGCTAATAATTTTCTAGGCCTTTTCTGGATATCAGATCTTTATCAATATCTGTATTATATGTGATATCTTCGAGTTTAATATAGGTTTTATGCGCTTTTTTAAGATCTTCCATGCTCACTGTTGACTCGGTCCAAATCCCCTGTACCTCATCCAGTTTTAACACCTTGAGTGTTTTAATATGCTTCCCTTTTTTGTCAAAGTATTTGGTAAACAAAGCCACAAGAGATTGTTTTGAGATCAGGCTCTGGATCATGCTGTACTGGGAGTTAATACCTTTTTTGGGGCGGGTTTCCAGCGTATAACAATCAAGATTACCAACTTTTTGCGATCCAATAATTTTATAGGTATAGTTGTCAACAGGATGACGCTCCATGTCTTCATAGGTAAAATCGCTGTTCACAAACCTATGGGATTTCTGGGAACTGACAATCCTTCTGGTTCTTCTCAAGGCAGGCAGAAAGAGAAATTGTTCGGTTTCCCATCCCGGCTTTTCAATGGTCAAAAAGCCTGTACCATCAATTTCAGCAGGTGAGGTGAAGCGGATGATCTGTCGTTCAAGATTATCTTCCATCAAACGTTTGTTTACAAATAGTCTTACTCTTTTATTTCCTTTTTTATTGACAAGGACCATTTGTGAGGCGGAAACTGAGTTTTCCCCCCGGTCCCTGTCAAATACTCTTTGGGCAAGTTTTTTTCCTGTCATCTCTTCAGCCGTTGCAGAAAAAGAAAAGATGACCAATACAAAAATGATATATCCAAGAGATTTAAACCTTTTCATAATTATTCTTTATTTAATTCTTCAAGAAGAGTTTTTGCCTTTTCAGCATCCGGGAAGTTACTACTAATCTCCAATGCCCGTGAAAGTTCCTTTCTGGCCAATTCAATGTTTCCCTTTTTATTGTACGCAAGGCCGAGGTGGTAATGAACAACAGGATTGTCCGGAATTTGTTTGAGACTGTCGATAAATTCGTTTACAGCATTGCCGTAAAGCTCTTTTTTGTAATAGGCAAATCCCATTGTATCCATGACACTAGGATTTTCAGGAAAATGTTCCTTTGCTTTTTTTGCATATTGCAAGGCTTCATCATATTTATTTGTGTGGGTTGCCAAATGGTAGGCAAGGTTATTGGCGGCAGCACCAAACTCCGGATTGATTTTTAGGGCTTTTTTATAATGTTCTTCTGCCTTGTCATACGCCTTGTCCATTTCATATATAGTACCCAGCATCATATGGGGGGGAGCAAGATTGGGATTTTTCTCAAGAATTTTATTGTACTGGTCTATTGCATTTTTCAACTCTTTTTGAGCAAGGAAGAGTTTTGCAAGAGAACTATAGGAGGTTAAATAATCCGGATCGGTTTCAATCGCTTTGGTATAAAATGTTTTTGCATCATTAAATTTTTTTTCAGTCACATAGATGGATGCTTGGATATTATGAACAATTGCTTGAAAACGCTTATTGTCTTTAGCAATCTCTATCTGCTGGGTGCACAGGTTATGGGCCCTCTCATTTTTTTTCTGGGCCATACTGATTTCCACCATTAATAGAAATACATCCAGGCGTTGATTGTCAAAGGAATAGGCTTTTTCAAGCAAATCTTCTGCTTTGTCATATTGTTTCATGCTTGATTTCAAATAGGCCAGGTAATAATAGCCTGCAGGGTCATCCGGGCCTATTTCTATCATCTTTTTATAGTCTTGTTCAGCTTCTTTATATTTTTTAAGAGCCAGTTGGGAATTGGCCCGTATCATCAGTGCTCTCTGTGTGGAATCGTTCAGTTTTAAAACTTCTGAAGCCTGGTTCACAGCAAGGTCAAAGCTTCGCTGCTGAAAATAAATATCTGCAAGAAGAAGGTGAGCCTTTAATTCTCCGGGTCTCAGTTCAACCGCTTTTTCAACGGATGCAGCTGCCTGGTTAGGGTCCCCAAGTCCTATATGGCACATCCCTTTGAAATAATGCACCCGGGGGGCATTGGGTTCTTCCTTTTCAAGGAGGGTGAGTATCTGCATGGCTTTTTCAAATTCTTTTTTAAAAATAAGAATTTCACTTTGAAGCATTTTTGCAGGATAGAACTCGGGTCTTTGCTCCATGATTTCAGAGACCTGTTTTTCTGCAGCATCCAAATTTTTATTTTTATATTGATAGCGGGCCAGGGCCTGCATGGCTGAGATATTTTCCGGATCAATTATAATGGCTTTTTCATAAAACGCCAGGGCGTTTTCGGTTTTTCCAATGATATCGTAAAATTTTGCAAGGGTTAGATAGGGTTTCACCTTATTCGGGGCTATCTCTACTGCCTTTTTATAGGATTTTTCTGACAGGTCTGTGTTTTTTGTTTTTAAATAGAACTCACCAAGGGTTATCTGAATATCTGCATTTGTGGGATTTTCCCCTGCTGCCAGGTTGAGCTGTTCCTCGGCTTTCGAAAGGTCTTTCCGACTGAGGTAAAAATTGACAAGAACAAACCGTGGCTGGGTGGCATTGGGGGCTGCGTCCACAGCTTTTAATAAAAGTGCTTCTGCCTGGTCAAATTTTTTCTGAAAGTTTTTGAGTCTGGCCAGCCCCTGGAGTGAAAAAATATGATTCTTTTCAATTTCAAGGATCTTCTTGAAGATAGTTTCGGCAACTTCAAATTCATTTTGACGGGTCAGGATCTGGGCTCTTAAATAAAGTGCCTCAATATTGTTTTTATCCTGTGCAAGGACCTTTTCAATCCTTGCATTTGCTTCATCCAGTCTATTGTCTAAAAAATAAAATGTTGTCAGGTTGATGAGGGCCTGGATATTGTCCGGTGATATTTTTTCCACCTGGGAATAGGCGCTGAAGGCCTGTCTGCCCTGGCCAAGTTTCATCATTGTATCCCCAAGTTTCAGCAGGGCATCTTTATAGCGGCTGTCTATCTGAATTGCATTTTTAAATTCTATTTCAGCGCTCTTAAATTTTTTTGCCTCAAAATACGCGTTTCCTTTGTTAAAGTGGCTTAGTTTTTTGTCTTCCGGGCTTGAACATCCAATGACAAAAACAAACAGGATAAGGGTAACAAAAATGAGTTTTAACAGACACTTCATGAATCGCCTCCGGATATGTTGAAAAAAAGGGAATAGGGCATCTTATTTATTATGTTTAGTAGTATATTGAGACCTTGATATTTGTCAATTAAAAACTCAGATTGAAAGGAAATAGCCGAATCCCCCATGCCACTCCCCCTTTGATATTTCATACCGGTTTTAAAAGCAGACGGTAAAGAATGTAAGTTTTTCTTCTGGTGAAATGCTTTTCTTCTTGATCTGAGCTTTAATGGGAGGCGCCACAACTGTATTATGAAAAAATAATTCCCATATATATGTAATCCTTTTCATATATTTGAGAGTTTTTTTTCCCATCTTCTGTTCTTATTGAAAATATTTTTAAATTTTTAAATTCAATGAATTTAAGCTCAAAAAAAAATCCGCGCATCACATTGATTTAAAAGGACATTTAAAGATTTAATAAAAAATTGAATTATTTTATAGATAAATATCTACTATGGCATTGTTATTGCTGTATTAGACAAATAAAGAAAATAATAAAATTTATAAAAATCTATTTAAAAACAGGAGGTGATTCTAACAAAAAAAAATGGGGCCAGAAAATTAAAGTTTGGGGATGTAATATAATTAAGTAAGCTGTCCCCAGATCACCAGATCAGTATAGATCAAACAGATCCATCCCCAGATCCAGTTACTTGGTTCATTTAATTTATTAACCTTTAAAAAAGTAAGAAAAAGGATTTTATTATGAAAAAATTTCTATGTTTAATTTCTTTGATTTTGATATTAGGGTTTGCCGGTCAGGCTTCAGCTTTAAATATTATTGGTGGAGTTACTTGGGATCCGAATTCCGATAAAGATTTTTTATCAACTTCTGCGGACATCCATCAGGATATTGATGGAGATATAAATTCAGCAACATTTGGCCAAGTATCCGGCTGGGGTTTTGTCACCGAAATGAACGGTCTTACCGATTTCGTTGCACCTGGTGCACAGTTAGAGATAGTATTTGAGGGATATGAACAAGCTTATGGTGATCTTTTACCAAGTATAACTGGTTCTACATCTTATTATACAGGCGGCCTCGTAAACATTTATTATGACGGCAGTTCTACTGGGTCTGATGAAGCTGAGGCGACAGATATGGGAGACAATCTATGGCTGAGTTTAGCAGCACATGGATCCGATATAGTAGCTAATGACGGTACCTCACTTCAAGGTATCACCTTGGTTGGTGTTTTTAGTACCCTCTTCCAATCTCTTCAAGGCGTTGGTAATTTAGATGTGGTAGGTGGTGTTGCGGCAAATTACTTTAACACAAATACGATTGAGACACCTGATGGAAGTTTTGCTGACCTCAATTTTGTAACCGCTTTCGGTCTTGCAGGTGGTGGTGGTAGTATTTTGAATGCAGACGGTGTTGGTACTTTTACTGGTGATAGCGTCCCCGAACCTGCTACAATGTTGTTATTTGGAATCGGCCTTCTCGGGTTGGCCGGAATGGGCAGAAGAAAAGCTTAATATTTGATCAATAAAAAATATTTATAGTTTTAGATTCAACAGAGGGGGCTGGTGTACAACATCAGCCCCTTTACCTATGCCCCATACCTTCCTAAACTCACAACACCATTGGGATCCATGGTTTGCTTAATATTTCCGACTAAACCCCAGAATACACTTTGTTTGTCCAGCAGCTTTTGCTGCTGGTTGATACTCATTCTATACGGTACAAATCCAAGCTTTCTTCCCTGGCTGACCAATTCATCAACACAATTTTCAGCGTCTTTTAATGCCTGGGGGTTACTCAGATCAAATAAAACAGGAATTGTACTGTCAGAGCAGTGATGGCTGAAATTGGTCAGGGTAATCATAGGTTCGATATTATGACTGGTGCAGATTTTTCGAACCATTTCCACAAAACTGCGCATTTTAATTTTGTCCATTGGTAATAATGGCGCATACCAGAATAACCCGCATTTGTCCCTGGCAGGATTGTAATTCTCCACATCCTTTGATTTGGCTGTCCGCCAATAGCATAAGGGAAGAGCGACCTCATTGGGTATCCCTTTCATAATATCAATTCCCATGTCCAATGTCTGAATCATGCGACGTTCTCTGCTGAGCAGAGAATCCGGTGCCAGGTTCACAGCCCGTCGCCCTATCCATATTAACAGACCACTGGAGAAGATGGTTTGACACTTCAAACCGCGTAACCGTTTTTTAATGTCATTTCTTGCAGCAGCAACAACCCTTTTTGTGCCATAGATAGAGCCTGCAATCGTCCAGGCTGGCACGTCATGTTCTTTTGACAATTGTTCCACCTGCTCTTGCGACATCACCTTATGAGAACCAGGTCCATTTGGGTTGTCGGCCATCATGGAGATAACCCTGCGGCGGTCCATAAGATTTATTGACCCTACAATACCTTCATGCATTTTCAAAATATCAGATACCAGATCAACGGCTTGCTCAAAATCTGAGTCCTGTTTAAAGCGAAGATAAAAAGAATCAAACCCTTCTGGTTTTTCTTTTAATGTAAAGGTAAGTTCGGTAACGATTCCAAATCCGGACTGGGTAAATATACCATCCAGATATGGTCCAAGCCCCCATTTAAAACTCTTGTCGATTATATCTGAACCACTTTGATCAAGCTCACAAAGAGCGGATTGATACAATTGCCCATCAGGCAGGTAAGCTTTCAATGAATTCACGGCAGCAAAATGATCCGTGTACGGAGTTATGCCATAGCCCCGCTCCAGTGCATTCCCGATAATACTGCACATCGGCCCTGCCCCGGTCACAGGAACCATAAAATTTTTGGCACCTTTACCATCAAGATACTCCCGGAGGGCTGCTTGTGTCACACCTGGTTGAACAGTGATAATTCCAGTTTTAGCATCAAAATAGGTCACCTTATTTAAATTGGATAAATCAAGAATAACTGCGGGCTTTATGTCCAATGCCGGCAGGGCACTGCCATACCCCCAGTTTTTACCCGATGACACAGGATACAAAACAAATTCATCTTTGCTTTTGCTCAGTTCATTCGCTTTTTTCAGTATTTGCGGGATTGTGTTTAAATTGTTGATAATAACTGCCGCTGAAATATCTCTTTTGAATCCCTCGGTACCGCCACCAAATTTTTCTTGTGCCTGATCCTGGCTCAGAATTATATCGTCCTTAGAAACTATTTCCGACAAGATTAAATCTATCGACATTTCACACTCCTGTTTAGTTATATTTCAAAATTATGGTTAATTAGCATTTTGGGTTAGTCACTAATTATTTATTCGCTGAATTATATTTCATTTTTTTTGTAAATAACAGCATAAATGATGGCAGAACCATAAGGTCACAAAAGAGTGCAGACAGCATAATTATGGAACATAAAAAACCAAATTGAATTGTAGGAACAAAGCTGGAAAACATTAATACTCCAAACCCAAAAAAAAGAATGATTGATGTGATTGTAATCGGCTCGCCCTTTTTACTTATCGCATAAAGAGCGGATTCCCCAACGCTTTTATTTTTATTCCGGCCTTCCTGGTAAGCAGAAAGAAAATGAATTGTGTCATCAACCGCTATCCCGATGGCCACAGCTGATATTATTGCGGTTGCTGTATTTAGGGGTATCCCAAGCAAACCCATTGTACCAAAACTAAAAATGATGGGAATTGAATTTGGGATTATGGACAATACTCCAAGACTAAAAGACCGGAAGACAAAGAACAATATGATAAAAATGATGACAAAGGCCAAAAGCAGGCTGTACACCTGACTGTTTACTATACTTTTGACCAACTTATTTACCATGAGGGTTTTTCCTGTGATTTTGATCTCAATCCCAGAGGATGCATAACTTGTATCAATAAAATCTTGGATATTAGCAAGATATTCCTGCAACCGAACAGAACTGTGCTCGGAAATACGGGCAGATATTTTTGTCCATGCGTAGGCTTCATCAACAAAATTATAGAGCTCATCCCCACCATATATTAACAAGTATTGGGCAATTAAATTTTTATCATTTGGTATCTTGAAATAAGCCCTGTCTTCATTATTAAACGATTTATGCATCTCTCGTATAAACGTATTCATGGAGGTTACATTTCCAACAATGGTCATGGATTCAAGATATTTTTCCATTTTTTCAATTAATTTAAGATTAGACGGTTGAAGAAAAAAGTCCGGGGAATCAGAATGAAACGAAATTTCAAGAGTATCCACACCATTTAAATTTTCATCAATAAAATAGTAATTCCTGGCAACAGCGCTGTCCTTCTTAAAATAATCTATAAAATTTGTTTCCACTTTAATTTTAAAGGCAAACCATATGCTTGAAGCAGTCAGAAAAATAGAAACAATTACGATAAAGTACTTCCACTTTGGTATAAACTGTAACAACCATCTTGAGAACTTTGTCATAATATTGCTGTCTGTATTAATAACCTTCTGGAAAATATCTTTTTTTCGAAAAAGATATATGCAGATTGGAACAAATGTCATCGTCAAAAAAAGTTCAATGATCATACCGCAGGATGCAGCCAGGCCAAAGTGCCGGATCGGAGGAATCTCACTGACCATAAGAGAAAGAAATCCAATCGCTGTTGTAAAACTTGTTAAAAAACAAGGTTTACTGAGTTCATCAACTGACAGCCGGATCATCTGAGTCACACCTTTGCTTTTTCTTTCCTTTTTTAAAAAATGAAGCAGCAAATGCACGCTGTCTGAAACAGACAACGCCAATATTAGAGGAGACAAGATAGCTGTCATAGGACTCAAGCTTCCGCCAACCAGGTGAAGAGCTGCCATTGTCCATAAAAGGCACAACGTAATATTGACTATTCCTATCATTACGAATGCTATGTTTTTTAATGTTATAAATAAAAAAACACAGATAATTACATACAGAATCGGCATAAAAACCATGTTATCATGATTAATATTTTTACTCATTGTAACATCCGTTACTAACCAGCCTGCGGTGTAAATTGTATCGGGTGTCAGCGACCCTTTTTGGGTCTGGTTTTCAAGAAAAATATCATTGATCTGATTCAATAATCTCAAATCATAAGTTTCATCTTCTTCATGGGCTATGGTCCTGATCAAAAACAAAGAGGCATCTGCATTTTTAGATAAAATTGTATCCCTAACTGATTTTAGACCAAGGGCAGTTGACTTTATAAGAGAAGCCTCATTTTTGGTTTCAGGCAGGGTTTCACAAAGAGGCTGGACTATAAAATCAAAATCAGAGCCTATTATTGTTTCAATGTTGGTGAGACTGACGACTTCTTTGACTTCATCAATCAATTCTAATTGTTTTGTTAAATGATCAATTTCCTTTAGCATTTCTGGGGAAAAAAGTGCTGAGGATGTATAGGCAACGACTATGAATTCATCTTCTCCAAACTGTTCTTTAAATTTTTCGTAAAAAATAAGATCTGGGTCGTTTTCCAGAATCATCGACTCCACAGATGTTTCAATCGGTAATTGTGAAAAAAGAAATGCAGATCCAATGCTTGCCAAAACGATGATAAGCATTACCAATTTAGAATACTTAAAAATGAAGTCAATATATTGCTTAGCCATAAGGGGATTAACCTTTTTTATAGAATTTTAAATTCAAGGATATATGTAATCTATATGGATAGAAAAACAAATATCCTTGACAAAAAAAAACAAAAAAAATATTAATAAGATTAGCATAAGTCTTCAACAATTAAATTACAGACTGTCAATTCAAATAGGATGCATCATTAAATGGTATCAAAAAGTCTCACATATGATAAATTCAGGTTTGGCATCATTGATGATGAAGACACTCTAAAAGATACGTTTCGAATGAGATATGAAGTTTATGCCGAAGAATTTGGATTTGAAAGAAAAGAAGACCATCCCGAAGGTCTTGAAAAAGACGATTATGAAGATGACTCCGTCCATTTTGCATGCATAAATAATAATGATTCCGTTGTTGGAACGATCAGGCTTGTATTAAATTCAGATAAAAAATTTCCCATAGAACATGCAGTTGAAACAACCTTTATCGGCAAAAAACCGGATCGGTCTAAAATAGGTGAAATTTCACGACTGACTGTGAGCAAAGACCTGAGAAGAAGAAAAGAAGACGGGATGTATGGTGTGGAATCCTACCTTACTAAAAAAGAGGGGGGGGTCTTACCCGACAATGGAACCATCCCCGATGAAATGCAGGGAAGAAAGAATCCCATCATCGTATTGGGTCTGTATCAGGTGATGTATCATGAAAGTAAAAGGCGGGGAATAACTCACTGGTATATGATCACTGAAAGGAAATTGTTTTATGCGCTTAAAAAATATGGGTTTCTTTTTCATCAGATTGGAGAACCCGTAGAATATCACGGAGAACGAATCCCTTATCTTGGTATTATAGAAGAAATTGAAAAAACACTAATAAAAAACAATCCGGATATGCTTAAAATAATGCTGACCGGACTTGAAGAAAAATATCACCCGCCTTTTTTCAAAGAAGATAATGAGTAATATTGTGTGAGTGTCTCCATGATGCTGCACTTGTCAACATTTTCGCTGGATAAACAAATTGAACAAGATTGTGCAAAAAAAAAGAAATAGTGCAGGTCTTTTTCAAAGGTCAAGACTGAATGCAGGCCATTTTGATTTTACCCGCTTAACTAGAAATCCCTTTCCGTGCCCCTTTTGAACGGATCATTTTTTTTATTTCCACTATATGCTCAAAACATTCTTCCATGCCGTACCGCATGAGCGAAATACCCTTATGAAAATCATCCCACCCATGATCTTTTACATCGGGATAGAGTACAATATCAGCATTTTTTGCAAAATCACCGGTGGCCCTGCCATGAACAATGCTGATGGTCCGGAAAACCATCTCCTTAATACCAGGCGCCCGGCTCGCTTCTCCCCTGCCCCCGCTCCTGGGCTCAATACAGACAGCAATCACCATATCTGCCCCTTTTCTTAACAAAACATCCACAGGCACAGGATTTAAAAGCCCCCCGTCTACCATCCATCTCCCCTTGTGCTTATAAGGAGAGAATACAGCTGGAATGGAAATGCTGGATCTGATGGCATCGGTAACATCCCCGGTTTCAAAAACGACCTCCTCACCCTTTAGTATATCCACACCGACAAGATAGGCCGGAATCATCAAATCCAGAAAATCAGCATCGTTTACTGCCTTACGAACCATTTTTGCGGCTTTCCCCCCCTGTAAAAAACCCTGAATTGGAAAAGTGTAGTCAAATATTTTTTTTCTGGCAGCCCGTTTTGTGGGAAGACGTTCGATGGTGTCTTTTCTTAATTGATCTACAGAAGCGGTGGCCGCATATATTCCCCCGACCAGGGCACCCATGCTGGTCCCGGCAATCATGTCAATATGAATGCCCGCATCCTCAAGCACCTTTAGCACGCCGATATGTGCCCAGCCCCTTGCTGCACCGGCGCCCAGGGCAATACCCAGCCGGATGCCGGCGATCTCCCTGGCCACGGCCCTGGCTCCTTTGACCGGAAAACATTTTTTTGTATCAATTCGATCGTTAAAGGCATCGTCAGACCGGTCTACCCAGATGTTAGGTGTTTCAGGAAGATTCAACAGCGTCTTCATCTCCTGCCGGGGAATTCCTTTCTGCCCATACAGATGGCTCACCCCTGCCCTGATTCTTCCAAGGAACGCTCTGGAACCACAAATCTGCTCTATCTCACCCAATCGTTTTCGAACATCCTCAAGTGTTTCATGGGTGTTGTGCATCAGCACCAGCGTTCTGTCGCAAAGTCTGACAAACAATCTTTCCATGGATGTAAGATAATGGGCGAGATTCACAAATATAATATCATAGTTTTGCTGAAGCTCTTCCATCATAACAGGGACCACCTCGGACAGTCTGTCTGAAAAGCCTTTGTTTAATTGAAGCACTGTAAACCCGGATTCATGAAAAAACCAACGAATATCCTCAGAGCGGTAACTATTTTCAGGTAACAGCGTAAAAAGGCCGGGATCAGGACAGACAATCCGGGCCAAACCGTATTTCTCCATGATTCGTTCAGGTTCAAGATGGGGTTCTATGACCAGGACCCGCTTTTCCGATTCATCCGATATATGATAGGAAACAGTGTATAAAAAATGAGATCCTCCCAAGTTCGGCCCGGTTGCAGATACTGCATAAAAAACAGGTCCATTCTTTTTGCCGGGTTGATTTTTTGTCTCCAACACCATGCGTTTGGCATAATACCGACTTAAATACAACCCAATACTTTTGTTGTTTTTAATGAGTATCTCAAAATTTTCTCTGGTAAGACAATATACTGTTGTGTCCAGAGAAACGCGAATGGTTGCGTTTCTATCCGCATCAGACAGCAGTGAAATTTCGCCGAAAAAACCCCCTCTTTTTAAATCTGAAACATAGATCTCCTTACCCTCAATTTCCTTAAATACAGACACAATCCCGGATCGGACAACATACATGGAATCACCAGGGTCTCCCTGTCGGCAGATGATATCATCTTTTTGATAGGTTTCCCTTTTAAAAAGATCGGCTATTTGATCGATTTGTGTGGATGGAACAGATGAAAAAAGCGGAACTTTTAAAAGAAACTCAACAAGATCCTGTAGGTTTTTTTCCATGCTTACAGATCCTTATAATTGCATTCAACCCAATACAGATAGCTTTTGTCCATGATCTTTCTCCACCAGTTTTCATTTTTCAAATACCAGTCTAAGGATTTCCGAATTTCTGTTTCAAAATTTTCTGTCGGTAGATATCCCAGGCCTGAACTGATTTTACAGGCATTGATGGCATAACGGCGGTCGTGCCCTGCCCTGTCCCTTTACATTATGAATAAAGCTTTCTATATGATTCACTGTGCAGTCAAGCAGACCGGCTTCAAAGCCCTCTTCCTGAATGGCAACGACAAAGTCATACCAACGAAAGCGTTTCGCCTCACCACTCTTAAATTTCCGCCTGATTTGTATCGAACAGCCAGATATCCGCCGTTGCTTTAATTATAACCTGGTCTGAAAAAGCACAATCAGTAAAAAACCATAAAAGTAAAAAAAACATTTGAATAAGTCCAAATGTTTAAATTTGTTTTTCCATTACGATTTTTATTTTTCCCACGTCGATAATCTCCTAAAAAAGCATTGAATGGCTTCCCATTCGAACGAGTGCTAATTCCAAATAATCGTCATCAACTCTGTAAATCAATAGCAAATCCGGTTTAATATGACACTCATTACATCCAAAATAATTTCCAATAAGTTTATAATCTTTATATTTCTTTTCTAATTTTATTCCATTTATTAATTTAGCGATAATAGATTTTAGTAAATTCTTATTGGAGGTTGAAAGTTTTTTATAATCTTTTTTAAAACTACTCGTTCTAAAAATTTTATACACTTATGAATCCAGATCATTGAATAGCTCATCAATATTATTAAAACTTTTACCTTTTTTTGCTTCTAACTCTTTTAACGCTTGTTTTGTCTCTTTATTTGGAATTTTCAATTCAAAAGGCAATCCCTTATTAAGTACAGTCATATTATTAAACACACTTATAGCTTGGGAATAATTAAGTCCCATTTGACTTAATATTTCTTTTTCCTGATAATAACTTGTTTTTTCAACTCTAATTGTTGTTTGAGTTTTCATGATAGCGCCAGAAATTTATTCTCTCAAATTATATCCCATTTTGAATACAAAAAGCAACTTATTATAATTTATATCGCACAGGGTAAAATCCATGTCTCACCATTTTTATATTGATCGACGCGACTCTCTTGTCTTATGGAACTCAATCGTCAGATTCCAATAATAGCTCACCAAAGACCTCCGCCATAGCGAAGGCAAGAGATCTCTTGAGTGATTCTTCCCCGGTTCAGTCAGACATAAAATCTTCTTATTTCTTATTTTCCGCACCCCAACATAACAAGTTGCGAGTAATTTTTTAGTCACCATTATCATGGTGTGAGGAATACCTTCGGTTTAACATCAAGTGCTCTGAGATATTCCAGGAGGACCGGCTTGAGAGGTTTAGCAAGTTGCCGATAATCTCCACTTTTAATAACAAGGACGGTATGAAATTTCGTCGACATCATAAATGACGTTGGCCGTTTGGTTCTCCACCTTACCCAGCCAGTTATTGTGGTTTGATTTTCTTCAACATAAAGATGCATAGATTTTTCGATTAGGCGCCATATTAACAATGAAATCAATAAAACCATTCCGAGGACTTCGATCCGGGAATTCTTTTTCAGAAAAACACTGTTGATGATGACCGGATTCTTCAGAAATCAAAATTCTGCTCAATACCGCACTGGCTCTTGTATAATCGTAAAAGACCTTCAGCGTCCCACTCTGCGTTTTCTGAAGGCGAAACCAGATTTGAAAGAAGAACAAAACACCCAGCTTCCTCCCGAAGGGTATCGACCTTTGCTTTATCCTCTTTAAAGGAAAGCTCAAGACGATATTCATATCTTTCCGAGACACGCTTCTCTCCTTTTTTAGGACGCTCTCTTTTGTATTTGGCAATCTTTTCCACAGATGTCGATATCTGGAAGATGTCTGTTTTTTTGGGTAACTGGGATAGTTTTTCAACCGCCGCCTGGGCATCGGCTTCACAATAGTAGGGTTCGGTCATTAGCTTTTGGGCCAGCTGCTCGAGTTCTTTTTTATTCTTTTTGAGCAGGCGGTCGATTCTCTTATGCCTTCGCTTATCGTGGGCGCTGGAGTGTATGACAATCGCCCGATAGTTAGTCTCATATAATGTCACCGTGGTGTCAAAAGCCTTGTAATAAGCTGCCGGGCGTTTTTTAGTATCGTCAGTTTCTGCAACTATACCGATATCAATCCATTCATCTGTCCAAACGGCATCCTGAATAGCCCTGCTTCATTCATTGTATGTTGCCGGTAAGCGGCTGATGAATTTTGTTGTTGCCTTCGCTTTTTCGAGATTATCCTTAGTAACGAATGCGGAGTCAGCCACATAAACAAAAGCATTTTCTTCAAGCCCATGATTGGCAAGATGCTTGGAGATAGTGCTCAACAATTCATTATTCAAAGTTTTGTCGGATGCATTGCCATCACGGGTCGCTCCAAACAGGGGGATATTCCTGTCAACACATAACATTTCAATAAGAAATTGCTTCAGGTCCGGCCGCTTATCTTTGCTGTGACCGTATGTGATTTTAAAGGGTTCATCCGTCATGTCATAATCGCCATACACGTTGACAGATGTCGTATCATAGTGAGCTCCGGTGGGCTTTATTTGAAACCCGTTGACAGCATTCTGGCTCAATTGACCGAATATCTTTTGTGTCCCTGTTTCAAAAATTTTATATAGCCCCCGACCGACATTGTGATCTGTGAACTGGTCTACAGAGACTGCTTCACCAAGCAGAAGTTCAATATCTTTTCTTCAAAGAAATTCTCCAACCGGTATAGAGGAAACCGGCCGGACAAAGTGTCCATCACCACACCAAGAAAAGTTGGCCCCTGCTGTAGATCCATTTCAGTGTCGACCATATGATTAATCGTGTCCACCAGATTGATCCGGCGGGCATACTCTTTGATTATGGGTAGAAATTGTACATCTGTTATCATCAGATTGCTGAAGTCTTTGGCCTCCATTTTTCCTCCTATGTGTCGATTCCTTTTTGTTGAAGATCGAGACCATATAGAAGCAAAAAAGTCTATTATAAATACAATTTATATACTAAATCGAAACCTTTGCACGAGTATATAGATCCTACCCCTGCCTGGTCGTCCGGAGTCCCTGTTTGTAAGATTTTAATACATTTTTCTTTACTAAATTTATCAAATCAATTCAAAGGGAGATATCATGGCCTACAAAAACATCGAACATAATTTTTCATTTGCTGATTTCGCTATCCAAAATTTTGCTGATAAAAACCGTACCCTTTTATTTCTGCGCCAGGTCGGAAATACTATTGATTGGCAATCTATCGAAGAACTCCTCATGAAATATTATGAAACAGGAAAAGCCAGAAAAGGGGAAAGAGCCTATCATCCTTTGTTCCTATTCAAATGTTTCCTTCTTCAAAAATGGTATCAAATCAAGTCCGATCCAGAGCTTGAAAGCCAAATTAATGACAGGATTTCTTTTAAATCCTTTCTTAATCTCCCGCTGGAAGTTCCCTCTCCAGATCATTCTACTTTTTCAAGGTTCAGGGACCGCCTTTCCGAAGAAGCCATGATTCAACTCAATAGTGCCCTTCTCAAACAATTCCATCAGCATGGCCTTTCCATAAATGAAGGCATCGCTGTGGATGCCAGGTTGGTTAAGTCGGCAAGCAAGCCTCTCTCTAATGATCAGCTTGAAGAGGTCAGGAGAAAGTTTAGCACGCCTGAGGGTAAGCTTGATAAAAACGGAAACAAGAAAAAATTCTCCCGTGATATTGATTCCAACTGGGTCATTAAAAATGATATACCTCACTATGGCTTAAAAGAGCATGCCTCTGTTGACACTAAAAATGGTTTTATCCTCTCCAGTACTCTGAGTCCTGCTTCTCATAATGATTCGATCTATTTCCGTGGTGCTGTTATTTATAGCGCCCATATCGAGGATAAAATTAAAATTGCCTATGCTGATAAAGGTTATCCTGGGGCTCCTAATCGTGAGTTCCTGGCTTTAAATAAAATTAAAGACGGGATTATGCGTAAGGACACTAAAAAGACCAAACTGACTGACTTTGAGATTGAACGGAATAAGGGCATTTCCAAATATCGATACATAGTTGAACAATACTTTGGCATTAGCCACAAGTATGATAATGGAAACCAAGCACGGTTCCCCAAAATAATGAAAAACACGATCGATATCATGTTCAGGCAGTTTGCTTTCAATTTGAAGAAAGGAGCTAAAATCCTTGAAGCTCTCCCTGTTTAGGTGGATAGGTGCGCCCGGATATAAAAATCCGGGTAAAACAGCCTCGATTGGAGGCAAAACGAATCAAACCGGATGTAAAATCCGGAGAAATTTGAGGTATAGCAACCGCCTCTGAGGTAAATTTTTCAAAAACTTTCTTCAAAATGCTATAATTGGAAATATTTCCTCATCTTGCAAAGCTCTCTAAATCGTATTTATTTAACAGTAAGTCACTGAATTAATAGGACAATAAAATATTATTACATTTAAGTTTTAGGGTGCGGAAAGTAAGTTTAAAGGTGATAACTTATATATTTTTCGTTTTATAAAATTCTTATTAATTTTTTTCATCAACACTGATTACCATAAATAAAATGCTTTTTCCACTATCCTTATTCATATAAAAAAACCTGCAATATCCAACTAAATATTTTTCGTTTTTATCGCAGCTTGTTTCCCTGCTCGTCTATATGTTTTCCGAGACAAAGAAAATCTGCTCGAGTATAAAATTATGGCATCATTCAAGAAATGATGATAGGACAATAATCATGTTTAATTACGGCAAATGGACTCTGGGTATTGGGGACCCGACTTTTTTAGGGTGGTTTACTACCATTGCTTATTTTATAACCGCCTTGTTTTGTATCAAGGCTTATCTGTTGCAAACCCAACTGCATGACCATAAAAGAAGGAAAGGAGCGATCTTTTGGCTCTGGCTATGCCTATTATACTTATTTCTGGGGATTAACAAACAGCTAGATCTGCACACTCTTTTAATTGCTATAGGGAAAAACATTGCCGAGTGCCAAGGATGGTATCAAAATAGAAGAACCGTTCAAGCATTTTTCATCCTAATCCTTGCTTGTTTCATGTTTTTTATAATTGGCTTATTGCTCAATACATCAAAAAAACTGAACAGGCCCCAAAAATTATCCTTTTTTGGGGCCTGTCTTATTTTTGTTTACCTGCTCGGCAGAGCCATGTCATTCCATCACATCGATACTCTGTTTCCCGTTTTTACTTCAGACTGGAAGTTTTTTTGGATAGTCGAACTTTCCGGATTAGCAATCGTTCTATTTTCCACAAGAATTCAAATCATTTCATGTAAAAATATAAATAAAAAACAATGATCCGCCAAATTGATAACCATCGGTAGCTATCACACCAGCAGTTCTATACCTATTGATTTTACAAATTTCAGAAAACAGCGCCTTGCCTTCTCCACAGGCTGTGTTTTCATATCCATTTTCTCCATTCCCCTCACCTGTTTTCATAAGGGCCAATGTCAGGCGCTTCACCGAAAGGCCGAACTTTCTCGTCCAGTGTCTCTCTTATCCCCACGTCAACACCAGCATCAATAATGGGGCTACCAGGCACCGGATGAAAATCACTATTCTCGCCGTATTCATCTGGCAAAGCCTTAAAAATTTTGGTAAGTTCCGTAGTATCATGGAGCACAATACTACCCTCACCAAAACCTACACCACTTCCACTAAGAGGTTTTATCAAGGCCTCACCCTGCTCTACAATCCAGGTTAGTTCATTCGCAAATGAAGCCTTCTTGTAATCACGATCTTCAAACCCATCTTTATATATTTTATCGCCAATAATGACTTTCGCATTGCTCAAGCTGCACCAATGGTCCCTCCCTGAGGGACTGGCCAAACCAAACTTACCAGCCGTGAAGGCCTTTATTGCGGTCTCATTCCTATCAAGTACTCTGACTTTTGAGATTTTCTTATCAATCTCACGAATAAAGCTAAAATCTAAAGCGTTGGCTGTCCGGCTAAGCCCTATGGTGTACCTTGCGAAAGGGTTCCTCATATGCGGCATGCGTAATATACCTTTCTCATCCTTGAACAGGCGGGTCTCCTTACCGTTCATGCGCCGAAACACACCAGCCGTCTTTCCTATCCCAACCCAATAATAATTTTCAGGATCTTGATAGAGAAAAACAAGTTTAGCAGGATTGCTCCAGGTCACATTAACCTCCATCTCGATGATAGTGTCTTGGGCCGGCACCTCAACATCTGCAATTACAATGGTATCGTCTTCGAGAGACAGTTTGTTTCCATTCCAATCCCAGCCTAATAAAGCATGGGCATTCTCAACGGAGTAAAAATTATGGTCGACCGTAAATACCTTGAAACGATCTACGAGTTCCCCAGGAGGCCATGCAATAAAACTGTTCACAAACACATTATTACGAATATCTGCAACCTGAGGTTTATAATAATCTTTGTTCTGGGGATGATTGTCAAGATGGCGGTTATAGCGAACATTGCTCTCCCAAAACACATTATGGTAAATGTAGCTGTGCATGGAAGAGTTGATGCCAAGAGTACCTCCAATGAACAGGTTATTTCTTAATACAAAGTTATCCGAGTATTGACACCACATATTCTGATTACCTTCTTGCAGGAAGATATTGTTTTCAAGCGTTACATTTCGAACCTGATGCATCTGGAAATTATCTGGGTGCCGGCGGCGGGCCCTGGCGTGGTGGATGTAGCAGCCTCGTATCAGAATGGTATCCGAATTCCAATATGCAGATTGTCCACTCCCGAACCATATGCCATTATCCCCATTGGCTGTGATCTCACAGTTTAAGATCTTCATATCTCGGCAGTTGGTAAAACCTATGCCATTGCTATAATTGTCCCGCAAAAGACATTTTTCGATCGTAATGTTATCTACGAAACGCCCCGAGATACCAGACCCCATGTTGGATTCTACATTGCAGTTGCGGATCGTGATATGATTTGCCTCACGGCCTAAAAAAGCGATACCAGAGCTACTGCATCCTCGGATAATAAAGCCGTCCACCACAATATGCTCTCGGCCCTCGATGAAAGCAAATCCGTGATCCCGAGCGGAGCCCTTAATCTCCTTAATATCCATACCGTTGTACGGCATTACATAGATTTGATAGGGTTTAATTGAACGGTTAACCCAGTATTCACCGGGTTGGTCTAAAATCCCTTTATGATCTCGTAACGCGTATTTGTCACGTCGTTCATTGAATCGATTGCCAATTTTATCATGTCGAAAAGGCATGACGATGATGCCTTTGAATTCATCATCAGAGCTCAAAATTGGGTACTCGCCAATGATATTTGTATGACTGTCCCATAAAAGTAGTTTAGCGCCCTTCCAGTAATCGGATTCCGACTGAGTGAAAAAATTAGAGTCTTTTAGCGTGTCCCTTGAAATTTGATCAGGAACCTCATAGAAAAGCTCAAGTTCATAGGGATCTTTAGCGTTAATCTGGTTCGGTTCCTGTGCAACCATCATGCGCTTACCGGCCTGATAGAGCATCGGCGGAATCCAGTCAATGGTACTACGGTGCACTTTATGATTTTGCCCCCTGAAGTCAGTAAGATCAACGTCCTCCCAGTTATCGGCATTAACGAATTCACATCCTGATATAACCGGTTTGTGATTGGGATCCAATGCTTTGAAAACAATAGGTTCATCAAAACTGCCGTTGTTCGCAGGAATTACCATCTCATGATAAGTGCCCGGCGCAACTAAAACCGTATCCCCTTCCTTGGCAATGGTGGCAGCCATTTGAATAGTTTTCCAGGGTGTCTCAGGGTTTCCTGCTTCCTCAGCTGTGCGCGTATCATCCCCCTTCGAAACATCCACATGGTAAATTGCTTTTGATCTTTGATCCACGACCTTCCCCAGTGTTACAACTACGTCATCTAAGGTTATTTTTCCCTTATCGCAGATAAATCCGAAACGGTCTTCAGAAAAGCTATCGAGTAATTTCGGATCCGTTTCCGTTATCATAATGTCATAGTCTACTCCATCCCCAGCCTTATCAATTAAGATAACTATTCGATCGTTTTCATGCCGCACACAAACCTTGTAAATACCAGTAGCCCAACGCTCATGCGGTACTGTAAGTTTGTTCAATTCATCTTCGTCAAGTACTGTTTTATTACCATCCTTGATGCGAACCACACCACGACCACGACTACTAAGCCCAAAAGAATAGTAATTGTCTGGATTTTGATAAAGAAAAACAAACCGACTATCTGCACTCCAAAATATGCTACTTTTAAACTGTACCGTATATTCATCCCCTATCTCGGTCATAGAAACGACTACCAGTCCCGGCGCATTTACGCGCAACACTTTACTATCATCCTTAACATCTACAATATCGATTTTTTGACCGCTTTTTTTCCAGTCTTTTGGAAAAACACCAGCTTCAAAGCCCTCTCGTAATATTTCACCTGCATATACTTGAACCACGACAAACCAGTAAAATACACCGATAAAAATAATCTGTTTTATGCTATGCAGATTTGCTATATTTAAAAGAACTCTAATTAAATAAGGCTTTGTAGTAAAATCCTTATCAAAATTTATTAAGTCAGTAGTTTTTAGTCTTTGAGAATTCCCCATTTATTAGTCCTTATCCCCTCTCTAATAGGTTTGGCAGGATTCCCGGAAACAATAGTATGACTCGGAACATTTTTTGTAACTATTGCTCCTGCAGCGACAATCACCTCGTCACCGATGACAACGCCCGGCATAATCATACTTTTGGCACCAATAAAACAATTTTTCCCAATAATAACGTCTTTGTGAATATTTCTTGCCATATCGTGACACAGTATTGTAGCCCCGAAAGCCAAATATGACCCATCGCCTATTTTCACACCTTTGGGGTTCGTTTTATCCAGATTGGCCTTTAAAGAGATTCTTACATCTTTACCAATAGACATCCCCCATAATTTTTTTAAATAAATATTGCGTAACCAGATAATTAAGTGACGTACATTAATTAAAGTATTTTGAATTGATCGATTCCAAAGCATACAATTTCCTTCTAATGAGCATAGATCATATCGTTAATTACTAAATTCAAAGATTCATAAACCTCTTTTTTCCAATGCAGAGCATCAAATGCCAAGGATTCCTTCCATATTTTTTTTTCAAAATCATACATGATGTTTTTCATGTCATAAAAGCTAATTTTTCCGATAAATTCATTTTGCAAAATCTGAGATATTTCTTCAGCATCTTTTGCTATCGTTTTTCCCCACACCAACTTTCTGAAAACACCGACTTTAATAGGAGGAACAATAGATAAAATTAGAATATGAGAATCCGACATAGAAAGATATCCTATCAAAGTACGAATATTGTTCAAAAGTCTCTGTTTGATTTTTTCCCGTTCTTTATCTTCCATCAAACTGGCAGCGACTAAATCATTAATCCCTATTTGAATCACATAGAGATCAACATTTTTAAACAATGATTTTTGTTTACACAATGATTTTTGAACAGCACACAATATTTCGTTGCTCGTCCCGCCCAATATTCCCACCCTATAGATATCAATGGTTTTATTTCCAAAGTCATTTTTCCCCCACCCGACAATTCTCGAATCTCCAACAAGGACCAGTTTCTTATCCGATTTTTGTTCTTCAGTCACCTTAAAAAGAATGTTGTTATAAATACACTTCTCTAACCGAAATATCTTTTTTTCCCGATAATAATATATGGAATAAAATACCGCAAAAATGAAGCACAACAATAAAACAACTGCAATAATAACTAATCTAAACTCTAACTCACGACTAAAAGTCACGAAATCACCGAATATTTGCAGTATTTGATTTATTTAACTCATTCTGCGAAAAAGCAGCCATTGCCATTGTTAAATACAAAAGCATTGTTATCTGGCCAAAATAGGCCACAGATAAAAAGGTAATACAATGCGCAATCATCATTACCATAATCGCCCACCATAGAAATTGGGCACTATCTGCTTTTTGGGACAATGAATATCGTCCCAAAGCACTAACCGATTTATAACAGGTAAGCATAAAAATAATCATTGCGACAGCACCACCTCGTACACCGACTAAGAGATAATGATTAGTCATGTCTGTAAAAGGAGCATGGGTCCAGGGCCAGTACTTTAAATGCCAAGCAGGACCGACATCGCCATAACCAAGCAACCACCAGTTTTTAAATTCTTTAGCTGCTGCCTCTGTCAACATATAACGATAATGACCGGTAGAACTGGCTTTGATCGAAATACGAACATAAATAAAGTGCCAGATAGGGGACTCCCTGACGACATGTATAAAAACAGCCCCGAGAAACATGGCCCGAGCTAACAATTTGCTATATTGTTTGTATTTAAAAAACCAGGTGAAAAACAAAACTCCCGCTAAACAGACTAATGGCCCGCTAGAAGAGCAGGAAAAGATGAAAAAAATGCATGTTAAAACAGCCAATAAATCCTTTTTACTACCGCGATACTTATAATTAGCCCAAAGAAAAGGAATAAGAGCTGCAGCAAAAGAACCAAATAAGATAGCATGGCTGAAACTTCCAGTCGCTCTTATCTCACCATCCCTTATATTAAGTGTGGTGCGACCCACTAATGAAAATAGATTTTTTTGGAAAAAATATTCACTGATTATGAATGGAATCAAGCATAAAATGCATATTGAAAGTAAATTAGCAATTTTACGTACATCCTCTTTACTTTGAATGATATTCCTCAGAAAAAGGTACAAAAATATGGTGTCAACAAGTTGTCCAGCCTGAAATATCGCAGCTCCACTTTTATTTACACTAGGTATGACATAGACAACAGCCATTATAATATTATAAGCAAAAAAACATTTATCAATGCTATTCATCACCAATGGTTTTCGATTACTACCCAAATAAACACTGATAAAACCTGCAATCGTCAAAAATCTCACAGCTTGGAAATTCACACCTATGTTTATAGAAATATTACCTGGTAGAAAGCACATAGCAACAACAATAGGATAAATTTTATTTTCCCTACTGGCCGCAAATATCCAAATCATCATAACCAATAAAAAACAAATAAAAGGCCCATTTGCACTACCCATAAATTTTACTGTACTCCTAAATAAAACAAAGCATTGTATTAAAATGCCATGTTAGCAGTTAATCAATCCATGTATCTATAATTGGGACATCACATAATTACACAACCCGACTTTTTCAGAAGAGTCAAGTCCTTTGGGCAAAGACAGCGATTCATGCCCTTGAAGCAATGAACACAGTTGATTCTCATCTTTTGCTGAATAGATTCCCGCAACATTTTCAAAGGATTTCAGAGTATCAAGCTGATGATCATTTCTATGTTCACCCAAAGCACTTAGCCGGGGAAAAATGATGATCGGTTTTCGGATTCGTAAACAATTAATAATTGTTCCCATGCCGGCATGCGACACGATAACTTTAGATATTTTAAAGGCCTCATCCATCTCATCCGGCTCATAAAATCGCTTCCATCTTATATTTTCCGGCTCATATTTCCCTTTGCCAATCTGCCCAAGTACTTTCAGGTCGGCCGCAGCAGCAAACTGATCAACATATTTTATGAGTCGGTCAAAAGGAAGCTGGGTACCGACAGTTACAAAAATCATATTATCCTTCCTTCATACTTTACACCTGATTGACGAGCCACCTCCTGCCACTGAGAAAGAACGATTACGCCAAAATATTTTGCTATTCTTCCAGACAAAGAAAGTTTTCGCGAGTTTGCCAAACTGTCAATCCAGAGAGACCTTATACCAGATAATTTGGCAATCGTTGCCATTACAAGACCTGGCGCCGCTCCAGTTGTAACAACAAGATCAGGCATCGTCTTTTGTAAAATTTTTCTACATTTCAAAATTATGCTAAAAATATGGTAGAATATATCTCTGTTAAAATCTGGCAACACTTCATAACCACTAGCTTTCATGAATGAAGGCTTTTTCTCATAAGAGCTTACCGCTGTAAGTTCAACACCTTTTAACCCTTCTGCCAATAAACTCAGTTGAACAAAATGCCCGCCAGGCGATGCAACAAGCAAAATTTTTTTTTCTTTCATATGGAGACCTTTGATAAATGCGAACGTTTTATCATTTTTTGTTTTTTAATTCCAATTAAGGGCAAATTCTAAAGTATTATCTAAATTTCTTTTCAAATTTTGATTTCAAAATGCTATAATCGAAAAGATTTCCTCATCTTGCAAAGCTTTCCTATTCTTGGAGGCCACCGCAAAGTAAAGCCTGTTTTCACCGGTTTTGATAAAACCGGAGTTTCTTCGTCACAGCCTTTAGTCCAAATCTTCCGTCAAATATAATGATTTCTATTTTATAGAAAAAATAGCCAAAGAATATACAAATCAGAATGTTTAGAATAAGGTAAAAGATGTTATTTCCAACATTTTTTTTAACAATTCCAGCTAATAACCAAAACCATAACATTTGGAATAGAAATATATGATAAGATGCTTTACCAATTTTTAAACAAAGATTGCCCACCTGTTTTGAAAAAGGATACAGCCACAACAAAAAATATATTAAAGATGCCGTATAAAAATAAGCTGGAGTATGTTGAAAGAACCAAGCAGGGTAAATAAGAGAGAAGTCAATTTTTAAATATGAAGCACAAATTATGTAAAAAATACTTAACGGCATCAATGCGAGAATAAGTTTTTTACTAAATTTATGGCTTAGCATATAGCTACCCAAAATAGCCGCGAATAGATAACGGACATAAAGAAGTCTGTAGAACCATGCAGGCACGTCTAACTTTATACACATCAACTCTAAAATAATTGATACGACCAAAAAGGCTGTTAAAATAATTTTCTGATTGTAAGAATTGAACTTGTCTTTAAACCATATGATAACTGGAAAAATTAAAATATGTTGAATAAAAAGGGGCGTAAAATAACTACCAGGGCCGAGTCCTCCAGTAAAATAGGTATATAAAACTTTACCTAATGTGGCTTTGCCTGTAAGTATTAATGCTAGCATTTCAATTGACCACACTATTGTAAACGGTATTATTATTCGTCGTCCATATTTGATTAATTTCTTGGGTGAATATTCGTTGGATATGCAAAAACCATCACGTTTATATGCCGATAATGAACTACTAATACCCGCAACTATCATGAATAGAGGTACTGCATGCCAGATATGAAAAGGTGCAAATGAGGTATATAACTGAGTCTTGGTAGAAGAATGAAGAATTATTACTGCTATTATTGCAAAGGTTTTAATAAAATCAATTTCACCATAATAAACTTTTCTGTCGTCTGTGCTTTGTTCAAATAAAAAGTTGTTCATTATCTTTAAAGGGAAACCTTAAGTAAAAAGTCAGGATAAAATACAAAATAACTCATTTTTTTCAACAGGAGTATTCGGTCACGGGGTATTAATGAGTAATTATTGATCAGATCCATGATAGATCTGGTTCTTGCTCCTTGAAATATGAATCCAGTAGATCAACCAATAGTGGAAAAGAATTCACGGACCTGATTGAACATGTTTGTTTGAAGGACAATATCCGTTCGACCCAAC
>JADGEQ010000053.1 GCA_016744295.1 Desulfobacteraceae bacterium | reverse complement strand
CATATCGACCTCCATTTCTATTTTTTATAGAAATATCAAGTAGATAATCACCCTTTGCCGCTCAAAGGTCAATTATGATTTTGTTACGTCAAGTACATAATTTAGGGGAGATTTTGATTTAAAATGAAAATTTTAAATTTCTGATATTACCTGCAAGAATTCCTGATATTGATTGCCGCGTTACAATGGCGGGTTGAAAAATACAATAAACTTTGGAATCAGTTATTAAAAAGTGTCTATGTACGTGATTCTATCTGGAGGTCCCGGCAAAAAAACTGTGGGCGGGTAGATTTAGAAAGCAAAAAGGCTCTTAACGAATATCGCCAAGAGCCTTTTTAATTAATGGTGGGCCGTCAGGGAGTCGAACCCGGGACCTACTGATTAAGAGTCAGTTGCTCTACCAGTTGAGCTAACGGCCCATTAATTTAACGCAGGAAAAATAGCAGTGATCTAATCGGATGTCAATGTTTTTTTGCCTTTTTTCTGAAAGGATCAATAAACCGGTTGACCCTTTAAAGACTGGTCTGGTATATTCGTGGTTTTTAGAAACATAATATCGATAGATAAATAGATAGGGGAAAATCATATGGGAACTTCAAAATCTAATACGTTGTTTAATGCGGCAAAAACACTCATTCCGGGTGGGGTTAATTCACCTGTAAGGGCTTGTGGATCTGTGGGCGGCCAGCCTGTCTTCATTGAGAGGGGCGACAAAAGCTGTCTCTATGATGTGGATGGAAATGCCTATATTGATTATGTTCTTTCCTGGGGACCGCTGATCCTGGGGCATCGGCCGCCTGAAGTGATCAAGGCCCTTGAAAAGGTGCTTGAAACCGGGACCAGTTTTGGCGCTCCTACTGCCCTTGAAACAGAACTGGCCCAGCTGGTGGTGGATATGGTGCCTTCGGTGGACATGATTCGAATGGTCAATTCCGGAACGGAGGCCACCATGAGTGCTATCCGTCTGGCCCGGGGGTATACGGGCCGGGATATTATTATTAAGTTTGACGGATGTTACCACGGCCATGCAGATACCTTGCTGGTGGCGGCCGGGTCCGGGGTTGCAACCCTAGGCATCCCGGGAAGCCCGGGGATACCCGAGGCGGTGATTTCAAATACCCTGTCCCTGCCATACAATGATATTGAAGGGTTTGAAAAAATCATGGCCCAAAAGGGAGACCGGGTAGCCGGGGTGATTATTGAACCCGTTGCCGGCAACATGGGGATGGTTCCCCCCCGGGAGGGTTTTCTTGAAAGTCTGCGGGCGATGACTGCCCGGCACGGAGCTGTGCTGATTTTTGATGAGGTTATGACCGGATTCCGGGTGGCCAAGGGATCGGCCCAGGGGCATTTTAACATCACCCCGGATCTTTCCTGTTTTGGGAAGATTATCGGCGGGGGACTGCCAGTGGGAGCCTATGGGGGAAGAAAAGAGATCATGGATCAGATAGCACCGGTGGGATCTGTCTACCAGGCAGGTACCCTGTCCGGGAACCCTCTGGCCATGGCTGCTGGAATTGCAACCCTGAATCTTCTTCAGGATGATGCTGTTTATGCTGAACTGGATAGAAAAACCCATGAGTTTATCCAGGGATTGCAGGCTGCGGCCGATGATGCCGGCATCCCAATGAAGACAGGTCACATCGGATCCATGTCAGGTTTTTTCTTCACTGACAAGGATGTGTACAATTTTGAGGATGCCAAAACCTGTGATCTGGACCGGTTTGCCAAATTTTACCAGGGCATGCTGTCCCGGGGAGTGTATCTGGCGCCTTCTCAGTTTGAGGCCTGTTTTGTCTCTCTGGCCCATACGGATGAAGATATTGAAACCACCATTGAGGCTGCCCGGGCTGTTATGGCAGCATTTTAATGGAGATGATGGAAACAGATCAGATAGAAACGATCCACCTGGTTGCTGCCTGTGGAACCGGTATGGGAACCCTTGCCTGCATTCTAAAGGAGATGGGGTATGGGGTGACTGGATCGGATCAGAATGTTTATCCGCCCATGAGCGATTTTCTGGCTGAAAAAGGGGTCAGGCTTTTTTCAGGGTTTGACCCAGGAAATCTGGCCCATAAACCGGATCTTGTTATCATCGGCAATGCTGTTACCCGGGAAAATTGTGAAGCAAAAGCCGTGCTTGACAAAAAGATCCCCTACCTGTCCATGCCCCAGGCCGTGAACAGGTTTATTGCCAAGGGAAAGAAGATCATTCTTGTCACCGGCACCCACGGCAAGACTACCACCTCATCCATAATGGCGCACTTGCTTGAAACAGCGGGGCTATCCCCATCTTTTCTGGTTGGGGGTATCTTAAGGGATTTTAATTCCAGTTTTCAAATCGGTTCCGGTGATTATATGGTCATTGAAGGGGATGAATATGATACCGCTTTTTTTGATAAAGGCCCTAAGTTCATGCACTATGACCCCTATATCACCATCATGACCGGGGTGGAGTTTGACCATGCTGATATTTTCAGAGACATTGATCATATCAGGGAAATATTTTCTAATTTTGTTCGAAAAATAGAGCCGACCAGCCATATTATTGCTTGTATGGAAGATGAAAATTTGAACCAGATTCTTGAAGGGTTTGCTGCAAGGGTTGAAAGATACGGTCAGGGCGGGGAATGGTCTTTTTCCGATCATACCCAAAAAGCAGGCAGGACAATGGCCAGTATTCTGGGGCCGACTAGGGCATTTACCATTGAAACATCTCTTGTGGGCCGGCATAACCTGATGAATGCCCTGGCCTGTGTTGCCGTGGCAAAAAAACTGGGTATTTCCGATGCAATTGTGCAAAAAGCCCTTGCCACTTTTTCCGGGGTAAAACGGCGCCAGGAAATCCGTGGAATTAGGCGGGGTATAACTGTTATGGATGATTTTGCCCATCACCCATCCGCGGTAAGGGAAACCATAGCAGCGGTAAAACCGTTTTATGAAAAGGGCAGGGTTATTGCCGTGTTTGAACCCAGAACCAATACCAGTATGCGACATTTTTTTCAGCAAACCTATCCAGAATCCTTTGCGGGTGCAGATCAGGCGTTGATTTGTACCCCCTGTGTAAAGAAAGATATCCCAATGAGCCAGCGGTTTTCCCCGGAGCAATTGGTGGCTGATATTAACGAAAGGGGAGGGGATGCATATCATTTTGAGACACCGGACCATGTGCTTGATTATCTGATTCCTGAGTTGAGAGAAAATGACCTTGTTTTGATTATGTCAAACGGAGGGTTTGATAATATTCATGCCAGGCTTCTTGCGAGGCTTGAATGAAAAATGCATGGATCCGGATTGTCGGTATTGGGATCTTTCACATGTTTTTGTATATGTACTTGGTTCCTTTTGTGATTTACCCGCGATATGGAAATAATGGATTGGTATTTACTGTTGTCACAGCTGTGATAATTTCCATAGCTGTTTTGGGAACCCTATGGATAGGTAAAAAGAAATAATAGTTAAAGGAGATAAAAATGACAGATACACAGAAGATAGAATGGGACCCCAAATATAGTGTGGATATTGAGGAAATCGATGATTTCCAGAAAAAGATTCTGGAGATGTTTAACCAACTTATTGATATGAAGATAAGTGGCACAGATGCCAAGACATTTGCCAATATGATTACGGATCTCAATGACTATAGTAAACTTTATTTTTCCAGGGAAGAAAAAATTTTGAAGAAAAGAGGATATCCTGATTTTGACAGCCATACCAAGGCCCATCGTCAATTCATCAGAAGTTCCATCAGTCTGCGAAGAGAGATAGCTGAAGATGACAACAATTTGACGCTTGAGGCAATACTGGAGTTGAGAGATTGGCTCATCGATCATATCGAGACAAATGACGCTCTCTATATTCCCTTCTTGAGAATTCACAAGTTTATTGATGATAGAAGTAAAAAATAATTAAAGGCATATATCACAATTGACGATACCATAGGCATTCTGCGGGTGAACGCAGATACCCTCAATCGCTTGGAGAATGCCATGGTATTTGACTATAAAATATTACCTGTCCGAAACGAATCAATCAATTCCCTATATGGGATACGGGGATTTTCAAGGAGAAACAAGGCTATTACCAGAAAGCTGAAAAAAAACAGACGAAAATCCGCCTATGACAGAAGGAAAAGTTTAAGGGACGGGGTTATCGTCAGTCTGTCTTTTGAGCGTAACCGCCGGAAAATACGAGACCGGAGAAATATATCCCAAGAAAGAAAATTCGCTGATGTTAGTGATCACATTGTTGTTTGACGTGGTCGTTTGATGGGTGTAGGGAAGATTGTTCTTGTGGCAGTTTCAGGTGATATCAATCCAGCAATAATAGAATGAAGCCAATTTGAACTGGTACAAACGTCTAGGATTTTACCATCAGGGACATACGGATATGACACGGCAATTAAAACTTGATCTTTCCACCTTACATGCACTCCAATTGGTTTCCCACCTGGATTATTATTTTGCAAAAACCATGGGCGATTCATTTCATGAAACAAGCGCTTTGGTTCTGGCCTCCTGCGCTCTGGTGTCAAAGGTACTGGCAGACGGTCATATCTGTTTGGATTTGAAAAAAAAGGCTGGAACCCGTATCGATATTTTTGAGCAAGACGCCTTTGTCTGTTTTCCTGATTTTGAAGAATGGGAGAATGCCATGGCCAAGGCTGCCCTAGTGGGTAAGGAGTCGGAACATAAAATTATCAAAGAGCGGATAGGCGATGAAAGGTCTGGCAAGAACTCTTTGGAAAAATCTTTTCCCCTGGTTTTGGATCTATCCGGAAAATTGTATCTGTCCCGGTATTATGATTTTCAAAAACGGCTGGTGAATAATTTATGTTGCCGAATGGCATCATCAGTCACGCCAATGGATGAAACCTTTGTCCGTAACCATCTGGATTCTCTTTTTTCAGGACAGAATTTGGAACAGGTGAAAAAACAAAAAGAAGCGGTAAAAAAAGCACTTGCTCAAAAAATTGTGGTGATTTCCGGCGGTCCCGGTACAGGGAAAACCCATATCACAACAATGATTAAGAAACTTCTGAATCAATTTTCCACAGTAAATGGATCCCCTTTTCCAAGAATAATTTGTGTGGCTCCAACAGGAAAGGCAGCTGCAAGACTTGCCGACGGGCGCACCATTCATTCGGTGCTAAAACCATTAAAAGGGAAACCCGGTTTTTTGTACACAAGGGAGAATCCCTTAAACGTGGATGTGGTGATTGTGGATGAAGCATCCATGATTGATATTGCATTAATGACAAGGCTTTTAGAGGCCATTCCAATTGAGGCAAAACTGATTTTGCTGGGGGATAAAAACCAGTTGTCACCGGTTCAGGCTGGGGCTGTTTTTAATGATATCTGTCAGGTAAAAGGGCTTGGTTCCAACCGGGTCTTTCTGGAGTATAACTTCAGGTCCAGGGGGAAAACAGGGATTGAAAATCTGGCCCGGACCATTAACCAAAATGATGTCCCTGCAATGGAAAGCCTTTTATCAGGTTCATTTTATCCGGATATTGTGTTTAAAGATCCCGGAAAAAGTGGCCGCCTTGATGAGATCATTGAAGCATATATCATTGAAGGATATTTGCCATTGGCAGAGCAGACAAGCCTTTTGAACGGGTTGGATACTCTGGATAATTTTAGAATTCTTTGTGCCCACAATAGAGGCGAGGCAGGAACATTACAAATTAATCATCTTTGCGAAAAGATTTTGCGGTCCCAATCTAATTTTGATATAACAGGGCAATTTTTTAAAAAAATTGTGATGATCAGTGCAAATGATTATCACAGGGGACTTTTTAATGGTGACACAGGGATTGTTCATGAAGAGAACAGGGTTATCAAGGCAGGATTTAAAGATTCCAAGGGTAATATCCGGCAATACCGGTATATGGATCTTCCGGCCCATGGGACTGCCTTTGCCGTGACAATTCATAAAAGCCAGGGATCGGAATTTGATTCGGTTTTGATTATTATTCCAGATAAACTGTCCCCCATTGTCACGCGGCAACTGCTGTATACAGGGGTTACGAGGGCCAAAAAAAAGGTGACCATTGTGGGCCGTCTTGATGTTATAAAGGAGGCCATGTCACTGACCCTTGACCATACCTCAAATGTTATTGCTTTATTGGAACAGCAGCTTGGCCCCAAAAAATAATTTTTTAGTGGAAGAAAAAAAATTGAAAAAAAAAGAAAGTATACCCAACCAAATATGGTTGTTTTTTTGTTCGGTCAAATTAACGGTTTACACACTGGTCCTTTTGGCTACCACCTCCATCATCGGTACTGTTGTTCTCCAGAACGGCTCTCCTGCGCAATATGTAAATCTCTATGGAAAAGGGTTTTACAACCTGATTAAAGTGTTGAAACTTGACGATATGTACCACGCCTGGTGGTTTCTTTTGTTATTGTTGCTCTTGTGTCTTAACATTATCGTCTGCTCCATTGAAAGACTCTCTTTGACCTGGAAAATCATTTTTCCGGGAAAAGTTACCTTTAATTCCGATCGGTTCAGAAAACTTAAAAACAGGGAAACCTTTAACTCCGGCAAACCGTTTAATACCCTGGCAAGCGAGTTTAAGGCCATCTTATCCCAAAAGGTGGGCAAGGTTCTCTACGAGGAAACCGAAAATGGCTGTGTCATGTATGCTGAAAAAGGGCGGTGGACCCGCATGGGGGTTTATGTGGTACATGCCAGTATTATCTTGCTGGTGGTCGGGGCATTAATCGGTGGTGTTTTCGGTTTTAAGGCAAACCTGCAACTGGACGAAGGCGCCACGGCAGACACGATTTTTACCAGCAAATCAAGAGCACCCCTTAAACTTCCCTTTTCCATCCAATGCAATGAGTTTGAGGTTCGGTTTTATGACACAGGCGCCCCGGATGAATTTCGCTCCAACCTGACCATCATTGAAAATGGAAAGGCAAGTTTCACCAAGGATATCCGGGTGAATCAACCCCTACGATATAAAGGGATCAATATTTTTCAGTCTTCCTATGGTACGGCTGCCCCGGACAATGCCGTTTTTGAGGTGACGGATAATACAACCCAGTCGAATATCACAAAGCGTCTTACCGTGGGAGAGGAGATCCAACTGCCAGGGGAGGCAGGCGTATTTAAATTCGAAGGCGTTTTGCCCAATTTTAAGTTCCGGGAGCATAACCTGGGACAAGCCTTTTTCGGAAAAGTGACCTTAAAAGGCCAGGAAGGATTTCAAATACCCCTTCCCACTAAATTTCCCACCTTTGACAAAATGAGAAAGGGGCAGTTCACCTTTGTTGTAAAAGAATTTGATCAGCGGTATTATACAGGTCTTCAGGTTACAAAGGATCCGGGTATCTGGTACGTATATGCCGGTTTTATTCTGATGATTCTGGGGTGCTGGATTACCTTTTTTGTTTCTCACCAATCCTATTTTATAGAGTTGGAAAGATCAGACCAGAATACAACAAAGGTTTTGGTCTCAGGCAAATCCAACCGGAACAGCTATGGCATGATGCTTAAAATAAAGAAATTTGTAACCATATTAAAGGATAAATAATGCCCATGAACAGCTCGCTTATATTATCAACAACAACATTTGTTTATGCCCTGGCATCGGTTTTTTATATCGGGTCCTTTTCTTTCAAAAAACAGGTGCTGGCCCGTGTGGGGTTCTGGGTTATTGTTCTCGGGTTTATCGGCAATACAACCGGAATCATCCTGCGATGGGTGGAATCCTATCAAATGGGATACGGCCATGCACCCTTTTCCAACATGTATGAATCCCTGGTCTTTTTTTCCTGGACCGTGGCCGTTTTGTATATTTTTGTTGAATACAAATACAAGGAACGCAGCATAGGGGTTTTTGCCTCTCCCCTGATTTTTCTGGCCATTGCCTATGCCTCCTTTGATCCCAACGTGGGTTCCAAGATAAGTCCTTTGATTCCCGCCCTGAAAAGCAATTGGCTCATAGCCCATGTGATTTCATGTTTTCTGGGCTATGCCGGGTTTGCTCTGGCTTTTGGCTTTAGCTTTATCTATTTTTTCAAACCCAGAGATCCAAAAAGCAGTTCTGTTTTTGCCCGGTTGCCCTCCTGGGAGATGATTGATGAACTGACCTATCAGATGATCGTGTTTGGATTTCTTTTTTTGACCATTGGGATTATCACAGGGGCTGTATGGGCCAACTCAGCCTGGGGTAAATACTGGTCTTGGGATCCCAAGGAAACCTGGTCTTTGATCACCTGGTTTGTCTATGCAATTTTTCTTCATTTGCGGATGATGAGGGGTTGGCACGGGGCAAAGCTGGCCATTGTTTCAATTGTCGGTTTTGTAGCCGTTCTTTTTACCTATTTTGGCGTTAACTACCTGCTTTCAGGTCTTCACAGCTATGGATGAAAAAGATTGAAAAAGTCTGAAAAAACAGGGCACCTTTTGTAAGGCTCATCTGTTTGCAGCTGAATTGGAAAACACTTTTTATTTTATAAATTGTTAACAAAAAGGCGTATCTTTAACCGAAGATACGCCTTTTTTGTATGTTGGCATCCACCTTTACTGGTCACCGTCTTAATGGTGGTGATTCATCTGTTTATCCCTAATTTCCCTTGACAAGGAAACAAGATATTTATATTAATAACGCGAATTAAGACAAATTTGGACGTTATTGTGGATCTGCATGGAATGCTGTCTGCAAAGAAAATAAGTTCGGGTCTGAGCCCGGACGAACTGGTTATAGTAACATCAACATTTTAACATTGATGGAGTTTTCATGAGTAAAATAGAAAACAAAACTGAAAATGGTTCCATGGAGGGTGCAGGAGAAGGCACTGGTGGAGACCCAAAGGATGACAAAGGCCTGGGGCTTGGTGTCATTTTTTTTATGGTGGCATTTCTGGTCTGCTTTTTGTCCGGCTGGCTGCTATTTCCAAAGTTGCTCTATTCTAAAAAAGAGCAACCTTTTAACTTTGATCACGTGCTTCATACCGAAGAAGCCGGTGATTGCGAAACCTGTCATTTCCTGAGGGAAGACGGCACATTTTCCGGGATGCCCAATTTAGAGTCCTGTATGGAATGCCATACAGACGAACCCATGGGAGAGACCGAAGATGAAGCTATCTTTGCTGAAGAATATGTGGCAAAGGAAAAAGAAGTTCCCTGGTTTGTTTATTCAAAACAGCCCGACTGCGTCTTTTTCTCCCATGCCGCCCATATTAATGCAGCGGGTATGGATTGTAAATCATGCCATGGCCCCATTGGTGAATCTACCACTTCAAAACCCTATGAAGAAAATAGAATTACCGGTTACAGTCGTGATATCTGGGGTAAAAACATCTGGGGAATTAAAAAACATTCCTGGGATCGTATGAAGATGGATGACTGCGCAAAGTGCCACAAACAAGAAACAGGCCACCAAGGCTATTGTTTCCAGTGTCACAAATAAGCGGCCTAGAACACAAGAAATTCAAACTTTATAGAGGACTTGACTTATGAAAGTTGATAGAAGAAGCTTCTTGGGATTGGGCCTTGGCGCAGTTGCGGGTGTTGTGGTTTCCCCTGTTGGGTTGAAACTAACAGATGATTCTTCAATCTGGACCCAGAACTGGCCGTGGACTCCTGTCCCGGTTGACGGTGAAATATCCTATGAAAGTTCGGTCTGCAACCTGTGCCCGGGAAATTGTGGTATCAGTGTCAGAAAAATTGCCGGCAGACCTGTTAAAATTGAAGGACTGGCCGAATACCCGATCAATGACGGCGGCATATGCCTCCACGGCATTGCAGGCCTTCAATACTTGTATGACCCGGCCCGGGTCAAAACTCCCCTGAGAAAAAATGGTGATAAATTCGAGGCTATTTCCTGGGAAGATGCCATTGCCCTTGTTTCGGGTAAGCTTGGCGACATTCGAGCAAACAAGGCACCCCAAAAACTTGCCTGTATTACAGACAAGAAAAAGGGATCGGTTTCCGCTCTTTTTAACCGGTTTTTAACCGGTTTTGGATCTTCCAATCTTTATGCCATGCCAAGCCTTGAATCCTGTATAGAACTAACAGCTCAAACCCTGCACGGGGATGGATACACCCTTGGATTTGATCTTGAAAATTCGGACTTTGTTTTAAGCTTTGGTGCAGGGCTCATAGAAGGCTGGGGATCTCCGGTGAGTTGTTTTAAGGCCAATGCTTCCCGAAAAGAAAGGCATGCCAAGCTCTATCAGATAGAGCCAAGGCTATCCAATACGGCTGCCAATGCCGATAAATGGATTCCCATCAAACCCGGAACCGAAAGCGACCTGGCCCTTGGTATCTGTGCTGAGATTATTAAAAATAATAAATTTGATGCTGCCAATTTTAAAGCTGGTTTCAACAAATTTGCCATCATGGTTCAAAAAGAATATGCGCCTGCCAAGGTTGCCCAAATCTGCGGGATCAAAGCGGCTGATATTGAAAAAATTGCCGAATTGTTTGTTAAGGCAAAAATGCCGGTGGCCATTCCCGGAAAGGGCAGGGGAAAAACAGGGCAGAGTCTGAAGGAATTTGCTGCTGTCCATACCCTGAACTGCCTTGTGGGCAATTTGAACAAAAAAGGCGGCGCCTTTGTCATGCCTGCAAATGAGTATATCTCATTTCCCGAGGCTGTCCTGGATGAGGTTGCAGAAACAGGTGCCGGGCAGGAAAAACTTGCAGGTTCTGTCAATGATCTTGTGGCGAAACTGAATGCCAGCGATAAACCGGTTGTTGATGCACTTTTTGTATACAATGCCAATCCCTGTTATTCGTTGGGTGATCCCAAGCGGGTGAAACAGGCCTTTAAAAAAATTCCCTTTGTGGTTAGTTTTTCATCCTTTTTGGATGAAACTGCAATGGAAGCGGATTTGATTTTCCCCACCAATACCTTTCTTGAGGGAACCCAAGATGTACCTTCTCAAGCTGGCCTTGCAAAAAATGTCATTGGGTTGACCCGACCGGTTATCAAACCTGTTTTTGATACCAAGGATCCGGGGGATACACTGATTCTTCTGGCCCAGGCCCTTGGGGGAACCATTGCCGAGAATTTTGACTGGGCGAGCTATGGGGAGTGTCTTGAAAGTATAACCCCTGATGTCTGGGATTCTTTGTCCGAGGAGGGATATGTTCTGATTTCCCAAGGGGCGCCGGAGGGAATACCCGATGTCGATTTTACCTTTTTATCCAACAATCCATCCACCATCCAGGCCCAGGGGGATTTTGAACTGACATTGATTCCCATCGACAATATGCGTCTGACAGGAACGGTTCCGGCGGTCTCTCCCTTTGCCATGAAAACGGTTTCCGACAGGGTGTTGACGGGCAAGGATATTGTCGTGGAAATCAACCCTGCAACTGCCAAGGGGCTTAAAGACGGCGGTGATGCTCTCCTGACAACCCCTGTGGGGGTGGCAAAGGTGAAGGTTGATTTTAATGAAGGGATCATGCCGGGTGTCATTGGGATGGTAAGAGGTCTTGGTCACACCTTTGACAATAAGTTTGTCTCAAACAAGGGTGTGAATGTGAATGATCTAATAGGCCCGGTAATTGAATCCGGTTCAGGACTGGATGCTGCCTTTGGCATAAAAGCCAAACTTTCCAAGGCATAAATTACATGGATAAAAATCTTAAGAGGTTCTGATGATACAAGATAAAAAAGCACATAAGTTCGGGATGGTTATCGATCTGGACAAATGCACGGGATGTGGCTCCTGCATGGTATCGTGCATGGCGGAGAATAATGTTCCCTTCAAGGAGGACGAGTCCAGAAAAAAGGATAGCATCACCTGGATGCGCGTTTACAAACTGACCAATGGTAAATCATTTCCTGATACCCAGGTTGTCTATATGCCAAGGCCCTGCCAGCATTGCGAGGGAAAAGGAGGCCATGGCCATTCCCCCTGCGTTTCCGTTTGTCCGGCAACGGCCACGGATTACGGCTATGATACCGGCATTGTCAGCCAGATTTATACAAGGTGTTTTGGATGCCGCTACTGCATGGGGGCCTGCCCCTACCATGCGCGGTATTTTAATTGGTGGGATCCCAAATGGCCCGAAGGTATGGAAAATTACCTGAGTCCCAATGTATCTCCCCGTATGCGGGGGGTTGTTGAAAAATGCAGTCTTTGCTACCACAGATATCAGTTGGCAAGGGAGAAAGCATATGGTGAAGGACGGGAAAGCATCGAAGAAGATGAATACCAGACTGCCTGTACAACTGCATGTCCGGCCGGTGCAATCGTCTTCGGTGATTTGAATAATCCTTCCCACGCGGTTCACCAGATTGTAAAACCCGATCCCCATCCAGATCCCATGAACAAAGATGTGGTGGGTAAGTCAAGAAACCCAAAGGTTTTCAGATTGTTAGAGCGTCTGGGCACCAACACCAAGATCTATTACCTGTCAGAACGTGAATGGGTCAGAAAAGCTGGGGATAATTATCTTGATGGTGAGTGGGATAAGGTTAAGAATCATCATGGATCTTCATCCCATGAGTAAAATATCCAAAACCTATGTTAGGAGTATTTAAATATGGATTCTGCATTAATACCTGAAGGCGCTGAGCGGTGCTCATTTCCAAAGTTCATGTTTGGGATCAGCATTGTCGGGGTCGTGGTTCTCTGGGGCGTTTATGCCATGTTTCTCTGCTGGTTTAAAGGCTTGAACCAGACGAATATGAATGATTATTATGGATTTGCCCTGTGGATCTGGGCCGATCTTGCCGTTATCGCCGTTGGAGGCGGGGCATTTTTTACCGGGTTATTGAAATATATTTTTAAAGTGGATGAACTGAAAAATATCATTAACTTTGCCGTGATCATCGGGTTTATCTGTTATAGTTCGGCTCTTTTGATCCTGGCCATTGATATTGGACAGCCCCTGCGGGGATGGTTTATTTTCTGGCATGCAAATGTCCATTCGATGCTCACCGAAGTGGCCTTTTGTCTTTCCTGCTACTTTGCTGTTCTGACCATTGAGTTTATCCCCAATATCCTGGAAAACCGCCAGGCGAATAAGGTACCTTTTTTCCATCATCTTGCCCATAACATGCATGGGGTGATGGCTATTTTTGCTGCAACCGGTGCCTTTCTTTCCTTTTTTCATCAAGGATCCCTTGGTGGTGTGGCAGGGGTCATGTACGGCCGTCCCTTTGCCGTTCGTGAAGGATTGCTGATCTGGCCCTGGACGTTTTTTCTCTTTACCTGGTCTGCCGCAGCCTTTGGTCCTTGTTTTACCCTGCTGGTTACTAAAATCACAGAAGCGATTACAGGCAAAAAGCTGGTCAGTGACAAAACAGTTCATCTGCTGGCCAAGATTTCCGGCTGGATGATCACCACCTATATCATAGCCAAAATAATTGACACCATCTATTGGGCAACGGTTACGATTCCCAGTCTTGGTTTCAAAATGAGTCATTTCTATACCAATAATTCATTCTATGGATATTGGATTCTGATTGCTGAAATTGTTGTCTGTGGTGTGGTTCCTGGCATTCTTTTGCTCAACAAGAGCACACGGGAAAACCCGACTATGAGATTGGTCGCCATTAGTTTGGGAGTTATCGGCGTTTGTTTGAACCGCTGGGTGATGGTGCTCCAGATCATGGCAGTACCGGTTATGTCCTTTGACACCTGGGCGCTTTATATCCCTAGTTGGCAGGAAGTGGCCACCAGCATTCTGCCGGTTGCCTACGGCGTTATTCTCATCGCAGTTGCCTATCGGTATCTGCCGGTGTTCCCCCAGGAACGGGAATTAAATCAGTCCAAGGCTGAGTAATAAACAAAAAGGAGAAAAATAATGTTTCCATTTAGTTTTGAATGGGTCTGGGACATTGGCCATGTTGTTTTCATGGGCGGCTTATGGTTCGCTGTTTCCATCCTGGGAGCTGGTATGGTATTTGTCATCGTAAAGGCAGCCATGGATACCATGAATGACAGTGGAGAGTCACATCATTAGTCGTTAATACAGTAAGTTGTAATATTGTTTTTTGTCAAAAAAAAGGCGCATTCCATCCGGTTTTGATATCGGTTTGAGATGCGCCTTTTTTTATGTTTTTATTAATTAATGGTAATCTGTTTCACTGTTTCTTTGACCTTGTTTTTCTTCAGGATTATTGTCAGAATTCCATCTTTAACGCGGGCATCCACTTCGTTTTCATTGTCCGGGAGAAGCTCGGGTGACAGGGTGAAACTCCGACTGAAACTGCCATATATGCGTTCTCTTCTAAAAAATGTTGTTTCATCTGTTCCTGGGCTCTCATCCTCAGCATTTACGGGTTCAGTTTGCCTTTGGCCGGAAATGATCAGCACCTTTTCCTCTAATTTCACCTGAATATCTTCTTTCTTAACACCGGGAAGGTCCACATTCAAGACGATGCTGTCTCCTTCTTCGAAAATATCCACTGCAGGTTGCCAGTTTTGTGATTTTTCTTTGACAATGGGATCTGTAAAAAAATCATTAAAAGAATTTTTCAATAATGTGAAGTCGTTCAAGGGGGTGTATCTTACAAGTCTCATTTGGTTCCTCCTGTTTTTGTTGGTGATTAATCAGACTCATTATTATTGATGTCGGATTATCATTTGAAATAGAAAATAATCACATACTGAATTGTGTCAAGAATAATAATTTAATTTTATGTTATATTATTAAAATAATATTAATATAAAAAGTAATGAGAATCAACTATGGGAGTGGCTATGCCTAAAATAAAGTGAAACAAGATGTAAGGGAGGTTATTGTTTTTGTGCGGCCAGTATCCAGGCCATGGCCCAGGCCAGGAGAACAGGAATGATACCAATGGAAACAAAGAGGACAAGATTGCCGCTCCAGGGCTTTAACCCAACGGCTGCAATGGCTGGAATTAGGATGGACACAACAATACCGGCTCTTGTCATTTTAGATATGGGTTTCTTTTTTTTGGCCCGGACGGCTTTGGGGGCTGGTTTGAACATTCTCGGAAGAATCAGGATGCCGGAAATCAGCAGGATTAATACAAGGATTTCACTTACTCCGGTCAAGGTATACTCCTCTGTACAGGGATTATCAAAATTCTCTTATATTTCAAAAATTTAAGGATTTGTCAATCATATTTCCCCAGGGCTCATCAGAGAGGTTTGCATGGTTGCTCTTATCCGCATGATGGAGGTATCTTTTGGCCACTTGTCGCAGTATGATACTAGGGTTTATCGGTCCGCGTATTTGCGATCAGGGAAAGCGAGTTCATTATCTGGTCAAATTCCGCTATGACACTGGCTACAAGGTTCTTTATCAACGGAATATCTAATTCTTTCGGATCCTTTTTTCTACAGGCAGATTCAAGTTTTTGGGTGGTCTCCTGCAACGGATGTGCACCGATATAGCCACAGACACCCTTTATTCTGTGGGCAAGAAATAAAAGGCCTTCCCAGTTCTCTTCTTGTAAGATCTTTTTGAATTGGCGTGAGGTGTCCTGATGATGTTGGAAAAAGTTGATTAAAATTTTTTTAAACACAGGCTTTGAAAGACAGACGATCTCCAGGGCCTCATCAATATTCAATCCGGGAAGCATTGAAGGCAGATCCGGGTCACTCTCTTTCTCCAAAAAAATAATTTTAGAGTTTTTTGGGGCTGACAACGCTTTTGGCCCGATGGGTTTGACCCCATCTGATTTTGATCCGTTTGGTTTTGATCCGCTTGACTTTGATCCGCTTGACTTTGATCGGGTAAACTCCCACAGGGTTTGAAACAGGATTGCCTGGTTGATGGGTTTGGTAATATAACCGTTCATACCTGCTGAAAGGCATTTCTCTTCATCTCCTTTCATGGCATGGGCTGTCATGGCAATGATGGGAAGTTCCACCAAATTTTTGGTTTTTCTAATGATTTTGGTTGCTTCATATCCATCCATTTCCGGCATTTGAATATCCATGAGAATTGCATCAAAATTTTGCTTTTCCACAGCCAAAACCGCCTCCCTGCCATTATTGCAAACAGCGAGATTGACCTTGGCTTTATCCAGAACCGCATGGGCAATTTCTTGGTTGGTTAAGTTGTCCTCGACCAGAAGCACGCGGATTCCTTTTATACGATCCTGATAGGAAAAGGTTTTTGCTTTTGACTGGTTTTTCGTTTTTAAGCTGAGTTTTCCAAACACATCCATGATCCCATCGTAAAGGGAAGATGCCTTGATCGGCTTATAAACAACGGCATTGATATCCTTGCTTTGTTCAAGCGGCCGGGTTTTGTCCTGTCCAAAAGCCGTCATCATGATAATGGGTGTTTTTAGATTGAGATCCCTGAGCGTTTGAACTGTCTGGATTCCGCTGAGCCCAGGCATTATAGAATCAATGATAAAAAGATCAAAAGCCCCATGGGGGTCGGGCATGGAAAGTTTTGCCAGGGCAGCTTCTCCCGAACCAACAGATACGCTTGAAAATCCAAAAGAAGCAAGAAGTTTTTCCGTAATAGCACGGCTGTCAGAATTATCATCAACAATTAAAACTTTAAGTGCTGCCAAGTCATCCGGCAGCATATAATTTTTTTCATCTGAAACAAGCTGGCGGGTTAGGGTCAGGCTGAAGAAAAAAATGCTCCCCTTGGACGGGGTGCTTTTCACCCATATTTCACCCCCCATTTTATCAACAAGCTGTTTGCAAATACTGAGGCCAAGTCCGGTACCGCCGAATTGTCGTGTGGTGGATGCGTCCGCCTGGGCAAAGGGCTGAAAAAGTTCACCCTGGATTTTAGGCGACATCCCCATTCCCGTATCCTTGACCGCAAACTTAAAGGAGACAGCATCAAATCGGATTTCAATGGTTTGGATGGACACACAGACAGTCCCTCCTTTATTTGTAAACTTAAGCGCATTGCTCAATAGATTGTTGAGGATTTGTTGGATTCTCAATGAATCTCCCATGAGCATGGTCGGCGCACTGGGATCTATATCCACCAGCAGCTCTATATCTTTTTCATTTGCAGTTGAAACAAATGAATTCACAATACTGTCAATAAAATGGTCCAGTCGGAAGGGTACGGACTCCAGCTCCAGTTTACCAGCCTCTATCTTTGAAAAATCAAGGATATCATTGATGATTCGCAACAGGGAGTGGCCGGATGTTTTGATAATCTTGAGATAATGTTTGACCTTGGGTCTCGGGTCTTCATCCAGGGCCAGATCAGAGGCTGTTATAATACCGTTCATTGGGGTTCTAATCTCATGGCTCATGTTTGCAAGGAATTCACTTTTTGCCCGGGTGGCAGCTTCTAATTCGGCTGTCCGCTGGATAACCCGCTGTTCTACTTCCTGATACAGCAGGCTTTTTCGGATGGGGGACAGGGATTGCTGAACCAGCATTACTGCCAGATCCAGTTCCTGCTGTTTATATGACGCTCCTGTGGCTTTTTCTCCAAAAAAACAAAGACCAGCAATCCGTTTTGATCCCTTTATGGGCAAGCAGATCGACATTTGATGCGCCTTGAAAAAGGTTGAAAAAATAGGGAGTACCTGGTCCTGTTTGCGAAACAGCTTCTGATTCAGGATTAACGGCAGCAGTTCTTCTGCAACAGGAATATTTTTGAGACAAGACAAAGAACCAACCACAGTATGGGCAATGGGTTCAAATTGTCCAGGGTTTCCCCGGTTCGCAAGAAAAATGGCGCCGGATTCAGCGGTCAGATAGCCTGTGACGGTCAAAAGAAGTTTTTTGCAAACCGCTTCCGGCTCTAGTGTTGCTGCCAGGGAGCTGTTGACCTCATCCAGAGCCTGGAGTTCAAAGATTATCCGTTCCAGTCTTTTTTTACTTGTTATTTGTTTTTGGTGCATCCAGATATTGTTTATTGAAATACCGGCATGGATGGTGATCAACTCCAGGAAACTGATGTCTTCTTTAAGATAGTCCATGCCTGAGATTTTTCCACTGCAGGAAAGAATACCGATCAGTTTTGAATGATACATGATGGGCAGTAAAAGCTGGCTGTCCAATTTCTTAAGTATTTTCACGCAGGGGTGGTTTTCTTCAAGAAAGCTTTGGATGACCCGGTAATGCTGCCGGCCTGCCAGTCCATCTATTATTTTTCGGGGGAATTCTACTTTTTTCCCGATCAAATTTTTCTTAAATCCCCGGATCGATTTGATTTCAAATAGGGAATAAGCATCTTTTTCAACAATGAGGACAGCCGTTACATCTATTCCTTTTTGCCCCATGCAGGTTAGCATCACGGCGTCACAAATTTCTTTAAATGAATTGGCAGCGCTCAGAGACCTGGCATATTCTGAAATGGTTTCCAGCAGATGTATTTTTTTTTCCAGATCTATTTGTGTTTGAGGTGCATTCATAAAAAATATCGCCTTTGGCTCTGTTTATGCGTTAAAACCTGAGACGGCTTGTTCAAAATTTGTGAAAAATTTAAAAAATTCATCCATGTCAAGAAGCTTAAAAACCCGATGTACTTTGGGCAGCATATTATAAAAGTGGATGTCGCCGTTTTTTGACCGGATCAATTTGATAATGCCGATGAAACAGCCGATTCCGGCACTGCTGATATAGGTGAGTTTTGATACATCCAGAATCAGACAGGGACAATCTGATTTGGAAAGCTCATTTAGCATATCATCCAGTGTGGAAACAGTGTCAGCATTCAATATTCCGTCAAGGATGATGATATCTACATTTTCTTTTTTTTCATGATTTATGCTTAATCTTTTCATTGGGTATGGTCTCTTTTGTGTAAACGAACAATTATGCGCAATAGGGTTCAGCCTGTTTGGTATTAACTATTATCCTGAATATTTAACCATTTTTAAACAATTGTGGACACCCGGTGACACCGTGTACTCAACTTCATCCATTATCTTTTTAATCAGATGGACTCCCAAACCTCCCCTTGACAGGTTTCTGAGATATTCTTCCTTGTCCAGGGGGGATAACTCATCCGGATTGAATGACTGACCTTTTTCCCCTTCATCCAGGATTTTTATTTTGATCTTCTTCCGGGACAATGTGTATTTAACCTTTATCATACCTTCCTGGTCTTTTAGATAAGAATGGCTTATGACATTGGTGCATGCCTCGTCCATGGCAAGCCCAATGTCATCTATGTTTTCTTCGGTAAATGCTGTAACATATCCGGCAACCCTTGTGGATACAAGCCGGATCAATTCAAGTTGAGAGGTATTGCTGGGAAAAGAAAAGCTTAGTTTCGTTTCAATTTCCAATGAAATGTTATCTGTGTTCTGAGTCGTCAATCCGAGTGATTTGCCTTCTTTTGCGATGAATTCCATTAATTCATCGAACTCTTTTTGCAATAACATGGCGTTTGGTCTCCTTTTCTTTCATTTTTATACTCTTTTTAAAAGGATCATTGTTATATCATCAGTTTGCAGCGCTAATCCCCTGAATTCTTTGATTTTTTTTAATAGTAATTCATGAATTTCCAAAACAGGCAGGTGATGAAGGTCAAGAAGAATTTGGTAGAGGCGGTCCTCTCCAAACATTTCTCCGTTTTCATTTTCTGCATCGGTTAACCCGTCTGTATATAAAAACAATAGGTCTCCGGCATGAATTGATACGGTTTCCTGGCAGATTCTCTGGTCAAACAGGTCTGTATGAAGTTCGGAAAATGGGTATCCATGGGGTTTTAAAAAGGTGATTTTCGTATGGTTTTTACGAATCAATATCAAAGGTTCATGCCCGGCACTGGCATAGGTGATTAAATTGGTTTTAAGATCAAGAACCATGTAGCTCAACGTTAAAAAATGATTGGAATGAAACTCTTTTCCTAAACTGTGGTTCAAGGAGGACAATAGTTTGATGGGTGAAGGGTGTAATTTTTCCTTATCCCTCAGCAGAACCCGGGTAATATTGGCATACATGGCAGCTGAAACGCCTTTTCCAGATACATCGGCAATGGCAAACATTACATAATTATTGTCCATTTTGATAATATCAAAATAATCTCCGCTCATCTCCCTGGCCGGATAAAATTTTGCTGCGATTTCAAAATTATCAATACTTGGCAGTCTCTCTGGAGTGCAGGCTTTTTGAATGATTGCCGCTGCATCCAGTTCGCCTTGAATACGTGCCTGGGTTTTCATTTCACTGGCGGCATTTCCCAAATTTTCAATCATCTGGTTAATGGCCTGGGTCACACGGTCCAATTCATCTTTGGATTTTGTTTTTTTTCTGTCCAATACCAAAAATTGATCCAGTTTTTTTAGATCAAGACCTTTGGTAAATTCGGCCATGGTGTTCAAATGGCGGGTGACAAGATATCTTAGAATAAAAAGTATGAAAAAAGAAACAATAAAGGTTATTACAGCCTGGCTGCTTAAAATTATGATAACCCGTTCCTTCATGCGTTGATATATATTCTCAAGGCTGGCGGCAATGAATACAGTTCCCAGCTCTTCTTTCTGATCAATTCGGGGCAGTTTAAATTCATGGGATAAAAATGATTTAACCGGTTTCTTGCCCTTTGAATAAAGTTTCTCCCCTGATTGAATTTCCATATATTTGATATCAGGCAATAGCAAAACGCCACTCATTAAATTTTCAATCTGGTCTTCATCATAATTCCATACGCCTACTGAAATGGTTTTGGAATGACTGATTTCAATTTCATGGAGTCTTTTGGTTATAAAATTCATATCTTTTCTATATTCCATGCCAATCTGGAATATCGTAGCAAAGAGCGTTACAAGGGAACTGGATAAAAGAATATAAACCAACAGCCTGAAGGTTAGAGGTGAGTTTCTATAAAATTTTGAAACGTTGATTAAATTGGACACCATATATCCTTGAAAACGGCGTTAAATGAGTGCTGTAATTAAATTCGGCGAAAAAACAGGTTTTTTTATGATTTAAACAGACCCCAATTTTTATCCTAGTATAAGTCTAATAAAATTAACCTTTCCTGTCAATCAAACTATGGGAATCGTATTCAGTACTTAAATTTTAAGATATCGCAATGATTTTTTGAATAAATTTTGCCATAAGGGATAAAACCATATCTTTTTGTTCCTGGTGGGGGGCATGGCTGCAATTGTCTAATAAATGGGCTTCACAATCTATTGTTCCGGAAGATATGCTTGTCAATTGAGCCGGGGTTCCGTAGGGGTCATGGCGGCCCTGGATAGCAAGTACCGGCACCTTAATTTGTGTTAGAAACTTTTCTATGTTCCAGTGCAGGAATCCGGGCGCAAGCCACACATTGTTCCAGCCCCAAAATGCACCCGCTGTGTTAGGGCCATGGTATTTTTCAAGCTTGGTTTTTAAATTCTTGTGCTGATAATGGTGTCTGGCCTCTTTGATGGCATCCCGGGTGATTGGTTCGCAGAACACATGGGCAGCTTCGCTAATCATTCCCTTGAGATGAATTGCCCTGGAACTGCCTGCATATATGATTCCGATGGATCCACCGTCCGAGTGACCGATAATGATATGATCCCGGATTCCAGCAGCCTTTAAAACGGCTGGAAGAAAATTGAGGGCATGGGTGTGCATGAAGTTAATTTTTTTTGGCAAAACACATGGGGCAGACAATCCATAGCCCGGGCGTGAATATACAAAGCAATTACATCGGGTCATTTGGGCGAGTGCCCAAGGAAAATCTTTCCATAGGGACACGCACCCAAGACCTTCGTGGAGAAAAACCAAGGTTGGCTTGTTTGAATTTTCCCAGCGGTGCCATTCGACTTCAATTTTTTGATTGTGAACCAAAAGAGAATCAGTCAACACAGGTCTCCTTTATAGGGATGCGGGCCCACTTATAGCACTTTCATTTCAGCGCTTTGTTTTCAATGCCTCATTTTCAGAGTTTCGTAGGCTCCCTGGATTTCAAGAAATTTTTTATTTGCCAGATTTGAAAAATCTTCCCCAAGGTGGGAAACCTTATCCGGGTGGTATTGTTTTATTTTTTCTTTATGGGCTGCCTGGATCTCTTCCCATGTGGCATTGGCAGATACCCCTAAAATCTTGTGGGCCGAGTTGATGGATTCCGAGTCGATTCCTGGGGAAAAATGGGCTTTGTTTTTTTTGCCAGTTCTCTCAGGGGGGGGCTTCTGTTTAAAGGACTGGGAGGTCCAGTCCTTTTTTTTGAAGAAAAACCAGGGGAGTTCTCCATATCTGATCAGATGGAGAATGGTCCATAAAACAAATCCGTCATCAACCCATCCCAGAAAGGGCACCAAAAGGTCGGGAATAATATCCACCGGACTGATCAGATAGGCCAGGCCAAACAGGGCCAACATTATTTTCAGGTACAGACCCATAAAAATATTAATTTTGGTTTAGGACATCAATCATGGTAAATAGTGTTGTTTTGTTTTCCTTTGAGAGAATCTTTTTCCTTAAATATACCACGGCATCAAAGGTTCCGGAAATATAGATATCCCTGCCGTTGATATTGTGTTTGAATTCAAACAAAGAGGATCCGTCTTCGGCAGTGAGGGTGTAAGTATGCCACCCATGTCCGGACAGGTGTTCTTTGGGAATGCCCCATTGTTTCTCCTGGACTTGGGGGTCCCGGATCTGCTGGATTTGGTCTTCTGCAAAATTGGCGCCCAGTTCATTGAAATAGCCCACCATGGCTTTGGCAGTCCCTGAGGTGTCTGCCTTGCCCTGCTGGTGGCTTTCCTTTACTTCAAGGTTATACCCACGGAACAGGTCCGGAAATGTTTGAGCGGCATAACTCATCATGGCCTGGAGACCCACAATCTGTTTGGCCATGTTCGGGGCTATGACGGCGGGAGAAGTAGATTCTTGGACTGTTTGTTCCAGTTCTCCCCGGTTTCCCCCGGTGGTTCCCATGACAAAGGGGATCTTGTTTTGGGTATAAAATCGGGCATTTTCATTCACTGCACTGGGGTGGGTATAGTCAATGGCAATAAGATCAGGGTATTGGGACAAAATTTTTTTTATTTTATCATCCCTGGTGTCGGGTTTGACAAGTAAAAACTCCTGTTCGCCCACCATTGCGGAAGGTTCAATAATATCCTTGCCTGTCAGGGAGTAGGGTATGACAATAAAGCGGTTATCTGAAATGCCTGCGGCAGCCATTGTACGGGCCACGTTTCCAGGCAGCCCGTTAATCATAATCGGTATAAGTTTCATAAAAAAAACTCCTTATAGTCTTTTTATAAGTTCACCCAGGGCTGGTAAGGACCCCATTCCCAGGATATTGGATTTTAGAGATTCAATTGCATTCGGGATATAGGCTTCAAAAGATTTTTTGCCCCGCACCCGGGAAAGAAAGGCAAAGGCCCCCAAAAATTGAAGATTTCGGGTCAGGCAGCAAAAGTGATAGCATTCTTTAAATTCTTCTTTATGATCCTTTGAATCGATCCCCAACCGGAACATGGCATATTCCAACAACTCTTTTTGAATGATATCCGGTAGTTTAACATAGGGATCTATTAAAAGTGAAGCAAGATCATATTGCAAAGGGCCCTTTCTGGCAGATTGAAAATCTATGAAATAAATATTTTCATTTTGTATCATTATATTTTTGGACTGCATGTCCCGGTGCATCAATCCCTCATGGGTATATTTTAAGGCATTGTCGGCAATTATATCAAATTCATGGGCATAGGATTCAAATAAAAGATCTTTGCCCAGATAATTTTGGATAAATGATGTCATAAAATAGGCACATTCTTTTTCCAGGATGAGTTCCCTTGAATAGGAGGCTGTCTGGCAGGTCCAATTGGTATCAAAGTTTTGGATCCCTTTTTGAGAAAAATCAATGAGCCGGTCAATGACGCGTTTATAGAGTGCTATGATGGCCGACGGGTTTTGGCTTTGGTTGACCATTGAGGCAAGATGGGTATCCCCCAGATCTTCCAGAACCACCTGGCCTGAAAGCGGGTCGTGACCTAAAATTTTGGGGACGGCAATATTGTGGGTCTCCAGGTGGTTGCCGATGCTGACAAAGGCTTGGAGCTGGGACAGGTTTTCACTGGAAGGAAGGCAGATGCCATGGTCGGAGATGACCAGGCTGTTATTTTTGTGCCGGGCTCTGAACCACAATCTATCCGATCCGTCCCCTGGGATTGGGTTGATTTGAATTTCATGGATAATTTTTGCCGGCAGATTAAGGATACTGGCAACAAGGCATTGTCTGGAGGTTTGTGTGTAGGAGGGGAGGGTGCCAATATCCTTCCAGAAAATCTGTTTAACCACATGACCCCTTATCTTTTTTGCCGGGCACAAACTTTGATAAATATCAATGCTGGAAAACTTTTTCGGATCGGGTTCGGTTAAGATGTCTGATTTTTTTGGCATATGCAAAAAAATATCAGGGGACAAAACCTGAATTCCGGTAAACGCAAGACCCTTTCCTCCGGGGGTATTAAAATTTTTGATAAACCCTTTTGTATCCGTCTGAATTTTATTGAATTCAGGACAATCATGGAGCACAAGGGTGGCAATCGCCCGGGATTTCAAATGGGATGCATATACCTGTGTAAGATCAACATCTGAAATAATATCGGCATTGATTACAAAAAAAGGGTCGGTGTCTAAAAATTGCTGGAGATTGGCAATGGCTCCGCCGGTGTCAAGAATTTGGGGTTCATATACCGCTTGGATAATATGCTTAAAAGGATGTCGGCTGATAAACTCATCTATCTGCCCGTGGCAATGGTGGGTATTGATAAAAATTTTGTCACATCCGCAATGGATCAGCCTTTGGATGGCAAGGTCCAGCACGGGACGTTGGTTGAGTGTGAACAAGGGTTTGGGGACACTTGTAGTATAAGGTAACAGACGCGTGCCAAGCCCTGCGGCAAGAATAAGTGCTCGCATAATAGTTAGGACACCGTGAGCCGGATCATCCGGTCAATAATCTTTTTATACGAATCAATCTGAATCTGATCCTCGGATCCATTGATATCGTTTCTGGCAAAATAGGTGGCGGCATTTCGGTAATTGACAAGGGATAGGGATTCCTTAAGTGTAATATTATTTCGTTTATAAAGTTTGCTGCCAAAGGACTGGATTTTTTTGGTCTGCTCCTTTGCGTCATATTTATCTGTTTTCTCTTTTTCCAGAAAGAGCAGGCAGGTTTTATAGGATTCAAAGAAGGGGAGCAAAAAAGCGGAAAACCATTTTAGCTTGCGAAGTCCCTGGGATGTAAGGTTCAGCATGTCTGCCTGGGCAGGGTCTGGGACCAGTATGCCTTCATTTATAAATCCTTTGATACATTTGGATATTTGTTCTTCCGGGGTGATCTCCTGATCATAGGAAAATTCATCGGTATACATTTTTTGTAAAAATTTATACCGGGGAACCAGGTCGGACAGGGAAAATTTAAATTGATCAATTTCAAGAATAGCGACAGCGGTGTATGCTGACGGAACAAAAAAGGAGATAGCAGAGTTCTTATAATAGTCCAAAATAGCCCGTTTATTGTGCTTGACAATAAAGGTGGTATTGTCGGAAATTTCACCTTCATCTTCATCGGCAAGTTCAATAAAATTTCTGGAAATAAAATTATGAATCACCATATTGAGCGCCTGATCCGGATCCATGAGAAGGGTGTCGGACAATTCAACATTATTGAATGTCAGAAGATTCATATAAGTATTTACCCGTTCTATCATCTGTTTTTTTACAAAATTATTTTGCGCATTATTGAGGATTGCCGAGGCAATGATACCGTGGGGAGTGACCACGGCATTTTCGTTAATGGAATTCATTAATTTATAAGCAAATTCTTTAATAAATTTCATGTATTCCTCGTCCGTAGCCCGTGACAGGTCAACCTTTTTTTCTTTTAAATAGTCTTTAAATGAGAGTGGATCATCAAATTTGATATAAACCTTTCCATATTTTTTTTTCAAAAATTTTCGAGTATTGATCAATCCCTTTAAGGTTTCAGGGCTTTTTTTCCCCCCTTCAATCTCTTTTAAATAGGCATCCTCTTCAAGAACCCTGTCATATCCCACAAAGACCGGGACAAAATACAGGTTGTCACAGGCACCGTTCAGATAGGCTTTGATGATCATGCCGAGTCCACCGGGTCTTGGACTTAACAGTTTTCCGGTTCGGCTTCTGCCGCCCTCAATAAAGATTTTAAGATTAAATCCTTCATAGAGCAGTTTTTCAAGGTAGGCGCCAAAAATCTTTGTATAGAGTTCGGCTCCCTTAAAGGTTCTGCGGATGAAAAAGGCGCCGCCGCCTCTGAAAATGGGGCCCAGGGGCCAGAAGGACAGATTTTTCCCAGCTGCAATATGGGGGCAGGGCATGTTATTTTTGAACATTAGATAGGGCAGTAGCAGATAGTCCAAATGGCTTTTATGGCAAGGAATAAGGATCAGGGGTGCTTCGGTTGATTTTTCCCGCATCCGGTTGATTTCATCCTGGTTGGCCACCAGTCCGTCAAAGATATTTTTAAAAACCCAGTTTAACACTACACTGAGGGTTTTAATGACCCTCATGTTATAATTTGCTGCGATTTCTTTTATGTAGGATGCGGCTTTTTTGTTGATTTTGTACAGGGGGATATTATTTTTTGCGGCGTAATCAGCCAGATATTCCCTCAGGGATTTCCGGGTCAGGATATCTTCGGTAATTTCCTGGCGGGATTTTAAAATCGGCCCGGTAATGCTTTTTCTTTGTCTGTTTAGAATATCCACCAAATGGCTTCTTAATCGGTGGGCCTGGAATTCTGCATCCAGGCAATCGATTTCAGGTCGGTTGATAAACTCCTTGAGATTCATCGGTTTTGCAACCGCGATCCTGATTTTTTCAGGATAGCGGATCAGGGTGTAGATCCGTTTGATCAAACCGGGTTTTTCATGGGTCCCAAACAGAATGTCAGTCAGGCCTGGATCCTTGTGCATGGGCTTGGTTACATAGATAATATCTTCCGGTACAATGATCAGGTTTGTATCAATTTGTTTTTGAAGCTCAATCAGATGAAAGAGAGGATCCGGGGTAGATTTGATAAATCGTTTATAAAAATCATCTTCTTCAATAAGGGAAACAAATCCGGATTTTTTGTTTTGAAGCTGTTTTTGGGCAAACCCGGATGTATACATGTCCTTTACATGGAAATGGTGGAGAAAATAATCCAGATGGGACAATAAAATCCTGCAGCCTCTTTTAATAGATAAAAGGAAAAAAAATCTAAAATCAAACCCAAGCTCAGGAAAGGGCAAATCAAGGGCTTTGAGTTTTGTATGGAAATATAAAAAATCAAATATCCGTTTGTTTTTGCAGACAAAAACAACAATACTCTCGGGTTCAATATTTTTGATTTTATCCAGATTGTGATCATCCAGGTTCAGTTTTCTGACCAGACGGGTAATGATTTTTTTGATAATATAACTCTGATTTCCCGGGTATAGACTGGTGTAGTAATCCTGGGTATCCCCTAATAAACAATTTATATATTTGCGAAGTCTGGTCCTTGTATTCGACACAAAACTTTTAATCCTTTGAAACAACCCCATGAAATATTCCTTTTTTGTAAAGCCTGAAAAGTCAAAGCATTTAAGGATTTAACCATTATCAAAGCTTAGGTGTAATGGCAATCTTAATTATTTGCCAAAAGGGTGTTAAAATTAGACAACTAATAGTTGAAACCCGTTATAAACACTTGCATTTGCAAGCTTAAACAGCCCCGCCAAAATAGCCTTGATTATTAATTATCCTTGTGCTATTTTTCTTCATCTATTGATAATCGTATTATCTATATAAATGGTATCATATTTATTAAAGTTGAACAGAAAAGCTTAAGGAGGATAATTTTATGAAGACATTAATTGGTGGAGCTATTGCAGTTCTTCTCGGCGTTGTTGGCTTGGCGGTTTGGTTTGGTGAATTTTTGAATCTTCTGGCAGGATGTATTCCACCAGTACTTTTGTTGGGTGGTGGTCTTGCTCTCTATCTTGGATTTGATGAACTTAAAGATTCCTGGAAAAATGATAAAGGTGTTGATGCGCCGGTTGATGATGACAAAGCAAAAATAGCCGAACTTGAAAAAGAACTTAGTGATTTGAAAAAATAGAACTCCGTTATTGCAATTTTGTTTGTAGAAGGGCCGTATTGTTACGGCCCTTTTTTGTTAATGGCAGAGGTTGCAAGGAACTCAGCCACCTCATTTTCCTTTATACCCGGGCCTTTGATTTTGATGAATTCCAGGTCTGTAAATGGTTGAATCATCTTCCTGATATCAATTATCAATTTATTGTTTGCCTGGGGTTTGTGTTCCTGGGTCAGAACGCCAATGGCATAACTTGAATCTGAAAAAATCCGTACGGGTAGATTGTACCGTTTTAGATGGGAAATCGCTATTCTAATGGCAGACAGCGCTGCAACATTATTGGTGGCAATCCCAATGTTTTGGGAAATTTCTTTACGGTTTTTATTGTAAATCAGGAGCGCTCCGATACCTGCCGGACCCGGATTGCCAGAAGATGCACCCGTATAAATTTGAATGCAATCTTCAATTTTTAAGGGGGTGTTCAAACCCCTGGATGGTTTTCCAGGAGAGGCGGCCTTTTTTTTTCTGGCAGGAACAGCCTTTTCCAGAGGTTCCAGGCTGTCCTTTCTTATCCAGTACTCATGGGTTTGTTTTAAACCATATTTAATCAAAACCTTGTTATTATTTTCAACGAACAACCCATCCTGCGTGGTGGCAACCCAAACTTTGTTACCTTTAAAGCTCATTCTTTTCCAATTTTCTGGAATATTACTGTTTGTCATATCCTTGTTCGGGATATGATTGTTCGTAATGTCGTTGTCTGTCATGTCAATCTACTCATACAAATAAAATTTTCTTGACTGGGATTTAAAGTGATTTAATCCTTCTATCCAATTGGCTTCAAGGATTTCAATCTCTTTCATTTCAGTGATTTTTTTCCTAAGATCCCGGCTGCCCAGAATTAGATCCATGGGAAGTCGTTCATATTCATATTCATAGGGTGGCTGTTTAAATTCAAATTTATCGGGATGAAATTTAAGAATAAGCTGCATAAGATAAAGGGATGCAAGATAGGGTGAAAAGTTATCCCTTGAGGTGATATGTATGTGAAAGCCCTTGCATGTCTGCTGCTGCCATTTGCCCGAGGTGGGTTCAAAGTTTATGGGCCTGAGAACAGCACCCTTGATTCGTTTTCCGGCGATTTGTCCAATTGCCAGGGTATCCAGAAACGGGGCGCCAAATTGCTCAAAGGGGAGGGTGGTTCCACGGCCTTCGGATATATTGGTGCCCTCAAATATTACCTGGCCAGGATATACCATACAGGAAAGGGGTGTTGGCAGATTTGGGGAGGGAGGTAACCAGACAAGATCGGTGTCCTGCCAATACATGCTTCGTTTCCATCCTTCCATGGGAATTATTTTCAGGTCACAGCCCAGATTAAATTGTTGATTAAAAAATTGTGAAATTTCACCAACGGTCATGCCATGGCGCATGGGAATGGGGAAGCGTCCCACAAAGGAGGCATAGTCGGGTTCCAAAATATTTCCCTCTATTTTTAGCCCGCCAATGGGATTGGGCCGGTCAAGGATTACAACACTTTTGTTGAGCCTTGCTGCAACTTCAATGCAGTAGGAGATGGTATATATAAAGGTATAAACCCGGGTACCCACATCCTGGATGTCGATGATCAGGGTGTCGATTCTATCAAACATTTGAGGGGTTGGAACCCTTGTCTCGCTGTACAGGCTGAAAACAGGGATGTTCAGTATAGGTTCAACCCCATGGCCAGATTCAATCATATTGTCTTGTTTTTCTGCATGAAAGCCATGCTGGGGGGAAAACAATGCCCGAAGTTGTCCCGGAAACATCTGGTTGATAATGTCCAGGGTATGGGTAAACCCCTTGTCCACCGAGGCAGGATTTGCAAGCAGCCCCAGTTTTTTCCCCTTCAAGTAGTCAGGGGGATTGGTTTTTAAATTTTCTATTCCGGTCCTTACCCTAGGGTTCATATTGCCTCTTTTGTTTAAGTTGAGTGATCTAACGGTTTCTTTCAATTTCTACCATAGTTGTTGACAAAAATTCAAATCCTAACTAAATATTGTTTTTTTACCAGGAGGAGATATCATTCATGAAGTTTAAAATTAGTGCATCAGTTGAGGCCATTAAGCCCTATGAAGCAGGAAAGCCCCTAAAGGAATTGGAGAGGGAATACAATATCACAAAGGCTGTCAAATTGGCCTCCAATGAAAATCCATTGGGGTTTTCTCCCCGAGTGAATGAAGCGGTCAATGCAGCGCTTTCCTGTATGAATCGTTATCCCGAGCCCGTGCCCCACGGGTTGCGCCAACTTATCGCAGACAGGTTTTGTGTGGGGGTTGATACCATTGTGTTGGGAAACGGCTCCGATGATATCATTGCCCTTTTGGCCCATGGTTTTTTAAATCCCGGTGATGAGGCGGTGATGCCTCTTCCTTCTTTTTTGATGTATGAAATATCGGTTAAAACAGCCAAGGGGGTTCCGGTCATGGTCCCCCTCAAAGACTATACTACCAATCTTGATGAGATTGTCAAAAGCGTTGGGCCCAGAACAAAAATGGTCTTTGTTACCAACCCTTTTAATCCGACGGGCAGTACCATTACCCGGAATCAGTTTGTTGGATTTTCAAAAAAAATACCCCGGGATGTGATTATCGTGGTGGATGAAGCGTATATTGAATTTGTTCGTGACAAGACGGTGTTTAACTCCATGGATGATCCGCTGAAAGATCCCAGGATTGTTACCTTGAGAACATTTTCCAAGGCTTACGGTCTGGCAGGTTTCAGGGTTGGTTATGGCATCATGGACCCCGGGGTGGCTGAAGTTTTGAATCGAATTCGCCAGCCCTTCAATGTGAATACCATGGCTCAAGTAGCCGCAGAGGCGGCTATCCAGGATGAAGCATTTTTAAATAAAAGTGTTCAAACCATCAATGAGGGGATTGACTATCTTAGTTCGGCATTGACTAAAATGGGGCTTGCTCCCCTTTCCACCCAGGCAAACTTTTTAATGGTTGATCTGAAAACAGATGCCACCAAAATTTTTAATGAATTGCTTGGCCAAGGGGTAATTGTCAGGTCCTTGAAATCTTATGGGTTTGATACCTTTTTACGGGTGAATACAGGAACTCAGGAAGAAAATCAGAATTTTATAGGGGCATTGAAACAGGTATTGGGGAAAAATAAGGACAGAGAATGAAATATCGAATCATTACCATCGACGGGCCGGCAGGTGCCGGAAAGACAACCATATCAAATCTTCTAGCCAACCAATTAGGGTGTGTCTATGTGGATACCGGTGCACTTTACCGGGGGGTGGCCTATGAAATAAAACAGCAGAAGATTGATTGGGAGACAGATGCCAGTCTTGGGAAGTTTCTTGCCGGGCTGGAATTGAATTTTCTTATGCAAAAAGGCAATCTTGTGCTGATCTCTTCGGGCAGGGACATCACCCCTTATATAAGAACCCCTGAAATAACCATGCTGGCTTCGGCTACTTCGGCAAAACCCCAGATTAGGTCAGCCTTGCTGGATATCCAGCGAAATATTGCCCAGAGTCAGGATGCCGTATTTGAGGGGCGGGATATGGGTACCGTTGTTTTCCCCGATGCCCCCTTTAAGTTTTTTTTGTTTGCTGATCTGTCCGTTCGGGCCAAAAGAAGATATGAGGAGATGCCGGAAGGGAAAGAGGACATCCAAAAAGTTCAACAGGATATGGAAAAAAGAGACACCAATGATTCCCAGCGAAAAGAGGCTCCCCTGAGGGTGGCATCCGATGCCATTAAAATTGATTCTTCTTATCTGAGCATTCCTGAAGTTGTGGAGAAAATTCTGAAAAACATTCAAAAAGGTTGATTATTACTAAAATTGGCTTGATTATTCTAGTTTGAGTTGATATAAAGGCAAATTGTACTCGGATTCTCTTTGTTCGAGGGGGTACGGGTGCAAAAAAAAATTCGATTAGGGGGAATAATATTAATGAACAACATTGCTGAAGAAAACGAAGACCAAGAAATGAATACAGAAGAATTAGAGACACAGGAAGCAGTATCTGAGCCAGAGATGGAATTTACTGGTGAAGAGACCATGGAAGAGCTTTTGGGCATTTATGAATCCAGCCTTAGCAAGTTTGAAGAAGGGCAGGTAGTTACTGGAACAGTCATATCCGTTGGCAAGGAAAAAGTTCTTGTCGATGTGGGGTATAAATCTGAAGGCCAGATCTCTATTCATGAATTCATTGATGAGGAAGGCAATGTAAATGTCAAAGTCAATGATGAATTTGAGGTAATGATTGAAGTCTGGGATGAAGAAGAAGAAACAGTTCTTTTGTCCCATGAAAAAGCCAAAAAAGTGAAGGTTTGGGATGCAATTAAAGAAATTTATGATGCAGACGAGACCATTGAAGGCGTTATTACCAGTCGGGTCAAGGGTGGTTTTTCCGTTGACATAGGGCTTCTTGCATTTTTGCCTGGTTCCCAGGCTGATCTGCGCCCCATCCGCAACATGGATGAAATGGTAAACAAAACCTATACTTTTAAGGTCCTCAAATACAACAAGAAAAGAAATAATATCGTTCTGTCAAGAAGGGTTCTTCTTGAAGCGAAAAGGGATGAGCTGCGAACCACTACCCTTGAGAACATCGAAAATGACAAGGTCATGGACGGTATTGTTAAAAATATTACAGAATACGGTATTTTTGTCGATCTTGGCGGTGTGGATGGACTTCTTCATATTACTGATATTTCTTGGGGCCGTGTTAAACACCCGTCAGAGCTTTTCTCCGTCGGTGATAATATTACGGTAAAAATTCTTTCGTTTGATTTTGAAAAAGAAAGGGTATCCCTTGGTATGAAGCAGTTGACACCTGATCCCTGGACAACAGCTGTGGAAAAATATCCCATTGATTCAAAGATCAAGGGAAAAGTTGTCAGCCTGACCGACTACGGTGCCTTTATTGAGCTGGAAGAGGGCGTAGAAGGGTTGATCCATGTATCTGAAATGTCATGGACCCGAAAGGTTCGTCATCCTTCCCAGATGGTTGCAGTGGGCGAAGAGGTTGAAGCGGTTGTACTTGACTTGAAACCTGATAATCGCAGGATTTCTCTGGGTATCAAACAGACCGTTGACAACCCCTGGGAAATTATTTCTCAGAAATACCCCGTTGGAACTATTATCGAGGGTAAGATTAAAAATATTACTGAGTTTGGTCTGTTCATCGGGATTGATGATGACATTGACGGTCTTGTTCATATCTCTGATATTTCCTGGACAAAACGGATCAAGCATCCTTCTGAAGTATACAAAAAGAATGATACCATCCAGGCCGTTGTCCTTGATATTGACAAATCCAATGAAAGATTTTCTCTGGGTATCAAACAAACCCAGGCAGATCCATGGGAATCAGTCGCAGAACGCTATGAAGTTGGTAAAGAGATCTCTGGCGTTATTACAAACCTCACCGACTTTGGTGTGTTTGTAGAGCTGGAAGAGGGCATTGAAGGCCTTGTTCATGTCTCTGAAATCAGCAAAGAAAACATCAAGAGCCCGAAAGAGCATTACCAGATCGGAGAAACCATTACTGCCAAGGTAATGAATATTAATTCCGATGAAAGACGGATCGGACTTTCCATCAAGCGCCTTGTAGAAGACGAAGATGATGATGGTAAGTATCTTGAAGAGTTTGCAAAGAACATGAAACCTGCGACCTCGTCATTTGGTGAGCTCCTCAGGAACAACATCCAGGAGCAGCTTGAAGCCAATAAAACCCAGGAACCTGCTGGTGAGGATAAAGACGAAGAATAATGAAATCTAAGTGATTGCATTTTCCATATCGTTAAAGGGGCCGGGTAAAGAGTGTTTTATCCGGTCCTTTTTTATTTTACCTGATCCGAAACTAACCCTCTTTAAGCGGGTTCCCAATCAGGTTCTTTAACCCTATACAGGATATATATTCATGTTTTCGCGACGACACCCGTTTTTGTTTTTTATGACCATTATCGCAGGTTGTATGACCCTGGCCTTTATAGGCTTTGTTGGGCTTCTTTCCCTTAGTTCAAACATGCTGGATACCGGATTTTCAGATTCTCTGGGTAATAAAAAGGGTAACATCGGAATTGTCGAAGTGATCGGGCCCATCATGTCGTCTAAAAAAATTATTGAGGATATCAAAACTTTCAGAGATGATGATGATATTAAAGCCATCATTGTCAGAATTGACAGCCCCGGCGGTGGTATCGGTCCTTCCCAGGAAATATACCGGGAGTTGATCAAAACCCGCTCCCAAAAGCAAGTGATTGCCTCAATGGGGTCGGTGGCAGCTTCCGGCGGATATTATATCGCGGTGGCCACCCAGGGTATTGTGGCAAATCCAGGGACCATTACCGGGAGTATTGGTGTGATCATGGAATATGCAAATCTCATGGAAATTGCCAAAAAAATCGGTATTTCCCCTGTGGTAATTAAAAGCGGGGAGTTCAAGGACATGGGATCCCCTTTGCGGGAGTTGAAAGATAACGAAAAAAAGATTTTTCAGGACCTTGTGGATGAACTTCATCTTCAGTTTGTCTCTGATGCGGCCAAGGCTAGAAATATGGTGTTTGATAATATGGCAAAACTTGCCGACGGCAGAGTGTACACCGGGCAAAGGGCATTAAAACTCAAACTGATTGACCGTCTGGGAAATTTGGATGATGCTGTTCAATGGGCCGGAGAATTGGCCCAGGTACAAGGAAAGCTTGTGCCTGTTTATCCCCGGGAGGACAAGATGACATTTATCCGAAAGCTGGCCGAGACTCTATTCAAAGATATCAACATCTCCGGCGCCATATCGGATAATTTTAAGTATGTCATTGGTGCCCGTTAAGCACGATTAAGCATAAAGAAGTTTGGTGATTAAAAACCTTGTCCCTAATGACTTTAGCTTTGACGCTTTCCATAAGAAGGTCCATGAGAATTCTTTTCCTCTGGAGGCAAACCATCCTTTGACCATCCCATGATATCATAATATTCATCCAGCATGGGATCCAATTCTATGGTTTCTCCTGCACTGTTCCCTTTGATCATTGATTCTTTTAAGAATCGTTGGGGCAAGGTGTCGTCTTTCCGAGAAACTCCGAGCCTGCTATTGTACAACCGCTCCAGATTAATTATCCGTTCCGCAGCGGAATTAAGCGAGTCTTCATCCATGTTAAGACCGATAATACCTTTTTCAAAACATTCCATTGCCAATGCCACGCATCCACCGGCATTCATGGTGTCGAAACCATAATCATCACAGATTTGGGTGGCCCTGACAATGTGCTCCCAGTCACCCACACCGCAATTTGGCCCTAGGAGACCTATGGTTTCAAACTCAGGTCCTTCAATGCGCATTGGGCCATATTTTTCTGAGGCTACATAACTGCGTTTCCCGCAGGCTACCGGGCATCCAAAGCAGGATGCATCTCCCACCACGATATCCCTGCGCATTTGGGGTCCCTCCAGTTTATAACCAGTTTCAAAAAAAACTTCTGAAAAATTCCGGGTGCACCATAGTCCTCTTTGGTTAATGTCCTTTACCAGTTCAGGAGTGCCGTAATTTCGACGGTCCATTATTTTTGAATTGGATTTAAATTGCTTGTAAATTTTTTGAGCCAGAGTTTTCATTGCGGTGATATCGTGGAAACAAACATCTTGTGTTCCCCGGGTTGCAATAGGGCAAGTCAAAAATATTCACGATTTTTAGCAAAGAGAACCTGGCAATAACAAAGATCCATTCAGATTCCGATTTTGGTGGATCAGAAAAATATCGTAATTGTTTTCAAGTCACTTCAAAATTTGCGGTTCCTCGGATCCTTTTTGTGAATTAACGCCCTTCTGATCCGGCAAAGGGTATTCCCAGCTTTCGCATCCGGCTTCTTAGGATATTGGGATTGATGCCAAGGATCTGGGCGGCCCCGTTATGTCCTGAAATTTTTCCCTTTGTCAATTGCAACGCCCGCTGGATATGCCGGGACATGACGTCATCAAGTGAGAGCAGGTTGTGATTTTCAGACAAAATTTCTTGTGTTTTATCCATATTCGCCGGGAAAATGAAGTGTTCAAATCTTAGGGGTTCGCTTTCATTTCGGCCACTGCTTTGAATGAGAGCACGTTCAATAAGGTTTTCCAGTTCCCGAACATTTCCCGGCCAGGGATAGGCCTTGAGTCGCTCAATGTCCGCTGCAGTTGTGACCGGCAATCTGGGTATTTTCAAGTCCTTTGACTTTTTTTCCAGAAAATGGTGAATCAATGCGGGAATATCTTCTTTCCGGTGTCTTAGGGGGGGGATCATGATGGGGAATGTGTTGAGGCGATACCATAAATCTTCTCGAAACTGTCCCGAAGCGATCATTTTTTCAAGATTTCTGTGGGTGGCCGCAATGATTCTTACATTGATGGGGATTGTATTTTTTCCTCCCACCCGTTCGATCTCGTTGTTCTGGATCACCCGAAGGAGGCGGACCTGTGCCTGGGGGGAAAGCTCACCGATTTCATCCAGAAAAATACTTCCCTTGTTTGCCCTTTCAAAGCGCCCTTTTTTGGGTTCAATGGCGCCGGTAAAGGCACCTTTTTCATGCCCGAAAAGCTCGCTGTCCAAAAGGCTTCCCGGAATTGCACCGCAATTGACCCTGACAAAGGGGGCATTTCTTCGCTGGGACAAGGAATGAATGGCGTTGGCAATAACCTCTTTGCCAACTCCGGTTTCCCCCAAAAGTGTAACCGGCGTATCAATGGGAGCTACCTGCCGGACCATCTTCATGATATGTTTCAGCCCGAAATCCGCTCCGATGATTTCATCAACTGAAATGTGACGCAGTTCCTTGTGCAGCTCCCGGTTTTCAGCTTCCACCATTTCCTTGAGCTTTATGATTTCCCTGTGGCGCAATGCGTTTGACATGGCCATGGAAAACGGTTCCCGCAGCTGGGTGAGCAATTGTTCATGGGCTTGGGTAAACTGTCCCTTGCCCTTGGCCATTATGCCCAGGGCTCCCAAGGTTTCACCCTCAACACTCAGCGGCATGATAATAAACGAGAGGTTGGATAGTTCAAAGTTGTGGAAAAAGGTTCTGGATATGGGATTGAGTTCCGGTTGGTTGACGATCTGGACCTTATTTCCTGTACGAAGATTTGATTTAATGATCTGGATCGCTTCTTTGGGCAAAGAGGTGGGGGGCATTTTTTTTATATCTCCATCCCGGGTCACCATGGCAAGACACCGAATAAGCCCAAGGTCTGGTTCGAATTGGTTTAGGTATATGCCTGAGACCGGCATGAATTCAGCCAAATGTTTCATACAGCGCTGGAGTACTTTTTCGATGTCCAAACTGCTACAGATCAGCAAGGTTGCCCGACGAAAAAAATCAGTTTGAGTCATTTAAATCTTTCCTTTTGTGGTGGATATGGATTTTTATGATATTTAACATCACTCACGGTATTTAACAATAATTTTTATGATATATCATGAATTAAGGGCTGTTCTTTTGTAACTATCCGTATTTAAACTAAAATTTAGTTGGCACGAATTTGGCTAATGCATATTGACATCCCCTGGGGCTTATCTCCTAGGCCTGGACCGGGCCAACATATACGCCAGGGGATACCCAATAGGGAACCAGGCCGAAAGAAATGCCTGTTTTGGAACAATAGAGCTAAACCGGCTCAAAAAATTAGGAAGAAATAAGAATGACTTGGCTCGAAATTGTGAATGTCAGAACCGCCGGAAAGACCGAATATAATGATGCCCTCAGGCTTTGTTGCCATATTGAGCATGATTTGGAGGCCGATGGCTTAATGGGTATGAGCCTGTACCGTAACATGATCTACGAGACAGACCTGACTGTCCATCTTTGCTGGGATTTGGCCATGATCAGTCCGGCCAAAACCAGTCTTGGCATCCAATTGTCAAAATTGTTGATTCGGTTTGGCCTTATAGATCACCAGATCTGGCAGACGATACAAATAGACCCCGACGGAGTTGCCCTATGATCCCTGGAAAATTTTTTTACCAAATTTTTTCAATTGCTTGGGTGGCAGGCCTTCTCACCATAATCTGTTGCGGGTGTTCGGTGTACACCCCAAAAACAATAGATCCGGGTGTTTCCCTTCCGAAAACCTACCAGAAACAGCCGGTCTCACCCAAGACATCAACTGCTCCTGAACGGTGGTGGGAGGCCTGGGGAGATGACCGGCTAAACCAGATCATGGAAAAGGCATTTAAAGGAAATCTGGATCTGGATCAGGCGGTTGCGCGCCTCGGGCAGCTTGAGGCGGTGGCCCGCAAGACAGGTGCCAGCCGTCTTCCCTATATCAATATGGAGGGAAGTGGCGCCCGGTCCAAGTCCGGAACCCAGGGGGCTGGGACCGGTAACAGCTACGAGTTGTCCCTAACCGCCGGCTTTGAAGTGGATTTGTGGAACAAGCTTAAATCTCAAAGTCTGGCCAGCGAGCTTGAAAGGGATGCATCCCTTGAAGACATCCGGTTCCTTTATCTGACCATCTCTGCCCAGGTGGTGGATCTCTATTATTTAATGGTGGAGCAGCGGGCCCAGCTTGAGTTGACCGACCGAACAGTGAAAACCCGTGAAGCCACACTTGAACTCGTTAATCAACGTTACCTTGAGGGAATGGTAACAGCCCTGGACGTATATCAGTCCCGGCAAACCCTGGCGACTGCCCGGGCAATGGCGCCACAATTCCATTCAACCCTTGCCACAACGGCCCATGCCCTCTCGGTTTTGATCGGAGAATATCCGGGTTCAGCCATGGAAGGGGGGGGTGCCGATCTTCCTGATTTTTTTGCCCTCTATCCAGCTGGCCTGCCATCGGAACTGCTCACGCGCAGGCCCGATATAAAGGCGGCGCTTCTGCGTCTGAGGGCAAGTGATCAAAAGCTCGGCGCTGCTGTTGCAGACCGATTTCCTTCGATCAACTTGCTGGCGGACTATGGCCGGGCTGGTACGGATTATGGCACCAGTCTTTCCGAAACCGTATGGAGCCTTATGGGAAATTTTGTTCTTCCCTTGGTTGACTGGGGGAGCCGAAAGGCTGAGGTTGACCGAACCCGGGCCGTGTTCGAAGAAGAATTCGGCCGTTATCGGTATGCGGTTCTATCGGCCTTCCAGGAAGTTGAAGATGCCCTTGTGAATCATCGTACAACCCAGGAAGCGATTCAGCGGCTAAAAGAGGAAGAGGCGGCTGCCGGGTCGGCATTGCAGCTGGCCGGGGACCAATACCTGGACGGACTCTCCGAGTATCTTCCGGTGCTGACCGCCCAGACCCTGCATTTTGATGCACAAAGCCGGCTGCTGTCGGCGCGTCGAAAATTGATTTCAGACCGTATTAGCCTGATAAGGGCCCTGGGCGGAAGCTGGATGGATTTTGAAATAAAAAAGAAACAATTTAATAGGAAAAATTTATGCGCATCATAAAAATATTAATGGCTGTATTGATTCCTTTGGCAGTCGTTATCGCCGGCATTGCCGGTATGCAATGGCTTTCGGCTAAAAAAACGCCCCCCGTGAAAGAGGCCAGAAAAAATCCCGGCGCTTTGGTGGCCACCATGAACGTCCTATTGGAAAACCGTCCGACCATGGTGTGGGCAACTGGGACAGTTCAGCCCCGGATGATAGCCGATATCGTTCCCCAGATCAGCGGTAAGGTGATCCGTCTAGATCCGGCTTTTGTTACCGGAGGGGTTTTTAAGAAAGGGGACTTGCTTTTCCGGGTCGAGGCTGTGGACTACGAGTTGGCCGCCCAAACGAGTCGTGCCGCAGTCGCCAAGGCAGAATATGAGATTGCCGAAATTGAAAGCAAAGCCCGGGTGGCCCGTCTCGAATGGGAACGCATCCAAATGAAGAAAAAATCCCGGCCCAACCCATTGGTGCTTTATGTACCCCAGCTAAAAAATGCCCGGGCAGCCCTTGCATCGGCACAGGCCGATCTGGAGCAGCGGCTCACTGACATCCGGCGGACAAAAATCTATGCCCCCTTTAATTGTCGCATCCGCTCCGAGTCCATTGATCCCGGTCAGTATATCACAACCGGGAGTAGCGTTGCCGTTGTCTGCGGAACAGATTCCGCTGAAGTTGTCACACCGGTGTCTTTTGCAGACCTTCAATGGATTCCCCTTTCCCAAAAGCAGGATAAAAAGATCCGGAGCAGGTCGGCCAGTGTGAGAATGGATGTGGAGGGGCAATTCTTTACCTGGCAGGGTTGGGTGGACCGGACCCTGGGAGAGGTGGACCCAAAGGGCCGGATGGCCCGGTTGGTGATTGGTGTGCCGGACCCCTATGGCCTTATCTCGCGGAAAAATTCTTTTGATCTGGCGGAAGGACTCTTTGTGGAGGTGTTGATCAAAGGAAAAACCATTGAAAATATTGCCTGTATTCCTGCCGGCACCCTGCGGCCCAATTCAATTGTATGGGTCATGAATGATAAACAGTGTCTTGAATTCCGTAAGGTGAAATTTGTCCGCCGTGAAAAGCAAATAGTTCTGGTTCGTGGCCTGAAAGAAGGGGAGAAGCTGATTTTAACTTATCTTGCCGGGGCAGTTCCCGGAATGAAACTTCGGGCCATGGAGGAAAGTATCTGATGCAGCGTATGGTGCAGTGGATGGTGAAAAACCATGTGGCAGCAAATTTGCTCATGTTGTTTTTGGTGGTGGGCGGACTGGTCAAAGGCATGTCCTTAAAGCAGGAAATATTTCCTGAAATTGCCCTGGACAAAATCCAGGTCACGGTGGCCTATCCCGGGGCCAGCCCGGATGAAGTAGAAGAAGGCATTATCCTTAAAATTGAGGACAGTATCACCGGTATTGACGGTATCAAGGAAATTCAGTCCGTGGCCGGTGAAGGTCTGGGCACAGTCACTGCAGAAATCCGTTCCAACGAAAATGCGGATCTCATTCTCCAGGATGTAAAAAGTGAAGTGGATAGGATCGTCACCTTTCCGGATGATGCTGAGGAACCGGTGGTAACAAAGCTTATCAATCTAACCGAGGTCATATCCGTGGTGGTTTCCGGTGACCTGCCCGAAAGAACCCTGAGGGAACAGGCAGAAATCATCCGGGAAGAACTTTTGGCTTTTTCCCAGATTACCCAGGTAGAGTTGGGGGGGGTAAGACCCTATGAGATATCCGTGGAGATATCTGAAAATAATCTTCAGCGCTATGATCTTACCCTTGATGAGGTGGCCCTAAGACTCAGGCAAGCCTCCCTTGATCTGCCCGGCGGCAAGATCAAGACCCGGAGCGGAGAAATTCTACTGAGAACCAAAGAGAAGCGGTATGGTGCTGCCGAATATGCCGGTATCACGATTGTTGAGGACCCGGACGGCACCCGTATCAGCTTAGAGGATATTGCCAGGGTAAAGGACTCTTTTGAAGAAACAGACCTGTCAGCCTCCTTTGACGGGAAACCTGCGGCCATGGTAAAGGTCTATCGGGTTGCCGATCAAAAGCCCACCCAAATATCAGAAATCGTAACTAATTACGTAACACAAAAGCAGGCCGGGTTCCCTGATTCGATCCATGTTGCCACATGGAATGATACTTCTGAAATGCTGAGCAGCCGTCTGAATCTATTGTTTAACAACGGTCTATACGGTCTGATCCTGGTTTTTATCGTTCTGGGACTTTTTCTTGAAATTAAATTGGCTTTGTGGGTCATGGCGGGCCTTCCCATTACTTTTTTGGGTGCCCTGTTTGTCCTTCCGGCCCTAGATGTTTCCATCAACATGATGTCGCTTTTTGGCTTTATTCTGGCCATAGGAATTCTTGTGGATGACGCCATTGTGGTGGGAGAGAGTATCTTTGTCCATCGCCAAAAGGGAAAGTCCCATATGAAGGCTGCCATTGACGGTGTGCTTGAGGTAAGTACCCCTGTTGTCTTTTCAGTTTTAACAACCATTGCCGCCTTTGCCCCGATTGTATATGTGGCGGGCACCACGGGTAAGTTTATCAAAGCAATTCCTCTGGTTGTGATATCCCTGCTATTGGTCTCTTTGGTAGAGGCGTTGTTCATTCTGCCGGCACATCTTTCCAACGGGAAAAAGCCAGGGCCCAAGCAAGGTTTTTTTAAAATAGTAGACCAACCGCGTTTGTTCTTCAGCCGTCTGCTGGAGTGGTTTATTGCCGGACCCTATAATGCCTTGATCCGGTTCTGCATTGGTCAGCGATACACCATTGTGGCCATTTGTATGGCTATTTTTCTGGTTTCAGTGGGGATGGTGCGAGGCGGGTTTTTAAAGTTCAACTTCATGCCTGAAGTGGATGGCGACGTTGTGACCGTATCCCTTCGCATGCCGCCGGGCACGCCGGTGGTACAAACCGAAGCACTTGGGCAGATGATCATTGAAAAGGCCATGAAAATTGTTGAGAAGATCGACAAAAACCGCCCAGGAAAAGAGAGCATCTTCCGCCATATATATGCGGTATCCGGCGGCACAATTGTGGCGGGGGGGCCAGCGGGGGGTCAATCCGAGTCAGACTCCCGGCTCTGTGATATTGCATTGTTTCTGACAGAAAGCGAAAAAAGGGATCTTCCTGTGGGAAAAATTACCGAGGCCTGGCGGCAAGAAGTTGGAATGATACCCGGGGCCGACGCTTTGACTTTCAGCTCGAATCTCGTGAAACTTGGCGCCGACATCGACATCCAGATGGCCCACACGAATTATTTGGTGCTGGCAAAGGCGGCTGACCGTATCAAAGCCGTTCTTGCCCAGTATCCGGGTGTGAGAGACATTGAGGACAACCACACCCAGGGAAAACAGGAGTTGAAGCTTAAACTCAAGCCCGGGGCCCGCACCCTCGGGATCACCGAAGAAGATCTGGCGCGACAGGTTCGTGGCGCTTTTTACGGTGCTGAAGCCCTCCGTCTCCAGATCGGACGGAACGAGGTCAAGGTGATGGTGCGCTATCCAGATGAAGACCGCAGGGATCTCTGGGGATTTGAAGCCATGCGTATCCGCACGCCGGACGGCGGGGAGATTCCATTGCGCCGAGCTGCCTGGGTCGAAGAAGGACGTGGGTTTTCAGAAATTAACCGTATCGACCGCAAACGGGTGATCAATGTAACGGCAACCGTGGACAGCACCCAATCCAATGCAGCTGAAATTCTTTTGGATCTGCAGCAGGGTCTTTTGCCTAAATTGCAGACCGACTATCCCGGACTCGTTTTTGAATTGGTTGGCGAAAAAAAGGAGCAGAAAGAGGTTTTGGTAAGTCTCAAGGAGGGATTCATCCTGGCGCTATTTGCCATCTATGCACTGATGGCCATACCGTTTCGAAGCTATACCCAACCGATTCTGATCATGATCACCATTCCCTTTGGTCTGGTGGGTGCCCTGGCCGGTCACATGATTATGGGCTACAGCCTGAGTATGCTGAGTCTGTTCGGACTGGTTGCCCTGGCCGGTGTGGTGGTCAACAATTCCCTTATTTTGATTCACAAAACCAATACGAATCGGGATACCGGACTTGATGTTGGTGAAGCAGTCATAGAAGCCTGTAAGCGACGGATGCGACCAATTCTTCTGACCTCGCTTACAACTTTTTTCGGGCTGATGCCCCTGATTCTGGAGACAAGTGTTCAGGCTCAATTTTTGATTCCCATGGCCATCAGCCTGGGGTTTGGCCTTCTTTTCTCCACCTTTGTCACCCTGCTTTTGACCCCCTCTTTGTATATGGTGCTGGAGGATATAGCTGTTATTTCAAAAAAAGTGCGGAAATTAAAACAAGGGGCACTGGTGTCAAAAATGCCGGTGTCAAGCTGATCCGGTGGACCAAATCAGGGGTGCATGCCCCATGGGAGAATAAATTTATGAAAATTAATCCAAAATTTTCAGGTGTTTTAATGGGGTTTATGATTTCTTTTGGAATGAGTTTTGTCATGTCATTTGTCATGGTGGCGGTTAACCTGGGATTTTCAGAAGCATTTTTAACAACCTGGTTTCGTGCCTGGATGACCGGCCTGGCAGTAGGGTTTCCAACGGCTGCCATACTTGTTCCGCTTGCACGCAGGGTTGTTTTGTATTTAACCTCACCATGAACCAAATCATCGCCGGGGGTTAAGCAGGGCAATCGCATGTAGCTTATTAACACAAAATCTTATACCCGTTCCGGTCGGTGTGCCTTTCTGTCGCTGGATAGGCCAGCTGACAGGCTCTATGCT